>NZ_JBIBST010000005.1:874-576724 GCF_043077765.1 Streptomyces sp. NPDC015661 | reverse complement strand
AATCTGGCGTTGATTTTTGGCACGCTGTTGAGTTCTCAAGGTGCGGACGCTTCCTTCGTTCCTGTTTCCAGGCCCTCCGGGCGCTTCCTTCGTTTTCCAGCTTAGCAGATCCGATTTCCGTTTCTGCCACCCGCTGGAGCGGGCTGCTGGGATGGGAATTCGCTTTCGCGTTTTCCGTTCCCGGCGGGGTTGAACATTACCAGGCTTTCTCGGTCCCCCTGACCACATCCCCTGCGAGCATGCAGAGGTGTAGACCACTGGGGTTAGGATCTGGCTTGATAGGTGCTGCCGACCCGCGACTCAAGGCCGCGTTGGGGTCAGGCAGGAGTACGACAGTACATCCCACCGTCAGTAGAGGCAAATCCTTCCGGTAGTCCCTAGCTCCGCACAACAGGTACGTCTCGTGCGGAACCGGGACTTCCTATGACATACGCTTCGGAACAGTACGCCGTCCAGGACAGGTAGTGACGGCGCCACACAATCTCCGCCCCTGGGAGGCTTCCCATGACAACCGTGACGTCGCCGCTTGCTGGACGCGCCATCGGTCTCGCCGCAGTTCCCGACCCGGTCTTCTCCGGTGCGATGGTCGGTCCCGGTACCGCCATCGATCCCGTACGTGAGGCTTCGGAGGCCGTCTCCCCGCTCGACGGGGTCATCGTCTCCATGCACCCCCACGCCTTCGTCGTCGTGGACGACGAAGGACACGGTGTGCTGACCCACCTCGGCATCGACACTGTCCAGCTCAACGGGCAGGGCTTCGAGCTGCTCGTCAACAAGGGTGACCGGGTGACGCGCGGGCAGGCCGTCGTCCGTTGGAACCCCGCCGAGGTCGAGGCCGCCGGCAAGTCCCCCATCTGTCCGATCGTGGCCCTGGAGGCCACCGCGGACTCGCTCTCCGATGTCGTCGAGGACGGCGATGTGAAGGCCGACGACGTGCTCTTCGGCTGGAGCTGAGCCGGTACGTCCTCGTGACGACCGCGAGTTCGACATTCAACGCGACGGCCGGGGCCGTCGCTCAATCGGAGACGGGTGAGATGGAGACAACGCTGCGAGGCGTCGGCGTCAGCCACGGAGTGGCGATCGGCGAGGTCCGGCACATGGGTACCGCGGTCCTGGAGCCGCCGGCCAAGCAGATCCCCGCGGACGAGGCGGAGCGCGAACAGGGGCGCGCCCGTCAGGCCGTGGAGGCTGTGGCCGCGGACCTGATTGCCCGGGGCAATCTGGCCGGTGGTGAGGCCCAGGCGGTGCTGGAGGCCCAGGCGATGATCGCCCAGGACCCGGAGCTCATCGCCGACGTCGACCGCCGGATCGCGGTCGGCAGCACGGCCGAGCGCGGTATCTACGACGCCTTCTCGCACTACCGCGAGCTGCTCGCGGGTGCCGGCGAGTACATGGCGGGCCGGGTCGCGGACCTGGACGACGTGCGGAACCGGATCGTCGCGCGGCTGCTGGGTGTGCCGATGCCCGGCGTGCCGGACAGCGACGAGCCGTACGTGCTGATCGCGCGGGACCTGGCGCCGGCCGACACGGCGCTGCTCGACCCGACGCTCGTGCTCGGGTTCGTGACGGAGGAGGGCGGTCCGACCAGCCACAGCGCGATCCTCGCGCGGGCGCTGGGCGTGCCGGCCATCGTGGCGCTGCCGGGCGCGGGTGAGCTGGCCGAGGGCACACTCATCGCGGTCGACGGTTCCACCGGTGAGCTCTTCGTGGACCCGAGCGAGGAGAAGAAGGCTGCGCTGACTAAGGCCGCCGCCGAGCGCAAGGCGGCGCTGGCGACGTCGAGCGGTCCGGGCGCGACCTCCGACGGTCACAAGGTGCCGCTGCTGGCCAACGTCGGTGGTCCGGCGGACGTGCCGGCGGCGGTGGAGGCCGGTGCCGAGGGTGTCGGTCTGTTCCGTACCGAGTTCCTCTTCCTCGACGACAGCAAGAAGGCGCCGTCCGAGGAGAAGCAGGTCGAGGCGTACCGCAAGGTGCTCGAGGCGTTCCCCGAGGGCCGTGTGGTCGTGCGGGTGCTCGACGCGGGTGCAGACAAGCCGCTGGACTTCCTGACTCCGGTGGACGAGCCGAACCCGGCGCTCGGTGTGCGGGGTCTGCGGTCGCTGCTCGACCACCCGGAGGTGCTGCGGACGCAGCTGACCGCGCTGGCGAAGGCGGCCGAGGGGCTGCCGGTGTACCTCGAGGTCATGGCTCCGATGGTGGCCGACCGTACGGACGCGAAGGCCTTCGCCGACGCGTGCCGTGAGGCGGGGCTGCGGGCGAAGTTCGGTGCGATGGTCGAGATTCCCTCGGCGGCGCTGCGGGCTCGCTCGATCCTTCAGGAGGTCGAGTTCCTGTCGCTGGGCACCAACGACCTGGCGCAGTACACCTTCGCGGCCGACCGTCAGGTCGGTGCGGTGTCGCGGCTCCAGGACCCGTGGCAGCCGGCGCTGCTTGACCTGGTGGCGCTGTCCGCCGAGGCGGCCAAGGCCGAGGGCAAGAGCTGTGGTGTCTGTGGCGAGGCGGCTTCGGATCCGCTGCTGGCGTGTGTGCTGACGGGTCTCGGTGTCACCTCCCTTTCCATGGGTGCGGCGTCGATTCCGTACGTGCGGGCGACGCTCGCGAAGTACACGCTGGCGCAGTGCGAGCGGGCCGCGGCCGCGGCGCGGGCCGCGGACACGGCGCACGAGGCGCGGATCGCCGCGCAGGCGGTGCTGTCCGGGGAGTGATCCCCTGAGGTGCTCGGCGAAGGGGCTTTCCGTCACGTGGTGGCGGGGAGCCCCTTCGTCGTGTGCGGGGTCAGTGGTGGGTGGTCCCGTCCTCGTGGGGGTCGGGGGCGAGGGGGTGGCCGGCGCGGTACTCGACGCCCGGTTCCGGGGAGAGGGGTTCGCCGGTGCGGGCGTCGGTGCAGTAGGCGGAGAAGACCTCGGCCTCGGTGAGGGGGATCAGGGTGCTGTCGGCGAGTCGCCAGCCGTGGAGGTGGTCGGGGGCGCCGGGGGTGGTGGTGCGCAGGACGATGCCGCCGGGTGCCGCGAGGGCGATGCCGGCGGCGAGTACGGCGGTGAACTCCGGTCCTGTGGCGTCCTCGGGGGGTGTGGTGCCGTGGGCGTGGAGGACGGCGAGGAGTTGGTCGTCGGCGGCCTGGACGCTGCAGACGAGGTGGTGGGTGCCCGGTCCCGCGGCGTCGAGGAGTCGTAGGAGAAGGCGGCCCGCCCGCTCGTACGCGGCTTTGCCGAGGTCCTTGCCGCAGTCGGCGCAGTCGCCGGCGGTGGCGAGGACGGTGGTGGCGTACTCCCAGGTGGCCTGTCGGACGGCGGTGTCGACGAGCTCGGGGAGGAGGGTGGTGAGGGGCTGCCCGGTGTAGGTGACGCGGGGGCCGGTGGTGGCCAGGTGGGCGGTGAATCGGCTGCGGCTCGTGGGGTGGTCGGGGTCGGTGCCGGTCTCGGCGCACCAGGCCGCGTACTCCTCGGGGTCGAAGAGGGTGACGGTGGTGTGGCCGCCCTGGTGGGCGAGGGTCCTGAGGAGGGCCTCGATCTGCCGCAGGTAGGTGGCGTGGTCGTCGAAGGCGAAGGTGCGGTACCGGCGCATGGCGGCGAAGTCCTGCTCGTCGGCGAGGAGTCCGACGGTGCTGGGGACCTCGCGGCGCAGGGCGCGGCGAAGCTGTGCGGTGGTGGTTCCGGTGCGGTTCATGTCTCCCCCTGGTGACGCTCCGATCAGTGCTCACTCACCGTAACCTTCGCCACTGACAGTGACGGTCGGGTGAGGCGTCGGCGGACGAGGCGGTTCTGGGCGGCGGTGGTGGCGACGAGGGCGGCACCGAGGAGGGGCCAGGCGAGGGGGCCTGCGGAGACGAGGCCGGTCATGAGGAGGGGGCCGGCGAAGCGCTGGGTGGACTGGGCGAGGCCGTGGACTCCGAGGTAGGCGCCCTGGGCGTCGTCGGGGGCGAGGGCGACGGAGATCTCCCAGGAGGCGATGGTGTGGATCATCTCGGCGAAGGTGAGGACGACGGCGGCGGTGATCAGGGAGGTGATCGCGAGGGTGCGGCCGCCGAGGGCGGAGACGGCGAGGGCGAGCGTGCCGGCGGCGAAGAGTCCGGCCAGGGGGACGAGGAGACGGCGGGCGGCGTCGGTGGTGGCGCCGAAGCGGGAGAGGGGGACCTGGAAGAGCACGACGAGGGCGCTGTTGATCACCATCAGGAGCGGCGCGAGGCCGACGGGGGCTTCGGTGGCGTGGACGATCCAGAGGGGCAGGGCGACCTGGAGGATCGAGTCGTGGAGGAAGAAGACGGCCTCGCCGGCGGTGAAGGCGAGGAAGCCGCGGTCGCGCCAGGGGTTGGAGGGCCTGGTCGTGGGTGCCGGGTCGGTGGAGGAGGCGGCGACGCGGGAGGTGGCGGGGGCGGGGGGTTCGGCGCAGCGGAGGGTGAGGGCGGCCATCACGAGGTAGGACAGGGCGTCGCCGACGAGCAGGAGTTGGAAGGCCGTGGTGGAGCCGATGGCGAGCGCGGCTGCGGCGCCGAGGCCGCCGAGGGTCCAGCCGAGGTTGGAGGTGGTGCGGTTGATGGCCTGGTAGCGGACGCGGTCGGGGCCGGCGACGCGGGCCGCGTAGAGCTTGGTGAGGACGTTGGTGGCGCGGTCGGGGAGGGCGCCGGCGGCGGAGAAGAGGACGAGCAGCAGGTAGTCGTCGGTGGTGAGGAGGGCGAGGAGGGCGGCGGCGCGGAGGAGTTGGGTGCAGATGATGACGCGGACGAGGGGGAAGCGGTCGGCGAGGCGGCCGCCGAGGGGGGCGCCGGCGATGCCCGCGGCGCCGGAGAGGGCGATGAGGAGGCCGACCTGGCCGAGGCCGAGGCCGGTGACGTAGGTGAAGTAGAGGGCCATGGCCGTGGACCAGAGTCCGGTGCCGCACTTGTCGATGAAGCCGATGACGAGCATGCGGCGGCCGTCGGTGCCGCCGGGGATGCGGTCCTTGAGGGGCGGGCGGGCGGGTCGGGTGGTGCTGCGGCTCATGGGTCCCCCTTGCCAACTTCTTTGTATTGATACATACTTGATTACGTGGCAGCACAATATGCGATCGAGGGGGCGACGGCCAAGGGGATTGCCGCGTCCGTGGAGCGGGGCGTGTCCGAGGGCGGGCTCGCCCCGGGCGACGCCCTGCCGCCGGTGCGGCGGCTCGCCGACGAGCTGGGGGTGAGTCCGGGGACCGTCGCGACGGCCTACAAGGAGTTGCGGCAGCGGGGGCTGATCGTCACGCGCGGGCGTGGCGGGACCGTGGTGGCCGAGGTGCCCTCGGCGGCCTCGCGGCGTCCGCCGCGCGTGCCCGCCGGCCTGGTGGACCTGTCCGCCGGGTTTCCGGACCCGGCCTTCCTCCCCGTACTGCGGCCCCCGGCGGCCGTCGACCCGGTGTACGGCTCCCATCGCGCGGCGCCCCGGCTCGCGCGCCTGGAGGCGCTGACCAGGGCCTGGTTCGAGCGGGACGGGGTGTCGGCGGAGCACGTGACGTTCGCGCACGGCGCCCTGGACTGCATCGCGCGGCTCCTGTCGACGGAGCTGCGGCCCGGGGACGCCGTGGCGGTGGAGGATCCCGGGTTCCACCATGTCCTCGACCTGGTGCCCGCGTTGGGGCTGCGGGCGGTCCCGGTGGCCGTGGACGGCGAGGGGCTCGTACCGGAGTCGCTGCGGGCCGCGCTGCGGGGCGGGGTGCGCGCGGTGGTGTGCAGCCCGCGCGGGCAGTGTCCGACGGGGGCGTTCTTCACGCGCGCGCGGAGGGACGAACTGGTGGCGGTGCTCCGGGGCTTCCCCGAGGTGCTCGTCGTCGAGGACGACCACAATGCGGAGGTCGGCGGGGCCGCGGCGTACACGCTCGCGGCGGCGGGGCTCGACCGGTGGGCACAGGTGCGGACCGTGTCGAAGCACCTCGGCATCGACCTGCGCTGGGCCGGGGTCGCGTGCGACGCGGTGACGCTGGCGCGGCACGACCGGCGGATGGTGATGACCTCGGGCTGGGTCAGTCACGTCCTGCAGGAGACGGTGACCGGCCTGTTCGCCGACGGGGCCGTACGGGACCTGGTGGCGGCGGGCGAGGAGGCGTACGCGGAGCGGCGCACGGCGCTGATCGGCGCACTCGGCACGCACGGGATCCGTGCGGTCGGCGCGAGCGGTCTCAATGTGTGGGTGCCCGTGCGGGACGAGTCGGCGGTGGTCAACGGCCTGCGGACGCAGGGCTGGTGGGTCGCGGCCGGGGCGCGGTTCCGTGTGGCGTCCCCGCCGGCGGTACGGATCACCACGGCGAGGCTCGCGCCCGGGGACGCGACGCGGCTCGCGGCCGACTTCGCCGAGGTCCTGGGGGACGCGCAGGCGACGTACGGCGGGTGACGCGCGGGCGCTCCGGGGCAGGCTCGGGCCTGTCCCGGAGCGCCCGACGGGGTGGTTCAGCGGGTGCGGAAGGCGTTGCGCTGGGTCTGGGTGAGGGTGTTGCCCCGGGTGTCGGTGAGTTCGGCGCGGAGCGAGACGGTCCGGCCGGGGGCCGGCGTGCGGAAGGCCACCTGGCCGTCGACGACGGGGACACGGGTCCAGGTGGCGCCGTTGTCGGCGGACACCGACACGCTCAAGGACCGGACGCCGGTGCCTGCGGCGGCGCCCTGGACGGTGACCGGCACGCGGAGCGTGGTTCCGGCCGGGGCGGTGCCGTCGAGGGCGAGGTCGGGGGTGAGGCGGACGGTGCTGAGGGGAAGGGCCGCCGGGCGGGCGGCTGCGGCCGAGGTGAAGGTCCAGGAGGCGGTGACGCGCCCGCTCGACACCAAGCCGTCGCCCCGGACCGCCGAGGCGGTCAGCCGGTACGAGGCCGCTCCGGGCGTGGTGGTGAACTCGGCGCGCCCGGGCTCGCCCCGGCGGGTGCCGATCAGGACGCCGTCGCGGTGGAGCGTGGTGGTCGCGCTGTGGAAGCGCGGTGCGCCGGGGGCGTGGCCGTCCCCGTCGGCGAGGAGCGGGATGTCGAGCGCGATCCGGTCGCCGTCGCGGACGCCGGCCGGCCGGGCGCCGGGCGACGTGTCGAGTGCGGGGCCGAAGACGGCGTTGTCGAAGGTGTGCGTGGTGGTCGCGCCCGCGTGGACCGCGATTCCGTTCGCGACGTAACGGTTGGGCGGTGTCTCGGGGGCGGACGGTCCGGTGTATTCGACGTCCCAGCGACCCCGCTCCGGATTGACCATGACGGTCGCGGTGGCGGGGAGTTCGAGGGACTGGGCGAGACCGACGGTGGGACCCGCGCTGGGCTGGACGGAGACGAACCCCTTCCCGGTCGCGCCTTCGGGGGCGGCTCCGCGGATCTTGAGGGTGGCCAGCCCGTCGGCCGCCGGGTGGCGGACGAGGCCGGTCAGGGCGCGGTCCGAGGTGAAGAGGTAGCCGAGCCCGTAGTCGGCGCGCGCGCCGGACCAGTAGGTGTCGAACCACTCCTTGACCGAACCCGATTCGGAGGCCGGGCCGAGGTGGGCGACGCGCAGGCCCTCGCGGGCCGTCATGATGTTCGCGGAGCGGGTGGTTCCCTCGTGGGTGACCTCGACGAACCCGATGCTGTTCAGGTAGCGCGCCCCCGACTCCGGCGGGCGGACGTCCACCGGGGCGGTCGTGCGGGCGTCGACGGTGACGGTCGTGTCGCCGTTCAGGTCCAGGCGGGGCTGGACGACCCAGTCGGTGCCGGTGGCCGGATCGGGGCCGTACAGCGTGGAGTCGAGCAGGTAGCGCCCCTTGGGCAGGCGGACGGTGACCGTGCCGGACTCGTCGTAGGGCGTGGCCTCCTCCTGCACCCCGGGGCCCGAGATGCCGGTGACATGGGTGCTGTAGCCGCCGGTGGCGGCGCCCGCGCGGTCGAGGTGCCGGATCGTCAGGGTGTACGTCTCGGGGACGCCGGACGCCGCCACGGCGGTCGGGGGCAGGGCGGAGAAGGTCGTGCCGGCGAGGACTCCGGCGAGGGCCAGGGTGCGCAGGACGGTGCGGCGGCCGGGGGTGCGGGGGCCCGCGGTCCCGGAATCGGTGGTCCGGGAGTCGGTGGTCCGGGAGTCGGTGGTCCGGGAGTCGGTGGTCCGGGAGTCGGTGGTCCGGGGTGTCGAGGAATCGTTCATGCCCAGCACTGCTCGTGGCGTGCGGTGCGTTCCCGTGACCTGGGCCACATCGGCGGGGCGCGCGGTGGCGCGTGTGGTCCAGGTCACGGGAACCCTGACGAACCAACGCCCAGTGCCAGATGTGGAATCACCTATGAGAGATCGTTTCCGCGCCGGGGACCCCGCGGCGCTCGGAGAGGCGTACGACGAGCACGCTCGCGTGCTGTACCACTACGCCTACCGGGTCTGCGGGGACCGGGCGGCCGCGGAGGACGTCGTGTCCGCCGCGTTCCTGGAGGCCTGGCGCTGTCGCGGGAAGGTGCACGCCGACGGCGGCAGCCTGCGCCCGTGGCTGCTGGGCATCGCGACCAACATCCTGCGCGGCGCGGCCCGTGAGGCGCGCCGGCGGGACGCGGCGCTCGCCAGGATCCCCGAGCGCGGCGTGCTGCCGGACTTCGCCGACGACGTCCTCGCCCGGATGACGGACGGGGAGCAGATCCGCGCCGCGCGCGTGGCGCTCGGCAGGCTCAAGCGGCGTGAACGCGAGGTCTTCACGCTCGTCGTGTGGGCGGGCCTGGACTACGCGGCGGCCGGGGAGGCGCTGGGCATCCCGGTCGGCACCGTCCGCTCCCGGCTGTCCCGGGCCCGTGAACGCCTCCGCAAGCTCGCCGAGGCCGAACTGCGCGCGGGGCGGCGCCGGGAACGGTCCGCCGCTACCGCCCTCCGCTCGACCGGGCGGGCCGCTCCCGGCCGCGAGGCGGCGGGGGTCGCGCCCGAACCCGTACCCGTACCCGGCTCCCCCACCATCCGTTCGACCGTCCGCCCGGCGCTCGCGCCCCGACCCACCCCGGAGAACCAGGCATGAACGCCTTCGCCCCCCGCCCGCACGCCGACGCGGAGGAGCTTCTGCGTGCCGAGCTCGCCGAGCTGCTGCCCCCGCCTCCGGTGCCCGACCTGACGGCGGAGCGCAACGAGCACCTCAGGGCCTCCGTCCTGCGGACCGCCCTCGCCGCCGGTGACGGCTCGACGGCCCGCCCGGTGCGTGCGCGCCGGCACCGCCAGGGGCTCCGGCTCGGCTGGATCGCCGCGCCGATGGCCGCCTGCGCGATCGTCGCCGGTGTCGCCGTGCTCGCACCCCGGGACGGCGGCACCTCGGTCGGACAGCAGGCCTCGCCCGAGGCCGTGCGGATCCTGTCCGGTGCCGCGCTCGCCGCGGCCGCCGCTCCCGCTCCGGACGCCCGGCCCGATGGGTACGTGTACGTCAAGAGCCTCGTCGCCCACGCGGGGCGCGGCGCGGCCGGCGGTCCCGCCACGCTGCCGCCCGCGCATCAGCGCGAGGTGTGGCTCTCCGTCGACGGCAGCCGGCCGGGGCTGCTGCGCGAGCCCGGTGCCGCCGACACGGAACTGGGTGCCGAGGCGCCCGTGTACGAGCTGGACGGTCCCGGGGCCACGCCGAGGAAGACCACCCTGGAGGCGGCGCCGCCCTCCGTCACGAACCCGACCCACGCGTACGTGGCGGCCCTCCCCACGGATCCTGAAGCGATGCTGCGCCTGATCCGGGAGCAGACGCGCGCGGGCGAGGGCGACGCCGATCAGCGGGCGTTCACCGCGATCGGGACCCTGCTCGCCGAGACCTGGGCTCCGCCGAAGGTCACCGCCGGGCTGTACGAGGCGGCGGCGCGGATCCCCGGGGTGACCGTCCTGCCGTCCGCGAAGGACGCGGCAGGGCGCGAGGGCGTCGCCGTGGCCCGTACCGCCCACGGCGAGCAGACCCAGTGGATCTTCGACCGGACTACGTCGGCGTTCCTCGGTGAGCGCACCGTCCTCACCGAGACCACCTCGGCCGGCCGGGCCGGGACGGTCCTGGGCGTCTCCGCGGTGCTCGCCAAGGCGGCCGCCCCTGCGGCCGGTGAGCTGCCGAAGGGCTGACCCGCAGCACCAGGGGCCCCGCCGATCCGGTCGGATCGGCGGGGCCCCTGTCGTGACGGCCTAGCCGCGGCGGTTGGCCGCCAGGCTCTCGTAGAAGTGGAGCAGGCCGAGGTCGTCGACGGAGCCGGCGTTGACGGCCTTGGCCAGGGGGGTGCCCTGGAGGAGGCGCTTGACCGGGACCTCGATGCGCTTGCCCGTGAGGGTGTGCGGGACGCCCGGGACCTCGATGATCTCGTCGGGGACGTGGCGCGGGGAGAGTTCGCTGCGGATCGTCCGCTTGATGCGGTCGATCAGCTCGTCGTCCAGGGTGACGCCCTCCACGAGGTGCACGAAGAGCGGCATCCAGTATCCGCCGTCCGGCTCCTCCAGGCCGATGACCAGGGACTCGCGGATCTCGGGGAGGCGCTCGACGGCCTCATAGATATCGGCGCTCCCCATCCGGACGCCCTGACGGTTCAGGGTGGAGTCGGAGCGGCCGTGGATGACGACCGAGCCGTGGTCCGTGATGGTGATCCAGTCTCCGTGGCGCCATACGCCCGGGAACATCTCGAAGTAGCTGTCGCGGTAGCGGCTGCCGTCGGGGTCGTTCCAGAAGTGGATCGGCATGGACGGCATGGGGTTGGTGACGACGAGTTCGCCGACCTCGCCGATCAGGGGCTTCCCGGAGGGGTCCCAGGACTGGAGGTCGGTGCCCAGGCCCGCCGCCTGGAGCTCGCCGATGTGGACGGGGAGCGTGGGGACGGCGCCCGCGAAGCAGGAGCAGACGTCCGTGCCGCCGCTGACGGAGGCGATCCACAGGTTCTCGCGGACCTCGTCGTGGAGCCAGCGGAAGCCGTCGGGAGGCAGCGGGGAGCCGGTGGTGGCGACGCACTTCACGGCGGAGAGGTCGAAGTCCCGGCCGGGGTGGACGTCCGCCTTGGCGCAGGCCATCACGTACGCGGCGGAGGTGCCGTAGAGGGTGGCGCGGGTGCGTTCGGCGACCCGCCACTGGGCGGCGGTGTCCGGGTAGCCGGGGCTGCCGTCGTACAGGACGACGGTCGTGCCGGTGAGGAGGCCGGAGACGAGGAAGTTCCACATCATCCAGCCGGTGGAGGTGTACCAGAAGAACACGTCCTCGGGGCCGAGGTCGCAGTGCAGGCCCAGCTGCTTGACGTGCTCGACGAGGATGCCGCCCTGGGACTGGACGATCGCCTTCGGCAGGCCGGTCGTGCCGGAGGAGTACAGGACCCACAGCGGGTGTGCGAACGGCACCTGCTCGTAGACCGGCTCGACGTCGGCGGCGACCAGGTCGGACCAGGCGAGGGTGCCTTCGGGGGCCGGGGTGCCGAGGAGCGGGATGTGGACCACGGCGCGGAGGGGGGGGAGCTCGGCGCGCAGTTCGGCGACGGTGTCGCGGCGGTCGTGCTCCTTGCCGCCGTAGCGGTAGCCGTCGACGGTGAAGAGGACGACGGGCTCGACCTGCTGGAAGCGGTCGAGGACGCTGCGGGCACCGAAGTCCGGGGCGCAGGAGGTCCACACGGCGCCGACCGCCGCGGTGGCGAGCAGCGCGACGACGGACTGCGGGACATTGGGCAGGTAGCCGCTGACGCGGTCGCCCGGATTCACGCCGAGGGCGCGCAGCTCGGCGGCGAGGGAGCCGACCTGGCGGCGGAGCTCGCCCCAGGTGATCGGCGTCGGCTCATGTGTCTCGTCCACATGGAGCAGGGCCGTGTCGTGGGGGCGCTCGTCGGCGGCGCGCAGGGCGTGCTCGGCGTAGTTGAGGGTGGCTCCGGGGAACCAGTCGGCGCCGGGCATGGAGCGGTCGCCGAGGACCCGCTCGTACGGCGTCGAGAAGCGGAGGTCGAACCACTCGACGACGGCCTGCCAGAACGCTTCGAGTTCCTCGACCGACCAGCGGTGGAGCGCCGGGTACCCGCCCTCGGCGGGGGCGCCGTGGTGCTCGGCGGCCCAGGCCTGGAAGCGGGTGACGGCGGCCGTGGCGATGCGTTCCTCGTCCGGCTGCCAGAGGGGCTCGATCGGCGCTGCTGATGTCATGAGGGCTGCTCCCTGGCTGTACGCGGGTCTGCGTGTGTCGCGCGCACGTGCTGGGGTGTGCGCGTGACGCGGCTGACAGGACGATGCCATGTGATCGTCTTTCGCACCAGGTCTGCCGGCCCATGGTCGGGCAGTTGAACATGTGCTCCCACCATGGGTGAACGGCAGCTGAACGGAGCAGGTTCGGCCTCCGACGGGTGGCAGGGTGAGCTGCATGGACGGTCGGGAACTGCTGCGTTCGATGAAGGTGTTCGGTTCGGTGCAGGGCTTGCGGGTGGTGCGGTCGGCGTGGCGGCAGCGTCGTACGGACGCGTGGGGGCTGCCGCCCTTGGGGGCGGAGCGGGCCAGGGTGCCGGGACTCGCGGTGGAGGCGGAGGCGGCTCCGGGTGGGGGGACCGTCCGGTTCGCCCGGTCCTCGCTCCGGATCCGGGTGTCGTCGGGCGGCACGGTGTTCTGGGGGTGGGACGGGGCCGAGCCGCTGCCCTCGTACGCCCTGGCCGGCGAGGCGCCCGACGCGGACCCCCGCGCCTCCCTCGAACCGGACACCGACGGCGGCTGGCGGATCGTGTCGGAGCGGGTGACGGTGACGGTCTCCCGGCACGGGGCGGTGGAGCTGCGGACGCCGGGCGGGGTGCTGCTCCGCCGGGACCTGCCACCGCGCTGGTGGGAGCCGGTGGCGAGCGCGGGCAACGGGGCCGGGGGTGAGGTCTCGGGAGCCGCGCGCTGGGTGCAGCGCAGTGAGGTGCCGGCCGACGCGCGGTTCTTCGGGCTCGGCGGGCGGTCGGCGGGGCCGCGCCTGCGGGACGGCTCGTACCGGCTGTGGAACACCGACCCCAAGGGCCGTTTCGCCCCCGGGGACGACCCCCTGTACATCACCATGCCTGTGCAGTTCGTCGTCTCGGACGCCGGGACGCATCTCGCGTTCCACGACAGCACCTGGGACGGGCAGGTCACCCTGGCCGAGGGCGAGGAGGGGGCCGGGTCGGGGCACGACCGGCCGGGAACCAGCGAGGTGCGGATGTCGGGCGGGCCGCTGCGCTGCTGGGTGGTCGTCGGCACCCCCGCGCGCGTACTGCACGGCTGGGCGGCCCTGACGGGCGCGCCCGCGCTGCCGCCGTCCTGGGCGCTCGGGCCGCAGCACGCGCGCTGGGGCTTCGGCAGCGCCCGGGAGGTGCGGCGGGTGGTGGCCGGGTACCGGGAGCGCGGGCTGCCGCTGTCCGCCGTGCACCTGGACATCGACCACTACGACGGGCACCGGGTGTTCACGGTCGACCGGGAGCGGTTCCCCGATCTGCCCGGGCTGGCAGAGGAGCTGCGGGAACAGGGCGTGCGCCTGGTGTCGATCGTGGACCCGGCGGTGAAGGCGGAGCCGGGCGACCCGGTGTACGACGGCGGGTCGGCGGCGGACGCCTTCGTGAAGGACGCGCGGGGCGAGGAGGTGCGCGGGGTGGTGTGGCCCGGTGAGTGCGCCTACCCGGACTTCACCGATCCGGCGGTACGGGAGTGGTGGGGCGGTCTCTACGAGGAGCGGCTGGGGCGGGGCTTCGCCGGGGTGTGGCACGACATGAACGAGCCGGTGTCCTTCGTCCCCTTCGGTGACCCGACCCTGCCCCGTTCGGCGCGGCACGCGCTGGAGGGCCGGGGCGGCGACCACCGGGAGGCGCACAACGTGTACGCGCTCGCGATGGCCAGGGCCGGGTACGAGGGCCTGTGCCGGCTGCGGCCCGAGGAACGGCCTTTCCTGTTCTCCCGCTCCGGCTGGGCGGGCATGCAGCGGTACGGGGGCACCTGGTCCGGCGACGTGTCGACGGGGTGGCCGGGGCTGCGGGCCTCGCTCGCCCTCGTCCTGGGCCTGGGCCTGTGCGGGGTGCCGTACTCGGGGCCGGACGTGGGCGGTTTCGACGGCAGTCCGTCTCCGGAGCTGTTCCTCCGGTGGTACCAGCTGGGCGCGTGGCTTCCCCTCTTCCGTACGCACGCGGCGATCGACGCGGGGCGGCGCGAGCCCTGGGAGTTCGGGCCGGAGGTCCTGGAGCACGCGCGCGTGGCGCTGGCCGAGCGGGAGCGGCTGCGGCCGTACTTCACGACCCTTGCCCGGCTCGCCCGGATGACGGGCGCGCCGTACGTCCGGCCGCTGTGGTGGGGGACGCCCGAGGACCGGGTGCTGCGCGACTGCGAGGACGCGTTCCTCCTGGGCGACGCGCTGCTCGTCGCGCCGGTCCTGACGCGGGGCGCGGACCGGCGGGCGGTGCGGCTGCCGCGCGGCCGGTGGTACGACACGGCGACGGGGCGGGCGTACGAGGGTCCTGGGCAGGTCCTCCTCGACGCGCCGCTCTCCCGGGTGCCGGTCCTGGCCCGGGCGGGGGCCGTGCTCCCCGTGCGGGGCGAGGGGGACGAGCTCGTCCTGGAGGTGTGGGCGCCGGCCGCGGGCCGGACCGGTGGCGGGCTCGTGGTGCGGGACACCGGGGACGGCTGGGAACCGGCCGTGATCGAGCGCTACCAGTCGCGGCTCGTGGACGGCCGGGTGGTGGTGGAGCGCGTCACGGACGACGGCGTGGAGGAGGCGGGGCTGCCGGTGGTGGTGCGGGGGCTGTGAGGGAGGTGGATCCCGTGGGGCGGATCCAACCTCCAGTAGACGGATCCAACCTCCAGTAAACGGATCCATCTCCAGTACGCGGATCCAACCTCCAGCAGGCGGATCCAATAGCCAATAGCCAATACGTGGATCCGGTATCCAGTAGCCGTATCCCATCCCCCGGGCGGTGGATCCAATATCCAGTAGGCGGATATTGGAGATTGGATCCAGCGCGCCCGAGGGGCCGGTCACCCGTAAGCGCCCGCGAACCACTTCCGTACCGCCTCCGTGTGGAGCGGGAAGGCCAGGTCCGCCGGTTCCCTCAGGACGTGGTGGCCGCTCGTCTCGTCCGTCGGGGTGGACGGCGGGAGTTCGGCGGCCGGGCGGGGCGGGAGGAGGCCGAAGAGGAGGAGGTGGCCGGCCGGGGAGCTCAGCGCGTCGGCGAGGCGGACCTCGTCGGCCGAGGCCGGGATGCCGGTCTCCTCGCGGAGTTCGCGGGCGACGGCGGCGCGCCAGTCCTCCCCGTGGTCGATGAAGCCGCCGGGCAGTGCGACGCCGCCCCGCGCGGGTTCGATGGTGCGGGTGATGACGACGAGGCCCGTCCCCTTCGCCTCGGTGACCGGGAGGAGGGCGACCGCGACGGGCAGCGGATTGCGGTAGGCGGTGTGACCGCAGGCCGGGCAGGTGCGGGGCCAGCCGGCGTCGGCCGGGTAGACCTCGCCGCAGGAGGAGCAGTGGGAGTCCTTCACGACCCGACCGTATGCGATCACCCTTTCCCGGCGCTGCCGGAACTGATAGACGGTGCGCATGACTGGACTCGCAACCGCTTTCCGCACCCTCGCCGTCGCGGCCGCGGCCGGACTCCTCGCCGTCACCGGCGCCGTCGCCGCACCCGCTCCCCCGGCCTCGGCCGCTCCGGAGCCCAAGGCGCCGCGGGAGTTCGTGGCCCTGGGCTCCGTGGACCCGACGATCCTCCAGGAGATGCGCTACACGACCGACCACAACTTCGTCGGTGAGCCGGTGGACGGCTACCGGCAGCCGCTGTGCATCCTGACCCGTCCCGCGGCCGAGGCGCTGCACCGGGCGCAGCTCCGGCTGCTCGCGCGGGGGTACACGCTGAAGGTGTACGACTGCTACCGGCCGCAGCGGGCCGTGGATCACTTCGTCCGCTGGGCGAAGGACCTGCAGGACGAGCGGATGAAGAAGGAGTTCTATCCGCTCGTCGACAAGTCGAGGCTGTTCGCGGACGGTTACATCGCGGAGAAGTCCGGGCACAGCCGGGGTTCGACGGTGGATCTGACGATCGTGCGGCTCCCGGCGGCACCCACGCGCGCGTACGTGCCGGGCGAGGAGCTCGTGGACTGCTCCGCGCCGCGGGAGGAGCGTTTTCCGGACAACTCCGTGGACATGGGCACCGGCTTCGACTGCTTCGACACCCTCTCGCACACCGACGATCCGCGGATCCGGGGCGAGCAGCGGGCCAACCGCGATCTGCTCGGGGGAGCGCTGGCCGAGCAGGGCTTCGTGAACCTGCCCGAGGAGTGGTGGCACTTCACGTTCAAGCCGGAGCCGTTCCCGTCGACCTTCTTCGACTTCCCGGTGGCGCGGAGGTCGGTGGCCGGCCACTGAGCCCTTCTCAGCACCGGCCTCCCGTGGCACACTTCTGACGCTTCGTCAGATTACGGGAGGTCCCGATGGCACGGACGCGCAGACCGGTGGTGGCCGGGTGGTTCACCGACGACACCGTGCCCGAGGCGGAGTTCCGGCTGCTCGGCACCCGCTGCACGGCCTGCGCGTCGGTCTTCTTCCCCCGCGAGGACGACTGGTGCCGCAATCCCGGCTGCCCGGGCGGCGGCGAGCTGGCCGAGGTCCCGCTGTCGCCGCGCGGCCGGGTCTGGTCGTACACCGACGGCCGGTACCGCCCGCCCGCCCCGTACGTCTCCGACCCGGACGCGCCCTGGGAGCCGTACACCCTCGTCGCGGTCGAGCTCGCGGCCGAGGCGATGGTGGTGCTCGGGCAGGCGGCGCCCGGCGTGACGACGGCCGACCTCGCCGTCGGGACGGAGGTCGAGGTGGTGCCCGGCGTCCTGAACGAGGACGAACAGCACATCTGGACCACCTGGAACTGGCGGCCGGTGGCGCCGGCGGAACGGGAGGAGCGGTCGTGAACGACATCGCCGTGCTCGGGGCCGGAATGCACCCCTGGGGCAAATGGGGACGGAGCTTCGTCTCGTACGGGACGGCCGCCGCCCGCGCCGCGCTCGCCGACGCCGGTCTGGACTGGTCCGAGATCGGCTCGGTCGTCGGCGCCGACACCATGCGCTGCGGATACCCGGGGTACGTGGCGGGGGCGACGTTCGCCCAGGCCCTCGGCTGGCAGGGGGCCCGGGTCACCAGCGTGTACGCCGCCTGCGCCTCGGGCGGCCAGGCCATCGGGACCGCCCGGGCCCAGATCCTCGCGGGGCTCGCCGACGTGGTCCTGGTCGTCGGCGCGGACTCGACGCCGAAGGGGTTCCTCGCCCCGGCCGGCGGCGAACGGCCCGGCGACCCGGACTGGCTGCGGTTCCGGGTGCTCGGGGCGACCAACCCGGCGTACTTCGCGCTCTCCGCGCGCCGCAGGATGGCGCTGTACGGCGACACGGCCGAGGACTTCGCCCAGGTGAAGGTGAAGAACGCGGCGGCCGGCGCGCTCAATCCGCTGGCCCGCTACCGCGCGCGCGTGACGGCCGAGGAGGTCGCGGCCTCCGCCGTCGTCGCCGATCCGCTGCGGCTCCTCGACATCTGCGCCACCTCGGACGGGGGCGCCGCGCTGGTGCTGTCCAGCATGGAGTTCGCGCGCCGCCACGGGCACCCCGACCCGGTCCGGGTCCGGGCGGTCTCCACCGTCTCCCCCACGTACCCCAAGGCCGTGCTCGACCTCCCCGACATCGCGACCGACTCGGCGGCGGCCGTCTCCCCCGCCCAGCACGCCTTCCGCGCCTCGATCGCCCGCGCCGCCTACGAGGAGGCGGGGCTCGGGCCCGAGGACCTGTCCCTGGCGGAGGTGTACGACCTGTCCACGGCCCTGGAACTGGAGTGGTACGAGGACATCGGGCTCTGCGCGCCGGGCGAGGGCGCCAAGCTGCTGCGGGACGGCGCGACGGCCCTCGGCGGGCGTCTGCCGGTCAACACCAGCGGAGGCCTCGGCTCCTTCGGGGAGGCGGTGCCCGCCCAGGCGATCGCCCAGGTCTGCGAGCTGACCTGGCAGCTGCGCGGCACGGCGGGCGACCGTCAGGTGCCGGGGGCGCGGGTCGGGATCACCGCGAACCAGGGCCTGTTCGGGCACGGTTCGGCGGTGATCGCCGTACGCTGACCGCCGCGGACCGCCCGTCCCGTCAGGTCGTGACGGCGGACGGGGTCCGGTCCGCGAGGACGAGGGCGTGCTGGACGACCGCCACGAGCACGTTCTTCACGGACTCGCGGTCCCGGGCGTCGCACATCAGCAGCTCCACCTCGGGGTCCAGGTCGAGCGCGCCGCGCACGCTCTCCGCCGGGAACCGCCGGGCGCCCTCGAAGCAGTTGACCGCCACCGTGAACGGGATGCCGCGCCGCTCGAAGTAGTCGATGGCGGCGAAGCTGTCCTCCAGGCGCCGGGTGTCCGCGAGGACGATCGCGCCCAGGGCGCCCTGGGCCAGCTCGTCCCACAGGAACCAGAAGCGGTCCTGCCCCGGGGTGCCGAACAGGTAGAGGACCAGGTCCTCGCGGAGCGTGATCCGGCCGAAGTCCATGGCGACCGTGGTCGTCGTCTTGGTCTCGACGCCGTGCAGGTCGTCGACGGGCCGCCCCGCCTCGCTGAGGATCTCCTCGGTCCGCAGGGGCCTGATCTCGCTGACCGCGCCCACCAGCGTCGTCTTGCCGACCCCGAACCCGCCCGCGACGAGGATCTTCAGGGTCACCGGCTCGACGAAGGGCTGCTTGCGGCTAGAGCGCCCGAAGGCCATTGATCACCTCGCGAAGAATGCTCACGTCCGGCAGCTCGGCCGGCGGAACGGGGCGGGTCACATGGACGAGTTCGTCCTCGACGAGGTCACCGACGAGGACCCGTACCACCCCGACGGGGAGATCGAGTCCGGCGGCGAGCTCGGCGATCGACTGGGGCTGCTCGGAGCAGCGTTCGACGATCTCCACGTGTTCCGGGGAGAGCGTCTGGTCCCGGCCGGGGTCGTCGGCGGCGGGCTCCGGAACGACCACCGCGATCAGGTCGAGCCGGTGACGGGTGGCGGCACTCGTCCGGCCGCGGGTCATCGCGTACGGACGGACCACCGGCCCGGCCTCGTCGTCGAACCAGTGGTGGGGGCCGGGGGTCTGGTCCCTCTTCCGCCGGCTCCGCTCGGCTTCGTCACTCATGCGGTCCCACTCACCCTCCCGAGGGCAGGCCGGTCCGGGGAGCCGTCGTGAGGTGGGCCCCGACCCGCTTCACCATCAGCGTCATCTCGTAGGCGACCTGGCCGACGTCCGAGTCGGCGTCGGCGAGCACCGCCAGACAGCTGCCGTCGCCGGCGGCCGTGACGAACAGGAAGGCGTCCTCCAGCTCGACGACCGTCTGGCGGACCTTGCCCGCCTCGAAGTGGCGGCCGACGCCCTTGGCCAGGCTGTGGAAGCCGGAGGCCACGGCGGCGAGGTGCTCGCCGTCCTCCCGGGTCAGCTCCTGGGAGGCGCCGGTGGGGAGTCCGTCGCTGGAGAGCACCAGGGCCTTCCGGATGGACCCGACGCGCTGGACGAGCTCGTCGAGGAGCCAGTTCAGCTCGCCGTTTCCGTGTCCGTGTCCGGTCGTGCTGGGTGCTGCGGCGTTCGGTGCGGTCATCGACCGTCCCCCTCGGGTGTCGTTCCTGGTGCTGTCGTGTCGTCCGGCTCTGTGCTGTCCCGCCGGCCGCGCTGCCAGCCACGCTGCATGGCGGCCATGCGCGCGCGTACCTCCTCGGCGTCGCGCTCGAAGGAATCGGGTCCCTCGGACGGCGCCCCGGTGCCCGTACCGGTGTCGGAGCGGCTTCCCGTACGGCCGGCCCTGCCCTCGGTCTCGCGCAGCTGGGGCGCGAGGCTGGCCTGGCGGACGCGCCGGGGCAGACCTCCGAACGGGTCCGGGAGCTCCGGCGGTACGTGCTCCTCCGGCCGTACGGGGACGAGCGTGGGGCCCGTGCCCTGCTGGAGGTCCCGGCGGTCTCCCCACGCGTCGTCCTGCGGGTGCGCGCGGTCCGGCTGCCCCTGGGCGCCGTCCGCCTCGTCGAGACGGCGGCCGTGGTCCACGACGAGCGTCGGGGTGCGGCGGCGCGGCAGCGGCACGGGGGCGAGGCGCGTCCCGTCGTCGGGGGCGTCCTGGGCCGTCGTACGGTCCCGGGCCTGCTCGTGCTGCTCGCCGGCCGGCGCGAGGCCGGTGCGGCGCCGGTCGCGGGGCCGGAAGAGGCCGCCGCGCTCGCTGTCGCTGTCGAGGAGGTCGGCCGAGCGGTCGAGGAGGACGTCGAAGTCCTCGGTGCCGAGCGGCGCCTCCAGCTCCACGGGACCGTCCAGCGGTCCGGGTACCTCGGTCACGTCGGGGACCTTCGTGAGGGCCGGCCTGCGGGTGGGCAGGGCGCCTTCGTCGGCGGAGGCGTCGTCGGTCCGCCCGGGGCGCTCCAGGGTCTTGCGGTCGAGCCGGAATCCGGCGCCCTGGGTCTCGGGCGCGTCGGTGAGCAGCGCGGCCGGGATGAAGACGACCGCGGTGGTGCCTCCGTACGGGGAGGTCTGGAGCGAGACCCGGACGTTCTGGCGCTGGGCGAGCCGGCTGACCACGAAGAGGCCGAGGCGGTCGGTGTCCGAGAGCTCGAACTCGGGGGTCTCGGCGAGCCGGAGGTTGGCGTCGAGCAGGGCGTCGGGGTTCATGCCGAGGCCGCGGTCGTGGATCTCCAGGGTGAAGCCGTTGGCCACCCGCTCGCCGAGCACCTGGACGGCGGTGTGCGGGGGCGAGTACACCGTGGCGTTCTCGAGGAGTTCGGCGATGAGGTGGGTGAGGTCCGCGACGGCGGGGCCGCCGACGCCGAGCCGGGGCAGCCTGCGCACCTCGATCCGCTCGTAGTCCTCGACCTCGGCGACGGCGGCGCGGACCACGTCCATGAGCTGGACGGGCTTGCGCCACTGACGGGAGGGCGCGGCGCCGGACAGGATGACGAGGCCCTCGGCGTGCCGGCGCATACGGGTGGTGAGGTGGTCGAGGCGGAAGAGGTCGGCCAGCTCGTCGGTGTCCTCCGTGCGCCGCTCCATGGTGTCGAGGAGGGTCAGCTGACGGTGGAGCAGGACCTGGTTGCGGCGGGCGAGGTTGACGAACACCTCGGAGACGCCGCGGCGCAGCTCCGCCTGCTTGACGGCGGCCTCGACGGCGGCGCGCTGGAGGGTGTTGAGGGCCTGGCCGACCTCGCCGACCTCGTCCTCCCCGTACCGCAGGTGGGGCACCTCGGTGGCGACGTCGACCTGCTCGCCGGCGGCGAGGCGGCGCATGACGCTGGGCAGCCGGACTCCGGAGACCTCCTGGGCCTCCTTCTGCAGGCGGCGCAGGTCGCGGATGAGCGCGCGGCCGATGCGGAGGGAGATGACGACGGAGGCGATGAGGGCGAGGAAGCCGAGGACGCCGGCGATGCCGACCTTGAGGAGGACGCTGTACGCGGCGGGCTTGACGCGTTCCTGGTAGCGGTCGCCCGCGGCGGTGTTCTCGCGGGCCAGGTCGTCGAGGACGGGGCTCGCCTGGTCCTGCCAGCGCTCGGCGGTGATGGCGCGCGGGTTGTCGGTGGGGCCGGCTTCGACGATCGCGTTCTCGGCGGTGCGCAGCGGCTGGGTCTTGGGGCTGCGCCAGTACTTCTCGAAGTGCTCGCGCTCGGCGGAGGGCAGGAGTTCGAGGTTGACCTCGTAGAACTGCTCGCGGTTGGCGACGAGGTCGGACACCGCGCGGATCTCCTCGGCGGTGACGCGGTCCGCGACGAGCGCGGAGAGGACGAGGGCGTCCTCCCGGGAGAGGAGTTCACGCGCACGCGTGATGCCGACGAGGGCGCGGCCCTGCTTGTCCATCTCCACGTTCTCGAGGGCGTGGAGGGTGATGAGGAAGCTGTAGCAGGGGTCGACGAGCCGGTTGTAGAACTCGAGGGCCTGCATGCGGCCGATGCCGCGGTTCTCGACGGAGCGGCGCAGCGAGGCGAGGCCGTCGAGCGCGTCGAGGAGGGAGTTGAGCCGCTGGGTGGTGACGGGCCGCATCTCGTCGCGCACGCCGGGGTCGGCGGCGTTGGCGCGGATGCGGGCGATCTGCCGGTCGGTGGCGCGGCGGGTCTCCTGCAGGGAGGCGAGGGCGTCGGAGCCCCGGGGGTCGGCGAGGTAGATGAGCGACTGGCGGCGCTCGATCTGGATGACCCGGGCGGTGTCCTCCAGGGGGTAGCCGACCTTCTCGACGATGTAGCCGACGTCGAGGAGCTGGTCGGCCTCGCGGCCCGTCAGGACCGTGGCGAAACCCCAGAGTCCGGTGAGGGAGACGAGCGGTACGAGCAGCAACGCCACGATCTTCCTGCGGATGGACTTCCCGCGAAAGCGCATGGCCTCCCCCAGCTCGGCCCCCGTGCGCGACGGGGGTCCTTCACGTTCGTGACGTCCGGCGTCAACACGCGGCGTCAACCTTGAATTTCAACAAACGGCGGCGCGAGCCTACTACTGCATCACGGCCATCCCGAAGGCGCGTCCGAGCTATTTTCAGCCTGTCGAGTGAGTGTTGATCATGAGATGTCCTGGTATTACGGGAGTTGGGATTGGCCACTGTGGCGTAGGACACCTGATGGTGTGCCATTTCTCCGGCCTGCGCGGATGGCTGGAACTGTTCGTTCCGCAGGGACATGGGCCATCTTCGTCCCCACCCGGACGAAACCTTTTCCCTCTCTCGTGCGTCAATGAGTACGGGGCGGGTTCTGTCCGCGTAAAGGGGCGCAAGACGGGCAGTCACCCCTGAAGTCGTTCAGTGGTGGGGAGTGACAGGACAATGGAACACGAGGCGCGGTCGGCGCGGCAGTTGTGGGTGGATGAGGAGCGGGGCCGACGGCGGATGCCCGATCCGGTGCGCAACGCCGCCGTGCGGGCCGTGATGATCACGTCGGTGACGCTCGTCCAGGCCGTGGTGGCCTTCTACACGTCGGTCGCGGGCGCGTGGCTGGCGTTCCCGATGACCATCAGCGCGGTGGCCTCGACCGTCGTGGCCACCTGGAGCGTCCTCGACGTGTGGATCACCCGTCAGGTGTGGCGTCAGCGCAACGGTGTGGTGTCCGAGCCGAGCAGCACGGCGCGTCCGTCGATACGGGCGCGGCGGGGCGAGGAACGGAGAGAGACGGTGCCGCTGTCCGAAGCGGCCTGAGCTTCACGCACGGAAAGGTGAGCGGCCCGGTCCCCCGAGGGGGCCGGGCCGCTCACCTTTGCCCTAGGGCGCTTCCGTCGGGGCGGCCGGGTCGTCCGACTGGTGGCGGCGGAACATCCGCGTCGCCGTGATCTCGCCGTGGATCGTCTCCCCCTCCGCGCCGGGCTGCGGCAGCCCGGGGCGCAGGTGCTCCTCCACGCTGATGTACTTCAGCCCCGCGCGCAGGTCCGCGTCGTTGCGCAGCCGGATCACCAGCGGGAACTCGGCGAGCGCCGTCGTGTCGAACAGGCCCGTCGTGTACAGGAGCTGGACGCCCAGCGCGTCCGACACGGCCCGCTGGAGCTCCAGGAGGTACGTGGCGTTGGCGCGGCCGATGGGGTTGTCGAGGAACAGCGTGCCCGCGTGCCGGTGCTTGTCACGGCCCCGGTCGTTGGAGCGGAGCGCCGCCATCGTGCAGTACAGGGCGATGGCCGCGGTGAGCAGCTGGCCGCCGGAGAAGACGTCGCCCATCTGCCCCACGGGCACCCGCTCGGCGCGCAGCACCGCGTCCGGCTTGAGGATCTCGACCGAGACGCCCTTGGGTTCGAGCGCGGCCTGGACGCCCCTGAGGAGCAGGGACATGCCGTCGCGCCGCAGGTCGGAGTTCTTCCTGACGGCGGCGCGGGTCGCCTCGTCGACGACCTCGCCGAGCCGCTCGGCGAGCGTGGCCTGGTCGGGCTCCTCGAAGCGGATCCGGAGGAACTCCTGGCCCGACCACTCGCCGAGGCCCTCGGGGAGCCTGGAGAGGCGCTGGGCGGAGCGGAGCGTCGCGAGGGAGGACTCCACGAGGCCGCGCAGCCGGTCGACGATCGAGTCCCGGTTGCGCTCCAGCTGCTCCAGCTCGTCGGTGAGGACGCGCAGCCGGGGTGCGAAGGCCTCGGCCCACTTGGCGGCGTGCTCGGGCAGCGCGGACGCGGGCAGCTCGCGGATCTGCTGGCGGGCGGGGGTGCGTACCTGCTCGTAGCGGGTGGAGTTGGCGTGCCGGACGAGGATGTCGCTCGCCTCGCGCACGGCGGCGTCGGCGGCGGACAGCTCGGCGGTGCAGCCGCGCAGGGCGCGCCGCGCCTCGGCGGCCGTCGTGCGGGCCTCCTCCAGGGTGCCCGGGTACGGCTCGGTCTCCTCCCGCTCCTCGTCGGCGTGGTCGCGGAGCAGGTCCCGCAGCAGGGCCGCCGTCTCGTCGAAGCCGCCGGCCGCGTCCTCGGCGGCCCGGTGGTCCCGGAGGAGTCCGGCGTGGGCGGCGCGCGCCGCGTCCAGGGCGTCGGTGCGGGAGGCGAGTTCGCCGGTGGCGGTACGGAGCAGGGCCTGGGCCCGCTCGGCGTCGGCGGGCACCAGCTCCTCGGGCAGCTCGGTGTGCGCCTCCCTGTCCTCGGGAGCCAGGCGCTCGGCCTCGCCACGGAGCCGGCCGAGCTTCTCGCTCGCCTCGGAGGCGCGGGTCTCCAGCATCTGGACGAGGGCCTCGGCGCGGGCGGCGGCGGCCTGCCGGGACGGGCCGTCGGCGCCGTCCGTGGACTCCAGGAGCTGTTCGGCGCGGGTGCGGACCTTGTTGGTGAGGCGGTCGAGCTCGGCGAGGGCGGCGGACTCGTCGCTCTCGGCGCGGGCCTGCTCGGCGCGCAGGTCGGCGCCGACGCCGACCTTCTCGTAGACCTGTGAGGCCGCGCGGTAGGCCTCGCGGAGGGTGGGGAGCGCGGCGCGGGGCGCGTCCGGGTCCTCCTCGGGGAGGGTGTCGGGGGCGCCGGCGATCTCGGCGCGCTCGGCCCGCAGGGCGCGGGCGGTGCGGTGGGCGTCGTCGGCGGCGCGCTGGGTCGCGCGGCGGTCCTCGTCGGCGGCGCGGGCGCGCTCCAGGCAGGTCTGGGCGCGGGCCTCGGACTCGGTGGCGTCGTCGGCGAGTTCGCGGAGCTTGGCCTGCCAGGCGGACCGCTCGCGCAGCCGGAACGCCAGGCCCGCGAGGGCGTCGGCGACCCGGCGGGCGCGCTGGGCGGCCTCCTGGCGCTCGTCCCGCAGCCGGGCGGCCTCGGTGGCGGCCTCGTCGGCCTCGGTACGGGCCGTGCGGGCCTCCTCCAGGGTGGCGGCGGCGGCTTCGGCGGTCTCGCGGGCGGTCGTGGCGACGGACGCGAGTTCGGCGAGCATCCCGAACGGGCAGTCGGCGCGCCAGGCGCCGATCCGGGACGCGAGGGCGCGGTCGCCGGCGAGGCGGGCGGCGAGGGTGCGGATCTCCTCGTCGCGGGCGGTGGCGCGGGCGCGCAGCGCGTGGCGCTCCTCGTCGGCCGCGTGCTCGTCGTGCATGGCCGGGTTCGGCGGGACGAGGAAGACCCCCGTGTCCTCGGCCGTCTCCTGGTCGGGTACGGGGGCGAGCAGGGCGGCGGCGGTGCCGACGGCGACGGCGGAGCGGGGCAGCAGGGCGGCGCTGCCGAGGACCTCGCGGGCGCGTCCGTACGAGACGGGGTCGGTGATCACCACGCCGTCGACGAGCTCGGGGCGGGCGGCCAGGACCCGGGCGTGGTCGGCGGGGTCGACCGCCTGGGCGAGGTAGCGCCAGCCGGGGAGGGCGGGGATGCCGTGCTCGCCGAGATACTCGACGGTGGCGAGGACGTCGGGGCCGGGCGGCAGCAGGCCACCGTCGCCGAGGGCACCGAGGATGCGGGAGTCGTCGGCCGCGGCGGTGCGCAGTTCGAAGAGCTGGCGCTCGGCGGAGGTGACGGCCTGGTCGAGCAGGCCGCGCAGCTCGTCGGCGTACCGGTCGAACTCGGTGACGGTGAGCGGGCCCTGGGGCTCCGCACCGGGGCCGGCGTCCTCCTCGGGCTCCGCGTCGGAGACGGTGGCGGCGCGCTGGCCCGGCAGCGGGGAGCCGGAGGACGGCAGGCTCAGGAGTTCCGCCAGGCGCTCCTCGGAGGCGAGGGACTCGGCGGCACGGCGCTCCGCGTCGTAGGCGTTCCCGGCGGCCTCGGCCGCGTCGGCGGCGCGGGCGGCGGCGAGCTCGGCGCGGGACTCGGCACCGGCGGCCTCACGCGCGCGCTCGGCGGCGGTGCGGGCGGCCTCGCGGGCCGTGTCCCAGGCGGCGACCGTGGTCTTCTCGGCGTCGCTCGCGGCCAGCGCGGCGCGGGCCGGGTCGGCGTCGGGGGCGGTGTCGTCGAGCCAGCCGGCCCGTACCGCCTCGGCGGTCTCCTGCTCGACCTCGGCGAGCCGCTGCCGCAGGTGGCCGGCCTCGCTGCGGGCCCGCTGTGCCTCGGTGGCGGCGACGGTGGCGTCGCGGTGGGCGGTCTCGCTCGCGTCCTGGAGGGCCGTGGAGCGTTCCTCCTCCTCCGCCGCGTGGCGCTCGCCCTCCTCGGCGGCGGCGGCCAGGGCCCGTACGAGATCGGCGGCGGCCTTGGCGCGGGCGGCCAGGGCGGGGGCGGCGTCGCGCTCGGCCTCGCGGATGGCGGCGGCCACGCGCGCGGAGCGGTCCCCTGCGGCCCGGTGGCGCAGCACCGCCTCGGCCGCCTGCCAGGCGGAGTGCAGGGTGCGGGCGTCGGTGAGTTCACGGCGCTGGGCCGCGGCGCCCTTCTCGGCGGCGGTCAGCGCCAGGGAGGCGTGCCGGTAGGCGAGTTCGGCGGCGATCAGGGAGCTGCGGCTGCGAGCCGTCTCGGCCTCGGCGACGGCGTGCCCGGCCGAGGTGACCTGCTGGGCGAGTTCGGCGGCGCGGCCGCGCTCCTCGGCGGCGCGGGCGGAGAGCCGGCGGGCGAGCGTACGGGTGCGGCGCTCGGCGCCCGAGTGGACCTCGCGCGCGTGGGCACGGGTCCCGGCGGCCTCGACGATCCGGCCGAGGAGGTCCACGGAACCGGCCGTGAAGTCGCGCTCGGCGGTCAGTTCGGCGCGGCGGCCCAGCTTGTTGCCGAAGCCGCCGACGAGGTCGGCGAGGCCGTCGGTGTCACGGGTGTCGGTGACGGCCCGCAGCAGCAGGTCGGTGAAGTCGGAGTCCTTCTTGACCGCGAAGAGACCGGCGGCCTCGCCCTCGTCGGCGTTCATCTCGCGCTGGTAGCGGAAGAGTTCGGGGTCGAGGCCGAGGTCGCCGAGGTGCTCGTTCCAGCGGTCGTGGATCTCCTCCCAGACCACCTCCAGGTGCGGATAGGCCTTCCCCGCCTCGGTGAGCGCGTCGCGGAAGCCCTTCATGGTGCGACGGCGGCCGCTCGCGCCGGAGGCGCCCTCGACGGGCGGGCGGACGGAGGTCGCCTCGGCGACCGGCAGGTTGTCCAGGCTGAGTCCGGGGCCGGGACGGAAGGAGTACCAGGCCTCGGCGAACTTCCTCGGGTCGTTGGAGACCTGGCGGCCGCGCCACTCGCTGGCCTTGCCGACGACGACGAGCTCGCCGGTGAGGGTGTGCTGCCACTCCAGGGCCACGTGGCCGCAGTCGTCGGCCAGGAGGAACTTGCGCAGCACGCCGGAGCTGGCGCCGCCGAGGGTGTTGCGGTGGCCGGGGAGCATGACCGAGAAGATCAGCTTGAGGAGGACGGACTTGCCGCCGCCGTTCTCCAGGAAGAGCACGCCCGCGGGCGCCGGGCGGCGCGGCGGGCCGACCGGCTCCTCCTCGAAGAACTCCGCCTGGGTGGGGGCGGGGTGGGGCACGGGCGCGCCGACTCCGCGCAGGTCCAGGACGGTGTCGGCATAGCGCGCACCGGCGGGACCGATGGAGTACAGGCGGACCCGGGACAGCTCGTACATGGGGCGGACTCTCGTCGTCTCGTTCGTGATCAGGCGTGATCAGGCGTGGAAGGGCAGGCCCGCGTCGGCGGCGAGTTCCAGGTCGTCGCCCTCGGGCGGCGGGAGGAGGGTCGCAGAGCCGTCGCTGACGGGGACGACGCCGAGTTCGAGGAGCTCGGCCATGGCGGCGGAGCCGGCCATGTCGCGGACCTGGAGCTGGTAGCGGGCGGTCGTGCGGTAGGAGCCGCCGCCCTCGTCGCCGGTGCGCTGGAGGAAGCCGGAGTCGGTGAGGAACGCGGCCGCCTTGCCGACGATGCCGGTGGTGGAACCGGCGAGGCGGCGGGCGTCCTTGGTGGCTCCGGTGGCGCTGCGGCGGGCGTAGATCCGCCAGGCGGCCTCGAGGCCGGGGGCGTCCGAGGCCGGGTCGGTGTTCTCGCCCTGCTCCTCGGCGCGCTGCTCCAGGCGCAGACAGGCCTGGCGTACGAAGGCGTCGACGCCGTTGACCGTGAGCCGGCCGATGTACGCGTCGTCGGCGAGGTCCTCGGGCCGGGGGAAGGCCATGGCGGCGACCGCGAGGTGGGCCAGGCCGTGCAGGAACCGGTCGGCCGAGTCCGTGGAGGCGCGGCGGGCGTAGTCGCCCATGCGGACGGCGAAGACGGAGTCCTCGCCCGCGGTGACGGCCATCCCCGCGCGCGGGGACACCTCCAGGACGACGAGTCCGAGGCCGGTGGCGACGGCGTCGGCGAGGCGCGCGAAGGCGGGGTCCTCGCGGTAGCGGCGCAGGAGCTCGGTGTACTCGGCGTCGCGTGCCGGGAGCAGCTTGGGCTGGAGTCCGAAGGACACGAGCCGGGCCGCGTCGGCGGCGTCCGCGGGGGTGACGGCGGAGGCGGAGGTGGCGGCCGGGGGCTGCGGGGGCTCCTGCTCGCTCCACGCGTCGGCGTACTCGGCGTGGGTTTCGCTCACGGCTGGGGCTCCTCGGTACGGCTCTCGGTCGGTACGGCGCGGGGTACGGGCAGCGGGACGGGGGTGACGGCGGCGGAGCCGGCCGCTCCGGGCCGCTCCACGGGCGCGGGCGGCTCGTCGGTGAGCCGCACGGCCCGCACGGCCGGGAGGTCCCGACGCCGCGAGGGCGGGGTACGGACCGGTTCGGGCACGGACACGGTCCCGAACCGGGGCCGCCCGACGGGGGCGGGGCCCCCGCGGTCGGCCTCGGGTGCGGGCGTCGGCTCGGGTACGGATGCGGGCTCGGGCTCGGGCTTCGGCTCGGGTGCGGGCGTCTGCTCGGCCTCGGGTGCGGGCTCGGCTGCGCGCGCGGGCGGCAGCTCGGGCACGGGCTCCGGCTCGGGTGCGGGGGTCTGCCCGGCCTCGCGTGCGGGCACGGGCGCCGGCTCGGCCTCGGGTACGGGCTCGGCGTCCGGAGCGGGCGTCTCCTGGCCGGGTACGGGCGTCGGCTCGGACTCGGGCGCGGGCGTCGGCTCGGGTACGGGCGTCGGCTCAGACTCGCGTACGGGCACGGGCTCCGGCTCGCGTACGGGCGTCTGCTCGGGCGCGGGCATCCGCTCGGGTGCGGGCGTCTGCTCGGACTCGGGTGCAGGCACGGGCTCCCGCTCTCGTACCGGGCTCGGCTCGGACTCGGGTGTGGACTCCGGACCGGATACGGACGCGGAAACGTCCATGGGCTCGGTGGCGGGCGGCGCCTCGGGGGTGGCCGGGGCCGCCGTGAGCGCGAGGTCGGCGCTCGTCCGGGACTGGGGGACGAGGGTCACGTGGCCTCCGTGCGGTCCGCGGCCATGCCCGCCGCGTCGAGCAGCGCCGTACCGACGATCAGGTCGGCGCCGCCGAACTCGGGGTCGTCGAGCGGGGTGCCGTCGTCGACGGCGAAGAGGAGGCGCTCCTCGCCCTGGCGGTAGGCGGTGCCGACCGGGGGGCTCGCCGCGTGGACGGCGAGGAGGGCGACGAGGTACGGAAGGTCGGCGTCGAGGCGCCGGGCCTCGGCGAGCAGCCCGGAGAGGCGGCGCGGGGCGTCGTGCTCCAGGTCGAGCAGGCGCATGGCGCTCGCGAGCTGCTCCTCGCTGAAGCGGGAGTCGTCGGGGGTGGCGATGAGGTCCGGCTCGGGCATCTCCGCGCCGAGGTGCTCGCGCTCGACGGGCGGGGTGAGGAGCAGGTCCACGAGGTCGCCGAGGCGGACGGAGGCGGGGGTGCGCAGTCCGGTGCCGTGGGCGAAGAAGGCGTCGGTGACGCGGGTGGCCTGCTCGACGGGGAGCGGCAGGACGGGGGCGACCAGCTGCCCGTACAGGTCGAGTCCGGTGTACGCGGTGGGTGCGGCGAAGGCCTGCCGGTCCTGCTCGGCGCGGAAGAGCGGCCCGGCCTCCAGGAGGCGGGACTGGAGCTGGGTGTGGCGCCTGATGCAGTCCTTGACTATGTCGACGAGCTCGGCGGCGCGCCGCTTGTGCTCCGCCGTCTTCGCGTCGGACGTGGCCTCGGCCTCGTCGCGGGCCTTGCGGATGTTGGTGAGGATCGCGTTCTCGTGGCGGTAGCGGTCGGCCACGTGGTCGAGCGCCTCGGCGATCATGTCGGGGACCGTGTGGAGCCAGTCGACGGCCCGGACGTTGCGCCGGGTGGCCTCCAGGGTCTTGCGGAGGGTCTCGGCGTACTGCACGGTCCGGTAGCGCGCCTGCTCGGCGGCGAGCTGGGCGTCGGCGAGGCGGCCCCGGTTGATCAGGACCTCCAGCTTCACCTCGGCGGCGATCTGGGCGCTGGTGACGTCGGTGTCGAGGGCTCCGACGAGGACGTTGACCGCTTCGTCGGTGGTGCGGAGGTAGACCCCGCCGCCGTATCCCGGGACCTCTTCGATGAGCTTGAAGTCGTAGTCGCGGCGGACGTAGACCCCGTCGGTGCCGAAGGTGCCGTAGACGGCGCGGAAGCCTCGGTCGACGCTGCCGACGTTGATCAGGTTCTCCAGGACCCAGCGGGCCACGCGCTCGTGCTCGGCGGCGGGGCGGGTGGGGGCCTGGGCGGCGACGCGGGGCAGCAGGCGGGCGACGATCTGCTCGTGGTCGGCGCCGGTGTCGAAGTCCATGTTCAGCGTGATGAGGTCGATCGCGGCGAGGGCCACTTCGGCCATCGCGTAGACCGTGTACTCGCCGGCCAGGTTCGCCTTGCGCGCGTCGAGGTCGTGCAGCGGGGCGGTGCACGCGAGCGCGCGGAGGCGCCGCGCGAGCCCTTCGTCGGCGGCCGGGCCCTGCGCGGGGCGCGGCCCCGCGCTGAGCTGGGGCGGAGCGAGGTCCGTCGAGGCAGGCGAAGTCACGGTGCACAGATTAGGTCCTCACCCTGACAACGGTCGAAACGGCGCAGATGCGACCGCCGCTCTCGGTAGCCTCGTACGGGCTGTGCCGTCAGCCGGTGGGGCCCGTCGGATCGTCGACGGCCTGGGCGTAGGCGGCGGCGACCCGGGTGCGGGAGTCGTCGAGGTAGCGGGCGAGGAGTCGCTCCGCCGAGGCCCTTTCACCGGCGCGCAGGGCGTCCAGAATCTCCCGGTTTCTCCGGAGGTAGGGCTCGTGGAGCGCGTGCGGGTCGTCGACGACGTGGAAGGCGAGGCGGAGTTCGGCGAGGACGCCGCGCATCAGTTCGTCGGTGCGCGCGCTGCCCGCGAGGGCGACGAGTTCGCGGTGGAAGTGGATGTTGGCGGTGGAGACGCCCGTCCAGTCGTCGGCGCGGGCCGCGGCCTCGCCCTCGGCGACGGCGGCGGCGAGGCCGTCGACGGCGAACGGCGGCTGCCCCAGGCCGCGGACCACGGCGCATTCGACGAGCCGGCGGGTGCGGTAGATGTCGTCCACGTCTCCCACCGCGAGGACGCGGACGAAGACGCCCCGGTTGAGCTCGTGGACGAGCAGGCGCTCGTGGGTGAGGAGCCGGAAGGCCTCGCGGAGTGTGTTGCGTGACACACCGAGGGCGCCGCCGATGCTCTCCTCGGAGAGCCGCACGCCGGGCGGGAAGTAGCCCTCGGCGATCCGGGTGCGCAGGATGTCCGCGACCCGCTCCGCCGTGCTCGTGCGTCCCAGCAGCACGCGGTCGTCCGTCAGTCCCCCGGCCCCAGTCAGGTCCACAGCGCCTCGCCCCTTCCGTCGTCCGCGGCCGAGTCAACCGCAGAAAAGGGGAAGCGACAACACGCCTCTTGTCGGATCGTTGAACAATCCTCTACCTTGACGGCACCGCACGGTTCCTCAGTACGTCTCTCAGGCACGCCTCCCACTCCTGCGAGGTGCAGATGAGCACGACACAGACCCGGCAGCCTTCCCAGGGCGAACGGCCCGACGACACGGGCGCGTTCGCCTGGCTGCGCGGCCTCGGGCCGCGCGGCCGGCGCGCCTTCGGCGGCGCTTTCGGCGGATACGCCCTGGATTCCTACGACTTCTTCACCCTGCCCCTGTCGATGGTGGCCATCGCCGCCTACTTCGGCCTCGACAAGGGCCAGACCGGCCTCCTGACCACCGTCACCCTCGTCGTCTCGGCCCTCGGCGGCGCGCTCGCCGGCGTCCTCGCCGACCGCGTCGGCCGGGTGAAGGCCCTGATGATCACGGTCGTCACGTACGCGCTCTTCACCGTCCTCTGCGGCTTCGCGCCCGACTACGAGACCCTGCTGGTCTTCCGGGCGCTCCAGGGCCTGGGCTTCGGCGGCGAGTGGGCCGTCGGCGCGATCCTGGTCGCCGAGTACGCCTCCGCGAAGCACCGGGGCCGGACGCTCGGTGCCGTCCAGAGCGCCTGGGCGGCCGGATGGGCGCTCGCGGTGCTCGTGTACACGCTGGTGTTCCAGTGGGCCGAGGCGGACCTCGCCTGGCGGATCCTCTTCTGGACGGGCGCGCTGCCCGCGCTCCTCGTCGTCTACGTACGGCGGAACGTCGAGGACGCCCCGCAGGCGACCGAGGCCCGCCGGTCCGGCGCAGGGCGCGGCTCGTTCCGGGCCGTGTTCCGTCCCGGCCTGCTGCGCACCACGCTCTTCGCGATCCTGCTCTCGACCGGTGTCCAGGGCGGCTACTACACGCTGGCCACCTGGGTCCCGACCTTCCTGAAGACCGAGCGCGGCCTGACCGTGGTCGGCACCGGCGGGTATCTGACCCTGCTGATCTCCGGGGCGTTCACCGGCTATCTGACCGGCGGCTATCTCACCGACCGGCTCGGCAGGAAGAAGAACATCGCCCTCTTCGCCGTGCTGTCCGCGGCGTCCGTGCTCGCGTACACCCACATCCCCGCCGGGGCGAACACCCTGCTCCTGCTGCTCGGATTCCCGCTCGGCTTCTGCATGTCGGCCATCTTCAGCGGCTTCGGTTCCTTCCTCGCCGAGCTGTACCCGACGGCGGTACGGGGCACGGGGCAGGGGCTCACGTACAACACGGGGCGCGCGGTCGGCGCCGTCTTCCCGACCCTCGTCGGCTTCCTCGCCGAGAGCTGGGGCGTGGGCGGGGCGCTGGTCTTCGGCGCCGTCGGCTACGGCCTGGCCGTCCTGGCCCTGTTCGGGCTGCCGGAGACGCGCGGGAGGGAACTCGTATGAGCGGGACGGCGGTTCTCGATCCGCGCGAGGCACGCGCGCGTGCCCGGGCCGGGACGGCGGGGCCGACGGCCGGCTGGGCACCGGGCCACGCGCAGGCCAATCTGATCGCGGTGCCCGCGGACTGGGCGTACGACGTGCTGCTGTTCTGCACCCGCAACCCACGGCCGTGTCCCGTGCTCGACGTCACCGACGCGGGCTCCTGGACGACCTCGCTCGCCCCGGACGCCGATCTGCGCACGGACGTCCCGCGCTACCGGGTGTGGGAGCACGGACGGCTCGTCGACGAACCGGCGGACGTGCGCGCGTACTGGCGGAGCGACCTGGTCTCGTTCCTGATCGGCTGCAGCTTCACCTTCGAAGGGGCGCTGGCCGGGGCGGGGGTGCCGCTGCGTCATGTCACGCAGGGCCGGAACGTCTCGATGTACGTCACCGACCGGGCGTGCCGGCCGGCGGGGCGGCTGCACGGGCCGATGGTGGTGTCGATGCGGCCGGTCCCGGCCGGGCTCGTCCCGGTGGCGCGGCGGATCAGCGGTCTGCTGCCCGCCGTCCACGGGGCCCCGGTGCACGCGGGCGATCCGGCGGCGCTCGGCATCCGGGACCTGGACCGGCCCGACTTCGGGGACCCGGTCGAGGCCGAGCCGGGGGACGTGCCGGTGTTCTGGGCCTGCGGGGTCACCCCGCAGGCGGCCGTGATGGCCTCGCGCCCGCCGTTCGCCATCACCCACGCCCCGGGCCGGATGTTCGTCACCGACGTCCGGGACGAGCACTACCGGATCTCCGTCTGAACCGCACGACACGACCCCTGAGCACCACCGCACCACCAGGTGGGAGAGGAAGCACCACATGACCTGGGTCCCGATCGATCTCAACGCCGACCTCGGCGAGGGCTTCGGCCGCTGGACGCTGACCGACGACGAGCGGCTCCTGTCCGTCGTCACCAGCGCCAACGTGGCCTGCGGCTTCCACGCCGGGGACGCGGCCACCATGCGGCGGGTCTGCGAGCTCGCGGCAGCACGCGGGGTACGGATCGGGGCCCAGGTGTCCTACCGCGACCTGGCGGGCTTCGGGCGGCGCGCGATGGACGTGCCGGCGGCGGAGCTGGCCGCCGAGGTGGCGTACCAGATCGGCGCCCTGGAGGTCTTCGCCCGGGCCGCGGGCTCCCGTGTCTCGTACGTGAAGCCGCACGGGGCGCTCTACAACCGGGTGGTCCGGGACGCGGAGCAGGCGGCGGCGGTCGTCGACGGCGTGCTGCTCGCGGACCGCACGCTGCCGGTCCTCGGGCTGCCGGGGTCCCGGCTGCACGAGGCCGCCGCGGCGGCCGGGCTCCCGGTCGTCGCCGAGGCCTTCGGCGACCGGGCCTACCGGGCGGACGGCTCCCTGCTGCCACGGGGGCAGGAGGGGGCCGTCGTCACGGACCCGGACGAGGTCGTCGAACGGTCCGTGTCCATGGCCCGGTTCGGGGTCGTCACGGCGCACTGCGGGAGCTCCGTCGCCGTCCGGGCCCGGTCGCTCTGCCTGCACGGGGACACCCCGGGCGCGGTGGGCCTCGCCCGGCGGGTCCGGGAGCAGCTGGAAGCCTCCGGCGTGCGCGTGGAGGCCTTCGCGTGAGGGTGCTGAGGGTGGGCGACCGGGCCCTCCTGGTGGAGCTGGACGGCGGCGGGGCGACCGAGGCCTTCCACGCCGAGCTGCTGCGGCGGCGGGCGGCCGGCGCGCTGCCCGCCGTACGGGAGATCGTGCCGGCGGCGCGGACCGTGCTCCTGGACGGGGTGGACGATCCGGGGCGCCTCGCCTCCGAGCTGGCCGGCTGGGAGCCGGCGCCGCTCCCCGCGCGCGTGGGCGAGGCCGTCGAGGTGCAGGTCCGCTACGACGGGCCCGACCTGGCGGAGGTCGCCGCGCTCTGGGAGGTGTCCGTGGAGGCGGCCGTACGGATCCACACGGCGGCCGAATTCCGGGTCGCCTTCTGCGGGTTCGCACCCGGCTTCGGCTATCTGACGGGGCTCGGCGGGCGGTACGAGGTGCCGCGCCGGGCCACGCCGCGCACCGCCGTCCCGGCCGGCTCGGTCGCCCTGGCGGGGCCGTACACGGGCGTCTACCCGCGCTCCTCCCCCGGCGGCTGGCAGCTGATCGGCACCACGGACGCGGTGCTGTGGGACGCCGAGCGGGAACCGGCCGCCCTGCTCACGCCCGGCACCCGGGTCCGGTTCACGGCGGAGGGCGGGCGATGAGCGACCGGGCCTTCGCCGTCGTCCGGGCCGGGGCGCTGACCACCGTGCAGGACCTGGGCCGCACGGGGTACGCGCACCTCGGCGTGCCCCGCTCGGGCGCCCTCGACCCGGCGGCCGGGCGCCTCGTCAACCGGCTCGTCGGCAACGCGGAGGGCGCGGCGGTCCTGGAGACCACCGTCAACGGGTGCGCCCTGCGGCCCCGGTGCGCGGTGACGGTGGCGGTGGGCGGCGCGCCGTGCCCGGTCCGGGTGGACGGCCGCCCGGCGGCCTGGGGGACGGCGCTCCGGGTCGGGGCGGGCTCCGTCCTGGAGGTCGGCGCGGCCGTGCGCGGGCTGCGCTCGTACGTGGCGTTCGGCGGCGGGATCGCCGTCGCGCCGGTGCTCGGCAGCCGCTCCACCGACCTGCTGTCGGGCCTCGGCCCGGCGCCGCTGGCGGAGGGGGCGGTGCTGCCGCTGGGAGCGGCCACGGCCGTACGGGGGTCGGTCGACGCTCCCCCCTGGCCGGGTCCGCCGGACGAACTCGTCCTGCGGGTCCGGCCGGGTCCCCGGGACGACTGGTTCACCGCCGCGGCACTGCGCGCCTTCACCACGCGCGCGTACCGGGTGTCGCCGGCGAGCAACCGGATCGGGCTGCGTCTCGACGGCCCGGCCCTGGAGCGGGCCGTGCCGGGCGAGCTGGCGAGCGAGGGCATGGTCCTGGGCGCGGTGCAGGTGCCGCCGGACGGGCGGCCTGTGGTGTTCCTCGCGGACCATCCGACGACCGGGGGCTATCCCGTGGTCGCGGTGGTGCGGGAGGCCGACCTGGGCGCGGCGGCGCAGGCGGTCCCGGGGACGCCGGTGCGGTTCGTCCCGGTGCGGTGACGGGTCGGGGACGTGACGGCTCGGGGACGTGACGGCTCGGGGACGTGACGGGTCGGGGACGTGACGGCTCGGGGACGTGACGGCTCGGGGACGTGACGGCTCGGGAGGTGGCGGCTCGGGAAGGCGGCGGGCCGACGGCTCAGAGGGCCGGCGGGCCGTAGCCCCCGCCGCCGGGGGTGCGCAGGACGAGGACGTCGCCGGGGCCCACGTCCGTGGTGGCGGCGCCTTCGAGGTGTTCGACGGTGCCGTCGGCGCGTTCCACGAGGTTCTCGCCGAGGGCGCCCGGCTCGCCGCCCGCCATCCCGTACGGCGGGACCCTGCGGTGTCCGGTGAGCAGGGCCACCGTCATCGGCTCCAGGAAGCGCAGCCGCCGCTCCACGCCGTGGCCGCCGCGCCACCGGCCGCGCCCGCCGCTGTCCTCCCGTACCGCGAAGGCGTCGACCCGGACCGGGTGGCGCCACTCCAGGATCTCGGGGTCGGTGAGCCGGGAGTTGGTCATGTGGGTCTGGACGGCGTCGGCGCCGTCGAAGCCGTCACCCGCGCCCGAGCCGCTCGCGACGGTCTCGTAGTACTGCACGCGCGCGTTGCCGAAGGTGAGGTTGTTCATGGTGCCGGAGCCCTCGGCCTGGACGCCGAGGGCCGCGTAGAGGGCGCCCGTGACGGCCTGGGAGGTCTCGACGTTCCCGGCGACGGTGGCCGCGGGGTGGACGGGGGCGAGCATGGAGCCGGGCGGGACGCGGACCTCCAGGGGCTCCAGGCAGCCGCTGTTGAGCGGGATGTCCTCGTCGACGAGGGTGCGGAAGACGTACAGGACGGCGGCCATGACGACGGCCGTGGGCGCGTTGGCGTTCCCCGGCAGTTGGGGGGAGGTGCCGGTGAAGTCGAGGACGGCTGAACGCCGTTCGCGGTCGACCCGGACGGCGACCTGGATCACCGCGCCCCCGTCGGTCTCGTAGCGGTACGCGCCGTCGTCGAGGCGCGCGACGATGCGGCGCACGGACTCCTCCGCGTTGGCGCGGACGTGCCGCATGTAGGCCTGGACGACGTCGAGCCCGAACTCCTCGACGGTGCGGCGCAGTTCCTCGATGCCCTTCTCGTTGGCGGCGATCTGGGCGCGCAGGTCGGCGAGGTTGGTGTCCGGGTCGCGGGAGGGGTGGCGGGCTCCGGTGAGCAGGGCCCGGGTCTCGGCCTCGCGCAGCCGGCCGTCGCGTACGAGCAGCCAGTTGTCGAAGAGGACGCCCTCCTCGTCGACGGTCCGGCTGAAGGCGGGCATGGAGCCGGGGGTGATGCCGCCGATCTCGGCGTGGTGGCCGCGCGAGGCGACGAGGAAGCGGAGTCCGTCCCCCGCCTCGCCGAACACCGGGGTCACGACGGTGACGTCGGGGAGATGCGTGCCGCCGTGGTACGGGTCGTTGATCGCGTACACGTCGCCGGGGCGCAGGTCGTCCCCGCGCCGGCGGAGCACCTCTTTGATGGACTCCCCCATGGAGCCGAGGTGGACGGGGATGTGGGGGGCGTTGGCGATCAGGTTGCCGTCGGCGTCGAAGAGCGCGCAGGAGAAGTCGAGGCGTTCCTTGATGTTGACGGACTGGGCGGTGTTCTCCAGGCGGACGCCCATCTGCTCGGCGATGGACATGAAGAGGTTGTTGAAGACCTCCAGGAGGACGGGGTCCACATCCGTGCCGGCGGCCACGCGCGCGGGGCGGGGGACGACACGGTGGAGCAGGAGGTGGCCTCCGTCGGTCGCGGTGGCCCCCCAGCCGGTGTCGACCACGGTCGTGGCGTCGGCCTCGGCGAGGATCGCGGGCCCGTCGACGCGGTCGCCGGGCCGCAGGTCCTCGCGCCGGTGGAGCGGGGCGTCGTGGGGGGTGCCGGCACTGTGCATCCGGACGGTGGCCACGGGGGCGAGGGCGCCGGTCCTCTCTCCGGTGTCCACGAGGACCGGGCCGTGCGGTCCGGCGGTGCCGACGGCCTCGACGGTGACGGCCTCGACGACGAGCGGCCGGTCCAGGGTGAAGGCGTACCGCGTGCGGTGAAGGTCCGTGAACCCGGTTTTCAGTTCGTCGACCGGTGCGAGGTCGACGGGAAGGCTCGCGTCCGTGCCCGCGTACCGCAGGAGCACACGCGCGTGCGTGGTGATGGCCTCGTCGGGCAGTCCGTCGGCGCGCAGCTCCTCGCGGGTGCGGTCGGCGAGTTCGGCGCAGAGGGTCGTCACGCGGTCATGGGTGCCGGCGGCGTCGAGTTCGGCCTCGACGGACCGCTCCCGCATGGCGGTGGCGTCGGCGAGCCCGATCCCGTACGCCGAGAGCACCCCGGCCAGCGGGGGTACGAGGACGGTGTCGACGCCCAGGGCGTCGGCGACGGCGCAGGCGTGCTGGCCGCCGGCGCCGCCGAAGCTGGTGAGGGCGTACCGGGTGATGTCGTGGCCGCGCTCCACGGAGATCTTCTTGACGGCGTTGGCCATGTTGAGGACGGCGATCTCCAGGAAGCCCGCGGCGACCTCCTCGGGGGTGCGGCCGCCGCCGACCTCCTCGGCGAGGGCGGTGAACCGCTCCCGTACGGCCTCGGCGTCGAGGGGGAGGTCACCGGTGTCGCCGAAGACGGCGGGAAAGTGGTCGGGCTGCACGCGCCCGAGCATCACGTTGGCGTCGGTGACCGTGAGGGGGCCGCCGCGGCGGTAGCAGGCGGGCCCTGGGACGGCGCCGGCCGAGTCGGGGCCGACGCGGTAGCGGCGCCCGTCGTAGTGGAGGACGGAGCCGCCGCCCGCCGCGACGGTGTGGATGCTCATCATGGGCGCCCGCATCCGCACCCCGGCGACCTGTGTACCGAGTTCACGCTCGAAGGTGCCGGCGTAGTGCGACACATCGGTGGAGGTGCCGCCCATGTCGAAGCCGATGACACGGTCGTGTCCCGCCTGCGCCGAGGTGCGGGCCATGCCGACGACGCCGCCGGCCGGTCCCGACAGGACGGCGTCCTTGCCGCGGAAGTGGGCCGCCTCACGGAGCCCTCCGTTGGACTGCATGAACATGAGGCGGATTCCGGCGAGTTCGCGGGCGACCTCGTCGACGTACCGGCGCAGGATCGGAGAGAGGTAGGCGTCGACGACGGTGGTGTCCCCCCGCGGGACCAGCTTGATGAGCGGGCTGACCTCGTGCGAGCAGCTGACCTGCGCGAAACCCGCGGCGCGGGCCGCCGCCGCGACCCTGGTCTCGTGCTCGGGGTGGCGGTAGCCGTGCAGGAGGACGACGGCGGCGGAGCGGAAGCCGTCGCGGTGCGCGGCGGCGAGCGCCTCGGCGACGGCGGACTCGTCCAGCGGACGGACGAGGCCCCCGTGGGCGTCGACCCGCTCGGGAACCTCGATCACGCGCGCGTACACCGCCTCGGGCAGCACGATGCGGCGGTCGAAGAGCCGGGGCCGGTTCTGGTAGGCGATGCGGAGCGCGTCGCGGAAGCCCTCGGTGATCAGGAGCACGGTCGGCTCACCGCGCCGCTCCAGGAGGGCGTTCGTGGCGACGGTGGTGCCCATCTTGACGACGGCGATCCGCTCGGCGGGGACGGGTTCGTCCGGGCCCAGGCCGAGCAGCAGACGGATGCCGGCCACGGCCGCGTCCCGGCGGCGGGCGGGATCGTGGGAGAGCACCTTGCGGGTGACGAGCCGGCCGTCGGGCCGTCGCCCGACGACGTCGGTGAAGGTGCCGCCGCGGTCGATCCAGAACTCCCAGCGCCCGGTCATCTCCCCATTGTGGCCGCGAGCGCCGCCGCGAGGGCGTCGTCCGCGCGGGCGTCGAGCGGTGCCGTGCCGGTGCCGTCGGCCCAGTGCCGGAGTTCGGCGCCGGCGAGCAGGAGGAGCTGCGGGAGCAGGTCGCGGCTGCGGCGCAGCACCCAGCCGGTGCCGGCGGTGGCGAGCCAGAGCAGGGCCTGGGTGCGGGTCGGCGGCGGCTGGGCGGGCTCCGTCGGGGGCGGTGCGCCGTGGGCGAGGCCCCGGGCGGCGAGGAGCCCGTGGAAGCCGGCGGCTACGGCCCGGTGGCCGCGCTCGCCGGGGTGCAGCCGGTCCGCGCTCCACAGAGCGCGGTCCTCGGTCCAGGCGGGGTCGGCGAGGTGCAGATGGACGGCCCCGTACCGGGCGGAGAGCGCGTGCACGACCGCGTTGACGGAGCGCTGGCGGCGGGCGAGCGGGCGCGCCAGGGGCGGGGGAAGGCCGAGCATCCGGCCCGGATCGGGCAGGCAGGCCGTCAGGAGTACGGCTCCGCGGGCGTCGAGGTCGGCGCAGACCCGGTCCAGGCGGCGGGCGAGGAGCGCGATGTCGAAGGTCCGGCGGAGGGTGTCGTTCACGCCGACGACGACGGAGGCGAGGTGGGGCCGGAACGCGAGGGCGCGGGGGGCCTGCTGCTCGGCGACGTCGGAGCTGAGGGCCCCGCTGACGGCGAGGTTGAGCAACGCCGTCCGCTGCCCCTCGTCGGCGAGTCCCTCGGCGAGCAGTGCCGCCCACCCTCGCCAGCCCCCGCCGAGCCGGTCACCGACGCCTTCGCTGAACGAGTCCCCGAGCACGACGAACCTGAGGGGTTCGCGGACATCCGTCTCGGCGGGGTCGCCGCCCCGGGCGTCGGGGACGCGGGACGGAGCGGACCGCGGGCCCGACCGAGGGGACGGCATGCCGAGCGGGTCGGGCGGCGGCCCCGGCCGCGCGCCCGACATCCCGGACCCCGGTCCCGTGCCCGGCATCCCCGACCCCGGCCCCAGCCGCGCGCCCGACATCCCCGACCCCGGCCCCAGCCGCGCGCCCGGCATCCCCGACCCAGTCCCCGACCCCAAGCCCGTCTCCGGCCCCGACCCCGACCCCGTTTCCGACTCCGGCCCCGACCCCGTCTCCGGCCCCCTGCCCGGGGCCCCGGGCACGGCAGGTGCCGTGGCCGCCACGGCCGGTGCCGTGCCCGCGCCCGGCACCGGCGGGTCCGGGGTCATCGGTGGGCCTCCTCGGGGACGAGCGGCCGGGGCACCGGGAGGGCGTCGTGGGCGTGGAGGAAGGCGGTGACGGCGCGGTCCCAGGAGAAGACCTCCGCACGCGCGCGTGCGGCGCGGCGCCGCACGTTCTCCGGCGCCGCGAGGAGACCCCGTACCCCCTCGGCGAAGGCGCCCGGCGTGTCGGCGGCGGACGCTCCCGCCGTGCCCACGACCTCCGGCAGGGCGGAGGAGGCGCTGACCACGACGGGGGTCCCGCAGGCGAGGGCCTCCAGGGCGGAGAGGCCGAAGGTCTCGGCGGGCCCCGGGGCCAGGCACACATCGGCCGCCGCCTGGAGGTCCGCCAGGGCCTCCCGGTCGGCCACGTGCCCGAGGAACCGCACGGGGAGGCGCCGCTCGCGGGCCCGCCGCTCCAGGGAGCCCCTCAGCGGCCCGTCCCCGGCGACCACGAGCGCCGCCGCGATCCCCAGGCCGCGCAGCTCCTCCAGGGCGTCCAGGGCCGTGCCCGGCCGCTTCTCGACGGAGAGCCGGGAGCAGAGCACGAGCAGCACCCGCTCCCCTTCGGCGTACCGGGCCCGCAGCGCGGTGCTGCGGCGGCCGGGCCGGCAGCGCTCCAGGTCCACACCGAGCGGCGCCCGTACGACGTTGCGCGCCCCGATCCGTACGAACTCGCGCTCCGCCCATTCCGTCGTGCACACGATCCGTGCGAAGGCCCACGCCGTGCGCCGGTTGATCCGGTCCGCCGCCCGGGCCGCGAGCGCGGGCGGCACGCCCCAGGTGCGCAGCACCCCGTCGGCGGTCTCGTGGGAGACCATGACCGACGGCACGCGGGCGCGTCGCGCCCATTCGCCCGTCCACCGAAGGGTGGTGCGGTCGGAGACCTCGATCCGGTCGGGGGCGAGTGCGTCGAGGAGCCGGCGGACCCGGCTCCGGTCGGCCAGGACCCGGTAGCCGCCGGTGCCGGGCAGGACGGGGCCGGGCAGGGTGACGACCCGGCCCTGCGCGGTGCGGTGGTCGCTCGCGACGTCGCCGGGGACGACGAGGACGGGTTCGTGGCCGGCGGCCAGGTAGCCGCGGCCGAGCTGGTCGAGGGCGGTGCGGAGGCCGCCCGAGGTGGGCGTCACGAAGTTCGCGAGCCGCACGATCCGGAGCCCGGGGCCTCTCCCCGTTCCGGCGCCGTTCACGCCGCCACCGCCGTCCGCTCGCGCAGCACCTCCAGGTAGTGGCCGATCAGCTCGTCGCCGAGCGCCTCCCAGGTGCGCCCCTCGACGGCGGCCCGCCCGGCCGCGGCGTACGCGGCGCGTGTCCCCGGCGCGGCGGCGAGCGCGGCGACGGCCTCGCGCAGCGCGTCCGGGTCGCCCGGGGGGACGAGGAGCCCGGTGCGGCCGTGGTCGACCAGGTCCAGGGGGCCGCCGGCGGCCGGGGCGACGACCGGGACCCCGCTCGCCATGGCCTCCTGGACGGTCTGGCAGAAGGTCTCGTGCGGGCCGGTGTGGGCGAAGACGTCGAGCGAGGCGAAGATCCGGGCGAGGTCGGCGCCGGTGCGGCGGCCGAGGAACCGGGCACCCGGCAGGGCGGCGCGGAGGGCCGGTTCGCTCGGCCCGTCCCCGACGACCACGACGCGGACGCCGGGGAGCGCGCAGGCCCCGGCGAGCAGGTCCACCCGCTTCTCGGGGGCGAGGCGGCCCACGTAGCCGACGAGGAGCTCCCCGTCGGGGGCGAGCTCCCGGCGCAGGGCGGTGTCGCGCAGCTCGGGGCGGAAGCGGACGGTGTCCACTCCCCGCCCCCAGAGCCGGATGCGGCCGATGCCGTGGTCCTCCAGGTCGCGCACGGCGGCGGAGGACGGGGCGAGGGTGCGGTCGGCGGCGCCGTGCACGGCGCGGAGGCGGCGCCAGGCGGCGCCTTCGCCGGTCCCGACGTACGTGCGCGCGTAGCCGGCGAGGTCGGTCTGGTAGACGGCGACGGCGGGTATCCCGAGCCGGGCGGCGGCGGTCATCCCCCGGACGCCGAGGACGAACGGTCCGGCGAGGTGGACGAGGTCGGCGCGGTGGGCGGCGATGGCGGCGGCGACCCGGCGGCTGGGCAGGGCGACCCGTACCTGCGGATAGCCGGGCAGGGGGAGGGAGGGCACCCGGACGACGGCGCAGGGGGCGTCGGCGTCCGCGGCCGGGTCGGCGACGGCGGGGGCGATGACGAGCGGGGTGTGGCCCCGCCGGACGAGGTGGCGCGCGGTCTGCAGGGCGCAGTGCGCCACACCGTTGACGTCGGGAGGGAAGGATTCGGTGACGATGACGACACGCATACGGGTGTTGTCGTCGTGCTCGGCGTGTCCCCGCCAACGTGGATCTTGACGGGGAGGGAACGTCCCATGAGCGTTTCCCCCGGGGGCCGAAGCGGGGGGAAATACGCCCCGGCCCCCGGGGCGGGGCCACGCTCGGCGGGTCGTCCGCCGCGGGCCGCGCCGCCCCGGGGGCCGGGTGGCGGGTGGCTCGGGGGCGGCAGGTCGGGCCGGGAGGGGGTGGTCGGACCTGTCGCTGCCCCGGAGCCGGGGTCAGACCTGGAGGTCCGGCCCTATCCGGTTGCGTACCGCCGTCTGGACCTCGACCTCTTCGGCCGGATCCGCGGCGAGCCTGCGCAATCGTTCGGCGACGCGGACGTCACCGGTCTCGGCGTGCTGGGCCGCGACCTCGCGGGTGGTCTCCTCGCAGTCCCACAGGCATTCGACGGCGAAGCCGGTCGCGAAGGTGGTGTCGGTGGTGGCGAGGGCGCGGGCCACGCGGCCGCGCAGCTGGGAGGAGGTCGTCTCGCGGTAGACGTGGCGCAGCACGGGCGCCGCGCAGGCGATGCCGAGGCGTCCGGCGCCGTCGACGAGGCAGGCGAGCTCGGGGGCGTCGGGGCCCGCGGAGCGCACGGTGCCGCGCAGGGCGCCGAGGACGAGGGGGGCGTCCTGGGCGGTGCCGCGGCAGGCGAGGACCTCGGCGGCGGCGGCCCCGAGGGCGTCGGTGCGCCGGACCCACGCGCGGGCGCGGGCGACGGCGTCGTCGCCGCACATCCGCCGGTAGGCGGCGACGGCGGCGTCGGCGATCTCGCGGTCGTCGCCGTCGGCCGCGGCCTCGACGAGGTCGAGGACGGCGGGGTCCCGTGACTCGGCGAGGTGGTGGAGGGCGGCGCCGCGGGCTCCTGCCGCGCCGTGGCGGGCGGCGGCGAGCAGCTCGGGCCGGTCCTCGGGCCCGGCGACGGCGGTCAGGCAGCGGGCGGCGGGGCCGTGGAGCACGGCACCGCGCTCGTACCCCTCCTGCGCCCAGTCGAGGACGGCCTTGACGCTCCAGCCGGGGCGGGGCCCGGCAGGGCGCATCTGGCGCTGCCAGCGGTCGAAGGAGCCCTGTTCCCGGGCGGCCCTGACGCGGGCGCCGACGGCCTCGCGCGGGTCCTCGGCCCAGAGCCGCCAGGGCCGGGGCTCGAAGGCGTCGCGGACGGTGCGGGCCAGCTCGGCGTCGCCTTCCGCGTCGGCCGGGAAGCGGCCGAGGACGGGCAGGGCGAGCGCGCGGAGTCCGGCGTCGTCGTCGCGGAGGGCGAGCTCGTCGAGGGCCCAGGCCCAGTTGGCGCCGGTCGCCGCGTACCGCCGGAGCAGCAGCAGGGCGTCCTGGCGTCCGTAGGAGGCGAGGTGCCCGAGGACGGCGAGCGCGAGCCCGGTCCGGGACTCCTCGGTGTCGAGGTGGTCCTCGGCATCGAAGAGGTGCGCCTCGATCTCGTCCAGGCCTCCGTGGAGGTCCAGGTAGAGACGGGCGTAGTACAGGGAGCGGTTCTCGACCTGCCAGTCGTGGCGGGGGTCGTCGAGAACGCAGTGGTTGAGGGCCGCGAGGGCCTCGGCGCGTGGCGCGGCGAGCGCGTGCAGGGTGCCGTCGCCGCGGCCCCGCTGCAGCAGGCCGAGCAGGGTGCCGCTCGGCGCTATGACTGGATCGAACATGGGAAGACGCCTCACATCAAGCTGTCGACACGACCGGGGGATACCGGGGGGAACCCGGTCGGGCGGTACATCGCCCGTACGCCTAGGCCGTGCGGCAACACTCGGGGCCGCCCGTCGTCGTCATTCGCCTGCCAGTGACCATCTTCCTCAGCCTCTCGTCGGTGGCCCGTTTTGCCGGGCCCGACGTCATGATGACCCACCCATTTCGCCACCGCGACCACATTTACGACGCCGCTCCCACCTGGGGTTCAGCTGCCGTTCACCTGGCTCCGAAGAGCTCCAGGAGTTCGGTCTTGCCGAACATGCGGGCGGTGTCGAGCGCGGACGGAGTCCCGGCCTCCGGATCGGCGCCGCCGGCGAGGAGGGCGCGGACGACGGCGTCCTCGCCCTTGAAGACGGCTCCGGCGAGCGGGGTCTGGCCGCGGTCGTTGGCGCGGTCGGCCTCGGCGCCGCGCTCCAGGAGGGCGGTGACCGCGGCGGCGTGGCCGTGGTAGGCGGCGAGCATGACGAGGGTGTCGCCCTTGTCGTTGGTGAGGTTCACGGGGACGCCCGCGTCGACGTAGGAGGCGAGGGCGTCGGTGTCACCCGTGCGTGCGAGGTCGAAGACCTTGGACGCCAGCTCGATGACCTCGGGGTCCGGAGTCTCGCTCATCGGGTGGGACCGCCTCTCTCCTGCGTTGTTGGCCTGTGCACGGCAAGCGCGGCCGTACGAGTGAATCGACAGGGTACTGCCCGTCCGGCGACATGACCGCGCGCGACCGAGGCAAAGATCACGTCAGCTCCGCCCCGGGGCCGCCTCTAGCGCACGTCGGCCGTTTCGCCACCCGGCGGGGCGTTCGGCGTCCGCCGGTCAAGTGAAATCAGCCGTTTTTCACTCTAATGCACCTTTAGTCACATAGATACTTGCTGTGAACCTGGAAGGACTCATGGTGACTGTCCCCTCAACCAGGAGAACAACCAATGATCCTGTCCATCTCAGGCGTGGTCCTGCTCGGCATCATCTGCTTCCTGTTCTTCAAGAAGGACGGGATGAAGGCCTCGCACGCCCTCGTCAGCGCGCTGTTCGGCTTCTACCTCGCGGGCACCGCCATCGCCCCGAGCATCACGGCGGGTGGCCAGAGCCTCGCCGGCCTCCTGGGCGGGATCAAGTTCTGACGCCCTCCAGTCCCTTCCAGCGATTCAGGAGTACTTCGTGGCCCGGCGACCACTCCCCCGCATTCTGAGCAGCGGCAGCGCACAGATCGCTCGTAGTCGAGAGATCGCGCGCTCGGCCGCCGACAGCGCCACCGACGTGCTCCATCCACTGATCACGGTCTCCCGTGGTCTGCGGAAACTGGCCGCGACCGCGCGCGCCAAGTGGGCCGCGACCCCCAAGGAACGGCGTGGTCCCACGCTGCTCCTGGTCGCGGCCTGCGTCCTGGTCGTCGCCCTCATGCCGTACGGGCCGCTCCTCGCGCTCGTGGTGCTGATGGCCGCGGCCGCCTGGAAGGGCCGCGAGCGCCCGGTCGTGAAGACCGGGCCCGACGACGCGGAGATCGCCCGCCTCAAGGGCCTGTACGAGGCCCTCGTGCCGTACTTCTCCGTCCCCGAGGACCCGTCGCCGCTCTTCGCCCACGGCGGGGAGTGGAGCGGCGCGTTCGGGGAGTACGCCTTCGACGAGGACGGGCGGCTCACCCGGCTGCGCATCGCCTACCCCCCGTACTTCACCGACGGCGAACCCGCCGCCCGCGCCCGCATCGAGCAGCTGCTGCACGCCAAGTCGGGACGCGGCCGCGAGTACCGCTTCGACTGGGACGAGGAGGGCAACCTGCTCGTCATGAGCGTGCTGCCCGCCCTGCCCACCACCATCGCCGCCCAGCGCTTCGTCACGGTGCCGGGCGAGACGGTCCTCGGCTTCACCGACGCCGACGCCGTGCAGCGGACCGTGCCCGTCGTCTCGGCGGACGGCACGGAGGACGCGCCCGCCGTCGTCTGGCGCACCGGCCCCCGCTCCACCGAGCCGCACCTGCTCGCCGTCGGCCAGCCCGGCAGCGGCACCACCTCCCTGCTGCGCTCGATCGCCCTCCAGGCCCTCCCCCACGGCGACGTGCTGATCGTCGAGGGCGGCGGCACCGGCGAGTACGCGTGCCTGACCGGCCGCGACGGCGTCCTCGCGGTCGAGTGCGGGCTCTCCGGCGCCCTCGCCACCCTGGAGTGGGCGGCGCACGAGACGGAGCGGCGGCTGATCGCCGCCAACCGCGCCCGGCAGGCCGGGCAGCCGGCGCCCGAGGACACCCGCCGCCCGCTGTGGATCCTGCTCGACCGGCCGAGCATCCTCGGCCACCTGGCCGCCGCCGACGGCCGCCCCGACCCCCAGGAGCTGCTCCAGGTGCCGCTGCGGCACGGGCGCACGGCGCAGGTCACGGTCGTGGTGGCCGAGCAGTTCGACTCCACGGACACGCTGAGCGAGTCGGTACGGACCCACACCAGGGCCCGGATTGTCCTCGGCCCCGCCACCCCGGAGCAGATCGGGGCCGTGCTCGGCGCCCGGCCGCACACCACGCCGACGCCCGAGGTCCCCGCGGGCCGTGGGTACGCGCGCCTGGGCACCGGACCGGTCCTGCGGCTCCAGGTGCCGGCGACGCCCGACCCGTACGACGACGCGACGAGCGAGACCCACCGCCAGGCGGTCCTCGACCTCCTCCCGGAGCGCCGCGCGCTCACGGCCCCGGCCGCGCCCGCCGTCCTGGTCAAGGCCCCGCCCGCGCCCACCGCCCCGCCCGCCGTCACCGCCTCGGACACGGTCTCGATCGCGGCCGCCGCGGTCGACACGGTCCCCGGCTCGGCCCCCGAACCGGCCCCGGCGCCCCGCGCCGAACCGGACTCCGGCCCCGCCCCGTTCCACACCCCGGTCCCCGCGGAGGGCTGAGACCGGACGAAGGACGTACGAAGGGTCCCCACGCACGCGCGTGGGGACCCTTCGTACGTGTCGGCGTGACCGGCTACGCCACGAACGACCGCGGCGGTTCCGTTCCCCCGCTGCCGGCGCCGGACTCGACCAGGCGGGCCGCGGCGGCCAGCCGGACGGCCGCCTCGTCGGCGACCGGGCCGCCGACCGTGAAGGGCAGCCGGACGAAGCCCTCGAAGGCGCCGTCGACGCCGAAGCGGGGACCGGAGGGGACGCGGACGCCGACCCGCTCGCCCGCCTCCGCGAGCCGGGAACCGGACAGGCCGCCGGTGCGGACCCAGAGGGTCAGACCGCCGCGCGGGACCGCGAACTCCCACTCCGGGAGCTCCCGGCGGACGGCGGCGACGAGCGCGTCGCGGTTCTCCCTGGCCTGCTCGCGGCGGAGGCTCACGGCCTCCTCCCAGCCGCCCGTCCGCATCAGCCAGTTCACACCGAGCTGCTCCAGGACGGGGGTGCCCAGGTCGGCGTACGCGCGCGCGGCCACCAGGGAACGGATGACGTCGGGCGCGGCCCGGACCCAGCCGATCCGCATGCCCGCCCAGAAGGCCTTGCTGGCCGAGCCGACCGTGAGGACGGTGGCGCCCGCCGGGTCGAAGGCGCAGACCGGCCGCGGCATCTCCAGGTCCTCGTCCAGGTGCAGCTCGGCCATGGTCTCGTCGACGACGAGGACCGTGCCGGCCGAGCGGGCCGCCTCGACCAGCTGGCGCCGCTGGTCCTCGTCGGCGAGCGCGCCGGTCGGGTTGTGGAAGTCGGCGACGACGTACGCGAGGCGGGGCGCCGCGTCCCGCAGCACCTGCCGCCAGCGGGGCAGGTCCCAGCTGCCGAGGCCCTCGGCCATGGCGACGGGCACCAGCCGGGCGCCCGCCGAACGCATCAGCTGGAGGATGTTGGCGTACGAGGGCGACTCGACGGCGATCCGCTCGCCGCGGCCCGCGAAGAGGTGGCAGATGGCGTCGATGGCGCCCATGGCGCCGGTCGTGACCATGATCTGCTCGGGCATGGTGGGGATCCCGCGCGCGGTGTACCGGTCGGCGAGCATCTGCCGGAGCGCGGGCAGCCCGGCCGGGTAGTCCCCGTGCGTGTGGGCGTAGGGCGGCAGCTCCTCCAGGGCGCCCTGGACGCCCCGGGTGAGCCAGGGCTCGGGCGCGGGCAGTGCCGCGCAGCCGAGGTCGATCATCGAGCCGAGGGACTCGGGCGGCAGGGGTTCGAGGCCGCGCGCGGGCAGCGGGTTCCCGGCGGGCACGGCGGTCCAGCTGCCGGCGCCGCGCCGTGACTCCAGGAAGCCCTCGGAACGCAGCGCCTCGTAGGCCGCGGCGACGGTGGTGCGGCTGACGGTGAGCGCGACGGCGAGTTCCCGCTCGGCGGGCAGGCGGGCGGCGACCGGGACGCGGCCCTCCAGGACGAGCAGCCGGATGCCGTCGGCCAGGGCGCGGTAGGCGGGCGGCTTGCGGGCGCCGGGTCCGGCGGGCCGGGGCTGCTGCGCCTGGAGCTGCCGGGCGAGCTGAGCCGGTCCCACCGCCGAAGTCCACTGAGCCATGGAAATCAGTCCACCTTCCTCGAATTGGCCATGGGCGACATCCGATCCCCCGCCACAGAGTGTCATGAGCCAGTCCACTACCACCACCTTGGGGGGCAGTTCCTTGTCCATCGCCTCCGGCCTCCACGGCCGGCACCTCACCCGTCGGCTCGTCCAGCTGTACGCCGGACTGACGCTGTACGGGGTCAGCTCGGCGCTGCTGGTGCGCAGCGGGCTCGGCCTGGAGCCCTGGGGCGTCCTCCACCAGGGTCTCGCCGAGAAGACCGGGCTGACCATCGGCGTGGTGTCGATCATCGTCGGTGCGGTGGTGCTGCTCCTGTGGGTCCCGATCCGGCAGCGGCCCGGGCTCGGCACGGTCTCCAACGTGTTCGTGATCGGACTGGCGATGGACGGCACCCTGGCGCTCGTCCCGGACGTCGACGGTCTGGTCGAGCAGGTGCCGGTGCTCCTGCTCGGCATCGTCCTCAACGGGGTCGCGACCGGTCTGTACATCGCGGCGCGGTTCGGGCCCGGTCCGCGTGACGGCCTGATGACCGGTCTGCACCGGCTCACCGGCCGGTCCATCCGGCTGGTGCGGACGGCGATCGAGGTGGTGGTGGTCGCCACCGGCTTCCTGCTCGGCGGCTCGGTCGGCGTCGGCACGGTCCTCTACGCCCTCGCGATCGGACCGCTCGCCCAGTTCTTCCTGCGCCGGTTCGCCGTCCCGGATCCGGCCCCCGTCCCCTCCGAGGTCGCCACCGGGACACCGGAAGGCGCCATACTGCGGCCGTGACTCGCGTACGCCACCCCTACCTCGACCATCCCTCCCCTCTCGCGTTCGCCCATCGCGGCGGCACGGCGAACGGCCTGGAGAACACCGCGGCCGCCTTCCGCCGGGCCGCCGCGGCGGGCTACCGCTACTTCGAGACCGATGTGCACACCACGTCCGACGGGGTGCTCGTGGCCTTCCACGACGCGACCCTCGACCGTGTGACGGACACCTCGGGCCGGATCCGCGACCTGCCGTGGGCGGCGGTGCGGGAGGCCCGAGTGGCCGGCGAGGAGCCCCTGCCGCTCTTCGCGGACCTCCTGGAGGAGTTCCCCGGGGCCCGCTGGAACGTGGACCTCAAGACCGAGTCGGCCCTCGGCCCGCTCGTCGACCTGATCCGCAGGACCGGCGCCTGGGACCGGGTCTGTGTGGGCTCCTTCACCGAGTCCCGGGTGGCGCGGGCCCAGCGTCTCGCCGGTCCCCGGCTCGCCACCTCGTACGGGGTGCGCGGGGTGGCCGGGCTGCGACTGCGCTCCTGGGGGATCCCGGCGGCGCTGCGGGCCGGAGCCGTGGCGGCCCAGGTGCCCGAGCGGCAGGCGGGGATCCCCGTGGTCGACCGCCGGTTCGTCCGGGAGGCGCACGCGCGCGGGCTCCAGGTCCACGTGTGGACCGTGAACGATCCGGACCGGATGAACTCTCTCCTCGACCTGGGTGTCGATGGCATCATGACCGATCACCTGGAGACGCTGCGCGGCGTGCTCACCGACCGGGGAGCGTGGATCTGAGCCGCGTCCGGGCCACGGGGACGAACGAGGAGGGCGCGGCCGTGACCGCTGACACCACCGAACCGGAGGAGTACACCGCCGGTCCCGCCGAGCGGCGGCGCGAGCAGCGGGGCTGGTACTTCTACGACTTCGCGTGCTCGGTGTACTCGACGAGCGTGCTCACCGTCTTCCTCGGCCCGTACCTGACCTCGGTGGCTCGGGCGGCGGCGGACGCCGACGGCTTCGTGCACCCGCTGGGGATCCCGGTGCGGGCGGGCTCGCTCTTCGCGTACGCCGTGTCCGTGTCGATCGTGGTGGCGGTCCTGGTGATGCCCCTGGTGGGCGCGGCTGCCGACCGCACGGGCCGGAAGAAGCCGCTGCTCGCGGCGGCGGCGTACGTGGGGGCGGCGGCCACGACGGGGATGTTCTTCCTCGGGGGCGAGCGCTATCTCCTCGGCGCCTTCCTGCTGATCGTGGCGAACGCGTCACTGTCGGTCTCGATGGTGCTCTACAACGCCTATCTGCCGCAGATCGCGGAGCCCGACGAGCGGGACGCGGTGTCCTCGCGCGGCTGGGCCTTCGGCTACACGTCCGGCGCGCTGGTCCTCGTCCTGAACCTGGTCCTGTACTCGGGCCACGACTCCTTCGGCCTCACGGAGGGCGAGGCGGTCCGGATCTGCCTGGCCTCGGCCGGTGTGTGGTGGGGCGCCTTCACGCTCGTGCCGCTGCGCCGGCTGCGCGACCGGCAGGTCCGCCCGGAAGGGGCGGGGCGAACCGGCGAGGGCGCGGTGGGCAGTGGCTGGCGCCAGCTGCGGGCGACGCTGAAGGACATGCGCCGGCACCCGCTGACGCTCTCCTTCCTCCTCGCCTACCTGATCTACAACGACGGCGTGCAGACGGTGATCTCCCAGGCCTCCGTGTACGGCTCCGAGGAGCTGGGTCTGGACCAGACGACGCTGATCACGGCCGTCCTCCTCGTCCAGGTGCTCGCGGTGGCGGGCGCCCTGGGGATGGGGCGACTCGCCCGGGTGTACGGCGCCAAGCAGACGATTCTGGCCTCGCTGGCGGTCTGGACGCTGATCCTGGCGGCGGGCTACTTCCTGCCGGCAGACTCTCCGGTGTTCTTCTTCTGCCTGGCGGCCGCGATCGGCCTCGTCCTGGGCGGCAGCCAGGCCCTGTCGCGCTCGCTGTTCTCGCATCTGGTGCCGCGCGGCAAGGAGGCGGAGTACTTCTCGGCGTACGAGATGAGCGACCGCGGGCTCAGCTGGCTGGGTCCGCTCGTGTTCGGTCTCGCGTATCAGCTGACCGGAAGCTACCGGGATGCCATCATCTCCCTGGTGATCTTCTTCGCCGTCGGTTTCACGCTGCTCGCCCGGGTCCCCGTCCGGCGTGCGGTGGAGGCCGCGGGGAACCCGATACCCGACCGTATTTAGACGTGGCGGTGAAAGGGCGGTAGTGTACGCGTTTGGCCTGCCAGGCGGACCGTTACTGCGTGCTGCTTTGGTGAAGACACCGGGTCACATCTGCCGTCAGATGTGACAAAACGGGCACTGGTGGGTACAACAAGGGGCGGCACGACGGGCGACGCATGACCCGGCACGGGAATCTTTACCGCCGACCGGACGTTGACCGGATAACGACGACAGCGACACCTGTCCTGTGGGCGACAAGCCCGGGAGGCACGATTCATGAGTGAGCGAGCTCTTCGCGGCACGCGCCTCGTGGTGACGAGCTACGAGACCGACCGCGGCATCGATCTGGCCCCGCGCCAGGCGGTGGAGTACGCATGCGAGAAGGGACATCGTTTTGAGATGCCCTTCTCGGTCGAGGCGGAGATTCCGCCGGAGTGGGAGTGCAAGGTCTGCGGAATCCAGGCACTCCTGGTGGACGGGGACGGACCTGAGGAGAAGAAGGGCAAGCCTGCGCGTACGCACTGGGACATGCTCATGGAGCGGCGCACCCGCGAGGAGCTGGAGGAGGTCCTCGCCGAGAGGCTGGCCGTCCTGCGCTCCGGCGCCATGAACATCGCCGTGCATCCGCGCGACAGCCGCAAGTCGGCCTAGCGGTCCGCCGCACGAGCACAACGCCGCGGGGCCCGGTACACACATCGTGTACCGGGCCCCGCGGCGTTCCACGTGCCTGTCCCGCGTGCCCGGAACGTTTCCCGCGACCGCGAAGCGGGACACAGCCGCCCCGGAGCCTTCCTGGGAAAGCTCGGGGACACAGCTGCCCCGGAGCCTTGCCGGGAAAGCTCCGGGGCAGGGGTGAGGTCAGGGCATCAGGGGCGGGCGCTGCTCGTCGGCCCGGCGCGGGCCCTGGGGCGCGTCCTCGCGGATGACCTCACCCTGGACCACCTTGCCGTCGGGCCGGTGGATACGGGCCTGCTGGAAGGCGTCCTGGAGGCTGCCGGGAGGCGCGGCGCCCATCCGGCGCTCGACGGCCTTCTCCGCGTACCGCCCGAGGAACGAGCGGACCTGCGGGATCAGCAGGAGCAGGCCGGCCGCGTCCGAGAGCAGGCCGGGGATCATCAGGAGCAGGCCGCCCAGCATCAGGAAGCCGTTGCGGTCGTCCGCGCCGGCCCGGTCGGCGGGCGAGGGCGCCACGCCCGTCTGCGCGGCCGCCTGGGCCTGCTGGAAGGTCGAGGTGAGGTTGCGGAAGGCACGGCGGCCCGCCCGCTTGACGACGGCGGCACCGAGCACGGCGCCGCCGACGAGCAGGGCGAGGACGGTCAGCCCGCCCGCAGCGTTGGCCACCACCGTGAGCAGCCAGATCTCCAGGACCAGCCAGGCGGCGGCGCCGAGAGGAAGGTACGTACGCGCGCGTGAGCGCTTCGGGGCGAGGGGAGGCGGTGCGCCGGTCGTCATGGTGCCCAGTGTGCCTGGCGCCCCGCCGGAACGTCGTAAAGGAAAGATCAGTACGCGGCCCTGACGGAGGTCAGGAGGACTTGCGGCCGAGCAGCTTGCCGACCTTCTCCGCGCGCGCCGTGAGGCCCCAGCCGGTGACCCGCCACAGCGCCTCGACGACGATGTTGCGGCTCATCTTCGAGTCGCCGATCTCGCGCTCCACGAAGGTGATCGGGACCTCGACGACATGGAAGCCGGCGGCGATCGCGCGGCGCGCCAGGTCGACCTGGAAGCAGTAGCCGGCCGAGGCCACGTCCTCCAGGCCCAGGCCCTCCAGGGTCTCCTTGCGGAAGGCCCGGTAGCCGCCGGTGACGTCGCGGATCGGCACGTCGAGCATCACGCGCGAGTAGAGGCTGCCGCCCCGGGAGATGAACTCGCGGGACTTCGGCCAGTTCACGATGCGGCCGCCCGGCACCCAGCGGGAGCCGAGGACCAGGTCCGCGCCCTTGAGGGCGGTGAGCAGCCGCGGGAGCTCCTCGGGCTGGTGGGAGCCGTCGGCGTCCATCTCGACGAGGACGCCGTAGCCCTGCTCGATGCCCCACCGGAAGCCGGCGAGGTAGGCGGCGCCGAGCCCCTCCTTGCCCTTGCGGTGGAGGACGTGCACATGGTCGTCCTCGGACGCGATCTCGTCCGCGAACTTGCCCGTGCCGTCGGGGCTGTTGTCGTCGGCGACGAGAACGTGCGCCTCGGGTACGGCTTCCCGCACCCGCGCGACGATCGGCTTGATGTTCTCCGCCTCGTTGTAGGTCGGAATGATCACCAAGGCCTTGCCGAGCGGGCCGTAACGCCTCTGGCCACCGTCGTTCACTACTGCCCCTTCGGATACATACGCAGGCCCCCACCATAGCGAGGTCCCCGGAGTGCTCCGGCGCGGCGGGGTCGGGTGGGACGGGTGAGGCGGCGGGTCCCGTGGGGCGCACCCCGGGTGACGTGCGGTGCGGGGCCCGGCGTCCTTCGGTCCGACCTGGGATCCGCTGGCTGCGGGTCGACCGAGAGCCGTTGTCTACTGAACGTCCGGGCCCCACCCGGGTCGCACCTTCCGCCGGAGAAACCTTCCCTCGCGGCCGAGGCGCGGGCGGCGTTCGGCTACGGCGTGGAGGTGCGGTCCGGTCGGACGTCCTGTGGTGGACGCCGTGAACCTACCCGTCCCCGACCGGCGACTGTCAACACCCGCTTGACCTGCGAAGACTCCCCAAAAGCCCAGGCCGGAGGGGAAGATCCGCAGGTCGGGGACAAGCGTGCGGGACCGCGGTACGGGGTGCGGAATGTCCCCACATCACTCGTTCGGCCGTACGAACACGGTCTGCCCGTACACCACCGTGCGCAGGCAGACGGGGAGTTCGACACCGGGCGACAGATCGGGCAGACCGGGCGTTCCGGACCGGGGGTCGGTGGACCAGCGGGCGACCCGGTCGTCGGGCGCCTGGACGACGAGCTCCTCGGTGCGCCAGACCGCGTAGTCGGCGGGGGCGCCGGGGACCAGCGTCCCCGCGTCGTCCCGGCCCACGGCCCGCCAGCCGCCCCGGGTGTGGGCGGTGAAGGCGGCGCGGGCGGAGATCCGGTGCTCGGGGGTCCGGTGGAAGGCGGCGGCCCGGACGGTGCCCCAGGGGTCGAGCGGGGTGACCGGACTGTCGGAGCCGAAGGCCAGCGGCACACCGGCGCGCAGGAGCGCCGCGTACGGGTTGAGGGTGCGGGCCCGCTCGGCGCCGAGCCGGTCGGCGTACATCCCCTCCTCGCCGCCCCAGAGGGCGTCGAAGGCGGGCTGGACGGAGGCGGTGAGGCCCAGCTCGGCGAACGCGGCGATCGTCTCGGGGGTGAGCATCTCGACGTGCTCGACGCGGTGCCGGGCGGCCCGGACACGGGCCAGGCCGAGCTTCTCGGCGGCGGCCCTGACGCCCTCGACGACGGCGGTCACCGCGGCGTCGCCGATGGCGTGGAAACCGGCCTGGAGGCCCGCCTCGGTGCAGGCGACGACGTGCAGGGCGATGGTGGCCGCGTCCAGGTGGGCCGAGCCGCGGTGCCCGGTGTGGTCGGCGTACGGCTCGTGGAGGCAGGCCGTGTGGGAGCCGAGCGAGCCGTCGGCGAAGAGGTCGCCGGCCGCGCCGAGGGCGCCCAGGGCCCGCGCCCGCTCGACGTCGAGGTCGGCCCAGTAGCCGACGACCCTGGGCCCGGCCTCCTCGCGCGCGAGGTCCAGGAGCCCGGTGAAGTCCTCCTCGGAGGAGATCTGCGGTCCGCCGCACTCGTGGAGGGTGCCGATGCCGAGGGACGCGGCCTTGAGCCTGGCGGCGCGCTGGGCCTCGGTGCGCTGCTGCGGCGACACGGCGGCGAAGGCGGCCGCGCGCACGGCGTGGTGGGCGTCGCCGGTGAGCGGCCGCTGCCCGTCGTGGAAGCCGTCGAGGTCGCGGACGCCGGGCACGAGGTCGAGGAGGGCGGTGGTGACGACGGCCGAGTGGACGTCGATCCGGGTCAGGTAGAGCGGGCGGCCGCCGGTGAGCTCGTCGAGCTCGGCGCGGGTGAGCGGACGGCGCTCGGGCCAGCGGGAGGCGTCCCAGCCGTGGCCGATGAGGATGCGGTCCTCGGGGCGGGCGGCGGCGTGGGCCCGGATCAGCTCCGCGGCCTCGGCGAGCGACGCGGCGGAGGACAGGTCGAGCCCGGTGAGGGCGAAACCGGTGGCGGTGGTGTGCACGTGCGCGTCGACGAAGGCCGGGGTGACGAGCGCGCCCTCCAGGTCGACGACCTCGTCCACGCCGGACGCGAAGGCGTCGGCCGCGCCCTCCGAGCCCACCCAGGCGACGTGCCCGCGCTCCACCACCATGGCGGTGGCGAAGGGATCGGCGGGGCTGTGGACCTCTCCACCGCGCAGCAGCACGGTGCGGTGGTCGCCGGGAGACGCAGGAGGCATGGACTCACTCATGCCCACCAGGCTAGGACCTGCCGGGACCCGGTTTGTCCGGCAGGTCCCCCGAGAGGGTCCCGACGTGTCAGATGCGCGGCGGCCTGGCCTCGTACGGCGTGGACAGGACGACGGTCGTGCGGCTGGAGACGCCGGCCTGGGAGCGGATGCGGGTGAGCAGGTGCTCCAGCTCCAGCGGGGTGGCGACGCGGACCTTGAGGATGTAGTTCTCGTCACCCGCGACGCTGTGGCAGGCCTCGATCTCCGGGATGTCGGCGAGCCGGTCGGGGGTGTCGTCCGGGGCGCTGGGATCGAAGGGTTTGACCGAGATGAACGCGGTGAGCGGCAGGCCCACGGCCTCCGGGTCGACGACGGCGGCATAGCCGCGGATGACACCGCGCTGCTCCAGGCGGCGGACGCGCTGATGCACCGCCGACGTGGACAGGCCGGTGGCCTTGCCCAGGTCGGTGTAGCTCATGCGCCCGTCCTTGACGAGCAACTCCACGATCTGACGATCCAGCTCCTCCATGCGGTGACCCTATGACCCCGGAGGGAATCGGGCACGGCCGGGGGCGGCCCATATAGGGCGCTATGGGCTGTCACGGGGCACCTGCGACAGGCATGTGACGAACGCCACAGGTTTGCGCCGGGCCCGAAGTCTCGCCTCACGGTTATGCGGAGTTCCGCATGGGAAGTGCTTGCTGTGGTCGAGGCCGCACAGATCCGGCCGACCCAGCCGAGGGGGAGATTCCCAATGCAGGAGCCTGTTGATTCGGTCGACACGTCCGACGAGCTCGACGCGTACGACACCTTTGAGATGTTCCGGGTCGTCTGCCCGGAGTGCGTGCAGCCGATCGCGCTGCTCGCGGACGAGGACGCGCTGCCGGAGCACGCCCTCTGCCCGACGCCGTGGAACCCCTTCGTCCTGACGGTCTGCCCGGGCACGGGCCTCGCCGCCTCCGAGGCCCGCCCCGCCGACGACGGCCTGGGCGTGCAGGAGCAGGACACCGCGCTGCTCCTGACGCTCCCCCAGGGCCTCGACTGGCGCACGCAGCCTTTCTCGCACGTCGGCGGTCCGGGCTCGCGTCCGATCCGGGTGCCGCAGATGCGGCGCGCGGCCTGAGCCGTCCGGCTACCAGTAGCTTCCCCGCACCATCGCCGCGAGCGTGGCGTGGTGCAGGATCAGCCCGTCCGGGTCACCGGGCACCTCGACCTCACCGAAGTGGGCCTGGCGGTACGCGATCCTGAGCATCACGATCGCGTGCCGCAGGGCCGCGTAGAGCGTGTGGAACTCCATGTCGCGCGGGGTGTGCCCGGTCAGTTCCGCGTACCGCCGCTCGATCGCGTCGCGCCGCAGGAAGTCCGGGAGGCCGGGCTGGCCGAAGGCGACGGTCAGGTCCTGGAAGAAGCGGTGCAGGTAGACGGTCCAGCCGAGGTCGACCTCGCGCGGGACGTACGACGCCATCTCCCAGTCGAGGACGGCGGCGGGCGTGAACCCGTCGTAGACGATGTTCCCGATGCGGGCGTCGCCCCAGCCGAGGACGGCGGGGCCCTCGTCGGCCGGCCAGTGCTCCTCCAGCCAGTCGAAGGCCGACTCGATGAGCGGCGAGGGCGCGAGGCCCTCCACCACCCAGGCGTAGTAGGCGCGTTGGGCGTCGACGTGACGGCGCAGCGGGCTTCCGGCCCCGTCCTGGAGCAGGAACTCGGCTTCCTTCGCGGGGAACTGGTCGTGCAGCCTGGCCAGTACGGAGACGGACTCGGCCTCCAGGTGGGCGCGTTCGGCGTCGGTGGCGGCGTGCAGCCAGTTCCCCTCGTACGTGTAGGGCATGACGTCCGGCGGGACGCGGCCCTCGGCGCGGGCCATCACGAAGAAGGGCGCGCCGAGCGGTTCCGGGTCCTCCTCCAGCCAGAGCACGCGCGGCACGGGGACGTCGGTGTGCTCGCCGACGAGGCGCATCACCCGGTGCTGGCGCGCCATGTCGTAGACCGGGAAGACGGTGTACGCGGCGGGGTCGGCGGCCAGCCGCAGGGCGCAGCCGCGCACGGGGGCGTCCGGGTGGTCGAGGTCGAAGAGCAGGGTCTCGCTGGACATGCCGTTGGAGCCGGGGACGGCGAGGCCGTCGACCCTGGCCCCGGGCAGGTGCCGGTCCAGCCAGGCGGTGAGCCGCCGGCCGAGCTCCTCGGGGTCACGGGTGGTGGTGCGGGGGCGCTGGGCGGTGCCCACATCGGCCTCCTCAGTTGGCTGTCGAGGTGTGGTCGGCGAAACCGCTGGGGTCGTGGCGGCCGAAGGAGCCGTGCTCGAAGATGCCGTAGCCGGTGCGGCCGTCGAGGGTGAAGCGGGCCGCGTGGTCGGTGACGCCGTAGGCGGCCATGGGGTGGGCCGCGGGGTCGGAGAGGTCGTAGGCGCGGCGGTCGGTCCAGCCGCGGCCCTGCCAGGTGCCGTGCTGCCAGTCGGTGGCGGGCGGGTAGCCGGCGCCGACGGCGAGCGGGGAGGAGGCGAGGATCTCGACGCCGATCTCCAGGGGCTTCCCGGCCGGGTCGGTGAGGTGGACGACGGCCCGTTCGGGGTGGCGGGTGCCGGGTCGGTACGTGATCTCGGTGCGGGGCCAGCCGAGCTGGGTGTCGCGGCGGCCGTTCCGTACGAGCAGGGCCTCGTTGAGGCTGCGGTAGCCGTCGGCGTCCTCCTGGGCGATGACCATGAGGAAGCGGTCCTCGAAGCGCATCGGGATCCAGAGCCAGTGGAAGCCCTCGGGGCGGAACTCGGCGGCGCGGCCGGGTTCCTCGCCGGGGATGGGGCGGACGCCCCAGCTGCGGTCGCGCGTACCGGTCCACTCCCCCGCCGTGACGGTGAACTCCTCGCCGCCGGCCCTGATGGTGCCCGTGCAGTGCCCGGCCTGGACGAAGCGGCGGCCTTCGAGGGTGAGCCTGCCCCCGTGGCGCTGGGTGTGGTGGGGCTCCCAGACGGTGGGGAAGTCGCCGGTCCAGGTGAGCTCGAAGGAGAGCCCGTCGGGGTCGTCGGGATCGGCCGCGCAGGTCAGGGAGAGGCGCTTGAGGGGTTCGTCGACGGTGATGGTCAGCGGGCCGACGGAGAGGCGCATCCGGTCGTCGCCGAGGGCGTCCGAGGCGCGGACGGCGTGCAGCCGGTCGCCGGTGCGCAGGGTGGCGTAGGCGTCGACGACGCCGGTGTTGGGGTAGACGCCGAGACCGGCGATGAGCAGGGCTCGGCCTTCGTGGTCGAAGACGTGGAAGATGCACCGGTCGTAGGCGTTTCGGTCGCCGCTGACGTGGTGCTTCATCGAGAGCGGTGCCTGGTGCACGGGGTATTCGTCGAGCGCGACGGGCCGGTCGTCGTCCACGGCTGACCTCCTGATCGGCAAGTGGGATCTGACGGTACGTCAGTTCCCGCCCGAGGGGCCAGAGTCGTGCACCGGGTACCGGGCGAACTGCCGCTCGAATCCCCTCGGCGGTGACCACGGCAGCCGGGGCGCGTTGGTCCGGGCATGACCACGCTGTACACCACTCCCAGCGGTTACGGTCGGCACCGGCAGGCCGAACCGCGCGGCGAAGAATCGGTTCCTCAGCCGATGGCGCCGTCGACGGCGCCATCGGCGGCACAGGCACAGGCGCACGCACAGACGCACGCACAGGGACCCGTGCCGGTGCCGTCGCCCGCACAGACGCAGACACAGATGCAGACGCAGGCACCCGCACCGCCCCCCGTACCCGTGCCCGTCCCCGTGCCCGTCCCGGTCCCCGTACCGACGCAGGGACAGGCGGGAGGACCGGCGCAGGTGAAACCCCCCGTCCCCGCCGACCCGCCCATCTACCGGGACGTGCTCTCCCTCTGGGCGAGCCAGGGCCGCACCCTGCCCGGCCACCGCGACCAGGAGTGGACCCGGCTCGCCGCCGGGCCGGTATGGGCGGACCGCACCGTGCGCGTCAGCGGGATTCTGGTCCGACCAGGTGACGGGCGATGACCACGCGCTGGATCTGATTGGTCCCCTCGACGATCTGGAGCATCTTCGCCTCGCGCAGATACCGCTCCACGGGAAAGTCCGCCGTGTAGCCGTATCCGCCGAGCACCTGCACCGCGTCGGTCGTGACCTGCATGGCGGCATCCGTGCAGAAGAGCTTGGCCATCGCCGCGCACCGGCCGAAGGCCCGCCCCTCGTCCCTGAGCCGCGCCGCCTCCAGGTACAGCGCCCGGCCGGCCTCGATCCGGGTCGCCATGTCGGCGAGCAGGAAGCGGAGCCCCTGGAAGTCGGCGATCGGCCGGCCGAACTGGCGACGCCCCCGCGCGTAGGCGACGGCCTCGTCCAGAGCCGCCTGCGCCAGGCCCACGGCACAGGCTGCGATGCCGAGCCGCCCCGAGTCCAGGGCGTCGAGCGCGATCGTGAAGCCCTGCCCCTCCGCGCCGAGACGCCGGTCGTCCGCCACCCGCACCCCGTCGAAGTGGAGCTGCGCGGTGGGCGAGCCCTTCATGCCCATCTTCCGCTCGGGAGGGGCCGCGCTCAGCCCCGGCGCGTCCCCCGGCACCAGAAAGGCGGTGATGCCGCGCGCGCCGGGGCCGCCGGTGCGGGCCATGACCGTGCAGAAGTCCGCGATCCCGCCGTGGGTGATCCAGGCCTTGGTGCCGTCGATCACCCATCCGTCACCGTCCCGGACGGCCCGGGTCCGCAGGGCCGCCGCGTCCGAGCCGGCGGAGGGTTCGGAGAGGCAGTACGCGCCGAGGAGCCCGCCGCCCAGCATCGCGGGCAGGTGCGCCGCCCGCTGCTCCTCGGTGCCGAAGCCCGCGAGCGCGTGGCAGGACAGGGAGTGGACGCTCACACCGAGCCCGACGGTGAGCCGGGCGGCGGCGAGCTCCTCCAGGACCTGGAGGTAGACCTCGTACGGCTGGCCGCCCCCGCCGTACTCGGGGTCGTACGGCAGTCCGAGCAGCCCGGAGCGGGAGAGCAGCGCGAACAGCTCGCGGGGGAAGCGGCCGGCGGCCTCCTCCTCCGCGGCGTGCGGGGCGATCTCCCGGCGGGCGATGTCACGCACCAGGGAGAGCAGTTCCCGGGCCTCGTCGGTGGGCAGCCGGCGCTCCACGCCGTCCGCGGTGCTGTCGGCCATGGCCGGACGCTCCTCCCTGCCGGGCGCGCGGGGCGCTGCGATCGGGGGGAGTATGCCCGTTCCGTACCGGAGGATCACGTGGCCGCCGGTGATCCACACGGTTGCCGGTCGACCGGCGTGGGGTCACATGAGCCCGGCCCGGGTGACGAGGACGGCGAGGAGGACGACCAGGGTCCAGCCGAGGACGTGCTCCAGGATCTTGGGGCCGTCTTCACGGGGGCCGCCGGTCCGCGCGCGGGTGAGGAGACGGGAGTGGGTGGTGGAGGTCATGCCGACCACCTTGCGCCACGGGGGCGGCCCGGAGGTAGGACGTCGGTCACGTCTCCGGGCGGCGGGGGTGTGGTGCCGCCGGAGGCGGAGTCGCTCCGGCACGCACGGCGATGAGCGGGACGTCTCGTCTGGGGAGGTGCATCCAGCCCTCGACCGCGGCCGTCGCACGCTCCTCCTCGGTGGTCGCCGCATGGGTCATTCCGCATGCGGCGGCCCGTGCGACGACCGCCGAGATCAAGGCGTCCAGGTCGTGGTCGCTGCGCGTACACCGGTCGAGCACGTGTTCGTCGATGTGGAGACCCAAGCCGTCGGCGAGGTTCGCGAGGATCCCGGCCCGCGCGGTCGGCGCGCCGGGTTTGGAGCCTTTGTAGCTGTCCTTGCTCGCAAGCCCCCACTGAATCAGCGCGAACGCCGGGTAGACCTCGACGATCGAGCCGGAGCCGTCCCGGGGGATGGGGGGACCCTCCTCGGCCAGACGTTCCATGAGGTCCACCGCGCGCATGGCGACGATGCCCAGCTTGTCGGCGGCGACCGAGAGCGGGCGCTGTCTCCCCGCCCCGGTGCGTTTCCAGGCCACGTCGTCGGTCAGGCGATGAGTGAACCTGCCCAGCCCGTCGCGACCGTCCGAGTGCGGCAGGTAGCGGGAGCGCGCGGGCAGCCTCGTGCCGGTCTGGTGGGCCGCGAGCAGGGACGCGAACGCCACCGGCCAGCCGAGAGGCGCATCCAGGCCGGTCTTGTCGGCGGTCCGCATGGCCGTCAGCAGGTCTTCGTCGTTTCGGGCACCGAGGATTTCGACGACTGGTTCTTCCGCCCAGGTGACGCGGCAGACCCCGGTCGTTCCCGAGTAGCCGGCCAGGTCGATGCCGACCGTCACCATGGGCGGGCCCCCCGCGACGGTCCCCGCCCGCTTGTCCGCAGTCATGGTCTGCACCCGCCTCCTGGGCACCATCTTCACCGGCTGCGCCGTCCGCCTCAAGGTCCAGACCCACCAGGCCGACGACCCGAACCCACGGCGGCCCTCCCCCCTCCCCCGCGCAAGCCGACCGGCCGACGCAGAGAACTGTCAGTTTCCGCGCCGCGAGGGGCAGGACCGGCCGGAAAGCACCCCAGACAACTGGGATGTCCGAGGGCCCGGGCCCTCGGACAGAATCGGTCCGCGGGCACCGCTCAGCCGTTCGACAGCGGGACGGTCCGGCACGTCCGACGGTTCGGTAACGCGCCGTACGAGAGAGCCACGAGTGACCGGAAGGCTCCATTGACCACTACAGCGTTTCGTCGAGCAACGATCCGATTCGCCCACATGAACGCGGGGGAACTCGTCGACCGGTCATCCGTCGCGGCCTCCACGGCGGTGGACCGGGAATGGGCCTGGGGCGGGTCGCGCGGAGCGGGAGTCCGGATCTGCGTCATCGACAGCGGAGTCACGCCGGACCATCCCGAGATCGGGCCCCTGGAGGGGTCGTACGCGGTGGAACGCGTCGAGCCGGACGCCGCGGGCGACGGCCGGCCGAGCTACCGGATCGTCCCGGACGACGAGGGCGACGCCGCCGGTCACGGCACCGCGTGCGCGGCGATCATCCGGCGGATCGCGCCGGACGTGAGCCTGACCAGCGTACGGATCCTGGGGCCGCGGCTCGCGGGCGACGGCAACATGCTGCTGGCCGCCCTGCGCTGGGCGGTGGCGGAGCGCTTCCATGTCGTCAACCTCAGCCTCTCCTCGCGCAAGGGCGACTTCAAGGCCTCGCTGCACGACATCGCGGACGAGGCGTACTTCAACCGGGTGGCGATCGTGGCCTCGGCGCACAACAGCCCGGTCCGCAGCTATCCCTGGATCTTCCCCTCGGTGATCTCCGTCGGGTCGCACGAGATCGCCGACGCGGAGCGCATCGAGGTCAGTCCGCAGCCCCCGGTCGAGTTCTTCGCGGCCGGTGTCGGAATCGAGGTCCCCTGGATGGACGGCGGCCGGTCGTTCCTCTCCGGGAACAGCTTCGCGACCCCCCATGTCAGCGGGTTCGTGGCCCGCATCCTCGGAAAGCATCCGCATCTTCCGGTGAGCGAGGTCAAGCACGTGCTCGCCTCCCTCTCGGACAACTTCACCGACGCGTCCGACCCACCCCGTGCCCCCACCCCCGTCACCGCTTCCGCCGTACCGGACCCGCCCGGCTCACCCGCCCGGTCCGACGCGTCCGCCCCGCCCCTCTCATCCACCCCGTCCGCCGAAGGAGCCGGCCATGACGAATCCGGCGCATGACGCCCCTCTCAGCGGCTCTCCGCTGTCCCGGCGCGACGAGGTGTTGCGCTCGACCGTACGACTGGCCCGGCTTGTCTTCGGCGCCCCCGCCTCGTCGGTCTTCCTGCACGACGCGGCGGGCGGGGCACTCGTCCTGGAGGCCATCTCCGACCCGCAGGAGGACAGCCTGGTGGGCTGGAGCATCCCCGACTACAGCGGCATAGCCGGGTGGGTCTTCCAGAGCGGGGAGGCGGTGATCGCCGACAACCTCGACAACCACCCCCAGTTCAACAGGGACTTCGCGGCCTCCACCGGCCGGATACCGAACGCCATCATCGCCGCGCCGCTGGACACCGACGGGTCCGTCTTCGGCGTTCTGGAGGTGCTCGACCCGGTGCTGGGCCCGCGCAGCACCACCGCCGGCCTGGAGCTGGTCTCGGAGCTGGCGCGCCAGTGCGCGGCGGCCCTGGCGCTGGCGGGCCCGCCGCCCGGCCCCGCCGGACGGCACGCGGCGGCCGCGGAACGGCTGACCAGCCTGGTGGCCGACCTGGCCAGCACCGACGACCCGAATGCCGCGCGGACGCTCGCCTCGCTCGAGGAGATCGCCAGCGCCCTGTCATCGAGAAGGGGGTGATTCCGTGCACCTGCTGGAAATCGGCGCCATCCGCAACAAGCCCGCCGCCGGCCTCTATCTGGCCCTGACCCGCCGCTGCCCGCTGTCGTGCGCCCACTGCTCCACCGACTCCTCCACCACCAGCGAACAGCATCCCGAGACGCCGTTCCGCCGGATCGTGGAGTCCTTCGACCACGAGACCCGGCCGGACCTGCTGCTGATGTCCGGCGGCGAGGCACTGCTGCGGGCCGCGCTCGTCGCCGACCTCGCCCGCACCGCCCGGTCCGTGGGTTCCCGTTCGTACGTGCTGTCGGGCATGTGGTTCGCCCGGGAGAACCGGGGGCTGCCTGCCCCGGTGTCCGCGGCGATCCGCGAGGTGGACCACTTCGCCGCCAGCCTCGACGAGTTCCACGAACGCGAGGTGGGCCGGGCCGACGTCTTCCGGGCGATGCACCGCATACGCGAGCTGGTGCCGCAGGTGAGCTTCCAGCTCACCGGGCGGGGGGACGACGACCCCTACCTCCAGGGCCTGATCGACGACGTGCGCCGCGAGTTCCACGACCAAGTACCCATCCTGGTGGGCACCTTGAGTCCGATCGGCCGGGGCCGCCAGCTCGGCGGGCTGACTCCCACGCCCACCTCCGGCGTCCCGGTCGCGCCCGTCGACCCGTGCGACCGGATCACGTGGCCGCTGGTCACGTACGACGGCACCGTCTACGCCTGCTGCAACCAGGACCTGGTGGAGCGGCGCATGCCGGAGCACCTGATCCTCGGCCACGCGTCCCGCGATTCGTGGCCCGAGCTGCGCGAGAAGTTCCTGCGCCGGGAGCTGTACCGGGCGCTGCGCGTGCTCGGACCCAGCTTCGTGGCCGCCCGGTTCTCGGACGGACCGTGCGACAAGGGCATGTGCGGCAACTGCGTCGCGCTGTCCGGAGACGCCTCGGCCGAGGCGCGGGTGACGGAGTACCTGCGCAGCGACTCCGGGCGGCAGGTGGAGGCCGCCGCCCGCCGCATGGTCGAGCAGGTGGACGGGACCGCCTTCTCGGACCGCCGCTCCAGCCGCTACGGCGGCCTGGTGTCCCTGGGATGGGAGGCGGACCGTGAACAGCCGTCCTACGCGCGCTGACAGCGAGGCGGTCCGCGGCCGCCCCACGCTGGCGGACACCGAGGCGATGCGCCACCGTCGCGGTGAGTCGGTCCTGCTGTACATCACCGACCAGTGCCCGGTCGGCTGTGCGCACTGCTCGGTGGACGCCCGCGCGGACGGCGGGAGGGTCGCCGACTGGGAGGTGTTCCACGACGTCGTCGCCGGGATCGTCGCACTCCCCGGCCTGCGGTCGGTGGCGGTCTCCGGCGGCGAGCCCTTCGCCGAGCAGCGGGCGCTGGCGTACGCGATCGGGGCGTTCGCCGACGCCGGTCTGGAGACCATCGTCTTCACCAGCGGGTACTGGGCGCGCGAGAGCGGCTCGGTGCCCGGCTGGGTACGGCGGCTGCTGCCGCGGATCTCCACGCTCTTCCTGAGCACGGACGGCTTCCACCAGGGCGGTGTGTCGAGCCGGCGGTTCGTCGGCGCGCTGCGCGCGGCCCACCGGGCCGGCTGCCGCATCGTCGTCCAGGAACTGGACACGGGCGGCGGCGCGCGGGTGGCCGAGGGGCTGCTGGCCGAGGCGCTCGGCCCGCGGTGGGCCGACGAGGCCGAGACCAAGCTGATCACCCCCCTCCGGTACGGACGGGGCTCGGGGGTCTTCGCCATCCGGAGCCGACACGAGGTGGGGGCCTTGGCGGCGTGCACCCTGCTCGGCTCTCCCACGGTCCGCTACGACGGGGTGGTGATCCCCTGCTGCAACGAGGGGCTGATCACCGGTCACGGGCCGTCCGCGCTGCGTACCCCGACCCGGCGGCCCGAGGGCGTGGCGCAGGCGCTGACCGGGTTCCGGGACGATCCGCTGCTGAGGCTGATGGGGCGCCTGGGACCGGGGGCGGCGGCCGACCTGCCCGGCTTCGAGGCCCTGCGCGAGGAACGCTTCGAGAACGTCTGCGGCGGTTGCTGGAAGGCGTACGACATCGCCGGGCGCCCGGGGCGGGCCGCGGACTCCGTGACAGCACTCGGCGTGGCCCTGAGGGAAGGCGGTTGACGGTGGAGGAGCAGACGAGGTCGGAGGCGCTGCGCCGCAAGATCGGGCTGCTGATGCCGGCGGTCGACGCCGCGTCCCGGCAGATGTGGACCCATCCGCACAGCGATCAGGTGTACCTGGAGTGGCTCAGGACGCTGCACGGGACGATCCGGGCCACGGTGCCGCTGATGCTGGCGGCCGTCGAGCAGTGCACGGCCCGCCAGGGCGACCCGGTGGCCGATCTGGTGGGCCGCTACCTGGCCAAGCACATCCGTGAGGAGTACGGGCACGACCAGTGGGTCGCCGACGACTACGCGGTGGCCGGGGGTGATCCCGGGACGCTGCGCACGACGCTGCCGGGGGCGGCCGTCGCCTCGCTGGTCGGCTCGCAGTACTACTGGCTGCGCCATGCGCATCCCGTGGCACTCGTGGGGCACATCGCGGTCCTGGAGGGCAACCCGCCCGGTCCCGGTCTTGCCGGTGACCTGGCGGCACGGACCGGGCTGCCGGAGGCGTCGTTCCGCACCATCGCCCGGCACGCCCAGCTGGACGTGCAGCACCGCGACGACGTGCACCGGCTGATCGACCGGCTGCCGCTCGACCCGGCGCAGGAGGAACTGCTCGGTGTGAGCGCGCTGCACTCCATGAGGGGGCTGATCGAGGTGATGGAGGACGTACTCGGCCGGGTCCACCGGCGCGCCCCGGTGTCCCTGGCCGGATGAGCCGCGTGCGGGTTCCGGGCCCGCTGGCGGGCCGCGACTTCCGGCTGCTGTACACGAGCACGGTGGTCTCCGGTCTGGGCGACTGGCTGGACCAGGTGGCGCTGCTGGTGCTGGTCACCACGGTCTGGCACGGCGGCGCGGGCGATCTGGCGCTGGTGGTGGCCGCGAGCATGCTGCCGCTCCTTGCGACCCCGTTCCTGGCGGTGCTGGTGGACCGCCGGCCGTCGCGCCGGGTGCTGATCCTCACCGACCTCGTGCAGGCGGGGCTCACCCTGGGCCTGGTGGTCGCCCCCGGCGTGTACTGGGCGGCCGGGCTGGTGCTGGTCCGTTCGGCGCTGGGCTCGGTCGGCGGGCTCGCGGGCCAGATCCAGTTGCGGGTCTCGGTGCCGCCCGACGGTGTCCAGGCCGCCACCGTGCTGCTCCAGACGGCGATGCAGTCGGTCAAGATCCTCGGGCCCGCGCTCGGTGGTCTGATGGTCGCCTTCATGTCGCCCCGGGCGGTGTTCGCGGCCAACGCGTGCACGTTTCTCGTCGGGGTGATCGCCGCCCGTGCCCTGCGCGCCACGTCGTCGCCTTCCCGGAGTACGGATCTGCACTATTTCAAAGAACTGGGGGAAGGATTCCAGCACGTCTTCGGATCGCGTCTGCTGCGTTCCCTTCTGTTCGTCATGTGCAGCCTGATGTTCGTCGTCTTCCTTTACGACTCCATGGCCGCCCTGATCGTGCCGGCACTGGGAATGGGCACGCCCTACATCGGCTACATGGTGTCCGCCGTCGGATTGGGCGGGGTCACGGGTTCGCTGCTCATGGGACGTTTCGCGGCGCGCCTTCGGCCTTTCCTCACCATGGCGGGGTCGGTCCTGGTGATCGGCTGCATCATCGTCGTCATCGGAATCGCGATTTCCCGTGAAATGCGTATTGACTCCGCCGTCTGGCTGTGTGTTATTTTCCTTCTGGGAATAGCGAGCGCCGGAATTCTGGTCACTTTCCCCAGCGTCGTACATTCCGAGACGCCGGTCGAACTGACCGGCCGGGTATGGGCGCTCATGAATTCCGTGCCGGCCGTACTGAACGTGCTGGCCCCCGCGCTGGCGGCCGCCCTGGTCGGGTGGATCGGGCTCGGAAGCCTCCTGCTGCTGGCGGGCGCCGCCCTCCTGCTCACCGCTGTCGCGGTCGCCGCCAAGCTCGGCGGCGTACCGCCCACCGCTCCGCCGTCCGGCACGGACGACGGAGCAGGCCCGGCCGAGGAGCCGACGACCGGCCCGGCCCCCCTGAACTCCGGTGCGCCGCACCGGGAAACCAGAGCCCCGTGCGGGAAACCCGCGGGCTCGTCAACCGAGGAGATCACCATGGCAGACAAGATCGACAAGCTGGCCGAAGCCGGATTCTCCCTGAACGACGCCAACGAGGCCCAGCAGGCGGTGCTCAAGTCCCTCACCGAGGACGAGATCAACGTCCTGCTGAGCGTCAAGTCCCGGGTCGAGGCCGCGGGTTCGGACGTCGAGGGCCACTCGCTCTCCGACCCCAGCGGTGGCTACCTCTGGTAGTGCCGGCCCTCGTCAGGGGATCGGCCCCGGACCGGTGACGTCTGGGCCGTAGCAGAGACCGGGTGGTTCACGACGGGGCAAGCGTCGTGAACCACCCGATTGCCGCTCAGTGAACGGGGAGGACAGCATGAGCAAGCCCACCGGTCCCATCGTAACCACCGCGAGCCGGTGCACCGGCTGCGGTGTGGACAACCCGTCGGCGGCCCGCTTCTGCATGGCCTGCGGAGCGGAGATCGGCCCGCCCGCCACTCCCGCCAGCGGCCTGCGCTTCGTCTCCGTCGTCTTCTGCGACGTGGTCGGCTCCACCGGGCTGGCCACCTCCCTCGAACCCGACCGGTGGGCGGCCGTCCTGGACGGCTACTTCTCCCTGGTCGGCTCGCTGGTGGAGGGCTACGGCGGCAAGGTGGAGAAGTTCATCGGCGACGCGGTCGTCGCCGTGTTCGGCGTCGAGGGGCACGGCGAGTCGGCCGCCGCCACCGCCGTCTCCGCCGCCACCGCCATCGCGCACCGCACCGGCGAGTACGCGCGGGGCCTGGGCGAGCTCCTGGCGGGCGACTTCCCGGTGCGCTGCGCGGTCGCCTCCGGTCATGTCGCGGTCAGCGGGCGGACGTCGAGCTTCGTCATCGGCTCGGTGCTCAACCGGGCGGCCCGGCTCCAGGGACACGCCCCCGACGACGGGGTGATCGTGGACCTGGCCACCCGGCTCCAGCTGCAGGACCACTTCCCGCTGCGGGCGATCGAACCGATCACCGCCAAGGGCTTCGCCCGGTCCGTCCCGGCCTGGATCGTCGGTCCGGCCGACACCCAGACCCCCGGCGCGGGCACCGTCGGAAGGGCCGACCTGGTCGGCGAGCTGGCCGCCCGCATCGACGCGGCCGCCGCTGCCGCCGACCCGACCCTGATCCTGGTCGGGGGCCCCTCCGGGGTGGGCAAGTCCCGGCTGGTCACCGAGGCGCTCGACCACTGCGCCGGCCTGGCCACAGCCGTCCTGCGCTGCCCGCCCGCCGGGACCGGACTCGACCTGCTGGCCTGCTGTCTGTTCCTGGAGGAGATCGAGAACGCCGCACGGCAGGGCCACGACAGGGTCGACGTGACGGTGCAGCTGACCGGCGCCTCCACTCGTGCCGAACAGGCCCTCGCCCAGGACCGCGGCGAGCTGGGCCGTGCGCTCACCGCGGCACTGGACCGCCTGCGGGGCACACGGCCCCTGCTTCTGGTGGTCGAGCACAGCGAGTGGACCCCCGGGGCACTGGCCGACCTGCTCGACGAGCTGACCGCCACACCGGGGCGGCCGGTCGTGGTGCTGCTGGTCGGCGTCTCGGCCCCCGAGGCGCTGGCCGGCCGGGGGGACCACCGGCTCACCGTGCCGCCACTCGGACGGCCCGACGCGCGGCGGCTGGCCCACCGGCTGCTCACCGCGCAGCACGACCCGGCCGCCGCCGACCGCTCCCGGCCCGCCGGCACCGGCGCCCCCGGACGCGACCCGGCCCCCGGCGCCCTCCCCGCCCCCGACTCCGCCGCCGAGGAGATCGCCTCACGGGCCGGCGGCATCCCCCGGTACATCGAGCAGATGGTCGTCCTGAGCCGCTTCGCCCAGCCCGGCGACGACTGGGCGCCACCCAGCGCGCACGCCGCGCTCGGTGCCCGGCTGGACCGGCTGGACGCCGACGCGCAGGAACTCCTGGTCCTGCTCGCCGCCGCCGGCCGGGACCTGTCCCTGGAAGACCTGGGCGCCCTGATGGCCCCGGACAGGGTCGCCGCGGCCGCGGCGTGCCTCCTCGAAGCCGGTCTTGTGGAGTCCGCCGACGCCCACAAGGGCCGCCTGGCCCCGGCCTTTCCGGTCGTGGCCGAGGTGGCACTGCGGCGGCTGACGCTCTCCGAGACCGCCGACGCGCACGCCAGGCTCGCCCGCTCCCTGGAACCGGTGGCCGAACGGCGCCCCGCCGTCGCCGAGTTGCTGGCCGGACACTGGGAGGCGGCGCACACCGCGTTGCGCGGGGTGGAGCCCGGCTCCGACCGGACGGCGCGGGCCGCCGAGTCCGCCGTGACCGCGTTCGGCGTCGCCGCCCGCTTCGCCCTCTCCCGCGGGCGACCCGAGCTGGTGCTGACGCTCACCGGACGCGCCCGCGCACTGGCGGAGACGGACCGCGCGCAGGGCCACGACCTGGATGTCCTGGAGGCGTACGCCCTCGGCACTCAGGGAATGCCCCAGGCGGCCCTCGAACGCGTCGAGCGGGTGCTGTCGGACCCGGACCGGGCCGCCCCGGCCGCCCGGATTCACGCCCGCCTCAACTCGCTGTACTCCCGCACCTATCTGACCGGCGACGCGCCCGCCGTACCGGACGATCCGCACTACCTCGCCGCGGTCGCCTCCCCCGAGCCCGAGGCCCGGGTCGGGGCACACCTGTACGCCGGGCTCCAGTCCCTGCGGGCGGGCGACCACCCCGCCGCCGAGCGGGCGCTGCGCTCCGCGCAACGGTCGGCCGACGGCGCCGGGACCTGTCTGGGCCTGACCGAGGTCTACGCCAACCTGGCGATGGCCCTGGTCAACGGCGACACTCCGGTCCCCGCCGCGCTCGCCGACTGCGAGCGGCTGCATCAGGAGGTCGCCGGTTCCCGGCTGCTGAGCTCGGCCACCGGCGTCGCGCTGGCGCTGGTGCGTCACATGTCCGGCGACCGGGCGGCGGCCGACTCCGCGATGGACGAGGCCGAGGAGGTGCTGCGCGATCTGGGCCAGGGCACCGGGGCCGCGACCATCGCGGGCTGGCGGGCCGTCCTGGCGGCCCGTTCCGGCGACTGGGGTGCCGCGGCCGGCTGGTGGACCGCCCAGGGCGATCGCTGCGCCGCCCTCGGCATGGCCCGCCAGGCGTCGCTGTCCCGCCTCCAGGCCGAGCTGGCCCGGGAGGCGTCCGGTGAAGGACGGTCCGGCGCCGCAGGGGGCGGGCCCGCGCTCGACGAAGTGCCCCTTCCGCCTGCCGAGGCCTGGGCGGAGTACACCGTCGCCCTGCAGGCCCGCGCCGTACGGGCGTTGCGGGCCGGCGACCCGGAACCGGCCGCGACGCACCTCGACGCCGTGGTCCGCCATCTGGGCACGGTGCGCGGCAGCGGCGCGGTGATCACACCCCTGCTCTGCAGCGCCGTCCTCGCCCGCCGTACCGGCCTCCCGGTGGCCGGGCGGGCGTTGACCGCGCTCCAGCGGGCGATCGACGCCAAACAGGACCTGGGCGTGCGCGCCCCGCAGGCATAGCCGTCACCGCACGACCCGTCCCCGCGAGGAAACTCCGAGAAATCCGAGAAATCCGAGAAAGCAGCCGCCCGTGCGTGTCCTCCTGCTCTACGCCAACCCCCACCAGGTCCTGCCGGTCGGCCCGTACGGACTGGAGATCCTGCGGGCCGCGGTCTCCGGAAGCGGACTTCCGGTCGAGGTGTCCGTGTGCAATCCGTTCCTCGAATCGCTCGACCACACCGGCCTGCTGGCCGAGGTGCTCGACCGGGTCCGGCCCGACCTCGTCGCCCTGTCGATCCGCAACATCGACAACGCCGTGGTCGCCTGCGACACGGAGGCCGGCGCGGACGGGCGGTGGATCGACGTGGTGGACTACCTGGCGCCCGTCGCCGAGCTGACCGCGACGCTGCGCGCCTGGGACCCCGGCCTTCCGGTGGTGGCGGGCGGCGCCGCGTTCACCTCCTGCCCGGTGGAGGTGATGGACCGGCTCGGGCTGGACTTCGGACTCGCCGGTCCCGGTGAGGCCGCGTTCACCGCGCTGCTGGCGCGCGTGGTCGCCGAGGGCGGCACACGGGGCGTGCGGCAGGTGGTCGCCGAGACGCTGTCCACGCTCCCCGGCGGTCTGGTGCGCACCGCCGACGGAGCCCTGGGGCCCGGACTGCGGCCGCGGCCCGACGTGGTGTCCCGGCCCACCACCGCGCTGCCGCGGATCGCACCGGAGTACGTGCTGTTCGCCAAGGCCCGGGGCATCCCCACCGCGCTGCGCAGCCACGCGGGCTGCCCGCTGCGCTGCTCGTACTGCGTCGATCCGCTGAACGTCGGCAGGGTGGACGCGCGCCCCGCCCGGGCCGTCGCCGCCGAGGCGGAACACTACGTCGAGCGGTACGGACTGACCCACTTCCATCTGGCCGCCCCCGAGGTCAACCTCCCGTACGAAGGGGCGCTGACCGAGGTGTGCGAGGCACTGGCCGGCAGCCGCCACGGCGAAGTGATCAGCTGGCACGGCTACTTCAACGTCAGACCGTTCTCCGAGCGGCTGATGGACGCCCTCATCCGGTCCCGCTGCGTGCGTCCGAGCTTCTCGGTGGACGCCTTCGACGACCGGATGCTGCGCGGGCACCACAAGAACTACCGGATGTCCGACGTCGAGGACACCTTCGGTCTGCTGCTGCGGCGCCGGCCGGAGTGGATGGACGTGCAGATCGGGGTGCTGTTCGGCCAGCCCGGCGAGACGGCCGCCACCCTGGAGAACGCGATCCGCCACATCCGCCGGCTGGCCGACCGGGGCGTGTCGGTGGGCTACTCCTGCGGGCTGCGGGTCTACCCGCACACGCCCCTGGCCCGCACCCCTCTCGACCCCCGGCACCTGTACCGGGCGGACGGGCCGCTCTCCCCGACCGGTGCCGGCGGACCCCGCACCGTCCCCGCGGCCGACCTGCTGACACCGCTGGTGTACTGCGAGCCGATGCCGCCCCGGGAGCTGGCGGCCCACCTCGCCGACCGGCTGTCCGACTGCCCCGGAGTGACCTTCATCGACGAGGGGCCGGTGAAGGAGGCCCGGCAGCCGGACTGGCTGCGCCCCCTCAACGTGGCCACCGTGCACCTCGCGCACGGACGTTCGGGGCCCGCGGCCGAGATGCTGCGGCTGGTGCTGGGCTCGGGCGACCCGCGGGCGGCGGGCATGACGCAGCGACTGCTCCGGGAGGCGGCCGCACAACCACCCGTCCCGGTGGGCACCGGGGACCTCCGGACCGCCCTCGCCTGACCGGTCCCGCCCCCCGCCTTCGCACCCGGCCCCTCCCCTGCCGTACCGCCTTCCCCATCCACGGAGGACACCCATGGAACTGACCTGGAGCACGGACGACTTCGCCGTCTTCGACGACTTCCTCGCCCCTGAGGCGGCGGTCGAGCTGTGGGAGCAACTGCGCACCGAGGAGTACCACTTCGTGCACGGGCGCCGGGACGGGGCGTGGAACAAGGTCTACGGGCTGCTGGACGGCAGTCCCCTCAGCGGGTCCGGCACGCTGCACGACCCGGAAGGCCACTTCGCGGGACGCTTCGCCGACCACGCTCGACACCCGTCCGGCGGGGCGACCGACGCCGTGGTGAAGCAACTGGCCGAGGAGGAAACCCGTATCGAGCCGTGGACCGGGCGGTTCGGAACGGACTGGCACGCCCTCAGCTGCCGCCCCTTCCTCTACCCGCAGGGCTCCGGACTGGCCTGGCACGACGACTCCGGCGACCGGGCCGCCTCGTTCGTGCTCTATGTGCACCCCGAGTGGCAGGCGTCCTGGGGCGCCGAACTGCTCGTCTCCGGCGGAACACCCGGGGCGCCGTCCGCCGAACGGAACGCCCGGCTCACCTCGCGGGTCGGACACTACGTCGCCCCGCGCCCCAACCGGCTGGTCGTCCTGCGGTCGGGCGTACCGCACATGATCAAGAAGGTGGAGCCGCACGCCGGGGACCGGGTCCGGGGCTCCGTCGCGGGCTTCTTCCTGCGCCGGCCCGCCGAGCGGCCGCGGTGACCGGGCCGCGCCGGCACCCGCCCGTCGCCCCGGACGGGGCCCCGTCCAGCACGGTGCGGTCGCCCCTCAGGCCCGGTCGTCGCGGGGTTCCGCCGCGGGCGGGTCCTCCCCCTCGTCCTGGGCACGCCGGGCGGCCGCCTCACGGACGGCGATCACGTCGATGAGGTCGCTGACGGTGCCGAGCGCCTCGGAGGAGAGCCCCACCGCACGCAGTGCCACGCTGCGCACCCCGGCGTCCCGCAGGGCGCCGAGGAGTTCGATCTCCGCGGCGATCTTCGCACCGTGCTCGTCGTCGAAGAAGTAGGAGACCGGGACCTCGAAGTGGTCGGCCAAGGCCTCCAGGTGGCGCTTCGTCGGGTTGGTCCTGCGCCCGGTACGCAGCTGCCACAGGTACGTGGTCGAGAAGGACACCCCCGTGGCCTCCCGGCACGCGGCGGCGACCTCCTCGTTGCTGAAGGGCAGGCCGTCGGGCCTGTGGGCGAGCCGGAAGAGCGCGTCGATCTTCCGGCTCAGTGACGACGGTGTGGGTTCCGTTTCGGCCACCGCCTGCCTCCCTTCCGCCGCCGCCCTCCCGCACGCTTACCCGCACAGGCGAAGGCAAATCCGTTGATTTTCACTGTAGTTGACACCCCCAGAGTCGACAGCCATGCTGAAGTCGTAAACGGATATGAAAACTGCGAAATGGTCGTTCATCTCAGCTGAAACACCTGGCTGTCCCCACCCGCCTGGGTCCACCTCTCGGAGCCGTCCTTGACGATCCCCGTACCTTCATCTGTGACGAACTTCCGCCCGTCCGGCGCACGCCCACCCGCCGCGTTCCCCGCCGACATGGTCGGACGGGACGACGAGATCGCCGCGCTGTCGGCACTGCTGACGGATCCTTCAGCCCCCGGAGTGCTGCTGACCGGCGTCCCGGGTGCGGGCAAGACGCGGCTCGCGGCCGAGGCGGCGGCCGCGTACCACGCGGCGACCGGCGCCACCACCGTGCGCGTGGAGACCGCGTCCGAGCCCTGCGCGGACGGCGCGCTCGACCTCCTCGCCGGCCTCACCGCCGACCGGGACGCGGGAGGGGCCCGGCCGCTCCTCCTCGTCGACGACCTCGACCGCTCGGACCACCACCGGCTGCTTCGGGCCTGCGCGGTCGCGTCCGTCGTGGTTCTCGGCACGGCCCGCCAGCCCCCCGCCGCCCACGGCCTCGTCCCCTTCCCGGTGGACCCGCTGCCCGTGCCCCTCGACTGCTCGGCGCTGGATCTCGGCACACTGGCGCGCGTCCCCTCGGTGCAGATGTACCTCGCCTGTCTGCGCACGATCAACCCCGCGTTCTCCCTCCAGCCGCACAACCACCAGGTCATCGCACGGACCTGCGTCGAGGTGGGCGGCAATCCCGGCGCGCTCTGCCGCACCGCGCGGGTCGCCGCACTGGAGAGCCCCGAGGTGGCGTGGGCCTCGCTCGGCGACCGGACCGTCCCGTACCCGGTCCACGCCGAGGACGGCGACCCGCTCCACTCCGAGGAAGGCGACCGGTTCCGCGCCGAGGGCGGCGACCCGCTCCGCGGCGAGGACGGCGACCGGTTCCGCGCCGAGGGCGGCGATCCCTCCGCGGCGCCCGGTGGCGATCCGCGCGACGCCCCTCCCCCGGCCGCCGACGGCACGCCGGTCCGGCTGCTGGCCCACTGCCAGGTGTTCAGCGGCGGCTTCGGCCCCGAGGCGCTGCGCCACATCACCGCCGTCGCGCCGGAGGAGTTCTCCTCGGCGCTGGAGACCCTGCTGCGCGGCCATCTGCTCACCGCCTCCACCCTGCCGTCCGGCCGCCTGGACGGCACGGCCCGGTTCCGGCTGCGGCTGCCGCCGGACGGACCCGCGCGCCGGCTCCCGCCGCCCGAGGACGCCGCGGCCCGGCTGGCGCACGCCCGCTACTACGCGGCCCTGGCCCGCGCCGCCGCCGACCGGATCATCTCGGGGCACCAGCGCTCGGGCCTGATCGCCTTCTGGAGCGAGGAACGCAACCTCCGTACGGCACTGGAGACGCTGCTCCGCCACGGGCGGACCGGCGAGGCGCTCGACCTCGTCGACGGCATCCGCGTCTACTGGTGGGCCACGGGCGGCTGGAGCACCTGGGCCGAAGGGCGCTTCCGCCCCGATCCGTCGTGGACCGCGACCGGTCACCGCGACCGGATCCGCGTCGACCTCCTGCTCGTCGAGGCGGGCATCCTGGCGGGCCAGCCCGAGGCCGCCACGGACCTGCTGGACCGGATCACGGCGGATGCCGCCCGAGCCGCGGGGCTCTCCGCGCGGGTGACGCGACTGCGGGCCCTGTGCGTCATGGCCGCCGACCCCTGCCGCGGCGCCGCCCTGCTCCACGAGGCGGCCGACCGGCACCGGTCCGACGGCGACCGCCACGAGGCCCGGTACGTGTCGCTGGAGGCCGCGCTCGCGGGATTCCGTCTCGGTGACACGGCGGCAGCGGCGGCCACCGCACTGGAGGTGCTGGCCGAGGCCCAGCAGGGGCGCGACACGCTCGCCGCCGGTACCGCCCTGCTCCACCTGGCCGTCTTCGCGGCCGCGGAGGGACGCGCCCAGGCCACGGCGCACTACTGCGAGCGGGCGCTGTCGGCCCTGCGCGCCCTGGGGCCGCCGGCCGTCCTCGGCGCCATCGCCACCACGGTGGGCAGTCCCGCCCTGCCCGACGTCGTCGAACGCGCCATCGGCACCGCCCGCGGCCTGGGCGCCTTCCACACCTGGCGCGGCGCGTTCCCCGAGGAGGCGGGCACGCCCGACTTTGCCATGGCCCGGCTGGAGGAGCCGGTGCGGGAGCTGCTGGGCGAGGCCGCCTTCTCCCGTGCCCTGGTCGAGGGTTCCAAGGTGTCGCTCCCGGACCTCCTGGCCTCCCTCGTCCCGGCCCCCGTCCCTCCCGCCGCCACTCCGGCGGGCCCCTTACCCCCGGACACCCGCACCAGGATCGATCCGCTGACGCCGCGCCAGACCGAGGTCTCGCGCCTGGTGGCGGCCGGTCTGAGCAACCGGCAGATCGCCCACCGGCTGGCGATCTCGGAGTGGACCGTGGTCAACCACATCCGGGACACGATGAAGAAGCTGGGCTGTTCCTCCCGTGTGGAGATAGCGAGCTGGATGCACCACTCCGGCCTGCGCCCGTCACCGGAACCGCCCCTGTTCCTCCGCACGGCCCTTGCTCCGTCCGGCCCCGCCCTGCCCGGGCCGACGCTCATCCCGTCCCAGGCGGGACGGTGACGACGGGGCCCGACACGCCGGGCGCCCCACCCGGTGGCGCATGTGCTCCACGAGCCCGGCCACGGTGAACGCCTCGGCCACCTGGACCAGCCACGCCGCCTCCTCCTCGACCGAGCAGTTGACCGGGTACGCGAGCGCGACGTCCTGGTCCCCGGAGGCGCGGTGGCCGATCCTGGCGGACTCCAGTGCGGCGGCGATGACCGCGGCCTCGGCCATCGCCGCGCGGTCCGTGGCCGGCACGGGGAACCGGGCCAGCGCCGCGTCCGACAGTGCGCGGGCGTCGGGGGGAACGAAAGGACGGAGTTCCAGGTAGCCGTCCCGGATCTCGATCACCCGGCGGTAGAGGGCGAACTCGGACCGGTGCAGGGAGAACAGACGCGCCGACGGCCAGCCCAGGTCCAGGGCCGTACCGGGGGACACGGCCCGTAGCGCCGACCAGAGCGGCTCCAGGGCACGGTGGGTCCGGTAGGCCCGCAGCCACCGCCCGACCCCGGTGGTGACGGAGAGCCAGCCCCCGGCGGTGCCGCCCAGGACACCGAGCACCAGGCAGCACAGACCGAGCATCCGGCCCACCGGGTCGAGCCCGACGCTCTGCCGGTTGTCCACGGCCACGGTGACGATCGAGGACACCCCCCACAGGGCCCAGACGAGGCCCACCGCGACACTGGCCGTGACGAGGCGCAGGCCCGTGCGCAGCGCGCCGGGACCCAGCCCCCGGGCGAACCGGTGCACCGGGACCAGGAACATGGCCAGGCACCACAGGCTGTAGGCGGTGAAGACCGTGTCGCTGGAGGCGAGGAGCACCGCTCCGGTCCCCTCCACGAGAAGCGAGCCGTGCCGGGTGCGTACGCCGGAGGAGAGGAACGGCACCGCGCACAGCACGACGGCCGCGAGGGTGACGCCGGTGTGCAGCCGCGTGGTCAGGAGTCGGGGCCGGGGCAGACCGATCTCGATGACAGCCGGCGGGAGGAAGGCGAGGGCGGCCATCTCCGTCTCGCGGCCCAGGAGGTGGGTCAGCGGCGGGAACCACGGCCACAGCCACTCCGGATACGTCGTCGGAGCGGTCAGCAGGGCCATCGCCGCGGCCATGCAGAACCCGAAGCGGCAGAGGTGGCGCACCGCGAAGGGCGAGTCGCTTCCGTCGCGCAGCAGACGCAGTTCGTAGCAGCCCAGCCACAGCGCGGCGACGACCGGGAGGTACGCGAGCAGGTCAGACACGGGGCCGCTCGGGGCGGCGGGAGGGGGCCCCGACGAGGGTTCCGGCCGGTCCGTGGTCCCGTCCCTGCACGGGACCTTCCCTCAGTACGCGGTGCAGGATGAGAGAGGCGAGCAGTTCCGCCTCCTGCTCGGCGGGCTCGGCGTACACGGTGCGGCCCAGGACCCGGCGCACCAGGTCGGGCGAGAGTCCGGGCAGCAGCGCGCGTACGCCCGGTGTCTCGGGGGTGGGCAACCGGTCGTGTCCGCAGAGCAGATGGGCCGCCTCGTGCACGAGGATGTGCTGCCGGTGCAGTGCGCTGGTCCCCGGTGTGCACAGGACGTAGTCGGCGTGGTCGGTGGTCACCAGCAGACCGCACGGGATCCCCGCGTCGACCGCGACCGGCAGGACCTCGACGGGGCGGCCACGCCGTTCGGCCACGAGGGCCAGGAAGGTCTCGGCGTCGAAGGGGTCCGGCAGTTCGAGCCCCTCCGAGAGGGCGCGAACCTTCCGCCACAGGCGTCTGTGCGACCGATCGGTGAGCATCAGGGACCCCTCCCACCGGAACGGCGCCACCGCTCCGCGTCTGCTGCCGTCGAGCGACCCGACGTCCCTCCCCCGGACCGCTCGGACATTCGCTCTGAAAGGATCAGCTGAACCGGTAGCGCATATTTTTCGGATTGTACGCACGTCCCGTCGTGCGCCGGCAGAGCGCATGTCGCGCTCCCCTTGCACGCCTCGTCGCCCGATCGAGGTCACGGTGGACCGGTACGGCCACCTCACGCGCGCTGCTCCACCGTTCGGGGCTGCGAACCACTGCGCCTCCCGATAGCTGGGATGGGTTCATCGGGTCGCCATCCTCGGCATATCGGGACAAGATGACGCTTTGTGGGCCCTGGCAGAGGTGTCACGTGAGGGCCGCCCATTCGAGGAGGCGGAAGTGGCTGAGCTCTTCGTCATCGGATACGACGATCCCGACGTGGCCGAGCAGGCGTTCGCCACCGTGCAGGAACTCCAGCGGGACTATGTCGTTCACCTCAACGGCCTGGCGGTTGTCGCGGTGGACGACGAGGGTCGGACGCACGTCGACACCTCCAGCCGCATCGTCGGCGTCTCCGCTGCCTCCGGGGCGCTCTGGGGCGCGATCTTCGGGATCCTGTTCCTCGTACCCGGGGTCGGACTGCTGACCGGGGCGGCGCTCGGCGGGATCGTCGGCAAGCTCAGCAAATCCGGCGTCGACGACCGGTTCCGTCAGCAGGTGGGGGACCTTCTCAGACCCGGCACCGCAGCGGTCGTGATCATGGCGTCGAAGGTCACCGACGACAAGTTCACCACGGCAATGCGACGGCACGGAGGCACCGTCCTGAAGACCTCGCTCAGTGACGAGGACGAGCAGGAGCTGGCCGAACAGCTCGCCGGCCCTCAGGAGCCGTAGTCGCGACCACGACTGCCGCCGTCCCCCCTCAAGACAGAAGGAGAACCCGTATGTCCGAGCTGATCGTGATCGGATACGAGGACAAGGCGGTCGCCGACAAGGCGTTCGCGGCCGTGCAGGAACTTCGCGACGAGCAGGTCCTGAAGTTCAACGGGCTGGCCGTCGTATCGGTGGACGCGGACGGCAGGACGCATGTCGACACGCCGGCCAGAAGCGAGGAGGTGGCCATCTCGGCCACGGCCGGCGCCCTCTGGGGAATGGTCTTCGGCATGGTGATCCTGACTCCGGCCATGGGCGTGGTGGGAGCCGCCGTCGGCGGCCTCATCGGCAAGCTGAACCAGATGGGTGTCGACAGCAGGTTCCGTGGCAAGGTGCAGGAACTGCTCCGGCCCGGCACGGCGGCTGTCGTCGTCATGGCGTCCGAGCTCAGCGAGGACAGGTTCGCCGAAGCCATGGGACGGTTCGGCGGAACGGTGCTCAAGACCACGCTCTCGGAGGAGAGCGAGCGCGAGCTCGCCGAACAGCTCGCCGGGCCGTCGTCGGACGACTGACGGGCGGGCGGAGGCCGGCGTGATGCCGGGGGTGGCATCACTGCCGCCTCCGCCCGCCGAGCAGCCGGCTCAGAAGTCGACGGCGTCGCGGATCAGCGGGCAGGTCATGCAGTGGCCGCCGCCGCGACCGCGGCCGAGTTCGGCGCCGACGATGGTGATGACCTCGACACCCGCCTTACGCAGCAGCGTGTTGGTCTGGGTGTTGCGGTCGTACGTGAAGACGACGCCCGGCTCCAGCGCGACGGCGTTGTTCCCACTGTCCCACTGCTGCCGCTCGGAGGCGTAGACGTCACCGCCCGTCTCGATCACCCGCAGCTGTGGAAGGCCGAGGGCCTTGGCGACCACGTCGACGAATCGGGCGCCGCCCTCGTCGGTGATCTCGACGCCGGGCGCCTTGTCGCCGGGACGGAGCGAGAAGGTGCGGACCGCGTCCATGATCGTGGGGTACAGGGTGACGATGTCGCGGTCCGCGAAGGTGAAGACGGTGTCCAGGTGCATGGCCGAGCGGAGCTTCGGCATGCCGGCGACGATCACCCGCTCGGCGGCCCCGTTCTCGAAGAGCGAGCGGGCGACCTGGGTGATGGCCTGACGGGAGGTGCGCTCGCTCATCCCCATGAGGACCACGCCGTTGCCGACGGGCATGATGTCGCCGCCCTCGAACGTGGCCTGGCCCCAGTCCCGCTCCGGGTCGCCCCACCAGACGGTCGAGCCCTTGTAGTCCGGGTGGAAGGTGTAGAGCGCCTTCATCAGGAGGGTCTCGCCGTGACGGGCCGGCCAGAAGAGGGGGTTCAGCGTGAGCCCCCCGTACAGCCAGCAGGTGGTGTCCCGGGTGTACAGGGTGTTGGGCAGCGGCGGCATCAGGTACTCCCGGGCGCCGACGCCCTCCCGGGCCAGTGCCACGTACCCCGACCGGAACTCCTCCGGGAGGTCCGCGGTCGACAGCCCACCGATGAGGTACTCGGCGAGTGCACGGGGTGGGAGCGAGTCGAGGTAGGCGCGGGTGTCGTCGACGAGCCCCAGGCCCACCTCGTTGGGGACGATCTTCCGGTCCAGGAGCCACGCCCGGGCCTGGGGAATGGCCATGGTCTCGGTGAGGAGGTTGTGCAGCTCGACGACCTCGACGCCCCGCTGGGTGAGCTTGTTGACGAAGTCCGCGTGGTCGCGCTGGGCGTTCTCCACCCACATCACGTCGTCGAAGAGGAGGTCGTCGGCGGTGGTCGGGGTGAGGCGGCGGTGGGCGAGCCCCGGGGAGCAGACGAGCACCTTGCGGAGCCGTCCGACCTCGGAGTGGACACCGAGCGGGGCCTTGGCGGTACCAGTCTCGGGGGTGGTCATGGGCAGCCTTTCCGGTGGAGTGGTGGAGGGGCGGAGGTGCGGCCCGACGGGTCACAGCTCGACCCAGTCGGCGGCGAGGGCGATGACGCCGACGGCGGCCCCGGCGACGGAGACGGCGCAGATGACGGCCTCCTTGGGGGAGAAGAGGCGCCGGTTCTGTTCGCGGCGGGCCTTGACGAAGAGGAACGTGGCGGGGGCGTAGACGATGAAGGAGACGAGGACGAACTTGAGCCCCGCCGCGTAGAGGAGGAATGCCGTGTAGAGGGTGGCGACGGCGGCGACGACCAGTTCCCTCCGGGTGGTCCGTCCCGTCACCTTTTCCTGCTCCGGTCTCAGCGCGATCTTCACGGCGAACGCGGCGGCCAGCAGGAAGGGGATCAGGCTCAGTGCGCTGGTCAGATCGAGGGCGAAGTTGAACGCGTCGTCGGAGAAGGCCGTGACGACGAGGACGATCTGGCTGAGAGCCGTCGTCAGCAACAGCGCGGGGACGGGCACGTCGTCGCCGCTGGACCGGCCCAGGAAGCGCGGCATGTCCTCGTCCTTGGCGGCGACGAAGAGCACCTCGGCGGCCATCAGTGTCCAGGCCAGATAGGCGCCGAGGACGGAGATGATCAGGCCGACGCTGACGAACGCCTTCCCCCAGGTGCCGACCGCCGCCTCCAGGACTCCGGCCATGGAGGGCTGGCGGAGTTCGGCGATCTCGCTCATCGGCAGGATGCCGTACGACACGATGGTGACCGAGGCGAAGATCGCGAAGACGCTCAGGAAGCCCAGGATCGTCGCCCGCCCCACGTCCTCGCGGCGTTTGGCGTGGCGGGAGTAGACGCTGGCGCCCTCCACGCCGAGGAAGACGAAGACGGTCGCGAGCATGGTGCCGCGGACCTGGTTGAACAGGGACCCGGCGTAGTCCGCGCCACCGAAGTTGTCGGCGAAGACGGACGGTTCGAGGAAGAACAGCGCCAGGATGATGAAGACGATGATCGGCACCAGCTTGGCGACGGTCACGATCCTGTTGATCGCCGTCGCCTCCTTCACCCCGCGCCGGATGAGCAGGAAGAAGCACCACAGCCCGACGGAGGACAGGATGATCGCCAGCGCGGTGTCGCCGTCGCCGAGGGCGGGCGCGATCGCTCCGATCGTGGACATGATCAGCACCCAGTAGGTCACGTTCCCCACGCACGCGCTCGCCCAGTAGCCGAAGGCGGAGAAGAAGCCCAGGTACTCGCCGAAGCCGGCCTTGGCGTACGCGTAGACGCCGGCGTCCAGGTCCGGCCGCCGCACCGCCAGGTTCTGGAAGACGAAGGCGAGCATCAGCATGCCGACGCCCGCCACCGCCCAGGCGATCAGCGCACCGGCGACCCCCGTCTCCTGGGCGAACCGCCGGGGAAGGGAGAAGACGCCGGCCCCCACCATGGACCCGACGACCATCGCGGTGAGCGTCAGGAGCGTGAGCTTGGCTGTCGGTGGGGATGCGCCCTGGTCCGTGGCGGCATGCTGGTCGGCATGGGTCATCGCGCACCTCTCAGCGCCGCGAGGGCCGGGGAAGGTCTGCCCGTCGGCCACGCGCCGACGGTGGACCGGTCGCCCTCATCGCGCCCCTGTTCGAAGACGGCGGCAGGCGCCCGGACCAACCTGCCCAGTGGATCAGAAATCTATGACGTAATGAACCTTTTGTCCCGATGGGCGCTCCATCGCGTCGCGCGTTTGCGCGGAGGAATTGCAGCGGTGTTCCGGCGGGGCGAGGCTGGGAACCCAGAGCGTGAAGTGGAGCGGCGAGCCATGGGCGAACCGGTCGTGGTCGGCGTGGACGGTTCGGCGATGAGCCTCACCGCGGTGGAGGCCGCCGCAGCGGCGGCGGTACGACGCGGTGCGGAGCTGCGTGTGGTGCATGCCGAGGTGCCGATCAAGCCCAGGCTCGTGGTGCCCGACCCGGCTTCCAGGACGCTGGTCCACAACGCTGTCTCCCATGTCCGTGCCGTGGCACCCGGGCTCGTGGTGACCGGGGTCGTGGTGACGGGCGATGTGGTGCACGTACTGGAAGCCGAGTCGCGCCCTGCGGAGCTGATCGTCGTCGCCTCCAGGGGTGTGGGAGGCCTCGCGGGCCTGATGCTGGGATCCACGCCGGTGTCCTTGGCCGCCCGGAGCCATTGCCCGGTGATGACGGTCCGTGAAACGCACCGGGCGTCCGCCGGCGCGGGGCCTGTCGTCCTGGGGATCGACGGCTCCTCGGACAGCGACGAGGCCGTCGACGTCGCCTTCGCCGAAGCCGCGCAGCGCCGGGCCCCGCTCGTGGTGGTTCACGCGTGGCAGCCGGACAAGGCCCCGGTCGAAGGGGCCCCTGAGCCGACGGAACAGCTACTGGCCCGGGCGACCGCCGGCCACGCCGACACCTACCCGGGCGTCACCGTCACACGCGACCTGGTGGACGGCGCGGCGCGCGAGGCCCTGCTCGAGGCGAGCAAGGCCGCTCAACTGCTGGTTGTCGGCGCGCGCGGGCGCAGCGGCTTGGCCGGACTGCTCCTCGGGTCGGTGAGCCAGGCCGTGATGACGCACGCGCACTGCCCCGTCGTGACCGTGCGCAGGACGACGTAGGGCCGAAAGGGGGACGGGAGCGGCGCCGGGCCGCTCGCCGAGGCCGGACCGACCCGAGGTGCGGGGCGTCGGATCGGCGGGACGGGCTCGACGCTTACCGGCCGACGACCCCCGAGGGCAGGTCGGCGGCGCTGTCGTGCTGTTCGCGGACGGCGATGCGGGCGAGTTTCGTCAGCATCATGCCGTTGCGAATGGAGACGAGGTAGTCGACGGGGAGCCCGTGCATGCGGGTGCCGGGGCCCCGCAGGGGGTGCCATTCGAGGAGGAAGAGGGTGTTCTCGCCCCACGGGATCAGGTTCATGGCGATGCGGGCCGCGCCGAAGGGATCCGCCTTCGCCTCCAGTTCCAGACGGCGTTCGGGCTCGCAGATGCGGACGACACAGGTGTCGTCGAGGGTGAGGGGGCCGACGCCCACCCGGACACGGAGCCGGGCGCCCACCTCGGGCCAGTGCGGGTCGGCGGCGACGACCTGCTGCGTTCCCGAGACCCACTCCCCGTAGCGATGTCCGTCGGACAGCAGGCCCCACACCCGGGACGGCGGGCTCAGGATCAAGCGGCGATTCCGGGACACTGCGACCGCCTCCCTCTCCGGTGGCGAGCGGCGGCCCATGGGACTCGGCCGACGCTCTCAGCGACGTTCCCTCCCAGCCTGCGCGGCGTGCCTCGCATCGGCCACCGCGCCCGCGGGGCGGTAGGGACGTGTCCACTCCCCACACACGGCCGTCATCGTGACCACTCCCCACACACGGCCGTCGTCGTAACCACTCCCCCTGTGGCCAGGCCCCCGCGGCCACCCGACCTGGAGGCCAGATCCCCGGCCTGCGCCGTCGGCCGGTCCGCCGACGACATCACCCTCCCGGCGGTCCGCCGCGCGAGCGCCCCGCGGAGCGCCACGCAGACGGCCCGGCCCGCCCAGGCACACCCAGGCCCGCGGGCGGGTCGGCACCCCCCTGTGCGCCTCCCCCCGGCGCCAACTCGCCACCCATGCCATATCGGGACAAGATGGCGCCTTGTGGGCCGGTAGGGGCGCGCCGCGCACAGGGCCGGGCGGCGCGTCGTATCCCTCCGCCGCCCGGCCCTCGGCCTTTCCGGCCCTTCCCCGCCTCGCGACGTCCACTCGTCCGACCGATCCAGAAGGCAGGCTCCCGTCATGGACCCCGTGCTCAGCAGCGACGTACTCGGCCGGCTGCGCCAGCCCCGCCCGTACCCGGCCGTCTCCCTGGTCATGCCGACGCACCGCCGTGAGCCGGACGACTCCCAGGACCCCGTACGTCTGCGCAATCTCGTCGCCGAGGCCGAGAAGGCCCTGAACGCCGACCCCGACGTGACCCGTGAGCGGCGCCTGGACGTGCTCGCCCAGCTGGACCAGGCGGTCAAGGACGTGGACCTGGTCCACGCCGAGGACGGGCTGGTGATCTACGCGGCGCCCGGCGAGCACCACGTGTGGACGGTGGCCCGTGCCGTTCCGGAGCGCGTCGTGGTGGCCGACACCTTCCTCACCCGCAATCTCGTCGCAGCCGGCGCCGCGGAGCAGCCGTACTGGGCGCTGGCCGTGGCCGCCGACCGGGTCTCCCTGTGGAGCGGCGACGCCGAGCGCGCAGCCGAGGCCACCGACGACGGCTTCCCGCTCACGAGGAGCCTTGAGGACCCCGACGCCGAACGCAAGGAACGCATCGGTGACCTCCCCAGCACCTTCCAGGACGAGGCCACCCGGCAGTTCCTGCGCGACGCCCACGAGCGCCTGCGCAGGGTACTGGCCGCCGACCCCCGCCCCCTGTACGTCGTCGGCTCCGCCGCAGCCCTCGCGCTCCTGGAGGAACTCGGCCCCCTCGGCGCCGGTACCGTGACGATCCAGCACGGCGGCCTCGCCGCCGGCCCGGCCGCCGCCGTCCACGAAGCCGTCACCCCCTCGCTCGCCGCCCGTCAGGCCGCGACCGCGTCCACCGTCGTCGCCGAACTCGACGTCGCCCGCGGCCAGAAGCAGTTCGCGGGCGGGATCGACGAAGTGTGGCAGGCCGTCAAGCAGGGACGCGTACGTCTCCTCGCCGTCGAGGACGACTACCGCACCGTCGTCCGGGAGAAGGGCGACCACCTCGAACTCGCCACCGCCGACGACCCCGCGGCGCGGGACGACATGGTCGACGAGATCGTGGAGCAGGCCCTGGAGACCGGCGCAGAAGTCCGGTTCGTCCCCGGCGACACCCTCGTCGACCAGCAGCGCATCGCAGCCGCATTGCGCTACTGACACCCGCCCGGTCATGGGTACCGGTTCCGTACGGGCAGACGCGGGCGATGCCATGAAGCGGCCCCAGGAGTCTCGGCCCACGTGAGAGCGGTGGTTCTGAGCTGATCCGCTCCTCCACCGGCCAAGGCCGTCGAGAGCGTTCTGCGGAACAGCGAAAACAGTGGAGCCATAGCCACGGTGGACCGCTACGGCCACCTCACGCAGGACAGCCAGGAGCGCTGCCGTCAGATCGTCGAGGTGGCCGTGGGGCCGCACCCGCTCACAGCAGGCCGAGCGACTTCAGCACGCGGTGCTGACCCGGTGTCGGCTCGGCCGGCCAGTAGAGGTAGCAGACCCCTCCCGTACCGGAGACCACCTTGCCGGTCGCGTTGTAACGCTTGGTGCGGAGCCAGATGTTCTCCAAATGGGAGGGCGCCTCTTACCACACGACGCCCTCCTACACAAACATGCAGGTCAGAGGCACGGGCCGCGCAAGGCGAATCGAGCGCAGACGCGCTCGTGCTGACCTGGTGCTGACTTCCGCTGACGTCCGTTCCGGTCCGTTCGGGTGCGTCGTGCTGGATCGGTGCTGACTCTGCGCCCCTCGTCGCGACGCAGGCCTCCACCCGCTTGGTGCGGCCGTCTTTCCTCACTACCGTCCTCGCGAGCACCTGAAGCAAGCGTAGAGGAACTGTTTGTGAGTGAGCCGATGTGGGACGTCAAGGCGCTTGCCGCCTATCTCGGGAAGCCGGCTTCTTGGGTCTACGACAACCATCTCAAAGAAGAAGTGCCAAGCTTCCGCGTAGGCCAGCAGCTTCGGTTCTCGCCGACGGAGGTCCGAAAATGGCTGGAAGAGCGGTGCCGAATGGTCGAAGCATGAAGCACAAGGAGTCGTCGCGCAGCTGCCTCACGTGATCATCGCCGAGCGCAAGGTTCGAATTCCCGTCCGGCGAATTCATACCCTTCGGCGCCGTCAGGTCCTTTCCTGCTGGGGCAGCGGAAGCCCCCAACCCCTCCCTTCCGAACGCGGAGAGGTGCCTCTTACCAATCTCACGGCCTGGCCACGGCGACGAGAGCTGAAGACTCTCGGCACCACGTATTTCACGCTTCGCCATTACGCACGGCGTCGAGAGCTCGCATAACCGCGCTCATGAGGATGCGTTCCTCCGGACGCGGCCTCGGGTGCAAAGCGCCGCCTGGGCATGGGCTGAATTTCCAAGCTCTGACCACCGCTAGCGGAGGACTACGCTTTCTCCGTGCCGCGCCCTGGATCGGCCCTCGACCTGACGGCTGCCCCCGCCGACGGCGTCGTCCAGGCGTCACCGACGCCGCCGCCTACGTGGAGACCACCTCGGACTCCGGTTTCCAGGAAACCGCCGACGCTATGTGCTCCCAGCAGGCGGCCGAAGGGCCAGCGACACAGCGATTGGGAAACAGACATGCTCCGTCCGCGCCAGGCTCCGCAACCCTGTCGAGCGCGCGTCCGTCGGACTCAGGCACTGGGGGCGGATGCCGCGCTTCAGGCCCTCCTCGCAATCACACAAATATGTTCTTCACTCGCAAGAGGGCAGATCGGAGGCGCTCAGCACGAGCGCCGCGGTGAGGATACGCGGTGGCTTCGTCGACATCTGCTGCTGCTGGTCGAGCAGGTCGAGACGCTTCCGGAGCCGCACGTCGAGCTCAACGGCTTTGCGGTGGAGGCTCTCCGAAGACTCCTTGGGCTTCTCACCTCTCCGTTCCTTCTCGGAGGCCGCTGCGGCATCGAGGAGCAGCCGCTCGCTCTCCGAGGTCAGGCGCTTGGTCACCAGTTCCCGTGTCTTGATCAACTCTGCCAGGCGACGGGGCTGGACCTCGGCCAGGTATTCGGGGAGTTGGTTGGCGATGATCCAGCTGGTCGCCTTCGACTCGGCGTCCGCCAGCCAAGGCAGTCCGTGCGCTATGTCGGTCGCCGCACTGTCGGGCGTCGCAGCACAGTCGAGGTAGGGCGCGGGGCCGGCCGGGTGCACGGTGCCGCAGCTGTCGACGTAGGCGTAGGAGAACCGTCGGGCCACCGACTCGCCGGTACCGTCCACGACCTCCTCTTCGACCCCGACGAGCAGGTGTGGCGCGTCGACAGCGGCCGAGACGAGGATGGTGCCCCTGTTGAGGGCGCCGCTGAAGTTCCGGATGGTTTCCGCCATGACGGCGTCGTGCAGTGGGTGGCCGGGGGCGATCAGGTCGACGTGGGCGCGGTCGTCGGGCTGGACCCGGCCGAGGTCGAAGGTGACGTGGTCGTACTTGGTGGCGATGGGACCGTTGCCTGCCGAACGGACATGTTGCGGCACGTGGGCGATCTCGTGACGACCCTGCGCCCGCTTAACAATCCGGCCGCCGAGCCGGGTGAAGGCGTCCTTGAAGGTAGATTCGATGTCGTGCGGCTCAAGACGCCGGGCGCGAGCATCGTCCATGGTGGCGCGCAGAACACCGAGATCGGCATCCGAGAGGTGCTCCGAAGCGAGCGCACGTTCGTCCAGGAGACTCTTGAGGCCGTCCCCGACGGTGCTGTCGATTACCTCGTGCATCCTGCCTTTGACAGCCGGCTGCTCACCGTACTGGATCGCGTCGAGGAGCAGGTCTCGCAGCGGAGTCTCCGCGAATGCCTCTCCCAGGACGTCGAAGACCTTCCCGCCGTACGTCTCGCGCATCTGGTCGAGCTTCTCCAGCAGACGCGTGAAGACCTCACCTTCGCGGGTGTTGGATGCAACGAGGTTCCAGAGCCGACAGACCTCCTCCTGGCCGATGCGATGGATGCGGCCGAAGCGCTGCTCGATGCGGTTGGGGTTCCACGGCAGGTCGTAGTTGATCATCAGGTGTGCGGCCTGCAGGTTGAGGCCCTCGCCCGCGGCGTCGGTGGCCAGCAGGATCCGAACGTCGCGGTTCTTGGTGAACTCCTCGGTGATCTGCCGGCGTTCTGCTCGGCGTACGCCGCCGTGAATGGCCTTGACGGCATCGGCCCTCCCGAGCAGCGAGCTGATCTTGGCCTGCAGATAGCGAAGGGTGTCGCGGTGCTCGGTGAAGACGATCAGTTTCCGCGGGTGCCCCTCCGCGTCCGTCACCAGCGCGTGGTCCCGGAGGAGGGCAGACAGCTCGGTCCACTTCCGGTCGGTGCCCGCCTCGCGGACCCGCTGCGCCGTCCGCACCAACGTCCTCAGCTCGACGAGCTCGGCATCGAGCTCATCGACCGTCCGTGCCGCCGTCGCGGCGTCGAGTAGTTCCTCCTCGATCTCCTCGATCTCCTCGGCGTCGAAGTCGTCGTGATCGAAGGAAGCAATGTCAACGGTGGGCATGCTCTCGCGACTGGTGCCGTCGAGGATCTCCTGTTTCCTGCGCTCCAGGCGCTCGGTGCGCCGCACGAGGCTCTTGTAGATCGCTTCGGGGCTGGAGGCCAGTCGTCGCTGCAGCACGGTGAGTGCGAAACCCACGGTGTTCTTGCGTGTGCCGCCGATGCGGTCGGCGCGGTTCATCCCCTCGCGGACGTAGTGGGTGACGTCCTCGTAGAGGTCGTACTCGAGTGCCGTGAGTTCGTAGGGGACGGTCTCCGCCACTCGCTCGGGAAAGAGTTTCCTGCCCTCGAATGTAAGCAGGTCTTCCTTGATCATGCGCCGCATGATCCCGCTGATGTCGGTGCTCCTCTTCTGCCTGCCCTCGAACCGGTCTCGGTCCAGCAAGGTGAGGAAGAGCTGAAAGTCCTCCTCCTTTCCCGAGTGCGGGGTCGCGGTCATCAGGAGCAGGTGGCGCGTGATCTCCCCGAGCGTCTCGCCGAGCTGGAACCGCTTGGTCTTCTCCACTTTGCCGCCGAAGTAGTGACCACCCATGCGGTGCGCCTCGTCTACGACGATCAGGTCCCATTCCGTGTCCCGGAGCTGTGCCTTCAGGTGCTCGTTACGGGAGAGCTGGTCCATGCGCGCGATGAGAAGCGGGTGGGCCTCAAAGACATTGAGATCGAGCGGCGAGTCGGCGAGCTGGTTCGTGAGCAGGTCGAAGCGGAGGCCGAACTTGAAGAAGAGCTCGTCCTGCCACTGGTCGACCAAGCCTCCTGGAGCCACGACGAGGCACCGTTTGACATCATCGCGCAGCAGTAGCTCCTTGATGTAGAGCCCGGCCATGATCGTCTTTCCCGCACCCGGATCGTCGGCGAGCAGAAAACGCAGCGGCGTACGGGGCATGAGCTCGCCGTAAACGGCGCGAATCTGGTGCGGGAGCGGCTGGACGTCGCTGGTCGCCACGGCCAGCATCGGGTCGAACAAGCCGGCCAACGAGATCCTCTGAGCCTCGGCGACCAGCTGGAAGTCACGTACGTTCGCGTCGAAGGCGCGGCTACCGCTGCGGGCAATGCTCAGCCTGCCCTCGTCCCTCCGGAAGACGATCTGCTGATCGAGGGCGCCCCCGGCCGTCTTGAAAGTCAGCTCGACCGCGTCTCCACCGTGCGGCTGGGCGGCGATGAGCGTGACGACCTCCGCCGGCACGAGCCCGTCGATCCGCAGACCCGGCCTGAGCTCCTCGAGCAGCACGTGCACAACCTCCGCTTGGCAGCCTGCGAACGCCACTCGGACGTTCCGGCGATGTCGTGATCCCGTCGACGTGATCGACGGGGGTCGCTAATCTTCCCAGAGGTCATGCGAGTCGGCGGGGGCAATGGAACGAGAAGCACGTCATCACCTGCGTGGTGTGGTGGACGACGTCGGCGGTTGGCACAAGCTCGCGGTGGACATCGCCGAGCGACGTGGGCCCGTCGAGTCGGCGGCGGAGGACGCCGCCAAGCAGCTCCTCGACCGCATGGTCTCACTCGGGACCAAGACCACCACCTCATGGCGCGTCCTGCAGGTCTCGCCCTCTGATGCCGGCCTGGTGACCGCCCTGGCCTGCCGCCAAGCCCTTCCCGCGATCACAGCCGATACCCAGCAGGGCATCCGACGGCTGACCGACGACGCCGGCCGGGCGTTGACGGCTGTCCGTGCATTGTTCGGTCCCCGCCGGATCTTCTCGGGCAAGAGCCGCAAGGAAGAAGCGGAGCAGGCCGCAACCTATCTCCTGTCACTTCACGAGGGGGTCACTAGCACCCGGCTCGTACCCGAACTGGAAGGCCTGGCGGCGTGGGACGGGAAGGCCGCCCCGGCAGTCGGGCCCTCAGATGTCCTCGACGAGAGGGTCGGCTTCGGCTGGCGCCTCGGCGCCCGGGCCGAACTCGTCGGGCGGCCTGAGCTAGATGCCGCCAAGACCGCGATCACCGCGATCGACCTGGCTCTGCACCGCGAGAGCGAGTTCAGAAGGGCCGTCGACGCCGCAGGCAACGCCGTCCGGCAGGGCGAGGTTCGCAAGCTGGTCGCCGAGATGCCCGTCGAACGGCTCAAGGACGCGACCAGCGGCCAACTGCGCATCACGGCGCTGGTCGATGCCGGAATCAGGAACGTGCAGCAGGTCCTCGACCAGCAGTCACGGATCCGGTCGCTCCCGGGGGTCGGAGACACGACGGGCAACCGGATGGTCGGCGCCGCGCAGACCATCTGGCAGACCACCATGGACGAGATGCCGATCCGCATCGACATCAAGAACCGCTCACAGGCCACCACTAAGCTCCTCGCGGCCATGCGAGCCTGGGACGCGGCGCGCTCGATCCGCAGCGCGACAGCGGACCTCGCCGCTGCCGACGCGGTACGACCGCTCCTCCAGAACCTTGATGCCCGAACCTCCCACGTGGTACTAGTCCCCCAGGCCCGGGCCGTCGCCGAGTTGCGTACCGCGCTGGCTGCCGTCGAGAGACGCGGGGCGGTTCTCAGTGGCGGGAACAGCGGCGCGGGCGGCGACCCCTGGGAGGACTTCATCTCCCGGCCGGCCGACTACTACGCGATGCTCGCGGAGCTCGGATTCCTGGCCGACGACGCCGAGAAGAGCCAAGGCCACCTGCCGGCCGAGATCGTCCAGGCGGTCAGGGATCTCACCCTCGACACCACTCATCTGAAGGCGTCCCTCCGCGGATACCAGTCCTTCGGCGCCCGCTTCGCGATCGTGCAGCGGAAGGTCGTCATCGGCGACGAGATGGGCCTGGGGAAGACCGTCGAGTCCCTCGCCGTACTCACCCACCTGCGCGCCAAGGGCTCCTCCCACTTCCTGGTCGTGTGCCCGGCCGCCGTCGTGACCAACTGGGTACGCGAAGTCCAGGCCAAGTCCGATCTGCGGGCATACCGCCTCCATGGACCTGCACGCGACGACGCGCTGAAGTCGTGGATCCGCAGCGGAGGAGTCGCAGTCACCACCTACGACATCCTCGGATGGCTGGACGGTCGAATTCCCGAACGTGCCGAACCGGCGTGCCTGGTGTTCGACGAAGCGCACTACATCAAGAATCCGCAAGCCAAACGAACCCAGCGCTCCACGGCCCTGATAGAGCGCTGCGAGCGAGCGGTCCTCCTCACCGGCACCCCGCTGGAGAACCGGATCGAGGAATTCCGTAATCTCATCGGCTACCTCCGGCCGGACCTTCCGGTCAACGGATCGGAAATATCTCCCCGTCAGTTCCGGAAGCAGGTGGCACCCGCATACCTCCGCCGGAATCAGGAAGACGTCCTCACTGAGCTCCCGGAGCGGCTCGACATCGACGAGTGGCTGCCGATGTCCAGCATCGATGAGCAGCACTACCGGGCCGCCGTCATCGACGGCAACTTCATGGCCATGCGCCAGGCCGCCCTGCGCGCCGGTGCCAAGTCCGAGAAGATGCAGCGCCTCATCGACATCGTCCAGGAGGCGGAGGAGAACCAACGCAAGGTGCTGGTCTTCTCGTACTTCCGTGACGTCCTCGACGAAGTGGCGTCGAACCTTCCCGGGAAGGTTTTCGGGCCGCTGACCGGCTCAGTACCCGCCGCGATGCGACAGAGCATGGTCGATGAGTTCTCCCGAGCTCCTCACGGGGCCGCCCTCGTCGCACAAATCGTGGCGGGCGGCGTCGGCCTGAACATTCAGTCGGCATCGGTCGTCGTGATCTGCGAGCCTCAGCTCAAGCCGACGACTGAATGGCAAGCCATCGGCCGCGCCCACCGAATGGGGCAATTGGAGTCGGTACAGGTACACCGCCTGCTCTCCGAGGAAGGCGTCGACCAGCGCATCATCGAGATCCTGGTTCACAAGAACCAGCTCTTCGCGGATTTCGCCCGTGTCTCCGAGACGGCGGACAGCGCCCCTGAAGCGTTCGACATCACGGACGCCGAGCTGGCACGCGAGATCGTGGCGGCCGAGCGCGAGCGCCTCCTCTCGGACAGCTGAGGGGCGCGAGAGCCGGAGCCGACTGCCGTCGGCTGATCCAGGCATCCTCATCTCTCTCACCGCCGTCACGGCAGGAGCCCCACAGGGCTGGCTGGATCTCGGGCGATCAATGCCGCACCTCACCCTTCGGCACGCGAAGGACCGGGTTGCCGGCGCGCTCCGCCCGCGGTAGATCGTCACCGCGGGGCGGAATCGCCTCGGTCAGCTACAAAGGCAGGAACGGACTGGGCTTTCCGTGCCAAGAGATCCGCAATGCGTCACGGGCTCGGGTGGTGGCGACGAAGAGCTGGTTACGACTCTTCTTGAGCTCGCGTTCGTACCGCGTGGGGTCGGTCTTCTCGTACTGCTCGACGAGGGCGGTGCGCGGAAGAATGCCGTCGCTCGCACCAATGATCGCGAGCTTCTGATATTCGAGCCCTTTGAACCGGTGCATCGTGCCGATGTGGACCTCGCCGCTGCCCTGCGGGCCGTCCTTGGTGAGGGTGGCGGTGGTGATGCCGTGCTTCATCTCCAGATCGGCGGCAACGCGGCCGGCCATTTCGCCGTCGGCGACGCATACGGCCATGGTGCCGCTCGGGTCGCGTACGGTGCCGTCCGCGGCGGGCTGGGTGATGTCCGCGCGCCACTGCTTGAGGGCCTCGGCGAGCTGGGCGATCTCGTCGGTCCAATCGGCGCAGGCGACGTACTCGGGGGCCGGGCCGTGCAGCAGGGAGTGGTAGCCGTCGAGGGTGTCGGTACCGTCGTCAAGGTCGTCGTAAGTCGCCCCGCTGACGACCTTGGCCGCCTGGTCGAGGATCTCCTGGGTGGTGCGATAGCTGAGCGTCAGCTTCGAGGCACGGCCGCGGATGTGGACTCCGACGGTGGAGAGGGTGACCTGCCGGTCGTAGATCCGCTGGTGGGTGTCGCTGGCGATGAAGAGGTCGCCCTCGCCGGTCGCGACCATGGCGCGCAGCATCTTCCAGTGGGCGGGGCTGAGGTCCTGGGCCTCGTCCACGACGATGTGCTGGTAGCGATGACGCAGGTAGCGCATCGCGGAGCTGTTGTCGTCGAGGTGGACCAGATCGCCGCCGCCGATGTCCGCCTTACGTTCGGCCCGGACCTTGATCTTGTGGGCGCGTTCCATCTCGTAGCGGGCCGCCCGTTCGGCGGCCTGGGCCCAGGTCTCCCGGCCCAGGCCGTTGAGGCGCAGGGTGAACTGGTCGAGCAGCTTCCAGATGGCGGCGCGTTCAGGGCGGCTCAGGGCGCGTCCCATGCCGGCGCGGCGGGCCTTGAAGTAGTCCTGGCGGGTCGCGAGGGACTGGCCGAGGACGATCTGCTCCCATTCGTCGAAGAGGAACTCGGCGCCCCAGCGCTGCTCGTCGTGCTCGAAGAGGACTTCGCGCAGGATGTCCAGGGCCCTGTCGTCGGTGATCAGGCTGCGTTGCGAGCCGGGCGCGGTGTTCTCGTTGAGGACGCTCTGCGCGAGCTGGTCGATGTGCTTGATGTCGACGCGGCCGAGCAGTGTCGGGTCCATGAGTGAGGTGAGCCGGGAGCGCAGGTCGGCCGTGAGGTTCTTGGTGTAGGTGGTCAGCAGGATCGGCTTGTTGCGGCCGGGCGGCAGAGCGGCGGCGAGACGGGCCACGCGGTGCAGCGCGACGATGGTCTTGCCGGTGCCAGGGCCACCGCTGACGCGGGCGGCGCCGCCGTAGTTCCGCTCGACGATCTTACGCTGGGTGGGGTGGAGGTAGACCTTCCAGGCGCGGAAGTCACCCTCGGCGAGGACGTTGCGGATGTCGTCGTCGACCGTGGTGACCGCGGTACGGGTGAGGGCCGCCGCCATGTCGTCCTCGAAGCCCGGCTCGAGTTCGGTGGCTGCGGGCTGGGTGATCTCACGCTCGACCTCGTCCACGGACATGCCGGAGCCGAGGCCAGTGAGGACCTCGGCGGTCAGGCGCGGGGCGCCGGCGATGAGCTGGTCGAGTTCCTCGTCGGTCGTGACGGTGAGGGCGAGGTCGATGAGCGCGTCGGCGACACCGAGCCGGCGCAGGTCTTCGGGGGCGCAGCCGGCGAGGAGCGGTTCCGCGGGGACGGCAGGTTCCGGCGTCGCGACGGGTGCGGGCGTGGGCTCGACCGGCACGTCCTGCACAGTCTGCTCGTCCGGAGCCGGAGTGAGCTGGAGTCCCGCGCGCTGCAGGACGCTCTGGCCGACGATGCCGAGGTCGACGAACTCGATCTCACCGGTGATCCGGTTGATGGCGACGGTGAGTTCCTCGTAGACGTCCTTGCGGTGGCGGACGGCGACGATCAGCCACTGCGGGATGCCGTCGGCGCCGACACCGGCCCGGGCGAGAAGTGCCCGGTACGAGCGGTCGATCTTGGCGCGGAAGATCCGGCCGTCGCCCTTGAGGGGCTTGAGGTCGAGGCTGGGGTGGTCGGGGTCGAGGCGGAACTGGTGACAGAAGTCGTAGAACTTCGTCTTGACCGACGACTCCATCCTGTAGAGCTCGTTTTCGGCCTTCTGGTAGAGGCTGAGGCGTGCGGTCATCGTGCGGCACCCTGTTCTTCGGAGTCGGGGCGGGTGGTGGCGTCGGGGAGCGTGGTCAGCAGGGCGTCGAGATCGGCGAGCCATTCGTCGGCCGAGCGGATGGTGAACCCGGCGTCGCGGTAGGCGCGCCAGGTCTTGTCGCTCTCCTCGTCCTCGTGGTCGTACGGCTCGGCCATGACGGCGATCCGCTGGTCGTCGTGGTCCCAGGCGAAGTCGGCGAGCCATCCGCGCTCGCCGAGTTCGAAGCCGTAGGCGGGGGCTGCCTTGCCACCGTCGGCCAGGGCGTGGGCGAGGCGGGTGAGGGGGGCGTCGGGTTCGTCCTCGTCGAGGTACTCGAGGATCTCCCGGTCCCACAGCAGGTCCCGCAGCTTCGCTTCGAGCGGGGTGGCCTCGGGTGCCTCCACTACGGGGGTTTGCGGCGCGGGCGTGCCGGTGCCGTACTGCACGACCAGGGATTCGAGTTCGCCGAGGCCGCCGAAGGCTTTGAGAACCGAGGTGTCGCACTTCGCCGCGGTGGCCGTGGTCAGCTGAACACCGTCGCCGCCGTCGTGGGCGAGGAACTGCAGGATGTTGGACCACTGGAGCCAGGAGCGCCATCGTGCCTTGTGTTCGGGCGTGCCGAGCTGGTCGGGTGCCGTGTCGTCGAGGCAGACCAGGGCGGACCAGTGGCCGGTGGCTCCGTCGACGAGGAAGGCGACGGGAAGGCCGGACTCTTCGCTGGTCTGGAACAGATTGAGCGTGCCGGTGCCCTGGACGGGGGCCGGGTCTGTGCCGTCGGTGCGACCCCAGGCGTCGAGAAGACAGTCGAGCGACTGACGGGTCTGGTCGGGGGTGCCGTTGCCGACCAGGATCTCCTGGCCGGTTCCGAGGAGTCCGCCGACCACGGCCGAGGCCCGTCTGCCCCAGGCCGCGTCGTCCGGGCTGCGCAGGTACGCGAGGAGCATGGTCATCGGGTCGGCGAAGCCCGTGGCGGCGAGATCATCGCCGCCACGATCGGCGTAGAGCCGCTTGGCGATGTCCTGGGCACTGTGCGGGTAGGGCGGCCATACCGGCTCGGCCGCCTCCCGTCCCGAGGAAGCCTGTGCCGTGCCGGTCTGCCGCTCGAAGGCGTCGAGGTCGTCCCAGGTGAGCTGGAAGACGATGCGCCCGTCGGCCCGGAGCCGGTTGCGTTTGTCGGCATCGCCGGCGAGCCGGTTGTGCCGGCGGGTGGCGTGGTAGCGGTGCCCGTCGAGGTAGACGGTGATCTTCTGCTTGGGACCCTCGGTGCGTTCGAAGGTGAAGTCGGTACGGGTGAACCCCTCGTTGCGCTGGGCGGTCAGACGCCAGCCGTGGATGGTGCCGACCTCGTCGAGACGCAGGTAGGCGCTGTTGTCTCCGCTCTCCTCCAGGACGGCGTCGCCGCGCTGGCCGACCCACCCGCGCAGGGCGTTGAGGAAGCGTGCCTCGAGGTCGGACTCGACCTGTCCGTCGAGGCCGATCTGGTCGGTGTTGCCGACCGGTTTGGTGTTCCACGCGTCGGTGTCGGTGCCGAGGAGTTCGTCGAGAATCTCCAGGGCGGCCTGGCGGGAGACACGGTCGATGTACTGCTCGTCGGCGTAGCGGTACAGGCAACGGTGGCAGGCCGCCACGGCCTCCCCGTTGCAGGGGCACTCATCGAGCAGCCGCCGCGCGCCCTCGAGTACCTGCCGGAAGGCTGCCGGGTCGGTGAGCCGGTCGAGATAGCCGGTGCCGTGCGGGAGGCGGTCGTACAGGACCAGGAAATGCCGCTTCTCCGCGGTCTCACGGTCCGGCATGGTGGCGAGGGTGGAATCGAGGTGCTGGGGGTCGCCTCCGAAGGCTTCGTCCACGCCCAGCCTCAGGGCCGCCTGGAAGGAGTGGACCCGCTCCTCGACGAGGACGGTCGCGGCGGGCAGCAGGATGCGCAGCGCTTCGGTTTCCAGCTCGTGGGCGAGCAGGACGGGCTCCTGGGGCACATCCTGCTTGCCGCGCCGCAGCGGGCACCAAGGGGTGTGGTGCTTGACCTCGCGCTGGCGGTTGGCGGAGGTGTCGACGGCGTCGCGGTCGTCGTCGAAGACCGGCCGGCCGTCGGCGGTCGCGGCTCCACAGGCGGTGCACACGTGGAAGGGGGCGATGCGCACGGGCCGCCCTGCGAGCTGGTCGTTCTCCTGGGCTCCGATGCTGAGCGGTCCGGCGTTGACGCGACGGATGACGGCGTGGCGGGTGTAGTCGACGCCGAAGATCTCCTTGGTGTGCCGCCAGGACTTGCCCGGGGCGAAGTCCTTGGGCGCGATGTCGACCATGTCCACGACCGTGTAGAAGCGGCGGTCGCGGTCGTCGCTCTCGTCTCCGATCCTGGCGTCCTCGCGCTTGTCGCGGGCGGTGACGACGCTGGGCTGGACGATCTGCCACAGGCTGCCGGAGTCGGCGATGCCCGCCTCCCCGCAGCGCGGGCAGGGGGTGATGTCGTGCTCGGCGTTCTCGGTGCGGACGTAGCCGCACGAGGGGCAGAAGCGCCAATGGCGCCAGTCCTGGTCCCGGCCGGTGACGATGTCGATGCCGGTGATCCGGTGCTTGTAGCCCTCGGCGTAGAAGGTGTTGCCGGGAGCGAGCTCGGAGAGCGCGAAGCTTCGCGGTCGCCCGTAGGAGAACGGCTTCGACTTGTAGCTGTCCCGCCCCTCGGGTGTGGTGCCCTCGGGCCAGTAGACCGTGGCTTCCAGGGTGGTCGTGGCATCGATGAGGGCGTAGTTGGGCAGCAGACCGAGGTCGCACAGCACGGTCTGGGCCGGCTGACGCTGACGCGTGGCTCCCTGCTTCGAAAGGGCGCCCAGCTCGGCCTCCAGCTCCGCCTTCGTACGCGCCTGCTCGTCGTCGCCGTCCTTGAGCTCGTCGATGGCGGAGCGGATCGTGCGGATACGGGTGCGCAGTTTCTGGTTCTCGCGCTCCCACTCCCGCTCGGCCTTCTCGATCGCGCTGCGGATGCCCCGGACCGCGTACTGCTTCAGCTCCTCCTGGGCGGTCTCGCTCACGCCGGTCGGGAACAGCGCGAGGAAGCCCGCGACGAGCTCCTCACTGTGGGCGAGTGCGGCCTCGGTGAAGTCGGCGAGGTAACCGGAAGGTCCGAAGAGCTCGTCGACACGGCGCGACAGGGCGGCCAGCGGCTTGCCGTCCTCGCGCAACAGGCGGCCGCGTGCCGCGAGGTCGAGGAGGTGGGCGGTGTACTGGCGGCGCAGGATCTCGATGGCCGACAGGTACGAGCCCGGCGGTACGATCCGCCCGTCGATCATGTCCCGCGGCCGGTCGAGGAAATACAGGTCGCGGCGAGAGCGGTCGGGGATGGTGAGAAGGAAGGCATTGCCCGTACGGCGCCCAGCCCGACCCGCCTGCTGAGCGTAGTTGGCCGGACGGCGCGGCAGGGCGCCGAGGACGACGGCGGACAGGTCGCCGATGTCGATGCCCATCTCCAGGGTGGGTGTGCAGGACAGCACATTGGGGTCGTTGAACCCCTCGCCCTTACGGAAGGCCTCCTCGACGCGCTCCCGCTTGGCACGGGAGAGCAGACCGGTGTGCTCGGCGGTAATGACCTGGTAGGTGCCGGCTCGCCGGTACAGGCTGCGGTAGTAGTCGTCGCGGTAGTCGCGGTCCCGGTCGTGCCGGTCCACGGTCTCCAGCCAGCGGTCACCCGCGACAAGACGTCCGGACGAGCAGCGGTACGACTGGCAGGGCTGCCCGTGGTACTGCGCCAGCAGTGAGGGATGAACGGTCTGCTCCCAGAAGCACTTCGGGCAGCGCACATACGACACGTTGACCTGGGCTTCGGACAACAACTGCAGGCGGACGGCGCCCGGCTGGAGGCCATAGACGCGGACGGCCGTGTCGCGCGGGGTACGCACCGAGAGCAGCCCGGCGTCGGTGAGCTGGGGCAGCAGCCGCACCCAGAACTCGTCGGCCTGCTCGCGGGTCATGTTGAAGCAGCGCTGAGCCCAGGACTGATACCAGGACAGACGCCCGGCGGCGAAGTCGAACTCGCTCTTCTGCTTGGGCCGGGCGAGCAGGAAACTCGGCGCGGAGACTCCCCGGGGGAAGGCCTTCATGCCACGCGGGCGGCCACCCCAGATGTAGTAGCGGCTCGTGCCCGCCTCGTCGAGGAACTTGTCCAGCCACCGATGCCCGACCGCTCCCCGTGTACGCAGCCGCTCCAGCAGGCCGCGCAGGAACGCTAGATACCGGGCGTCACCATGCCCCGTAAGCGCCAGCCCATGATGGGTGGACTCCTCGTGGGCGGAACGTACGATCGCGACGGCCGCCCGCTCGTCGGGGATACCCACCCAGGCGGCAGCGGTACGCGTCAGTTCGAGGGTACGGCCGTTGCGGGAACGGTGGCCGAACTCCATCACGGCCTCGAACGCGAACCGCTCACCGATCAGGTCCCAGGTCCTCTTGTCCCCGCCGCGTCCCTTGCCCGACAGCAGACGTGCGACTCCCGCGTCGTCGTGCAGGTCCGGCGGGACGACGGCGGCGAGCGTCTCACGGTCGGTGGTGGACAGGACGACATCGGCGACGAGGTCGTTCAGCGCGGTGGACCGCTGCTCGCTCAGGTGCTTGGTGAACAGGGCCCGCAAGGAGAAGGTGTACGAGCGGGAGGCAACGAAACCGGCCCGGTGCGCGGCGTCCTGCACCGAGTCGTTGAACATCAGCGTCTTCGTCTCACGCTGCTCCTTGTCCATCTCCCCGCCGGTAAAGAGCTGGGTGATGGACGCGGCGGCGAGCGCGGCGGAGCCCGTACCAAGGAAGCGAATGGCGTTGTGCGTGCCGCACGCCGGGCACCAGTCGTCCTTGGCGGCCCGTTCCGCGGTGTCCCCGAGCTGGACGAGCACGAAGACCGAATCGGGTCCGGCGGGCTGCGGGTTGCCCTCGTCGTCGTAATCGTCCTGGGGGTCGGGCAGGCGCAAGCGGCGGGAAGAACCGTCGAGCACCATGAGCACGCCCGCCCCGCCGGTGGTCAGCGACCTCTGCTCCGCCCGGTTCATGGCGGTACGGCCATTGCCTTCGCGAGCCTCGTTGTCCGTGGCCGCCACCAGGGTGCGCACCTTGGACTTGTTGGCCGTGACGGTGGCCCGGCGAATCTTGTGGGCCTCGAAGTTCAGCTCCTCCAGGTCCGACTCGGGGGCGAGCACCGACCAGCCGGAGCGCCCGCACTCGCGGCAGTACACCGCGGGCAGGAAGACCTTGGTGTCACGCGAGGTGGTCGTGTCGGGCGTCGTACGCAGCCGGCTCTCCGCCCCGACCGTGTCCCAAGCGAACTCTGCCTTCGGCCAAGGCAGTACGCCCCGGAGCATGCGTGTGACGGACCGCGCCCACTGGTGCACCTCGACCTGTACGAAGGGGCGGCTGATCCCGGTCGGCGTCTCCGGGTCGCGTGCCATGGACAGCAAGGCGACGAAGCGGGCGAGTGCCACCGCCGCGACCTGCGGCCGCGTCGTGATCGCCTCGTCCCAGCTCTTCGCCCCACTGCGGCGCATCACGTCGAGCACCTCGTCGTAGGTGCACGCCGTGCCGTCGAAGGCCTTCAGGACCGCATACGTCAGGCGGTTGCGCTTGAGCGCGGCACCGAGGACGCCCGGATCGGTGGTCCGGCGTCCGGTGACGGTTTCGGCGAGGTCCGCGAGCGCCTCGGAGCCGGAAGCCGGATCCGGTAGGGCGGTCAGCGCCTCGGGGGGTGCGGCCTGGCCGGGAAGGAACTTCGCGTCCGTGATCGACTCGTCGAGCATGAACTCTTCGACCGTCAGCCGGTTCTCACCGACGATCGCGTCCTCGGTGAACTCGGCGCCGAAGACGTTGCTGGCCACGGAGAGCAGCTGCCGCACCCCATCGGCGTCGGTGCCGGAGGCGAGGGTCGCGGAGGTGGCGACGGGAGTGATCGTGCCGAGCGGCTTACCGGGCCGACTCGCGCCGACGGCGATGGCGAGGCGGCGCAACAGCATGGCTACGTCGGTGCCCTGCGCGCCGTCGTACGTGTGGAACTCGTCTACGACCACATAACGGATGTCGCTGCCGTCCCACAGCGGCGCGTCGGCGACACGCTGCAGGAGCAGGTCGAGCATCTTGTAGTTGGTGATCAGGATGTCCGGCGGCGACAGCTGCATGTCCTGCCGGCGCGTGTAGACCCGGTCGTAGTGCGTCGCCGCCTTGTCCCCGATGTACAGGCCGGCCCGTACACCGCTCAGCTCGTCGTAGTCGGTGAGCAGTGCGTTGATGCGGGCCGCCTGGTCGGTCGCCAGGGCATTCATCGGATAGAGGAAGATCGCCTTGACCCCGCTGTTCCCGGCCGCGCGCTCGCGGGCGCAGTGGTCGAGCACGGGGTACAGGAACGACTCGGTCTTGCCGGAGCCCGTACCCGTCGTGACCAGCGTGGGCTGAGGTACGTGCCCGTCCTTCGAGGTGAGCCGGGCGAAGGCACGGGCCTGATGGGCGTACGGCCTCCAGTCGTCCGTACGTACCCAGTCCAGGTGCTGCTCCCAGCCGTCGTCGGCCGGGGTGAAGGGGGTACGGAGCCGAAGGTACGGGCCGCGGAACATGCCCGTCGTCTCGTCTCCGAGGAAGGCGTGCAGCGCCTTCCGTACGCCCTCGTCGGCGAGGCCGTACGTCGTGGACAGGTACTGGAGCAGGCTCTCCTTGAGTCCCTGTGCTTCGAGGGTCGGCCTCACCGGGTCGGAACCTCCATCTTCTCCGGGTCCCACAGACCCTTGCTCACGGCTTCGTCGAGACGCTTCTTGAAGTAGGCGTGTGCTTCACGCATCTCGCGCTCGCGTTCGGCCTTGTAGAAGGGGGCGGTGTAGCCGTCGGGGACGGGGACGGTGGTCTCAGGGTCCTTCTCGAAGGCCTCCTGGTAGGCCTCGAACTGGGTCCAGTGGTCCTTGGTCTGGTCGAAGCCGTACGTGTGGTGCTTCCCGGCGATCTTCCGCTCGGCTACGTCGAACCAGGTCACCCGGTCGAAGTCCTGCATGATCGGGAAGCGGGCCCGGTACATGGCGATGAGCGTGTCCGCGTCGATGCCGAGCCAGACGGCGACGAGCGCGTCGATCTCGACGAGGGCAGCACGACGGGCGTACTCGGTACGGAGCGGGGTGTCGCGCTGCCAGGTGGGGGTGACGTCGTGCAGCTCGGTCGTGAGGTTGGGCCAATTGATGGCCCAGGGCTCGTAGCCGGGCCACTTCGGGTCGTAGAGCTCTGACCAGAGCTCGGCGTAGGCGGTGGTGAGGGCGTTGAGACGGAGGGTACGAAGGAGGAGCGCGGGGGCCAGCGGGTGGCCCACATTGGCTGCAGGCATGCCTGCAGCCCGAGCGGGATTGAGGTGACTGTCACCGCTGGTACGCAGCAGATAGTCGCTGGGGATTCCCGCCCACAGCCCAGCGTTCAAAGTGTCGACACGACGGTCAAGAACCGAACTGCTGCACATGCCATCGATGTGCGATACCCCTGGCGGCAACATCGCAATATAGAGGCTGCGTTCAGTATCAGGGGCGATCATCCGCCGCCAAGCGATTCGATAGAAATGCGTGTACGGCCTACTAGCCTTGGACAGCAGGAATTTCTCGACGTGCTCGTCCTCTACCTCCTCCGGCTGCATCTTCTCAGCGAGCTGCTGCCAGGCCAGCTCCCACTCCTCCGGCGAAGCGACCAGCGCCTCGTACTTCTCCCAGTCAACCCACCTGTCCTGTTCACCCACAAAGACGTCACTCGGCGCCACGCGCCGGTACTCGGACTCGGGTACCGCGTCATCAACGAGCGTCTTCGGGTCGAGGCCGCGTGCCTCACCGCTGCCCTGACTGGGCTGCTTGAACATCGGGTTGGCAACGGCGATCTGCGGCCCCTTGAGGATGACATCACTCCATGCTGTCGCCTCGTAGTCGTCCTGGCCGTTGATCCCAGTGTTGTAGTCGATGAGGCGCTGGTCCTTACCCGGACCGAACTGTGCCTTCTTAGATGCACCTTCATCAAAGCCAACAGAAATCCTAGGCTTTAGCATGCCGAGACGCAGAGGATACGCCCCCAATGCGTCGATCGCCGCGTCCTCCGCAGTACTCACTGGCGTGAGCAGCCGAGTGTGCTCCAGAGGCCCACTATCACCAGCAAGTCTCTGCCACCGCTCCAGGGTGTTGGAGGTCACTCTGACGACTCGCTTGGGATGGGGGCGTTCGTCCCAGCTTCCCTTGTACTTCACGCCTGGGTCGTCACCGTCATCCGTGGCGCCAAAGGACTGTCGGAGAACATCCGCGGCAAAGAGCCACGACAAGTTGACAAAGTCAATCTCGCCGTGTTCGCCGTAGATGTGAACACCGAACTCTGTCGCGTGACCAACAGGTTCGGGGAAGATCCGGCGCTGATTGACGAACCCCCCGTGTACCCGCAGCCGCCCGTACGCCGCAGCCCGCAGCGCAGCTTCCTTGTCGCCCGCGAAATGGGTGTCGGGGTGTACCATCCCGGCCGCCCCACCGCGCCCGGTGTGGTCCCAAATCTCGCACATGAATGCCCGATACAAATCGGGCCGAGTGCCCGCCACCAGGGGGTACACCGATGATGCTGCGAGGTACGACGCCATCGTCACCGTACTCGTCACCTCACCGAGCAGGTACTGCTGCACCTCCTCACGCGCGAGTTCGTCCCGCCGCCGCCGTCCCTTCTCCTCCGCTTTCGGCTTTTCCGTGAGCATGAACCACGGCTCGTACTCCGCGAGGACCGGGTCTTCCTTCCACTCTGGGCGCACCCACGGCGGGTTACCCACCTGCAGGTCGAAGCCCCCTGCCTCACTGGCAAACACGCCCGCGAAGTCCAGCTCCCAGTGCAGGAAGCCCTGCTCCTCGGCGATGTCGCGGACGACCCGCATCCACGGATACCGCGTCTCGACCGCCTTCAGCGCGTCGTCCATGCCCATCTCGACTTGGACCAGGTCTTCGAGGAGCGCCAGCTCCACCAGGGAGTCGATGGATGCAGCGAAGCCGTCTTCCCGAATGGGCTCCGTGCCCACCATGGACTCCAGGAAGGCGATCCAGTCGTCCAGGTCCGCAAGCGGGATGACGTCACGCCGGCGTACCGGTCCACGGGGCTTCCTCGGCACGGAGGGGGTACGCGCCTTCTTGACCTCCTCCTTCTTCACGAGCTCCTCGTCGACCCCGTCCTCCCCCAGGGACATCTGGTCACCGTCCATGGCGAACAGCATCCGTCTCTCGACGAATCGCGGCACGGCCGTGGGCTCGGGCGCAGGCAACGACGTCTCGCTGCCGGCGGTGGGCCCAGCCAACCCAGCCACCGACGACAACAGGGCGTCCAGATCTGCCCCCGCCTCCGCTGTCACCACCGGAGCCGTGGCGTACTCCGCGTCCGTCCCGTCCAGCAGCCCCACCTTGTCCAGCGGCCAGAACCACAGCGCGCACCACGCGTCCATGACCTGCTTCAGGCGCCAGTACGGGGAGCCCTCCGCCTCGAAGAGGTCCTTGAAGACCTGCTCCTTGGTCAGCGGCAAGCTCTGGTCCGCGTTCTGCTTGTCGCGGCGGAGGAAGGCGTACTCCTCCGCGTCCTCCTCGCGGCCCGTCCCCCACACATCGATCGTGCGGGCGATCTCCTGCTCGCTGAGTTCCATGCGCTTGGCGACGAGCTTCCACAGGAACTCGACCCGACGGGCCACGGCCTGCAGCCGGGCGAGCTGGCTCGCCTTGCCGCCCGTCGTCTTGGGCTTGGTCTGAACGCCCTTCTTCCATGCCTTCAGCTGGTCCACCTGTGACCCGGCGAGTTGCTCGACCAGCTTCTTCGCGTCGCCGCTCGCCCCCGCGACCGCACCCCACCCAGGTGTCGGCAGGAGGAACTGGTGCACGGCCCCGTCCGGCAGCGGCTGCTCCGCACCGTCCTCCGACGCCCGGAACGGCAGCTTGGTCGGCGTCTGCGCGCCGATGGTCCGCTCCTTCTTGATGCGCTCGGCCTCGTACACCCACCGCCGCGCCCCGATCAGGGAGTTGCCACGCCGCAGATGCAGACCGAACCACGGGGCACGCATACCGGGATGCATGGTGTTGAGCCACAGCGACACCTCGGCGAGCTCGACGCCGGTCTCGTTGAGGTCGATGCCGTACGCGTTGTGAAGGGCGATGTACGCCTTCACCTTCTGCTTCGCTTCGAGCGCCTTCGACGTGTCCAGGTTGGCGCCCAGCTCCTCCTGGCGACGCTTGAGGTACTCCTCGGCGACCAGGTCGATCGCCTTGTTGAGGAACGCGCCGGAGCCGAGGGCCGGTTCGCAGATGGTGTAGCGCAGGAGTTCGCTCGCGCGGGTCCGTACCGTGCTGCCGTCGGCGTCCTTCTCCTGGTCGAGGCGGTGCTTGAGCGCCAGCTCGACGGTGACCTCGGTGAGGGATTCGGGGGTGTAGTACGAGGCGGAGGTCTCGCGGTCGCGGCCGGCAAGGCGGTAGACGAACCGGCCCGGGGGGTACTTCTTGGGGCCGCGCAGGCCGTGCTGTTCGGTGTCCTGGGCGGAGTACACAACGTGCGTGTTCTCCCGGTAGTCGTTCAGCCGGTCGGCGGGGACGAGCCAGGAGCCCTTCTCGGGGTCGCCATACTGCTTGCCAGCCTTCTTGGCACCGGGCTTGGCGACCTCGGCCAGCTCCTTCTTCTCGTCGATGATGCCGGTGTACGACATCAGACCTTCGTAGACGGCGCCGAGCTGGTTGATGCCGAGGTTGCGGTAGGAGATGAAGCCGCCCTGCCGGCCCTTCTGGCCGGCCTCCTTCAGGGTGAGCAGACGCAGTACCTGGTGCAGGGCTTCGTTGCGCAGCCGCAAGTCCAGCCACTGCGGCTCCTCGTCCCCGTCCTCGTCCCACCGGGGGTCCAGGACGCCGCTGCCGATAAGGGTGATCGCCTTCGGGTCGAACAGCTCGCTGCGCAGCGGCTCGAAGCGGAGGCCGCGCTGTTCGCTACGCTCGGCGGCGGGCTTGGCATCGTCCGCTTCGGTGCCGTGCGGGCGGTGTCCGAAGTTGACCTTGTTGAAGAGGACGTCGAGGGAGGCGTAGAGGTGGAAGTCGTCTCGGCTGTCCTCGTCGACCAGCTTGCGCTCGCGCGCGACCAGCTCGCGCAGCCGGGCGATTGAGTAGCCGGCCTCGTAGGTGGAGTCGTCGGCGGGCAGGATACCCAGCTCGGGGCGGGCCTCCGCGTACAGGAGGAAGAGGATGCGGTAGAGGTAGCGCAGGGATTCGCGGGTGAGCTGCTTGGCGAACGGGCCCTTCCTGAGGTCCTCGATCTCCCGCGGCTTGACCTTCGCCTCGCGCAGGCGGGCGAGCACTTCGTTCGCGATGATCTCGACCGACTGCTGGAGTCCCTTGCGCAGCTCGGAGTTGACGCCGACAGCGTTGTCCCGGGACGCCTTGAGGAGGTCGTCGATGCGTCGGCCCTTGCCGTCGGGGCGGGGCGCGAGCATGTTGTGGGAGAAGAGGGCGGCGAGGAGGGAGAGCTCGCCGGCCTTCGCCGTGTCGTTACGGGCGAGGGCCGCGTCCAGACTGGCGGCGAGATAGCGGCCTTCGGCCCAGGCGCTGCGGTCGGCGAGGACGAGCACGCCACCACAGAGCAGCAGGACGAAGCGGGGCGCGTCGCCGCCGGGCTCGTGGAGTTCGCTCTGGAAGAGCCAGCCCGCCAGCTTCTCGCCGACCTCGAGGAGGCCGTCAGTGGTCTTGAGGGGGTGGAGGACCCGTCCGGCCTCGTCGGGGTCGAGGGCGTCGTCGAGGGAGTCGGTCCAGCCGCAGTCGAGGGCGACGATGCCGTCTCCGTACCAGGCGACCTGGAGCTCGTACTCCTTGCCGGCATTGTGCACGGTGATCGGCTGCTTGGGCCGCTCACCGTAGCCAAGGGCTTTGAGGACAGTGGTGTGCCAGGTGGTGATGTGCTCGGCCCACTCCCCCGTCGGGTCGTCGTACGTGCTGCCGAGCTCTTCCTGCTGGGCGCGGAGGTGCAGGAAGGGTCGCACGGTGGCCAGGTAGTCGCCGCGGAGCCGGGGCAGGAGTTCGCGCGGGGTGGGCTGGGGATCGTGGGGGTCGGTCTCGCGGCCGGTCCACAGGGTGAACAGGCCCTCGTCGCCCGCCTTGCCCTTCTTGAGGGTGTTCTCCAGCTCCTCGCTGAAGTAGTGGGCGGAGAGGTATTCGCCGCGATTGGCGAAGGAGTCGTAGGCGTAGCTCATCGTGCGGACTCCTCGGCGTGCGTGCTGGACGCGGTGGTGGCGTGAAGGGGTTCGAGGACACAGAGGACCCGCAGCATCGGGTCGCCGTCGGTGCGCAGGCGGCGTACGAGGTCGCGGCGGCGGGCGGCGGTGTCGTACACCTGCTGGATGCGGCGCTGCTGGTTGCCGACGGCGATCAGGGCGCCCTGTTCCCAGACCTGCACCCGGTCCTCGTACGGGGCGAGGTAGGAGTCGACCTGCTTGTCGTAGTCGGCGCGGCGCTCGCGCAGGTGGGTCTCGGCCGCGTCGACGGCCGCGGGGACGAGTTCCTGGAGGAGGTCGGGGGCGACGGGCCGGGCGCGGCCGGGCATGTCGGGGCCGACGCCGCAGGCGGCGAGGAACGTCGAGTCCATGCGCCATACACGAGGGCTGCCCGCGGCGAGCCCGGTGACGGCGATCCACTCCACGACCGTCGGCTTGCCCGCCGCGTTGGAGTACACGCCTTGCAGGAGGTAGACCGGGCCGGTGAGGGCTTCGGGCAGGGTGGCGTCGATCCGCTTGGCCTTGGCGGGGTCGGGCTGGAAGGCGAGGACGAACGCCTCGTCGTACTTGAGCTTGGCGAGGACCTTGTCCGTCACCCAGTCGAGCACGGGGTGGATGTCGGAGACATAGGAGACGTTGGGCCATTGAGAGGTCGGCTGGTCGGTCTTGCCCTGCTTGGCGTTGCGGGCGGCCTCCAGGCGGTCGGCGGCGTACTTCTTGTCGAAGGTGACGCTCAGGGTGCCGTCGTATTTGGACGTCGTGAGGATCTTCTCCTGCTCCAGGTACGACTTCGGCAGCGCCCGGAAGCGGTACTGCAGGTCGTCGGGCGGAGTGAACTCGATTCGGCCATGGGTCGTCTCGGGCTTCCAGCCGAGGGCCGCGCGCTCGGCCTCCGGGTAGATGAGGTCCATCGCTGCGTGGAAGTACGCCTTGGTGTCGGTGAAGACGTGGGGGACGTCGGCCTCGGGCACGGGGGCCGTACCGAGGGCGGCGGGAGGGGCCGTGGGGTCGGCGAGCCGAGCGTTGGCGCCGGCAAGGAGTCCCGCGAGGACCCCTCCTGACTCCTGTTGCGACTGCTTGATGGAGCGCTCGACAGTGCCGCCCTTGATGAGGTCGCGGGTGAGGCGGTCCTCTTCCTTCTTGTCGTTATAGAGGCCGGTGACGGCCTCGGCGCTGCCCTCGCCAGTCTCGATCTCGTGCGCTTGGGCCTCGCGCCGCAGCAGGCGCGCGCCGACGAGCCGGTCGTCGAGCGTGAGCATCTCGCCGCTCTCCTCATCGCGCCGCCAGGGCACGTCGGCGGTGAGGGTGAGGGCACGGAACTCGGGGCTGATCGCCTGCCCGTACCGGTCGATGCGTCCGTTGCGCTGCTCGATGCGGATGAGAGACCAGGGCAGGTCGTAGTGGATGAGGTCGTGGCACTGGTGGTGCAGGTTGACGCCCTCGGAGGCGATGTCACCGGTGAACAGCAGCCGTACCGGCTCTTCGAGCCGGCCGAAGCGGTCGACGATCTCCTGCTGTTGCTGGTCGTTAGTGGTGTCGCCGTGCATGACCTCGACGGCTCCGCCGTACGCCTTCCACGGACGCGTCGCGTCGGTCTTCGCCTCGTTCTTCTTGAAGCCAAGCCGGGCCGGGACCTCCCGGGCCAGCCAGTCCAGGGTGTGGACCCGCTCGGAGAAGATCACGACGCGGCGCTCGGAGCGCGGGCCGACGCCGAGCTCGTCCTTCAGTGTGCGCACGAGAGCGTCGAGCTTGGCGGAGTCCTGGTCGGTGAAGTCCGCGACCAGCGCTTCCAGCTCCGCGAGCGCCTTGCTCTCGGCGGCGAGCGCGGCGCGGCGCTCGGGGGTGTCCGCTGCGGCCTTGGCCTTGCCCTTCTTCGGGTCGTCCAGGTAGGCGCGGCGGTTGGCGAGGGATTTCCGCAGGGCGACGTGGGAGGAGAGGAACGCCTTGAGGAAGTTGTAGCCGACCAGCGGATCGGCGCACACCGACGATCGGCTGGGGTCTCCCGGGGTCCACTCGCTCGCGAGCTTCTCCAGGACGGCGATCTCCTTCGGTGTCGCCGGGGCCGGTACGGGCAGGGAGTCGCCGCGCTCGGCCCAGGGCTTGCCCTTGAGGCTGTCGCGTACCTCGCGGTCGGTCTTAGTGCGCCTGATGTAGAGGTGGTCGAGGTCGGCGACCTTGTAGTTCTTGGGGTCGGCGATCGCTGCCGGGTCGAGCATCCGGATCAGCTCGGCGAAGGATTCGGCGTCGCCGTTGTGCGGAGTGGCGGAGGCAAGGATCAGCGCATCGGTCTGCTCGGCGAGGCGGCGGGCGAGACGGTTGTTGCGGGTGCCCTTGTTCACGAGGTTGTGCGACTCGTCGATGACGACCGCGTCCCAGGTGATGTTCTCCAGGTGGTGGGCGTACGTCGCCGACTTGAGGGTGTCGACGGAGACGATGACGCGCTTGAAGTGGGCGAACGGGTTCCGGCCTGCCGGGATCTCCTGCTGGATGCGCTGAATACCGGTGGAGTCCAGGCGCACCAGCGGCAGGGAGAAACGCGTCCACAGCTCGCGCTGGAACTGCTCCAGGACATGGGCGGGCGTGACCACGAGGATGCGCTCGCCGCGCCCCCGCCGGATCAGCTCCGAGAGCGTGATGCCGATCTCCAGCGTCTTACCCAGGCCGACCACGTCGGCGATCAGCAGCCGGGGTTGCGGGTTGCGCATGGACAGCGCCAGCTCGGCGGGGCGCAGCTGGTGCTGCTGCCGGTCCATGAGGAAGGAGTCGGCGAGGGCGATGCCGTGCTCGGTCTGCGGCAGCGCGGTCTTGCGGATGACCGCCTCCAGGTGGAGGCGCGCCTTGGCGTGCTTGGAGGTCTCGTCGGGCACGAGCTGGGTCTTGCGCGGATCGAGCACCTCGATCACGTCAAGGCCGGAGTAGAAGATCGCATCCGTGCCACGGACGAACGAGGAAACGCCGCTGACCTCGACCATGAGTCCGTCTCGGGACTCCGAGACGGACTTGACCAGCCACTGCTCGTGGCGGATGCGCACCTGGGCGCCGGGGGCGAAGACCGGCCTGGCACCGGCCGGGTATGCCGACTGCGCCGGATCGGCGTCGCGCCCTTCAGGAACCTCGGGCTGCATCGCCGTGGTCACGTGGTGCTCCTCTGTGAACTGTGTGCTCGTATGTGCAGTGTGGTCGTGGCGGGTCGACCTTCGAGGCGGCCGAGTGGTGAGACAGGCGCCGACGAATCCAGGTCCGACGCGCTCGCTCTTTGCTATCGCCCCTGGACCGGCCTCGCCGGTAGAAGAGTGGAAGAGCGTTTCAGCGCTTCGACCAGGCGAGCGCAGACCCCACCGCGTAGCGCTCGCGCAACTCCTCAGCAACCCTCCGGGAAGCGGGAGGGCGGCCCCTTTGCGGTGTGGACGCAGCCGGGCTTCCGCTCGCGGGCTCGGGTACCTGCACGGACGTGGGCGGGAGTGGGCTCTCGGTGTCGCTCGCGGCTGGTGAGTCCGGACCGGATTCACCGCCGGGTGGCGAGACAGAGATCTCTTCCACCGCAATCGCCGGCTCTTCGCGCAGCAGTTTCTCGAGTGAGTCGAGCCGGTCCAGCATCGGTCCATCAGGCTGCGGCAGCACCATCGTGGAATGGTCCTTCGCCGTGGTCTCCTGGATCAGAGCGCGCCGTGCACGAGCCGGACTCGTGCCCAGCTGACGCATGAGGTCGGCACACTGCCTGGTCACCTCCTCTAGGGAGGGCCGGTCGTCCGCTTTGTGTGCCAGCATGCCCGTCACGATCGGGGCCAGCTCATCGGGCAGCCCGGACAGATCGGGGCCTATCTCGGAGTTGACCACCTGCGCGGCGACGGCCTCCCACCGGGCGCCGTCGTACGGGTAGCGCTCGGTCGCCGCATACAGAAGTACGGTGCCCAAGCCGTACACGTCAGCGGCCTGCGTGACGTCCACCTCGCCCAGGGCCTGCTCGGGCGGCATACAGCGAACCGTGCCGATGACCATGCCAGCCTGCGTGAGCGACCCCTTGGACGCTCCGACGAAAGCACCGAGGCCGAAGTCGATGATCACCGGGCCGAAATCACCGAGAATGACGTTCTGCGCCTTCAGGTCACGGTGCACCAGGCCCGCGGAATGCACAGCGGCAAGCCCCTCGGCCAGCAGCGCGCCCAGGCTCGCCACGAGCGGAGCGGACAGCGGACCCTGGTCCCGCACGACCTCGGAAAGCGGCCGGCCAGGGACATAGTCCATGGCCAGCCAGGGCTGCTCGGCGAACGGGTCCGCCTCGATGAAACGGGCTACACGTCCCGTACCCGAGATCGTGCGCGCGATCGCCGCCTCGCGTTCGAACCGGGCACGTGTGTGCGGGTCCGTACGGTCGGGCCGGATCACCTTCACCGCGACCGGTTCGCCGGCGACCGAGTAGGCGAGGTACACCTCCCCCATCCCGCCCGCGCCAAGCCGGCGCTCGACGACGTACGGACCGATACGCGACGGCAGAGGCGCGCTGCTCACTGCACACCCCCTGACTCCCGCAACAACAGCACAGCCTCGCTCGGCACCTGCCCCCGCTCCGCCGTAGAAGGAGCAGAGCACAGGGGGCAGGAGCACCGACGAATCACGCCCACAGCCTACCGATCGGCCTCCCACGCGAGAAAGTGATCACATCGGACTGGGCCGATCTTCCCGGCTCCGTGTCCGAAATCAAGCCGCTACGGAGAGGTAACGAGGCTACTCGTCCTCGCCGCTCATCTCGCCGTCGAGGTCCTCGGGCGTGATGGTGCGCCGGTACTGCGGGTGGTCCTTGTCCATCTGGAGGGCCGCGTGGAGGGGGATCGGGTAGCGGGTGCGGTGTTTCCAGGCGAGGGCCTGGTGGCAGAGCCTGGCGGTGACCATCATCAGTTCTCGGCGGTGGTCGTTGTTCATGGTGATCGGGAAAATCTCGGTCGCGGTCATGGCGTAGTAGTTCGCCTTGATCTCGTTCTTACCCTTGTTCCACGGCAGTGCGCCGTAGCGGGTCTTCTTCGAGCCCTGTCTGCCGGCGCCGTTGCCGTCGAACTGGTGGGTGGTGTTGACCAGCAGCCAGGTGCACTGCTCGCCGAGGTCGGGGTCGATCCGGAAGACTTGGGTGGTGCGTTCCTTCGTCTTGATCTCGCTGTCGTCCTCGTCGGTGATGGTCACCTGCACCGGACGGGGGACCTCCTCGTCGGTGGTGTTGAGGCGAATCACGGCGATCGGCCGGTACCTGGGGGCGATGGTGGAACCCGGGAGCCAGGTGGTGTTGGGCTCGGGCGGCTGGCCCTGGGTCCTGTTGTTCAGGCCCTTCCACAGCCGCCGGCAGGCGACGCCGTCCACGGTGATCGTGTACGGGGTGCCACCCAGGTAGTCGGCGAGGTCTTCCAGTGCCTGGTCGATGACCTTGGCGGTGCTGGAGTAGCCGGCGAAGTTGTCCATGAATTCCGTCATCTTCCCGGCCGGGTAGTCGGCGGCGTGGAAGGCGGCTTCGGCCAGGTGGTACGGCCTCCAAGTGCGGTCGGTGTAGGACCATCCGTGGAGCGTCCACGCACCGTCCGACACAGTGGGTGGCTTGAGGACACTCGCGGAGACAGAGATCCTGGCGTCCCTCTCGCCCGGCCTGCGCGACTGCCTGCGGACATGAACGCCGCAGTGCGCTACCCCGTCGGCGGGCAGCTCGCCGATGGGCTTGATCAGAACGCGGGAGATCCGCCGGTCGATGAACCCGAGATTGCGGTAGAGATCCATGAGGCAAGACAGACTCTGGTGGTCCATGCCGGTGGACTTGTCGATGCCGGTCTGGACAGCACTGTCGATGTACTGGACCACCAGACCCATCTTGGCGAGGATCCGGTGCGTCTGGTGCTTCGCGTCTTCGCTGTCCTTCGGCCTCGGCGGAGAGCCCTTCTTCCCGTCGCCGTACTCGGTTTCCGCCCAGACGCCGACGATCTCTCCTGATGCCGCCTTCAAGGAGACCAGGTCTGCCGTGAGTGCGGTCCTGCCGGCTGCGGATCCGTGCTGGAGGAATTCAGGAACGTGGTGGAAGACGACGCTGACCCGGGTGCCGTGCAGGGTGACGCTCTTGCCTTCGGCGGGGTTGAGGCTGGCGAGGTCGAGTCCGTAAGCGCGGGCGAGTGCGTTGATCATCCGCTGACGGATTTCGTCGGTCGCCCACAGGCAGACGATGCGCAGGTGTTCGAGGCCCATGGCGTCCAGGGAGCGGGTGACGTCAAGCGGCTCCATGAGGACTTCGTCCTTCTTGGCCTGCTTGAAGTTGCCTCCCTCGAAGAAGCCATACAGGGGTTGGCAGTTGTCGCCGAGGGTGGTCTGGATGTGGTCGTACAGCCCCCGGTAGTAGTCCATCCCGACACCCGAGCCGACGGGGAAGTAGAAGTTCTTGGCCATGATGGGTCGCACTGTGCCCAGTGGCCGCGGGGTGGGCCTCTCCTCACCGTTCTCCTGGGCTTGCTGGCGGGCCAGCCTGTCGGCCTGGATCTGCCGGTCGACCTCGTGGAGGACGGAGCGGCCCATGCCGAGCCGGGAAAGAGCTTGCAGGGCGAGCCGGTTGACGTTGCGCAGGCGTCCCCGGCCGTCGAGTTCGACCTCGACCAGGGGCCGGCCCGCGCGGTCTTGCTCGGCGAGGACGGTGCGGGCGAAGTCCATGGAGCTGCTGATACGGGTCGCCGAGGCGGAGACGAGGATCAAGGGGTCCTTCACGTTGGGCCCGGTCTTCATCCGCAGCCGGACCCGCGGCAGGCGGAACCGTGTTCCGGTCTCATCCGGCCACGGGTCGTCCCATGCGACGAGGCCGCCCGCCGTGTCGGGGCGAAGCCGGACAGACAGGCCGTCGATCGCCCAGGGTTCGGCCGCGATCCGGCGGGCGAGGTCCCAGGCGACTGTCTCGTAGACCCAGCCGAGGGCGTCGGGCTGCCCACTGGGCGAGTGCAGCAGGTAGTCGGCGAGCGCGCGCTGCTCCTGGGGGGTGGAGGCGAACTTCTCCGCGATGCTGACCGGCTGGTTCAGGTCGATGTCATCGACGTCTTCGCCCGTCGCCAGCCCGTACAGCAGGGTGAATACGTCGCGGACCGTGTCGTCGTCGATGGGGTCGCGGCTGGCCAGGACGGCTCGTTTGGCGTCGAGCCAGACGTACCCGCCGGTGAGTGCGCGAAGGGCCGTCGTCGCGACGGAGTGCGGGGCCTGGACCTCGTCCCGCCCGGCCCGCCTGCGGTAGGCGTTGTCGAAAATGCTCCACAGCTTGACGCCGGCCGGGCCGCAGTCGCGGATGTGGACGGTGGTGTCCGTGAGGAGGCTGGGCGTGGCCCGGAGGGCGAGGAGGTCGAGACGCTGAGTCGCCTTGGGCGGTCGGGAGGACATGCGGACGGCTTCTCCTTCGGAGGTCATGCGGCCGGGTCGATTCCGGCGTAGGCGAGGAAGGCGGCGAGGGCTTCGCGGTAGATGTCGTTCATGCGGCGACGCTCGTCCTCGTCCCAGTTGGTGTGCATCCGCTGGAGGATGCTGGCGAGGTCGGCCTGCCACGAGTCGCGATGGAAGGCGTAGTCCACGAGGTGCAGGGTCATGTCCGTTCCGCCGCGCCGTGCTCGTCCGGCGAGCTGGATCATGTCCACGACCATGCCTGCGACGATCTCCTCCTGAAGGACCTTGTGGGTCGACCCGAAACCGGGCGCGGAGCGCATGATCAGGCTGAGGCGTCGCCACGCCTCAGTGCGTGCTGCTGTGAGAGCGGCGACGGGGTCGTCACTGGGCTCTTTCGGCAGGCTGTTGAGGCCGGCGGCGTTGACCGAGGCGTACATCTCCGGAGGATCGCTCAAGAGTGCCAGCGGGCGGGTGCACAGGTAGACGGGGGTGATCGCCGACTTGGTGCCGATGACGATGTTCAAGCCGCGGGCGATGCGTGCCATGGGGACGATGAGGATCTTCCCCTTGCTGGGGAAGGTCTCGAACTCCTCAGGTGTCAGTTCGACGATGCCGGCGGGCAGCGGCGGCAAATCGCTGCGGCGTTCCTTGTCCGGTGGGACGGCGACGCACAGGCCGCCGGTGTAGTTTCCGGAGTTGTAGATGCCCAGGGCGATGTAGCGGCAGTGCAGGTAGGAGTTGACCACCACGGCGGCGTGGGCGCGGTCCTTGTCCTCCTTTTCCAAGCGTTCGAGTTCGGGGTGGATGCGGGTGTCGTACAGGCTCTCGCCGAGCGCTTTGAGGGCGGCGGCCTTGAGGTTCTGGGGGAGCCCTGAGATCTGGATGGGGTTGTTGAGGGAGTCGGTGATGGTGTGCTTCTTGGCGCGGATGCTGTCCGGCGCGGCGTCGGTCATCCACCACTTCACCGTGCTGTGGATGTGCTCACGGACGGCCTGCGGGAAGTACGCGGTCGCTGATAGGCCCATGACGGGCCGCTCCACGCCGGCGAGAGCGAGGGAGACGATGCTGCCCAGCTGGGCGGTGTAGGTGTGCGGGTCTCCGGTGATGCTCTGGGAGGTGAGCTCGCCGGTCTTGGCAGGGTCGTCCAGGCCGGTGACGCGGTAGCCGAACAGGGCTCGGCCGAGCATGCCGAACGGGAGGATGTTGGCTCCGATGCCTCGTTCGAGGCGTTCGGCGAGGGCGCGTGCCGAGGCCAAGCCGCTGGAGCGAAGTTGGGCCGTCTTGCCCGTGAGGTCGTTGAGGGTGTCGTCCAGCTCGGACAGCCAGGTGCGGACGATGAGCAGTTCGACGGCCTCGGCGCGGTCGTGCTCGTTCTTGACGATGTCACTGAGGAGGTCGTCCAGGCGGTGCTGGGCGTGGGTGAGCAGATCGGTACCGCGATGGCCGAGAAGCTCGCCGAGGACGCCGCGGACTTCCTGGTACGGGTCTTCCAGCTCCACGGTGCTGAAAGGGTCAGCGAGTGGGTCCTGGCCGGGCTTGGGCGGCCTGAGAGCGTTGAGCTTGTCGAACAGCTCCTGCGGGATCTCGTGTTCGCTCGTGATGCCTGATTCGGGGAACAGCAGGTGGATCAGACGGCGGTCCCGGCCTCCGGAGATGTGCCATCCGGTGCTGTTCATACCCACCCGGTCACCGACGGGGCCACCGTCGCCCTCGTAGTGCCGCAGGTGGAGCTGGCCCTCACAGACGGCGGCCAGCAGAAACTCGGTGAGGTAGCGGGCGTAGGTGACTGGCGGGACGAGTTCCTTGACTGTGGCGGGCGGCTGTTTGCCCAGCTCGTCGTGGAGCTGCTGGAGCGGGATCTTCTTGTCAAGGCGGGAGTCCAGGACCAGCTCGCTGGAGCACTTCCCGATGGCCGTGGACTGGAACTGGTCGATCTCGTCGATGAGGGTGGCATGGCAGCGGCGCAGCAGGAATTCGGCCACGCTCAGGCCATCGGTGGGCCGATCGTCGAGGGTGATGCCAATGGGCATCCGTCCCATCATGAAGTTGTGGTGGTTGGTCACCACCACGGAGGCGGTACACGCGTTGTGGTGCTGTTGGTACTTCCCGCACACCGGCACGAACGGGCAGCGTCGAGTTCCCTTGGCCGGAGGCAGAGGGTAGAGACTCATGCACGATTCCGAGCCGGCCGGGTAGGGGTGTGTGGACTCGGTGAAGCGGTTCAGCGAGCAGCCGTAGGAGAGTTGGCTGATCTTCCACCGGATCTTGGCCGACTGCTCGGCGATCGAGCCCTCAATGCGGGAGGCGACCTTCATGGCTCGCTCGTGCAGTCCGTAGGGAGACATCAGGGGCGTACACGTCTCGGGGTGGCCAAGGAATGCGAGGTCCTGGCTGATGTCCCACGCTGCCGCGAGGGTCGCCTCGACAGTGGGCAGGACGATCGCGAGGGTCAGCCTGTTGATGGCGAACCACGAGGCCATGACGCGGACGAGGACACTCTTCCCGGTACCGGTTGGGGCGTTGAAGATCTCGGTGGCACCGGCGCAGAGGCGGATCATCTCCTTCGGAGAGATCATGTCCGTAGTGTTCAGCTGGCCGAAGAGCGCCTTGAGGACCTGGTGCAGGTGCCGGCCTTCGGGCTTGAGCCGCTGATCCAGCTGCCTGGCGAGGTCGAGAAGGTCGCTGGTAGGGATCTCGACGTTCGGCGTGTGGGCGGCGGTGTACACATGCGGCGGGCTTTGGTGCGGGTCGGTTTCGGAGCTGCCCGCGAACGTGGGAAGAACAGCGCGGCCCTGGATCTCTCCGATGCCGCCGGCGTAGAGCTTGCGGGTCATCCACACCCCGGCTGTGGCGGGCGGCGCAGGCTTGGGGCGGGGGTGATCCCTGTGGACCCGTTTCAGGGTGCGGTCCACATAGCCCAGGAGATCGTCTCCGACCCGGAGTGAGGCAGCTTCCGCCACGGCCGGTTCACCGACTGGGACGAACTGGGGGGCCTGCCCGGCAGGAGGTGCGGCCAGGCGTTTACGTGCGGCCTGCGCGAAGGCCGGAGCGCTGGCGAACTCGCCCGGAGAGTTGACGAGAACGTCGGCGATGCGTTGCTTCTCCTCATGCGGGAGGCTCGCCCAGGCAGACCACTTGTCGTATTGGCCGGACAGAAGGAACGCGGCGTACCTGAACCTGGCGGTGGGCTGCCCATGCTCGTCGGGCGGACCGGGGAAGTAGTAGGCGGTGAGCGCCAGCGCACAGAAGACCGCCGCGTCGTCCTTGCGGAGCTTGCTTGTCAGGCCCATCGGACTCCCGCCCTCCTGCAGATCTTCTCGCCCATGTCGCCCGCGGTGGCCACGCTCAGGCGGAACTCCTCGCACACCCCGCGCAGCAGAGGAAGGGAGGCTTCTCGGTGATCGGGGACGACAATCCACTCCGCGCCCCCCGCATCGCCACCGTCAGCCTGGATCTTCTTCGCCAGCAGCTTCTCCGAAGTGAAGTCCTTGATGTCGAGCAGGAAGGACTCCGTCTCGCCGTTGTGGTGCCACACATCCACGTGCAGGTCATAAGCATCCTGGTAGGGCCACACGGTGACGGCGCCGGGACATTCGCCCCCGACGCCCAGGCCGGCGGGGCTCATGTAGGGCTCTGGGGCGGCGGCAAAGCCGCGTGAGCGTAGCGCGTCGTACAAGGCGATCTCGACGAGGCCAGGGACGGTGGTGTAACGCCACGGTCCGCGCGTCAGCGCGAGATACCCGGCGGCCGGCAGTGGCTGCGGCACGGGCCCTCGCAGGTCGGGGGCGAGGACGGACGCCGCTCCGGTGGGGGCCGGGGGTGGTGCGCCAGGGATCAGCGACGGCGGCTTCCCAGCATCGGGGATCTTGAAGGTGTATGAGGCTCCCATCAGTTCCGCGTGCGGCCGGTAGAAGCAGCGGACCCTGCCGGTGACCGATTTACGGGAACGGTGCTGGGTGACCTTCATCGGCCAGCGGCACACGGGGCAGGCGAACCACCACTGCTCGTAGAGTGCGGCGAAACTGATGGGCCGGTAGAACTGGCCGACGATGCTGGGGAGGTTCAGCCGCCGTACCTCCGTCTCGGTCCCGGCCGGCATCCGCGACAGGTCGGAACGGCCCTTGACGTACGCATCTTGGGTCCCACGCTTCCTCAGCCCCGAGTAGACGGTGACCTGGTCCATCTCCTGTTCGAGTTCCGCGAGGGATGTGGACCTTCCCTCCCGGGTGGCCTTGTGGACGGCTCGCGCGACCTCCCGCTGTTCTTGGTCCAGGTCGTACAGGTCCTCTTCGAACAGGCCGTCGTCATTGATGAGGTGAACGCCGGTCATCTCCTCCGGCGGAACCCCGTCGGGGAGGAGACGGGCGAGGTCGCCAGTCAGCATCTGCAGGAAGGCGTCGAAGGGGAGCGGCTGGCCGGGACCACGGGCGGCGAGGACCTCCCCGTGGCCCTCCATGAGAGTGCGCAGACGGCCTTCGGGGGACTGGTCGGTGCTCGTGAGGGCCTTGGCTGACATGGCCGCCGCCCGCATCACCATCTGCCGGATTACGTCATGGCCGATCGACTCGGACATCGAGATGGGCATCACGCGGAGCACCATAGACCTGGGGTACGACAGTCGGGCGGCGATTTGGAGAGTTACAGTGGATCTGGGGCGTTGATCTGGACATCGGGGTACACACTCTGATAATCAGCGCGGTATGCGTTGATGTGCTTTCTTCCGGCTTCGGTGATCCGCCACCGGTACTCGAGGACGAACGTCCCGCGCCCTTTCTCAGTGCGAATGGCGAAAGAGTCGATGTAGCCCCGGCTCGGTTTGCCGTTGGGGCGATAGCCGGTACCGAGGTAGTACTTGGCCTTGCCTCCCATCACGTCCTCGGGCAGCCCGTCGGGACCGGCGGCGGCGACCCTTGCCAGATTCCCCCACAGCCACTCCGACAGCAGATGCTTGGGACGGCGTGGCGCAGGGGAAATACCGAGCCCGGCACGGGCGCATGCCCGACCATCACGGGTCAGTTCCACCAGGACTCGGGCAACGAGACCGACCTCTGGAACGTCGATGCGGTCTTCAGTGATCTTTAAAAGTCCTCTGCGGGCGAGAGCATGCAGGGTGGCCCCGGCTCCGGCGTCGAGGTGGCCGTCCTCGCGGAGGCGTCTCTGAATCGTGGTGTACTCAGCAAACGGAAGCTCGGCCTTGATCGAAAACGGCAGCTTGCGCCATGCAGACGCTGGCCCTGGGTCCTGATAGGTGGACCGGGCCGCCCTGGCTCGGCGCTCCGCTTCCTGGTCTTCACGAAAGCAGGCAAGCAAGTAGCTGCGCTGACGGCTGTTCAGACCATCCCACATCGCCTCGGCCTTCTTCCCCAGGGTGAATCACACGCAGAGCCATCGTCGCGACCACGCCATCGGCCAGCACGCCCAGACGATGTTCCTACGCCTCAGATCCATGCCGAAATGCGCTGCCTCCGCGCCGCCGTTCGGGCCGCGCGAGGCTGGAGTTAGTGGCACGCTGGCCAGGCTACGGCAGCCCAGTGACAGCCCTCGGGCACCAAACCCCACGAGACACCGGTTCAACGGAGCGAATGGGCGATGAAGCTCCTTGAATTCATCACTCCATCTCGGGATGCTCCGCAGACCTGCTCACCTAACTTCCCACCCACCGCACGCTGGCCTGCGGACAGGTGCTCAGCTGCCCCACCGAAGGGCTGACGCACCATTTGATCCCCGAGTGCCTGCGGGGTCTGTTTGCGGAGGTGGACGAGACGTTGACGGCGTGGGACGAGGCCATGGTGCCGCTGCGGCATTACATCGCCTACCGGCGGCTGGTGAACGTGGCGTCGGTCCTGTTCTGTCCGAGGCACCAGGCGCCCCTGGTCTATCCCAGGCTCGCCCCGGACACAGTCGTGCTGGAGGAGGGCTTCACCCGCAATATGTTCGGTGCGGGATGCCTCGGGAGGGAACGGCGCCCCCTGGTGCCGGTTGCCCGGCTGGTCCCCGTGCGCCCTCGCTCGGGGACCAGCCGGGCTCCCTTCGCCCTCTGAGGCGGGGGCAGGTGCGTACAACGGGCCGTAGGACCGTCGTACGCGATAGCTTGCTCCGCCGGGATCCGTGGTGGGGTCAGGCTGCGGTCCGACGGTGGTTACCGCCGGGTCGTCGCTGGTCACCAGCTCGTCTCGGGGTTCTGCTGCTGGATTTTGCAGACGAGGTCCTTGACCCAGTCCATGGCGAGGACCGGATGGTGAAGGGTCCAGGGGCGGTCGTGCCATTCGCGCTGCACGATCCAGGTGCCGTCGGGCTCTGACTGGACGTGGTGAAGGTGACCACGTCTCTGCAGGACGGTCAGCCAGGAGTCGACTTCGGCGGCGATGGCCGGGTTGATGTGCACGGGGGCGTTCTCCGCTTCGTTTCGAGGAGAGGTGCGAGCTGGGTGCCTGGGGCGGGTGGCCGGTTCGGTCATCCGCCCCCGGTTGCCCGGTCAGTTCCAGGCGGAGGTGACCGGCTGACCGTGCGGGGCGCGGAGCTGGGCCATCAGGGCGGTCAGGGTGTCGCTGGGCAGGGGGACCTGCTGACCGTGGATCGCCTGGGCGACCACCTTGCGGGTCAGCTTGTCCTGAGTTCTGACCGCCGACCGGGCGATCTCCAGCAGCTCCTCGGTGTCCGGGTCTGACCGCCGGACACTCGGTGTCCAGGGTTCCCGGTCAGCGACCGGGACACCGCTGACTGGCGGCTCACCGTCCGGCTGACCGCCCAGGTCAGAGCCCTTTCCGGGTGGTCGACAACCCCGGTCGGGTGACCGGGAGACCGATGACCGGCAGCTCGGCGTCCCCGGTCAGTGACCGGGTGCCCTACCTCGGTCTGACCGGGCTGCGGTCACTGACCGACCTGGTCGGCCCGGCCGGTCTCAATGCCGCTGGGCCGGTCACCCTGACCGAAGTGACTGAGGCCTTTCCGGTCACCATCCTCGACCGGCATGAGGAGGATGAGAATGTAGGAGTGGACGGCGCCGGCCAGGGCGAGCGAGGTCATGGTGGACAGCACCGCGTCTCCGAGCCGGAGCTTTGTGTCGGCGACCGCGCCCTCGTTGATCCGTACCGCGTGGATGATGTCGTACGACAAGCTCAGCCCGCGCTGACGACGCCAGCCATCAGCAGGTTGGGTCCAGTGGTGACCTGTCGTCGGGCTTCCTGGTTGGGACGACGGCGGCCCCGGCGACGGTGCGGGCCCAGTCCAGGACCTGAGGGTGGTCGGCGACGGCGGCCCGGTAGCGCGGGGGCATCCCGGCCGACAGAGCCTCCAACGGGGGAGAAGCTCTCGGGCTCACCGGCCCGGGCTGTCCGGTCCTGGGTGTCCTCGCCGAGGGTCTGCGGTTCGCGGTGATGGGTGCGCATTACAGCTCCTCGGTATAGGCGGCAGCGGCACCGGCCGGATTGGTCCACGCCGGGTGGACGGACACGTTAGACCGGAACCCCGGCCGCGCCAACTTGCCAGAGCGCGATCGTGGCCTCGCTGACCATGCTGGTCAGCATGCTCGAGGTGCTTGGGGTTGGCCGCGAAGTTCGCCGGTCCGGCGCGATGCCCTCGGCTGGGAGCTTCTTGGTGATCCGGCCGAGGTGGCCAATCACGTCGCTCGGCGGACGGTCGCCACAGGCGGCAACGTACTCGCCGACGAGCTGGTTGGCCGAGACGCCATCCGCGGACGCCATGCGCCCCGTAGGGACTACGGATCCAGGATCCTAGATCCTAGATCCAGGCGCCGAGCCCTCCCCGAGGCTTCGGGGAGGGCTCAGGGAGGGCTCGGTGAATGTGCCCTGACCTGTACTTTTCACTCCCTCGTGCTGTCTGACGCCGACGATGTCACCGAAGGTCTCCTGCCGGGCGGCGAGGACCTCGCCCGTGCGTTCGCGGGGGGGGCGCGGCGACGGGCGGCCGGATCGAGGGTTCGAGGAGTGTTCGGCGAAGCCTCCTCGAACCCTCGGAGAGTGGTGGACGAGTCCTCGGCTACCAGGCTGGCTGATGGACCGTACGCATTGGCAAGGAGAGCCCGCCGCTCCAGGCACGTGGAGTTTCTACGGCCATCTCCCGTCGAAAACGAGGTCAGTCACCGTTCTTGCATGGAACTGGCGCGCCGCCAAGCCCGGCCAGCACGATCCAGGCGGCCTTGGCGCCGCGTTCCGTAACGCGGAACCCCCACTGTCCCTGTGCCAGCTCGTTCACGATGTGCAGTCCTCGTCCACGCTCGACAAGGACCCTGCCCGGCCCCCCGGCCGGTTCGGCGTCCGAAGGCGACGTGGCACCGCTGTAGAGGCCCGCGGGGAGCAGAGGGTCTCTGTCATGGATCTCGCAGATGTACCTCCCGGCGGCTGAGCGGACGTGCATCTCGTACGGGCCGCACGCGTGCTCGTGCGCGTTCGCCACGAGCTCCGAGACGGCCAAGACGCCGTCACTGATGAGGTCCCCAGACAGCCCCAGGTCCTTGAGGACACGTCGCAGAACCGCGCGGGCTTCGCCCGTCGGGTTGGGAGTGCGGTCGGTCCAGCGGTACACGAGGCCGAGAGCGGCGGATGGCGCGCTGATCATCGGGCGACGGACCTCCTGTAGGTGACGGCGATGGCCTACTCCCGGGGATGCGACGTGGTCGCGGAAATGCGGCCAGTACGCCGCTGAGAGGCATACGGCCGTAAGAAGCACCTGGCTTCGGGCACGCCGCCCCGGAAGGATCGTGGCTCAAGCACCGGCCACGAGGCCAGTAGCGAGTCACGCACTCAACGATGGATGCCGGTGTCCCTGGTGCTCATGGGCGTTTATGAGCACCAGGGGGTGCGAGCGGGCGACAGGGTGCTCCAGCGAGACCGCCGACCCACCGACGACCTTCGCCTCCGCCCCTCTGATCACTGGGAGTATGGGCAGGTGAGTGCTGACGTGTTGGGACGCTGGGTGCCGGATCGTCCCGAGGATGTGGCCGCGGTCTTCGCCAAGGCAGACTTCCCGTGGTGGATCGCCGGTGGCTACGCGATCGAACTCGCGGTCGGCCGAGAGCTGCGCGCACATGGCGATCTCGACGTCCTCGTCCTCCGGCGCGACCAGGCCCTCGTACGTGAACTGCTGGCCGACTGGGACCTGTACGTGGCGGACCCGCCCGGCCAGGGGGAGCTTCGACCATGGCGCCCTGGAGAGGTCCTTCGGCCGCCGCTCCACGACATCTGGTGCCGCCGTACGCCCAAGGCGCCCTGGTCGGTGCAGCTCATGCTGGACGAGGCCGAGGGCACCCAGTGGGTCTCGCGGCGTGACCCGTCGATCCGCCTCCCGATCGACAAGGTCGGGCGCACGAGCGAGACGGGCATCCCGTATCTCGCGCCCGAGGTGCAGCTCTTCTACAAGGCGAAGGCGACCCGGGACAAGGACGAGACCGACTTCGAAGCGGTACTGCCGCTGCTCGACGCTCCGGCACGCGCCTGGTTGGCGGACGCGATCAAGGTGATCGCGCCCACCCACCACTGGCTCCGCCGGCTCCTGCCGATCAGCCGAACGTGAGCAGCGGGACGTCGTAGAGGTCGGGGTTCCGGGGCCGGGTCATGGTGGGCGACGTGACCTCCACGACCATCAGTTCGCTCAGGAACTGGACCTTGGCGCTGAGGAGGTGGCTCGTCCTGCCGTCGGCCGACTGCGCCTTCAGGCCGGCGGACACGTGGATGTGCGGAAGTATCCCGCCGGTGGCCGGGTCGTGGGCGAGCGTGCCCGCGCCGAACGCCTCGACGTTGGTGACGTACGTCTTCGCCCAGACCGGTGCGTCCGGGTCGGCGAGCTTCTCGCAGGCACCCACGATCTCGGCCTCCGCGAAGGCCCCGATGAACGAGGGGATGTAGCCCTGCCGTACTCCGTTGTCCCGGCAGAAGGTGGACAGCGCTTCGAAGAAGTCCTCCCCGTGGTCGAAGGTGACGCCGAAGGTACGGCCAACGGTCAGCTCGTGAGCGCGCATGTGCGGGTGTCTCCTGAAGAGGTGGGGTCAGCGGGCGAAGGCGGCGGTGAAGGTCTGTCGGACCGCCGCCCCGTCGGCGCCCTGGGCGAGCAGGGCCTGCAGCAGGAGCCTCGCCTGGTACGGTCCGAGGTCTCCGGCGCCGATGAGTCCTCGTCCGAGGAGGTCCTTCTCGGAGCCGGGGAAGCCGTACGTGTCGGACAGGACGGGGCCGTTGCCGATGCGGGAGGCAAGGACCACGGGGATGCAGGACGCGAGCTTGGTGAGCCCTTCCACGAGACGCTCCGGGACGTGGCCGACGCCGAAGGCCGCGACCACGAGCCCGTCGCAGTTGCCGTCCCACAGGTCGAGCAGTGCACCGTCGTCGCCAAGGGTGACGACGTAGAGCCCGACACGTGCCTCACGGTCGGGGGCTCCGACGAGCGGTCCGCGGGGCGGTAGGCCGCCCGCAATCCGCACCCGGTTCTCCGCGACCCGCGCGATCGGTCCGCACGACGGGGAGGTGAAGGCGGCTGGGCTGGTGGTGTGGGACTTGCGGACGGTCCGGGCCGAGTGGATCTCGTCGCCGAGGACGACGAGGCAGCCGGCGCCCCGGAGTCCAGGGTCGGCGGCGGCCAGGACAGCGGCGTAGAGGTTGGCCGGACCGTCGGCGCCGGGGAGGGTGGGGTTGCGCATCGCGCCGGTGACGACGACCGGCTGCTCGTGGCCGTGGTAGAGGTCGAGGAGGAAGGCGGTCTCCTCGATGGTGTCGGTGCCCTGGGTGATGACGACGCCGTCGACGTCCCCGGTCTCCAGCTCCGCCGCGATCGCGGCCGACAGCGCGGTGAGGTCCTCGAAGGTCAGGGAGGCGCCGGGCAGACGTCGGAAGTCCCGCACCTTGAGGCCGATGCCGCTCGTGGCCAGGGCGGGTACGGCGGCGAGGAGTTCGTGGGCGGAGAGCGCTGGTACGACGCCTCCGGTGGCGGGATCGGTGGTCATGGCGATCGTGCCGCCGAGGGAGAAGACCGCCACGTTCCTGACCGACTCCGTCATGTCCCCTGCTCCCCTGTCCGGACGCCGCCGAGCGCGGCCTCGCGAGTGGTCCAGGCAGGCTATCGGGTCGGTGCCGTCCGGGTACGCGGAATGATCACCAGCTGTTCGGCCACGAAGCGGCAGGCGGCCTCCAGCCCTTCGAGGCCCAGCAGCCGGCTGCGCGGCCGGGCCAGCCGCTCCGTGCCGGCGGCCGACAACTGCGCGCACCGGCGTCCGAGCCAGGAGGCGTCGAGACCGAGGTACTCCGCCGTTGCCGCGAGGCGCTGTCCGGCCTGCTCGGCCGCCGTGGCCGAGTGGTGGCTGACGTGGCCGGTCACGTCGGCGAACGTCCGTAAAGCCCCCGGCCGCGCGGTGACCGCGAGGTGGGACGCCCCCTCGGTCCGTACCCATGAGGCGATGACAGCTCGGCGCCCGTGAGAGAGGACGAAACCGTCGGTGTGTGCGAAGCCTCCGTCGTCCGTCACCCAGGTACGGATACTGAAGGACTCCATGAGCGCGATGGCGAGGAACATCAGGACGCGCTCGTACGCCGGCGAGGAGGCGACCGCCGTCTCGGGGACGCAGAACCCCCGGCCGCTGGTACTGCCTGGACGCCGGGGCGCCATTCGTTCGAGGTAGCGGTACTTGTGCCGGAAGAACAGCCAGGTGGCGGCCTCCTCGCCGCGCTGTTCCCTGGTCCAGAAGACGGGCGCGTCGCCCAGGTGGTCACGGTGACCCAGGATGTACCGGGCTGCGGTCTCCGAGCCGATCAGCATCGTGGACACTTCGGTCAGGCCGTGGTCGGAGGCGAGCGGCGAGCCTGGGGAAGCGGTGAGCGAAGCCAGCGAGGTGTGCAGGGCCTGGTCGTCGCCGAGCAGGGCCGCCTCGAATCCCGACATGGCCCACAGGATGCCGTAAGTCAGGTCGTCCAGTTCGTACGCGGCCGGGATGTCGACCGGGTCGGAGGCGGTGCCGCGTACGCCGCTCGGCCTGGCGTCGGTGACGAACTGCCGGACCGCCCCGTCGACCGTGCGGTTCGCGACGACGAGCGCGCGCATCGGCATGGTGCGCCAGGCGTCCAGCTCCGGGCGGGAGTCGAGTCGCAGGCTGTCCCCGAGGAAGGAGGCTGCGGGAAGGGTCAGCACGGGAATCGCCGTCGTCGGGACGGACCGGCCGGCGGGTAACAGGAGCTGGCTTGGGCCTTCGGGCAGCGCCACGTACCCACGGGCTCCGGTGTCCGCCGTTCCTGGCCGGCTCGTGGCATCTGGGGTGTGCGGATCGGCCATGGGGAGGAGCCCGAGCAGTTCCTCCGGAACTCCCAACGCATCGGTCCATTGGACGAACTGCCGTCGGTCGCGGATCTGTTTGAGCCCGCGCTCGAGTCTGCTGACCTCGGCCTGGTCGATGCTGACCATCCGCGCCACGCCGGCCTGGGAGAGGCCCGTATGCTTCCTGAACAGCTTGACGACGGTGCCGAGTTCCCATGCGGCCACGGCTCGCCGGACCGTCGGATCACGCCAGAAGGCCGGGTCGGCCCGTCGGGCGGCCAGCCCATCCTGGCACGAGGCGCATCGCGTACCGGCGTTGAAGCGACTGAGAAGGGCACCGCAGCGCGCACACCGCCGCTGTCCACTGTCGACCATGGTCGGCATTCTCCCTCGCTCTGCGACCGCCCGGACACGTTCCGCTGCTGGGGCTCATAAACACTCATAGGCGTAGGTCTTCGTGGCGGCCATCGTGGTGGAGCACCACCGACCGGAGCCGCCTGCCGCGACTCCCCGGACGTGAGGATCCGACCTGTGACCTCCTTGACCCTGCCGCCACGGCCCCCCGGTTCGCCGCCGTTGGCCCACGCCTGGCAGACGCTGGCGGACGGGCTGCTGACCCAGCGGCTCCATCTCCATCTCGACGAATGGCGGGCTGCCGTCGCCGAGAAGAAGGCGCTGCCCGACGTGCCGGGCGCCGATGTCTCCGTGCTGGCCCAGCGCCCGTCTCTGCTGCCGGCAACCAACGGGTCCGCGATGGCGCTGCTGGAGGCCGCCGGGCTCGGCTTCTGGTGGGAGCTGCCCCAGCGGCACGGAGCGGAGTCGCGGAACCAGCGCGGGGCGCTCCACCGCGCCGCCGACACCGCCGCCCAGAACATCCTCGCGGAGCAGTCCGAGATGGCCTGGTCCGACGCCGTGACCGCTGTCAGCGGCGCCGCCGCATGGTGGGTGGGCTTCTTCGCGGTCATCCGCCACCGCGGGGTGCACCACATCACGCTGGAGCCACACCCGAGCCCGCTCCATGAGCAGGCCCTGGGCGCCGCGGCGGGCGTCGTGGCCCACGGCATGGCCACGCGGGTGCTGGAGGCGGCGCTGCGTGACTCCGACGACGACCCGGACCTCCGCGCCGCGTACTGCCGGGCCATCGAGGCCGGCATCTGCGCCGAGCCCGAGCTGCCTCGCCTCATCGACGAGTTGGCGGAGCTCCGGCTCGTGGACCTGGTGTCCACCACGGCGCGCTGGCGGGGCCGCTTCACCAAGTACGCAGGCGGCACGGGGGCGGGGCAGGTCGAATGAACCACCGCTATCCGTTCATCGTCATCGAGGGGCTCGACGGCACCGGCAAGACGACGCTGCGCAAGGGCCTGTTCCGGCTCTGGGAGGGGCTCTACGGCGTCACCCCGCTGTGCATGCTCACGACCAACTTCCTCGCCGCCGACCAAGCCGCCGCCATCGTCACGGGCAAGTACCAGCCGAACGCCGGGAACCGTGACGCCTACCTGTCCGCGATCGCGGCGGACAAGCGGGCCACGCTGGATCGTCTCGTGCTCCCCCAGCGGCCGGCCCGGCCAGTGATCGCGGATCGCTGGCTCCTCAGCGAGCTGGCCTTCTTCGCGGTGAAGCACGGCATGAGGGCGTCGGAGACGTACGAGACGCTGGCCGCGCACCTCACCGCGGCCCCCGATCTCACGCTCGTCCTGGACCTGGAGACCGACGCCTCGATGAGCCGGGCGCAGTCCCGCCAGGGTGACGCCGTCCGGGGCGACTGGGACGTGCACGACGTCCAGAGCCGGGTTCGCGAGACCTACGAGGCCGTGGTCTCGAAGCCCGACGAGTTCCCGCTCCTCGGCGACGTGGTCCGCCTGGACGCCCGCCGACCCCGATCCGAGGTGCTGCTCGCCGCCTGGGACGCACTGCGTGAACGGCAGCTGGTGCCGCCGGTCGCCGCCCGCACGGAAGGAGGAGAGACCCATGGCTGACGGCACGAAGGCGATGCATCTGCGTGGGGCCCTCGCCGACAGCGCGCGGAAGCACCCGCTCCTGGCGATCGGTGCGGTGAACGCACTCGCCGCACACGTCGCAGCGGAGGCGAGCTTCGACGCCCTGTGGGTGAGCGGCCTGGAGGTATCCGCGGCCTCCGGGCTGCCGGACGCCAACGTCCTGGGCCCCCGGGACCTGTCCGACGTGGTCGCCTCGCTCGGCCGTGTCACCGAACTGCCCGTCGTCGTGGACATCGACAACGCGGGCGGCTCGGGGCGCACGGCGGAGCGGTTCGCGTACGACCTGATGCGCGCCGGAGCCGCGGCGGTGTGTGTCGAGGACAGCGCGTACCCGAAGTGCAACAGCTTCGCGGCCCACCGGGCCCAGAGCCTCGCCGACCGGGACCTGCTGTGCGAGCAGGTGGGGCGCATACGGAAGATCGCCGGTGACGGCCTCGTGGTCGTGGCCCGCACCGAGGCCCTGATCGCCGGTGAGGACATGGCCACGGCGATCGCCCGTGCCGAGGCGTACGCCGAGGCGGGAGCGGATGCGGTACTCATCCACTCCAAGGACGCGACCGGTGAGCAGGCGCGGGGCATCGGGCGAGCGTGGAGTCACGGCGTGCCTCTGGTCAGCGTGCCCACGGCGTTCCCCGACCTGAGCGCCGCCGAACTCGGCGAGGCCGGCTTCCGCCTCTGCATCTACGCGAACCAGCTCAGCCGTGCCGCCCTCGCGGGTATGCGCACCGCCGCCCGTCAGTTCCGGCGTGGAGGGAGCTTCCGCTCCACCGTCGCGGGATCTCTGGCGGAGGTCGGCGACCTGATGCGCGTCGGCGAGCCGGAGGCGCTGTCGTGCCTCTGACGCCCGAGCTGCCTCGGATCAGCGTGTCCGTGAAGGCAGCGATCGTGCGCGACGGCGCCGTCCTGCTGCTGTCGTACGACGACGAGGCCGGGTTCCACTACAACCTTCCCGGCGGCAAGGCCCAGGTCGGCGAGGACCTGCGCCAAGCCGTGAACCGCAAGGTCGTGCAGGAAACCGGCCTGCAGGTCGTGGCCCGGCGTCTGTTGTGCGTCGTCGAGTACGTCCCCGAGTCGTGGCAGGGCGAGTTCGGGGACGTACAGAAGGTTCAGTTCAACTTCCTCGCGGAGCAGGTGGACGACGCGGAGCCGCGCATGCCGGAACCGCCGGACCCCATCCAGGTGGGCTTCGAGTGGGTTCCGCTGGAACGTCTGGGCGACGTGTACCTGTTGCCCCGGATCAACCGCCCGCTGTCGGCGGCGCTGAACGGGGAGCTCGCCGACCCTTTCGTGGACAGGTGGTGACCTTCATGGATCCGATGCTGAAGGATCTGCGGGAGTGGCTGCTGCGGGAGCACGTCGGCACGGTCTGTGCCGACCGGCTCCGCGTGATCGCCGACGAGCTCGCCGACCTGACAGCCCGCGGTCTGCCGGGACCGGTGGTCGAACTCGGTTGTTACAAGGGCGCGATGGCCCTCTGGATCCGTGGCGTGCTCGAATCGCTGGGCGACCGCAATCGTGAGATCCACGTCTACGACTCCTTCCAGGGCATGCCCGCGCCCGGTGCCGAGGACTCGGATCATCTGATGGCGGGCGAGCTCCGGTCGTCCCCGGACGACGTGCGCGCGACGCACGCGGCATGGGGCAGGCCGGCACCGGTCATCCATCCGGGATGGTTCGACGAGACCCTTCCAAATGAGCTGCCTGAGCAGATCGCGTTCGCCTACCTGGACGGCGACTTCTACGACTCGACCCTCACGGGACTCACGCACTGCGTCACCCGCCTGGTGCCGACGGGCGTGTTGCTCGTCGACGACTACGCGGACACGGCGGTCAATCCACGGGCCTGGGACGGGCTCCCCGGGGTTAAGCGCGCCTGCGACGTGTACTTCGGCGGGCCTTCGCCCGTGACCGTCGTCGTCGGCGAGGGCGATCTCGCCTTCGGCCGGTACGAGAAGCCGGAGTTCCCCGGATGAGCGCTGTCCTGGTGCTACGCGGTGCGGCGGACGCGAGCGCGATCCGCCGCGCCCTGCCCGATGTCCTCGTACACGAGTTGCCGAACCTGGACTCGCCTATGCCCGCCGACACGGCTGTGCTCGTCCTGCGCTCCGGCGTCCGTCTCGGCGAGCGGGAGCTCGACGCGCTCCCCCGCCTGCGGCACGTCGTACGGACCGGCTCCGGCATCGACCACATCGACGTGAACGCCCTCCGGCACCGTGGCATCACACTGCATCGCAACGCCGAGGCCGGCGCGGGCGCCGTGGGCGAGTGGGTTCTCGCCGCTGCCCTCGCCCTGGCCCGGCGGATCCCCTTGGGGCATCACGCGCTGCTGCTCGGCCGGCACGAGAAGCAGGCGTGCATGGGTACGTCACTCGGCACCCTGGCCGCAAGTATCTGGGGCGCAGGTCCGGTCGGGCTGGCCGCCGACTGGGCCCTCGCCCCCTACGTGGGCCGCACGGCCTTCGCCGCGTGGCCGTCGAACCCTCCCGGTCTGCGGGAGCTGTCGCCGTCAGCCCTCATGGAGCAGTCGCAGGTACACGTGATCGCTCTGCCGCTGCGTCCCACGACCGAGCAGCTCATCGGCGAGGACTTCCTCGCACGCGTCGCTCCGCAGCGGCCTCTCCTCATCTGCGCAGGGCGGCTGGAGACCCTCGACGTCGCGGCCTGCCTGCGGGCGCTGGCGGACGGGAGGCTCTCGGGCCTCGCCCTCGACCCGGTCGAGCGGAAGCATCTGCCGCTCCTCACCGACTCCACGACGCCGCTCAACCTCCTGGCCTCACCTCACATAGGTGCCCAGCGGTCCGACGTGCGCGGCGCGCTCGACATATGGGCCATAGATCTCCTCAGGGAGATCACCGCTGACGACAAGATCCTGATCGAGGGAGGCCACCAATGAACCCATCGGCACGACTGCGCCGGGAGATCGCCGACAGAGTCGCCCAGGCGCTGCTCGCGTCCGGCGAGGCTCGTGAGGTCTGGCTGGAGGGAGCCCTCGCCTGCGGCTTCGCCCACGCGGCGAGCGACATCGACCTGCGTGGCATCGTGGACGGCGCCCTTCCGGCGTGGGAGTCGCGCATCGTGGACGGCGTCCGTGTCGACCTCCAGGCGACGGCGCCGCAGCGGGCCGAGGAACTCCGTCACCTGCTCCGCTCCTTCGACGTGCGCCGCGACGACCTCGGATCGTTCCGCCGGGTACGCGCCTCGATGCACGACCTCATGTGTCTGCGTACCGCCCTCTCATACGGCTCCGGGCGCTGGGATCCGGTGCTCGATCCCGGGGAGCGCCAGGGCTACCGACGCTGGGCGGTCGCCGACCAGGCCGAGGTTGCGGCTAGTCTCGCGGAGGACCTGACCGGCCTCGTCGAGGACGGCTTGGCCGAATCGGCCGGCGTCGTGTGCCGGAAGATGGAGACCTGCCTCACCGCGCTCGGCTGCGCGGCGGCCGGCCACCCGGTCCTGGGCGACAAGTGGCTGCCACTGCTTGCAGACGCGCAGCCCCGCCCGTCGATCGACCCTGCTCGCGCAGAGACGTGGGAGTGGTTCCGTCCGGTTCAGCGAGGCGTGACGAGAGCGCTTCTGGACTGCTGGCCCGTCGAAGACCCGCTGCAGAAGGCTCCCAATCTGGGTGCTCCTGACGCCGGCTGGCTGCCCCAGCGGTACACCGACGGGTGGTTCCTTCGCCGTGGCGACGTCCACATCCCCATCACCGGCGGACAGCTTCTCGGGTGGCTGTCCACGGTCTCCACCGATGTCGCGTAGACCGCGCCTCTCCTCCTCCGGAGTCCTCTGATGCCCGTCACCCGCACCGCCTCCATCGACCTGGAGAGTCTTTACGCCCCGCTGTCGAGCACCGGGACGGACACGGCCGTCTCCGTCATCCTCAAGCTCCGCGGGGAGACCTGCAACATCGACTGCCTGTACTGCTTCGAGAAGCGCAAGGAGTCACCGGGCGGCGCCCGGATCAGCGCGGCACAGGTCCACCGCCTCGGTTCGATCTTCTCCGGGCGTCCGCTCAGCGTCGAACTCCACGGCGGGGAGCCCCTGACCGCCGGCCGGGAACGGATCGCGGAGATCCTGGACGCGCTCGCCGCACAGCCGAACGTCATCCGCGTGAGCCTCCAGACCAACGGCCTCCAGCTCGACGACGCCTGGCTGGACCTGTTCGAGCGGCACTGCCCGGAGCTGGAGATCGGCCTCTCCCTCGACGGGGACGCGCTCGGGAACTCGTGGCGCGTGGGTTACGACGGCCGCCCCACGTACCCCCGAGTGCTCGAAGCCCTGGAACTCCTCGGCCGTCGGGAACACCGCGTCGGCTTCATCTGCGCCGTCACCCCATACATCCTCGGCCGGGCCTCCGAGGTCATGGAGCACCTCGCCTCCTTTCCCGCCGTGACGACAGTCAGCCTGGTGCCGTGCTTCGACGCTGCGGTCACCCGTTCCACCACGGTGACGGGATCCCGTACGCCGACCAGCCGGGCACTCCAGCGACGGGCCATCGGCCCCAGCGGCCCGGCCTGGGCAGTCGCGCCGCGTCAGTACGCCGACTTCGTGCTGGAGGCCGCCCACCACTGGGTCGCCGACGGCCTGTTCCGCCGTGTCAAGCTGGAGCCCGTCGTCTCCGTCGTCCGCCGCCTGAGGGGCCTGCAAACCCGTTCCTGTCACTTCTCCGACTTGAAGTGCGACCACGTCCTCACCCTTTATCCCGATGACCGCCTAGGAAGCTGCGACGAGCTGCCCTGGCCGCAAGCCGGCCTGGCCGCACTCGGTGACGTACACACTGAGGCGGACGTGGCCGTCGCCCAGGGCAGCTCTTCCCTGCTCCGGCAGGCACGCTCCCTGCTCACCAAGTGCACGACCTGCGACTACCGCGACACCTGCGGCGCGGGCTGCCCGGCGATCCGCCTTCGCTTCGCCGCCGCGGGCGACGAAGACGCGTACTGCGACCACCGCATGCGCCTGATCGACGGCGTCGCCGCCCTGCTCGCCCAGCCGAGTCTCCCGCCCGGTGCCTCCTGCTCCCGGCTGCACTGGCGTCCCGTCCGCCCCAACGACATGCGCCACGTCGTGGCGTTCCTGGCCCGCTGGGATGACCCCGCCGCACCGCGCCCGCCAGCACGCCTCCAGGTAAGCGCCCACGGCAACATCAACACGGTCGGCCTCCCCGGCATTCACGAGGCGGACGATCTCGACCCGCGACACCCCCAGTGGCACGAGGGCATCGAGCCCGGCGTCCGCCCGATCGTCGACGCGCTCACCGCGGGCTGGAACACCGTCACCTATGACAGCTGCCAGGGCCACGCCTACGCCGACCTCCCCGGAGCCGAGCCCCGGTTCCTCTCGGTCGGCATCCTGCCGCGCGACCGCGCCGAGTACGCGCGAACAGCAGCGCGCCTGTGCCGCGCCGCCGGCCAAGCCGAGTCCTCCCTGCCCGGAGCGTGTTCGCTGTTCCTCGGCCGCAACGAGCTCACGTGCCGTACCACCGGCCGGGTGTATCCGACGCTCGACCTCCATCTCGTACCCTCTGCCGGCACCAGGTCTGCCGAGTACTTCGAGAACCTCGCCGACGCCGTGCACGTACTCACGGAGGCCCTGGCCGAAGCCGCCTCTGCCCCGCCGTCCGCCCTCTGCGCCTGCACGGCCGTAGCCCACTCCAGTGATGGAGGCGCGCAGTGATCCACATCGCTGAGACGCTGTCCATCCGGACCGTGGAGAGCTTCCTCAGACCGAACGAGATCGAGCGCCTCAACGACGTCATGGACGACGCGCTCGGCTCCCTCGGGCGCGACCGGTACGGCGCGGGCCGCCAGACGACCATCCACGAGATCCCCGGTCACTCCCCCGCCGACGCGCAGGATGTCTACGAGCCGGCCGGCCGGATCGAGATGACCGACATCCCGTACGAGGCGACCGCCCTCCTCGACCAGGCCCTCAAGCTCCACATGGCCGCCGTCACGCGCACCCTGCCGTCGGTCACCGGCCACGGGCCGTGGATCTACCTCGAGTACGGCGCCGGCCAGTACATCACCCCGCATGCGGACGGCATCGCCCCCGATCCCCTCACCCGTCCCCGCCAGATCGCCGCCGCGACGGTCACGCTCACGGACACCCAGGACACAGGCGGGGCGTTCTACGTGGAGACCACGGGAAGCGACGACGTCTGGACCACCGACGAGGCGCCGACCGGGTCGGGTTACGCCCCGGGGATGCGCTTCGCACACGACGGAACGGACATGTCCTCCCCCTGGTTTCGCGCCATGCCCCGCACCCGATGGAGCGTCGCACCCTCTCCCGGCACTCTCGTGGTCTTCGGCAGCCAGCTCGTCCACGGCACCGAACCGGTCCGCGCCGGCCGCGTTCGCAAGTTCCTGACCCTCCTCGTCTCCGAGTAAGGAGCCATGCATCCGTGACCGACCCTCGCGGCCCGCCCGCACCAGCCCTTCGCCCCGACCCACCGCCCCGACCTGAGGAGAGAGAGCAGTGGCAGACGACAAGACGTTCGACGAGTTCCTGGAGGCAGTCGCGTCCCTGCGTGACAGCGACGCCGTGCGCACCACCGCGCACACCTCCAACGCGGCCACCGAGACCTGGCTGGCCACCACGGTGCAGCCTGACGCCGCTGAGCCCACCACCGAGTCCTGACCCGCCACGGGGCCGGGCCCGTCCCGGTCCGGCCCCGTTCCACTCCCGGAGCCCCAGATGAGCGCTCTCTCCCCGGAAGCCCTGGTCGCCCTCGACGGTATCGCCGACCATCAGCGCCAACGGACCAGCCGGATCGCCTCCGTACTCGGCAACCGCCTCGGCGCGTCCGCCCTCGACTACGCCGTCGCCCACCACCTGCTCGAAGGTGCCGAACACGCGGCGCGCGCCCGGGACGCGGACCGCCTCGCCTGGTACCGCCGTACGACGGTCCGAGACCTGACCCACCTGTCGGCCGGCCCGCACATCGTGCTCAGCCCGCGCCCCGCGGACCTGCTCCGCTCGGAGATCTCCGAAACCGCGTACTACCTCGTCGGCCCCGACACCGACCCTGCCCCACCCGAGGCCCATCGCCTCGTTCGTGCCGCCCTTGCCTCCGCGACCGAGCACGGCTTCGGCACCCTGCTCACCCAGCACGCCCCCGTCATCTGCCTGCTCAACCGCCGCCGACTCGACGAGACCCTCCACAGCTGGGCCCTCACCCGCCTCCCGGGCACGGTCTTCACCGACTACACCGCGCACCCCGAGGTCCTGGCCCGCGACCTCGTCCACGAGGCCGCCCACCACTGGCTCAACGACGCCCTGACCGCGCACGACGTCAGCCTCCCCACCGACGTCACCTTCTTCTCCCCCTGGCGGGGAACCCCTCGCCCCGTCTTCGGCTTCCTGCATGCCTGCTGGGCCTTCTCCCTCACCGTGCTGTACGCGCGGCAGGCCCGCTGCAGCGCCACGGGTGCGATGGTTCCCTTCCTTGACGCCCACCTGCGCCAGCAGGAGAGCCAGTTCGCCTCCGTGTCCGAGTCCCTGCCGGAGGCGCTCTCCTACGTGTCCGCGGCGGTGGTCCGTGATCACGTCAGCCGCGCCTTACGCAGGGTCGTTCGACCGGCCTAGGATCCTCGAGCGGTCGGCGCAGCAGCGGAGCCCGCGTGCGCCAGCCGACGGACCTCTCACCCGGCAGGGAGAGCATTCTCAGGTCCGCTTACCAGACCTGATGCCGGGGTCTACCGTCCCCAGCGTTCTGACCAGGACGGGCCGAAGCCTCCACGCTGGGGTGCGGTTCGGCGAGCATCGCATCAGCCGCCACAGAGCCGCAGGTCCAAGGTTGTCACCAGTCCCCTTGCCGGATCCGCTCGTCGGACACGATCCCGTAGACGTACCGCCCAGAACGTTCGGGGCATCGTGGAATCTCCGACGGCCCCGCGATCGGCCATGCCTCCAGCGCTGACCTGATCTCGTGCCACTGCACGTTGCGCCGGCTCTCGACGATGACCAGGGTGTAGTGGTTGGTCCGGTAGGTGAAGGGCTTGCCGGTCTTCGTGTAGAAGACCTCGCCCTGATGCTCCTCGATCCGAGGCCTCGCCGTCTCCATGTTGGGACCGACCGGCACCGGCTCGGGCGGAGGTGGCAGCGGCACTGGATGCCCTGCCCACCGGAGCCGTTCCTCCGGCGTTGGCTCCCGGCTACTCCGATGCCAGGATGCGCTCCCTCGCACGGTGGTCGAGGTGACCGCCAGCTCTGTTCCGTCCGGCAGCACCCCACGGCCAGGCTCTCGGTAAGGCTCCACAATCGTGATGTCACGCCGCTCATAGCCGAGCCTGCTGGCAACTGACTCCAGGGTCCCCATCTGAGTGTTCCCGACATACGACCACTGGTCCTCGCTCGCATCGTCCGAGAACTCCACGACGCCGACCAGGTAGACCCCGTCCTCGTTCGGGTCGCCGAAGAGCTGCCGCAAGCGGTCGGGGCCAAAGTCACCCGTCATCTATCCGTCCACCCCTGCATCGCCGCTATCAGATTCTCCATCGATCAACGCAATCACAGTCTCCTTGGCTTGCGGCTGAGTCGCGTGCTGTGCCATCCGGGACCCGATCACGGCCACCCTGCTGAGCACCTCGGCGGCTTCCCTCACCCGGCGCCCCGCTCCTCCAGTGGTTGCTAGCGACAATTCTTCCAGAACCTGCGGCGTCCGACCGTCAGTTCGCGGAACCTCTGTCCGGAGCAGTCCGCACCCTGCGCGCGTGGTAGAAGTTCGAAACGGCATAACCGAACCAGATCATCCGAGACGGGGACACTCGCCATCGGCGCACACACCGGCTCACCTTGACGTTTAACCCCGACTCATCTCGCACTGGGGTTAACCGTCAAAGTCACAGCAGGTACGAGAAGCGCAGTGCTCCGCCCTCCTCGCGGTAGCGGCCCCGGCCGCGCTTTCCGTAGGGGTTGGGGAGCATCTGGATGGCCACCCTGTGAGGGTTGAGGGCGTGAGTGACCACCAGGAGGCGCCAGCGGTCGTTGCCCGCGTTCTGGCGGGCCGCGCGGACCTCGCTCTCTCCCAGCTCGAAGCGCCCGCCTTCGCCTGCGGTCGCCTTCACCTCGTAGAGGTAGGGCTGGCGGCCGGAGCCGACCCGAAAGTCGTAGCCGAGGCCGTCGTCGCCGGATGCGCCGGGAAAGGCCTTGCGGCGGTTGCCCGACACCCAGCTGGTCTCGTCCATACGGTCCGGGTAGCGCGCACACAGCCACTGGTACGCGTACCACTCGCCCACGTACCCGATGGCCTCCCGCTGGGCCGTGGTGAGCCCGCTGTCCGAGCTGCCCCCGTAGTTCCATCCGCGCGTGCGACCGGTGGGCTCGGTGCGCCCGGTCCGGGGGCGGGGGTCCGTGAAGCGGAACGGTCCGGCTGCGGTGATGCCCGGCGCCGAGCCGCTGTGCAGGAGCCGGTCGAGTTCGCGGGTGAGGGCGGTGTAGTCACCGGAATGCACGTCGAAGGCACGGCCGCCGACGGTGATCGACCGCCGTTTGCGCTCCCGTTCGCGACGCTCGTGGTCCGCCGCATTACGCACCCGATCCAGGTCGGCCTCGGACAACCCGTGCCGTCCGGGATCTGTGTCGACCGCCATCCCCTCGGGCCACTGGCCGAGGACCGCCAGCCAGCCGACGACGTCGGCGGGGGACAGGGGACGGAAGTCCAGCGCGCCCGCGGCCTCCAGACGCGCGGTGACCTCCTCTGCGGGCTCGGCTCCGGTCAGGGCCGCAGGCAGAGGGCGTCCGGCTGCCCTGACCAGGACCGCGAGGTCGGCGGCCAGGCCGCTGATCGTACGGAGGTTCGCGGGGCGTACCTGGTCGGGGGCGGGCAGGCGTTCGCCCGAACGGGGCAACGACACCGGGCGGCCCAGGCGCAGCGCCAGCTGCTCCTCCACGTGCGCCTCCAGGCTCCCCGTGTCGGCCGTGTCCACGGTGTACGCCCATGCCTCCGGCGCGGTGATCCAGTCCAGGGCCTTAACCGAGGGCCAGTCGGGCATCGGACGGCGTGCGTCGAAGTCCTCCAGCACCGCCCAGCGCAGCCGGTTGACGATCTCCTTCTTGCGTGGGTCCAGGTAGGTGCGGAGCGCCTCCTCGTGCTCGTCGGCGTGGCTGACCGGTTCCAGGGGCGGGTGCATCGCGCGCAGAGTGTCGTTCAGCTCGGCGAATCCGATGCCCAGGTCACGGCGCAGTTCGTCTGTACCGCGCGCCGCGCGAGCCCTGTCGATGAACTCGGATACGGGTACCGGGAGCTCGGTGGCGTAGTCGTCAAGGTGAGCCTGCAACTCCTTGGTGTCGCCCGGCGGCGGCAGGAGCAGCGAGTTCGCTGCCTCTGTGCCGAGTAGATGGACGAGGAAGGGCCGACAGCGCTCCAGGACCACACCGATGGCTCCATCGATGCGGCGGCTCGTCTCCTTGACCTGGTGGATCGTGACTTCCAGGGCGTCGGCGAGCTCCTCCTGGCCCGGCTCGTGCAAGTCGGCGTGGCGGGAGGCGAGCTGGTGGGCGGCGAGACGCAGCCGGTCACCGAACTCCCGCCGCCCCAGCAACTCGGCAACCGCCACCACGATGCGGGTGGTCTCGGGCCAGCCCGGCTCGCCTGCCGGGGCAAGGACGAGCGGATGCTTCGGATCAGGCAGCGGTAGCACTCCGCCGAGGCGGCCCGGCAACGTGACGGGTCGACCGTCGAGCTCGATGTCCCAGGAGTGGTAGCGGTGCAGGCGTACGCTCCGGACCAGGGACATCAGCTCGTTCAGCTCGGCCTCGCTCGCGCGGGGGCCGCGCGCCAGGTGGTCGGCGAGGACGCCCACAGCCAGCGTGAGCCAGGGCAGTTGGTCAACCAGCGGCTCTCCCATGGCCACGGGGTCCACGCGTGCGCCGTCCACGGTCACTGTGAACACCAGGTCGTCGGTGTGCCGGACGGTGGAGGGGTGTTCGGCCGCCAGCAGCTTGGCGGCCTCCGCGGAGACATCCGGAATGGTCAGCAGAGGACGCCCCATCTCCCGTACCAGCAGGGCTGTCAGACCGTCGCGTTCACCGCTGACGTAGAGCACGGCATCACCATCGCTATCGGTCGCCCCACCGCCCAGGTCGGACAGCGGTACGCTGATCAGCCGGTCTCCGGACTCGGCGAGCAGACTGGCGTCCTCGGGCAGTGCGGGATCTGGCTGCTGTACGAGGTACCTCCAGGCGCGTTCGTTGGCGCGCTGCGCAGCGGGCCGGTCCTCCGTCCCTAGTGCACCCTCCGCCGCAAGCCGTCCCAGCGCGGCGATGAGGCGATCGCTGTCCCAGGAGTTGCCCCAGGTCGGCAGCCCCATCTCCCGCAGCCGGGCGCCCGCCTTCCCACGTTCCAGGAGGTGACGCAGCCGATGGTCGACAGTGGGTGCGTACGAGGGCTCCTCCTCCAGCCCGGGCGGGCAATGCCAGGCGTCGGCCGGCCGGACGAACCGGACGGCCCGGTCGCGGCCCCGCACTGGGAGCCACGGCTGCTCGCGGACGAAGGTGCCGAGCGGGGTCGGGACACGTTCCTTGTCCGGGGAGCTCTGGCTGCCGGCACTTGTCCAGACGCTGGTGAAACTCGTGTCTTTCCAGTCGGCCAGGCCGTGCAGGACGAGCCGTGCGTACGCCAGCCGGGCCTCCTGACCGAGGCGTCCGACGACGTCCTGGCCAGGGAGTTGCCAGGCGGGGGTGCCCCAGTACGGCGTCCGGGGGTAATAGGCACGGGACCAATTGCGGACGTGCGGCTCCCACTGCTCCCGCACCTCGGCAGACACCTTCGCCATGTGGACCAGCTGCCGAGCGGTGAGGTTTTGCCCTTGGTTTACTCGACGCAAGGCGTCGGGGGAGCTGACCGGGACCAGCCCGTCGGCCACCCCGGCTTCCTTCAGGAACGACCGCCACTCCTCAGCAGTGGTCGCGTCCCCCTTGGCGAACTCCTCGGGGGCGGCGAGGAGGCGTCCGGCAATCGCCTTGAGGCTCTTCGACACGTCCTGCCCGGCGGCGACCACCGACGCCAGGTCCTCACCGACGGACTCACGGCCCCAGCCCCGGCCGAAAACGGCGTTGCTCGCCCTGATCATCCGACCGTCCGCCGACAGCACGTACAGTCCGAGCGAGAAGACCTCCGTCCCGTCCAGCGAACGCTGAGCCTGCCACAGCCGGAAGACGAACCGCAGGGTCCGGAGCCGCAGTTGGAGATCGGTGCTCGTGTTGAGTTGCTGCCGTGCGTGGTCCAGCAGGCCCTTCGTGTCGTACGGCCGGACGAGCCCCTCCTCCTCGAGGAAGACGCGGGCGGAACGCCCACGCGTACGCTCGCCGCAGTCCTTCCAGACCAGCCCCGGGTGCAGGCAGAACAACCGCCTGCCGAGCAGGGAGGGGACGGACGGGCCCTTGGCCCGGTTCGCCTCCGTGCGCACCGGCTGGAAGAACGCCTCCCGGCGGGCACCCTGACCACTCGGCTTGCCCTGTGCACGCGTGCTCGTGGCCGTACCCGCCCTGCCGGGGGGACGGTTGGTGTGCCGCAGCGTGCAGTCCTCCGCGAGCAGCAACCGCCTGTCATGCAGAACCCGCCCGTGGCCCTCGAAGAGGGCGGCGAGGTCCTCGTACAGCGCGCTCCACTCCTCGGGGGACTCGCCGGACCTGGGGAGCGGAAGGGCCCCGACGATCCGCTCCACGTGGTCGGCGAGGAGCTCCGGGGCTGGCTCCCACGGGCACGCGAGGGCGCGGCACAGGGTGGCCAGCCGTTTCAACCGGTCGCTGCCGATCTCGGGATCAGCCACCACGATTCCGGCCTTGTGCGCGCGGTGTGCCGTGAGGACCGTCAGGTCGAGGTCCGGCCACAGGGCGGCGCCCCGGGGCGGCGCCCAGCCCGCCGCCGGCGGGGCGCCGTCCGCGGCAAGGACGGGCACGAGCGGTACGTCGGCCAGTTCGCTCCCATGCACGCGCAGAGCCGCCGCGCTGAGCCGCCCCACCGAGTCCTTCTTGTTCTCCCAGCTCACCAGGTCCACGGCCAGCTGCCGCATGGACGGCTCGGGCGAGGCGCGCAATACCGCGGCGGCCGCCAGACAGGTCTCGGCGACCGCATCGAGCAGCAAAACATTGAGGGGGTTGTCGGAGGGGATCCCGGTGCGGTCGAACTTGGTAAAGAACGGGGCGTTCGCGTGCCCAGGGAAGGGCGCGGCCTGGTCCTCGCCCATCGGCAGGAAGGTGTAGATCTGCCCCTGCAGCAGTCGGCGCGGGGCGGGCAGCGGGAGTGCGACCTCGACGACGGCGGACCGCTTCCACTCCTGCCACGTGTCGTCGAGGAGCCCGGAGCCCACGGCCTCGGCGAGCGTGCTGTTCAGCCGTTCCTTCTCGACGGTGCTCCGGGCTACCAGGAAGGTGCCGGACGGCCCCAGATCCACGGTCGCGCAGGAGACGGCGAGTCCGTGCCCGGCGCCATCCTGCGCCACTGCCAAGCACTCCTCGGAGCGGGTCAGCTCGTGCCGCTCATGCGCCTCTTGGCCGTCGTCCAATTCGCCCGCCTCCGCCGCGGCCCGCCGTTCCAGCGTCAGGCTGGCGAGCCGGTCGAGGAACAGCATCACAGGTACCTTCGCCCCCGCGAGCTCACGCATCCGCAACCAGACCTCGGCCCGGGCGGACTCGCTCAGCAAGGGCAGTCGGACGACGGTGACGTACCCCTGGGCAGCAAGTTGCCGACAGGTCGGGGGCACGTCGTCCAGCGGCAGAGGTGCCTGCAACGGCGGATATGTGGCGGCCACCTCATGGGCGTTGCCCTCACCGCCAAGGAACTCCTCCACGTCGGCCCTCTGCGCGAAGCGGAAGCAGTATCCATCCAGTTCCGAGCCGAGCGGGCTATCAGGGTCTGCGCTATAGATCTCAGGCGCGTCGCTGATCAGCAGGATGCTGCGGAACCCGACGCCCTTGTTCCCAATGCCCTCGCCGATCTCCTTCGAGCTCTGGGCAAGCTCGCAGATCCGCTCAACGTTCCGCCAGGTGAAGGGCGTGCCGCCGTTGGCGACGTACAACGTCCCCCACTCGCCCTCCGCCTCGTCCAGCAGGACGTGGACCTGTCCGTCGCGACGGTCCCTCGGATGCGCATCGTAGCCGTTCTGCAGCAACTCGAAGAGTGAGCGGCCGGCGTACTCTCGCGCGCTCGTGTACGACACGGCGTTCACCTGACGTGCCATGCGCAGGACTTGCTCCGACCGGGCCCCCTCCAGCACGGACCGGCCGTAATCCCGCAGCTGCTCGGCCCGGGCGTTCGTCGCCATGGTTCTCCCCTCACCTCAGCGTGGTGAGGACGGTATCTCGCCGCACTGACACCGGGGCGTGAGGGGACCACCGTGTGGAGCACGGCTCGAAGCTAAGTTTAACGTTTTGGCCTGCCGTCGCACGAGACTCGAACTAGTTCAAGGTTTCCCCTGCTTCACCGCGTGTCCGTGAGGCGAGGGCTTGATCCTGCGAGGAGAGGCCCGCGCGGCGAGTGGAGGTCGGATCGCGGATGGGTCGAGCGCGGAGTTCAAAGAGGATCTCCACATGGCCGTGGGCCAGTGATTCTAGGCAAGCCACGCTTGACATCGGCCTCGACCAGCTCAGATGCGCACGCAGGCAGGACGCGCACGGCCTTACGGAGCGGTGCGCCCTAGCGCCAGCGCGATCGCGGTCTTACCGTCCGCGTAAACGTGGGCCGCCAAATCCTCCGGTGCCCGGAGATTTGGCGCGGCCGGAAACATCGACTACAACACCACCCACACCGAAAAACACGGCCAACGGCCGTGTGAGCAGAGATGGGTGAACAGGTTGGCTCAAATCATCGACAACGGTTCTGCCGTGTCCGGCAAGCGGTGGACTGTCCGATACCGGGAGCCGGGCGGACGCACCGGGCGTCAGCGGGAGAAGTCGTTCGCTCGGAAGAAGGACGCGGTCGACTTCGCCACCAAGATGGAAGGCGACAAGCGCGAGAACATCTACGTCGACCCCGACGCCGGCAAGGTGTCGCTCCGCCGGTACGCGGACGACTGGCTCGGGAAGAAGACCGCTTCCGCCGGCACCCTGGAGTCGTACGAGCGCATCGTCCGCCTCCACGTGGTCCCCCACCTGGGGAGCAAGATGATCTCGCAGGTCACCGCAGCGGACATCGAGGGTCTGTACGCACGCTGGCGCCGGGATGGGGCGGCCCTCAACACCATCGAGTCCCGGCACATCGCCCTCTCGGCGCTGTTCTCCCACGCTGTGCGCCACAGGCGGATTCCCGTGAATCCCATGACACAGGCCGAGAAGCTGGAGAACCCTGTCATCCCTGTCGACGACAGGAAGCTGCCCAGTTTCGACGAGATAACCGCCATCGCCAAGGAGATCGGACCTCGGCTGTCTCCGGCGGTATGGCTCATGACGTGTTGCGGACTTCGTATAGGGGAATCTCTGGGAGTCTTCCCGGAGGATATGCGTGACGGCACCCTGCGAATCCGGCGGCAGGTGATTCGCTACAAGGACGCCTCCGGAAAGTACACGCCGAAATACGCCCCGTTGAAGCATCGGAAAGAGGGCGAGTGGCGCGACATACCCGTGCCTGCTTCCCTTGAGCCGTTCATCGACCGGCTTCCGATCCGCAATGCGAGCGGCGGAATGCCGTATCCCGATCTTCTGCGCAAGTCGTGGGACCGCGCCATCAGGCGGCTCGAGCTTCCTGCGTACAACCCGCACGACTTGCGGCATAAATGGACCACCGTGGCCCTGACCAACGGAGTGTCCATTCACGAGGTGTCTCGCTGGCTCGGACATCGTTCGATCAAGGTCACGGTGGACCGGTACGGCCACCTCACGCAGGACGGCCAGGAGCGCTGCCGTCAGGTCGTCGAGACGACCGTCGGGCCGCACATGCTCACACCAGGCCGAGTGCCTGCAGTGCGCGGTGCTGACTTGGTGCTGACTTGACCGGCCAGAAGAGGTAGCAGACACCTCCCGTACCGCTCCTGACCTTGCCGTTTGCGTCATAACGCTTGGTCCGCAGCCAGATGTTCTCCCACTCGCGCCGTCGGTAGACCCGGCGGACGGCCTCGTTGCTCGGTGAGGCGGGGTCGTTGGCGATGATGTCGCCTTCTGGCGTGAAGCCGATGACGGTCATCAGGTGGCCCGAGGTGCCGTAACCGGCGCCGGTCAGTTCCTCCTTGCGGAAGGACTGGGACGTTATGGCCGGGATGCCGGCCTCGATCAGCGATTCGAGTTCCGTGAGGGAGCGGAGGCGGGTGACCACCGCGTTCATGTCGGGGTAGGCGGCCGCGTAGGCGGCGTTGAAGGGCCAGTTGCCGCAGCCCTGGTACTGGTGGTCGTAGGTGAAGCGGGCCGCGTGGCAGACCTGGGGGTCGGCGAAGGCCGGGTTCACCCAGGCCAGTTGATCCGCCGTGGGCCGGCGTCCCCAGTACTCGACGATCATCTGGGAGGAGGTCGGGCTGCACCAGGCCTCGCCGCCGTTGTCGTACTCGGGGTACTGGCCGACGTGGGTGTTCTGGGAGTAGCGCGGGACGGTCAGTTCGTGGTCGAGGCCCGGCTCGGTGGCCGGGACGGTGAAGCGGTCCGGGATGTCCGAGGCCATGGCGCCCAGCCGCCACACCGTGGGGGTGAGGTCGCTGCCCGGGGTGCGGTACAGGGTCAGACGGAGGCGGTACGAGCTCAGCCGCAGGCCGCTCGACGCGTCGTCGATGGCGAAGGTGTCCGTCCAGACGGTGCTCCTGCCGTCGGTCTGGTCGTCGACCGAGGTGCGCCGGATGTCGTCGTCGCCGGAGGCCCAGCGGCCGAGGACGTACCAGGGGGTGGTGCCGGCGTCGGAGTAGGTGCCGGACAGTTCGACCTGGAGCCAGGTGCCGGGGGGTGTCTCGGCGTTCCAGGAGGCGATGACCTCGGTGGCGGGCACGGCCGGGGTGTGGACGGGCGAGGTCCAGCTCGCGTACTCCCAGGCGGAGGTGCGGCCGGTGTGCGGGTCGGTGTAGTCGAGCCGCCCGGCGGGGGTGGCGAGGACCAGGCCGGGGCGGAGGCCGGCGACCGCCTTCGTACCGGCCGCCGTGCCGCACCTCCAGTCCGTGTACGAGGACCAGAAGCGGTTGTCGACGAGACCGGCGGCGGGGGCGTGGCCCCGCTCGCCGTCGTCGGCCGCGCAGTCGGAGACGGCGCAGTCGGGGCCTGCGGTGGGGACGGCCGGTGCGGTGGGGACGGCCGCGGCGGCGGGGCCGGCGGCGGCCGTTCCCGCGGCGGCCGCGAGCGCCGCGGCCAGGACGGTTCTGCGCGGGGTGGAGCTGGTCATGGGCGGTGACCCCCAGTCGAGAACGGTGGGCGTACGGAACTGTGGACACACATGGCTGTTGCGCAAAGGGAACGGTGCCGGCGGGGCTGCGCGCGGCCCACTATCCCGGCTCCCGCGGGCCCTCCGCCAGCACTTCGACCCGCGTCGCCGCACCAATATTGGTCTCCACCACTGGCGGCGGTACCTCCCTGACCTGCGACGGTCCTCCCCTCCCCTACCCTGGGCCCCATGAACGACCTCGACCGCGCCGCCCACGCACTGCTCCGGCTGCCGCCCTCCTGCGGACCGGTCCGGCTGATCGCGGTCGACGGTCACGCCGGCTCCGGCAAGTCCACCCTCGCGTCCCGTCTCGCCGCCGCCCTCGGCGACGCCCCCGTCCTCCGCCTCGACGACCTCGCCACGCACGAGGAGCTCTTCGCGTGGACCGGCCGGCTGCGGGAGCAGGTCCTGGAGCCGCTGTCGCGCGGCGAGACCGCCGCCTACCGCCCGTACGACTGGCGGCTTCGGCGCTTCGGGGAGGCCCGGGCGCTGCCCCCGGCACCGGTGGTCCTCGTCGAGGGCGTGGGTGCCGGCCGGCGGCTGGTGCGGCCGTTCCTGGCGTGGCTGCTGTGGATGGAGCGCGGTGCCGAGGAGTCCTGGGAACGCGGGCGCCGGCGGGACGGGCCGGAGCAGGCCTCCTTCTGGGACGGCTGGACCGTGGCGGAGACTCGCCATTTCGCCGAGGACCCCTCCCGGCCCTTCGCCGACACCCTGGTACGGGAGTGCTCAGAGGGGTACGACTGGCTTCCCGGGCCGTCCGTGACAGCAGGCGCGCACCAGATCATCACACACAGTGACGGCGTCATGTCCGTGAACTGAGGGGCCGGAAGTCCGCTTCCGCAAGTGCCTCAACTTCGCTTGACCGACGGGGCGCACAGGTCTTACGTTCTGAATGTGCGGCTTTTCGGAGCTGCCGCAGACACGAAGCCCCCGGTTGTTCCCCCGTGATCGGGGGCTTCGTTCTGCCCTCGGAAACCCTTTCCAGGCCCTCTCCGAGCCCTCTCCCACCCCCTTCGCGCCCCCTGACGCTCACCCAGGGTCACCGCTTCCGGATCATGCGCTTCTCCTTAAGCACGCACCCCCTGCGCAGGTACGATGCCCCCAGGTGCGGTCAAATCCCGTCCATGCGAAGACGGTTGTGGGGGACTCGATGGACATCGGCACGCAGGGCTCGCAGGCCCCGGCCGAGCTCGCCTGGCTGCGCGGAGTCGACGCCTACACGATGGGCGCGTATCCGCAGGCGGAGGACGAGTTCCGGACGGCGGTACGGATCGATCCCGGGATGGCGGACGCCTGGCTCGGGCTGCACGCGCTCCGGGTCGACACCACGACCGCACTGCTGCGCATGTACCGCAACCGCGACCGCTTCGGCGAGCAGCGGACCCGGTACCGGCGCACCCTGAACTCCTGGTACTGGCTGGGCTGGTGGGTGCAGCCCGTCCTGGAGAGCCCGCGCGACCTGCTGCTCGCGCACGCCTCCCACTGGCTCGACGGCCGCCATGTGCCCGAGCTCGACCGCGCCCTCGCGGGCCTCCCCCCGGTCGACACCGACCCGCAGGTGCGCTTCCTGCACGCCTGCCGCGCCTATCTCGTCAAGGACTGGGACCAGCTCGTCCGGCACACGGAGACCCTCGTCGACGATCCGCTGCTCGGCATCGAGGCGGGACTCTTCGGCGGCATGGCCCGGGTGCGCCTGGAGATGTACAGCCAGGCCGAGCCGCTCCTCTCCGCCTCGCTGATGCGGTGCCGCAGCGAGCAGCCTCAGCGCAAGGAGCTGCGGTACTGGCTCGCCCGGGCCCACGAGGGCACCGGGCGCAGCGCAGCCGCCCTGCCGCTCTACCGCGCGGTGCACCGGATCGACCCGGCGTTCATGGACACGGCGGCGCGGCTCGCGGCGATCGCCGAGTACGACGGCTTCGAGGGCTACGACGGGGTGGACGACCCGGCCGGGCTCGCGACGGTCGCGACGAGCGCCCTCGGTGGGGGCCTCGGCCAGGACGCGGTGGACACCGTGCCGGGCGCCGAGCCCGACCCCGGCGGACTCGGCGACGGGCTGCGGCTCGCCCCCGAACCGGTGCCGCCGACCGCCCCCGTCGCGCCGCCGGAGACCGTACGCCAGAAGGCGCCGCTGCCCGGCCAGCCGATGCCCCCGCGCTTCCCGGCCGGGCCCACCGATCCGGTGCTCCTCGCGGAGGCGCTCGCCGAGCTGGAGGGCATGGTCGGGCTCGAACCGGTGAAGCGCCAGGTCAAAGCGCTCTCGGCGCAGCTGGAGATGGCGCGGCTGCGCGCCGGGCAGGGTCTTCCGGTCCAGCCGCCCAAACGCCACTTCGTCTTCTCCGGCCCCTCGGGCACCGGGAAGACCACGGTCGCCCGGATCCTGGGACGGGTCTTCTACGCCCTCGGGCTGCTCGGCGGCGACCATCTCGTGGAGGCCCAACGGGCCGATCTGGTGGGTGAGTTCCTGGGGCAGACCGCGGTCAAGGCCAATGAGCTGATCGATTCGGCGGTCGGCGGTGTGCTCTTCGTGGACGAGGCGTACGCGCTCTCCAACAGCGGCTACAGCAAGGGCGACGCGTACGGCGACGAGGCCCTCCAGGTGCTCCTGAAGCGGGCCGAGGACAACCGGGACCACCTCGTGGTCATCCTGGCCGGCTACCCCGAGGGCATGGACCGGCTGCTCAGCACCAACCCCGGTCTGTCCTCGCGGTTCACCACCCGGGTCGACTTCCCCTCGTACCGGCCGCTGGAACTCACCTCCATCGGCGAGGTCCTGGCCGCGGCCAACGGGGACGGCTGGGACGAGGAGGCCCTCGACGAGCTCCGCTCGATCAGCGGGCACGTCGTCGACCAGGGCTGGATCGACGAGCTCGGCAACGGGCGCTTCCTGCGCACCCTGTACGAGAAGTCGTGCGCCTACCGCGACCTGCGGCTCTCCGGCTACCCGGGGACCCCGAGTCGGGAGGACCTCGCCACCCTCCGGCTCGCCGACCTCATGCAGGCGTACGGCGAGGTCCTGTCGGGCCGCGGCCCGGTCGACCGCGGCCCCCAGCAGGAGCCCCCGGGGTACTGACGCCGGGGCGTCTCACGGCCCTCGCAGGGGCCGGGCCGTCAGGGCCGGGCCGTCGTCCTCTCCCCCGGGCGCGGAGTCGATCCGGATGCCGAAGGGGCGGCTGATCCGGCCGAGCACGTCATGGAGCCATCGCGCGTCCTGCCGCGGGGCCCTTTCCAGCCGCAGCCGTCGGCTGCGCAGCGGCACGAGCCGGACCTCCGCCAGGGTGCCGTCCTCGTCGTGGACGGTGACGAAGTACAGCAGGCGCAGGTCGTCGCGGTACCGCTCCTGGCCGGTGATCCCTTCGTAGTCGTTGACGAGGTCGCCGCACCCGTGCAGGACGAGCCTGCCCCGGTACGCCTCCAGGGGCCGCGGGTGGTGCGAGGAGTGCCCGTGCACGAGGTCGGCGCCCGCGTCGACGAGGGCGTGCCCGAAGGCGACCTGGGCGCGGTCCGGGGCGTAGCCCCAGTTGGAACCCCAGTGGACCGAGACGACGACCAGGTCTCCGGGGCGCCGGTCCGTACGCAGCCGGCCGGCCAGCCGGGTCGCGGCCGCGTCGTACGGCCCCTCGGCGTAGTGCACGCCTCCCGCGCGATCGGTGGCGGCCCAGTCGCGGGGCACGCCGCTGGACGCCAGGCCGAGCGCGTGGACGAGCAGCCGGCGTCCGCCCGGCAGCGGCACCACCGCGGGCCGGGTGGCCTCCTCGGCGTCCCGCCCGGCGCCGGCGGTGCGCAGCCCGGCGCCGGCGAGGGCGTCGAGGGTGTCGTCCAGTCCGCGCCGCCCGTAGTCGAGGACATGGTTGTTGGCGAGAACGACCACGTCGGGCCGGACGGCGGTGAGCGCGGGCAGGTCGGCGGGCGACATGCGGTAGTGGACGGCCTTGCCGGGCACCGGCACGTCGTGGCGGGTGACGGAGGTCTCCAGATTGACCACGCGGGCGTCCGGCCCGGCCTCGTCGATCAGCCGGAGCGCCTCGCCCCAGGGGTAGGTGGGGGCGACCGGCCGGGGCACGGGCCCGTAGCGCGCCTCGGCGAGGGTCACGTAGTCCCGGGCGTCCCGTACGTACCGCTCGGGCAGGGCGGGATCCAGCGGATGGGGAAGGATCTGGTCGATCCCCCGGCCGAGCATCACGTCTCCGCAGAGGAACAGTCCGGTCAGACCGCCGCCGCCCATGCTCCCAGGCTAGTCGCAGGGCGTTCGGCGCTGCGCGGGTCCGTGACGTCCTGCCCGACGGCGGACGTCACGGACCCGCCGGGGCCTAGGGGACGGCTACCGGAGCCGGTCCCGACGGCGACTGCACGCGGTGGGCGGGGTCGCGGACCTCGCCCACCAGCATCTCCAGGACGTCCTCCAGGGCGACCAGGCCGAGGACCCGGCCCGAACCGTCCGCGACCTGCGCCAGATGGGTGGCGGCGCGGCGCATCACGGTGAGGGCGTCGTCGAGCGGCAGCTCCGCGCGGAGCGTCGCCATCGGGCGCCACAGCCGCTGCGGCACCGCACGCTCCCGCTCGTCCAGGTCCAGGACGTCCTTCACGTGCACGAAGCCCATGAAGGTCGCCCGGCCCTCGGCGCGGACCGGGAACCGGGAGTACCCGGTCCGTACGGTCAGCTCCTCGATCTCGCGCGGCGTGACCGACGGCGGGACCGTGACGAGGGAGGCGGGGGCGATGAGGACGTCCGTCACCGGGCGGCTGCCCAGTTCGAGGGCGTCCTCCAGGCGCTCCTGCTCGACCGGGTCGAGCAGGCCCGCCTGGCCCGCGTCCTCCACGAGACGGCCGAGCTGGGCGCTGGTGAAGACGGCCTCCACCTCGTCCTTCGGCTCGACCTTGAACGCCTTCAGGACGAGCCGGGCGCAGGCGCCGAGCGCGGCCGTGACCGGCCGGCAGAGCCGGGCGAAGCCGACGAGGCCGGGCGCGAGCCAGAGGGCGGTGCGCTCGGGGTCGGCCATCGCCAGGTTCTTCGGGACCATCTCGCCGATCACGAGGTGGAGGAAGACGACCGCGGCGAGGGCGATGACGTAGCCGAGCGGATGGATCAGTCCCTCGGGGACACCGATCGTGTGGAAGACCGGTTCGAGGAGGTGGGCGACGGTCGGCTCGGCGACGGCGCCGAGCGTCAGGGAGCAGACGGTGATGCCGAACTGGGCGGCGGCCATCATCTGCGGCAGGTTCTCCAGGCCGTGCAGGACCTGCTTGGCCCTGGCGCCGCCGAGCGGCTCGATCTGGCTGCGCCGGACGGAGACGAGGGCGAACTCGGCCCCGACGAAGAAGCCGTTGGCGAGGACCAGGAGGACGGCGAAGAGGAGTTGCAGGGTGCTCATCGGCCGGCCTCCGCGGGGACGGGCACGGAGGCGGCGGACGCCGCGGCCGGGCCGGTGCCGGAGACCGACGCTCCGACCGGGGCCGTGGCGGCGACCGACGCTCCGACCGGGTCGGGGGCGGCGATCGGCCTCCCGGACACGTCCGCGTCGTGGGCCGGTGTCCCCGAAAGGTCCGCGTCGTGGGCCGGTGTCCCGGTCGCCTCCGCGTCCGGGGCCGTACGGACGATCCGAACCCGTTCGGCGCGGTAGCGGTCCACCTGGCGCACCGAGAGCCGCCAGCCGGGGAGTTCGGCGCGGTCCCCGGGGGCCGGGATGCGGCCGAGGAGGTCGGCGACGAGCCCGGCGACGGTCTCGTACGGCCCGTCGGGCACGTCGAGGCCTATCCGGCGCAGGGTGTGCACCCGGCAGGAGCCGTCCGCCTCCCAGGCGGGACGGCCGTCCTCGGCAGGGGCCTGGGCCAGCTCGGGCCGGCCGTCGGCGGCGGTGTCGTGCTCGTCGCGGACCTCGCCGACGAGCTCCTCGACGATGTCCTCCAGGGTGACCACGCCGGCCGTGCCCCCGTACTCGTCGACGACCACCGCGATCGGCTGCTCCCGGCGCAGCCGCTCCAGGAGCGTCTGGGCGGGCAGCGTCTCGGGGACGAGGAGCGGCGGGACCGCGATCCGTCCGACGGGGGTGCGCAGGCGGGCGTGCGGGGCGACGGCGAGCGCGTCCTTGAGGTGGACCATGCCGACGATCTCGTCGATGCGGTCGCGGTAGACCGGGAAGCGCGAAAGGCCGGTGGCCCGGGTGAGGTTGAGGACGTCGGCCGCGGTGGCGTCCCACTGGAGGGCACTGACCTTCACGCGCGGGGTCATGACCTGCTCGGCGGTGAGGCCGCCGAGGGACAGGGTCCGTACGAAGAGGTCGGCGGTGTCCTGTTCGAGCGCGCCGGCCTGGGCGGAGTGCCGGGCCAGCGAGACGAGCTCGCCGGGGGTGCGGACCGAGTCCAGCTCCTCGGTGGGCTCGACGCCCAGGAGCCGTACCAGCCGGTTGGCGACCCGGTTGAGCAGGGAGATCACCGGCCGGAACAGCGCGGAGAAGCGGCGCTGCGGGGTGGCGACGAAGCGGGCGACCTGGAGCGGCCGGGAGACCGCCCAGTTCTTCGGCACCAGTTCGCCGACCACCATCTGGACGGCGGAGGCGAGCAGCATGCCGATCACCACGGAGATCCCGGAGACGGCCCCTTCGGGCAGTCCGGTCGCGGTCAGCGGCCCGTGGAGGAGTCCGGCGAGCGCGGGCTCGGCCAGCATGCCGACGACCAGTGAGGTGATGGTGATGCCCAGCTGGGTGCCGGACAGCTGGAAGGACAGCTCACGCAGCGCGGTGACGACGGTGCGGGCGCGCCGGTCTCCGGCGGCCGCGGCCCGCTCGGCCTCGGCGCGCTCGACGGTCACGAGACCGAACTCGGCGGCCACGAAGAAGCCGTTGGCGAGGATCAGGAGGAAGGCCGCGGAGAGCAGCAGAAGGGAGATGATCATGCCGCCGCCTCCAGGGAGGGGGCGGCGCAGGTACTACCGGACGATCCGTCCATTGCTGGAGGGAGTCACTCCTCGGGTCGAAGGGTGGTCTCGCGGGCCGCGGCTGCGGCCCTGCACACGCGAGACGGTGGTGCCGCTCGGCACCACCGTCTCCAGAGTAGTCACGTGAACGCCCCGAGGGGCAGGGGGTCGGCCCCGGATGGGGGACGGATCGGGGTTTCCCCCAGCCCGCCCCAGGGCCGGATCGGCGGTTCCGCCAGGCCGGATCGGGGTGTCAGCGGGTCTCCGCGCTGGTTCCGCGGCTTTCCGCGAGGGCCCGCAGGGCGCGGGCGTCGCGGATCGCCGATTCCTTGGCGATCCCGGGCTGGATGCCGAGCGCGGGCATGCTCGTGCCGTCGCTCAGGTCCAGGAACACCCAGGGGTCGCCGGGGCGGAGGTTGACCTTGAGGATCTCCGCCCAGGCGAGGCGGCGGCTCCTGGTGATGTTGACGACCGTCACGCCGTCCTCGTCGGCGACGACCTTGGGCCGGCTGAGGAGGACCAGGACCCCGGAGAGCAGCGCCGCGGTGAAGACGAAGCTGGCCCGCTCCCCCGGTCCGAGACGCTCCAGCATCAGCGCGACGGCCGTGATGACGACGAACATCGCGAGACCCATGGTCAGCAGGATCGCCCGGGTGCGACCGGGGCGGAAGGTGACCGGAAGGTCGGGCGTCGTGGACTGCGACATCGGGGGTTCCTCAGTGCCTGGTGGGACGTGCGGGCCTGGAGCCGTCAGAGGCGGCAGGCGTGGATGGCGGTGGTGAGGATGGCGCGGGCGCCGATCTCGTACAGGTCGTCCATGATCTGCTGCGCCTCCTTGGCGGGGACCATCGCGCGGACGGCGACCCAGCCCTCGTTGTGCAGCGGGGAGACGGTCGGCGACTCCAGGCCCGGGGTGAGGGCGACGGCCTGCTCCAGGTGCTCGGCCCGGCAGTCGTAGTCCATCATCACGTACGAGCGGGCGACGAGGACGCCTTGGAGGCGGCGCAGGAACTGCTGCACCTGCGGGTGGTCGTCGGAGGCGCCGTGGCGGCGGATGACGACGGCCTCGGAGGTCAGGATCGGCTCACCGATGACCTCCAGGCCCGCGTTGCGCAGGCTGGTGCCGGTCTCCACGACGTCCGCGATGACCTGGGCGACGCCCAGCTGGATCGCGGTCTCGACGGCGCCGTCCAGGTGGACGACGGAGGCGTCGATGCCCTGGTCGGCGAGGTGCTTGGCGACGATGCCCTCGTAGGAGGTGGCGATCGTCATGCCGCCGAAGTCCTCGGGGCCGTTCGCGGTGCCCGGGCGGGTGGCGTAGCGGAAGGTGGAGCGGCCGAAGTTCAGCGGGAGGATCTCCTCGGCGCTGGCTCCGGAGTCCAGGAGCAGGTCACGGCCGGTGATGCCGATGTCCAGCTTCCCGGAGGCGACGTAGATCGCGATGTCCTTCGGCCGCAGGTAGAAGAACTCGACCTCGTTGTCGGGGTCGACGACCACCAGTTCCTTGGACTCCTTGCGCTGGCGGTAGCCGGCCTCATGGAGCATTGCCGACGCAGGTCCGGAGAGGGAACCCTTGTTGGGGACGGCGATGCGCAGCATGGGGTGAGCTTCCTTTGCCTGGGAGTTTTGGGGAGGGTGAGACGCGTGTGCTCAGAGGTGGGCGTAGACGTCGTCGAGCGAGATCCCGCGGGCGACCATCATCACCTGGACGTGGTACAGCAGCTGCGAGATCTCCTCGGCGGCAGCTTCCTTGCCCTCGTACTCGGCGGCCATCCAGACCTCGGCGGCCTCCTCGACGACCTTCTTGCCGATCGCATGGACGCCCTTGCCCACGAGCTCCGCGGTGCGGGAGGTGGCAGGGTCGCCGGTCTCGGCCTTGAGCTTGAGCTCGGCGAAGAGCTCTTCGAAGGTTTTGTTCGCCATGATGGTCCTAAGAGTACGGGGTAAGGGTCGCGTACTTAGCGCCAGGGTTCGCTGACCGTGCGCAGCGTCGTCGCGGTGGCGACGGCGGCGGTGACGGCCTCGTGGCCCTTGTCCTCGGAGGATCCTTCGAGGCCGGCGCGGTCGAGCGCCTGCTCCTCGTTGTCGACGGTGAGGACGCCGAATCCGACGGGTACGCCGGTGTCGATCGAGACCTGGGTGAGGCCGTGGGTGACGCCCTGGCACACGTACTCGAAGTGCGGCGTTCCGCCGCGGATGACGACGCCGAGCGCCACGATGGCATCGTAACCGCGCCCGGCGAGGACCTTCGCCACCACCGGGAGCTCGAAGCTGCCGGGGACGCGCAGGAGCGTCGGCTCGTCGATGCCGAGCTCGCTGAGGGCGCGCAGGGCGCCGTCGACGAGTCCGTCCATGATCTTCTCGTGCCACTGCGCCGCGATGACCGCGACCCGGAGGTCGCCGCAGTTCTTCACGCTGAGGACGGGTGCGCCCTTGCCGCTCATGTCTCTCCTAGCCGATGGAACGATTGGCCGATTGGCCGTTCAGTCGATTCGTACGTACGTGATCACTGGTTGTTGCAGGTGGAGGCCGGGGAGCCGTCCAGCCAGGGCAGGTCGTGCCCCATCCGGTCCCGCTTGGTGCGCAGGTAGCGGAGGTTGTGCTCGCCGGCCTGGACCGGCATGGGCTCCCGGCCCTCGACCCTCAGGCCGTGCGAGGTGAGGGCGTCGATCTTCTCGGGGTTGTTGGTCATCAGGCGCAGGCTGCGGACGCCGAGGTCGCCGAGGATCTGCGCGCCGGCCGCGTAGTCGCGGGCGTCGGCGGGCAGCCCGAGCTCCAGGTTGGCGTCGAGGGTGTCGCGGCCGCGCTCCTGGAGCTCGTACGCGCGCAGCTTGGACAGCAGGCCGATGCCGCGGCCCTCGTGGCCGCGCAGGTAGACGACGACGCCGCGCCCGGCCTCGGTGATGCGGTCCATGGAGGCCTGCAGCTGGGGGCCGCAGTCGCAGCGCAGGGAGTGGAAGATGTCGCCGGTGAGGCACTCGGAGTGGACGCGGACGAGGACGTCCTCGCCGTCGCCGATCTCACCGTGGACGAGGGCGACGTGCTCGACGCCGTCGACGGTGGAGCGGTAGCCGTACGCGGTGAACTCGCCGTGCGCGGTGGGCAGATGGACCTCGGCCTCGCGGCGGACGGTCGGCTCGGCGGAGCGCCGGTAGGCGATCAGGTCCTCGATGGAGATGATCGTCAGGCCGTGCTTGCGGGCGAACGGGACCAGCTCGGGCAGGCGCAGCATCACGCCGTCCTCGCCGGCGATCTCGACGATCGCGCCGGCCGGGCGGAGGCCCGCGAGGCGGGCGAGGTCGACGGCGGCCTCGGTGTGTCCGTTGCGGGCGAGGACGCCGCCGGGCTTGGCGCGCAGCGGGAAGATGTGGCCGGGGCGGACGAAGTCGGAGGGCTCGTGGCTGCCGGAGGCCAGCATCCGCAGGGTGGTGGCGCGGTCGGCGGCGGAGATGCCGGTGCTGACGCCGTGGGCGGGGGACGCGTCGACGGAGACGGTGAAGGCCGTGCGCATCGACTCGGTGTTGTGCTCGACCATCTGCGGGAGTTCGAGGCGCCGCAGCTCCTCGTCCTCCATGGGGGCGCAGATCAGGCCGCGGCACTCGCTCATCATGAAGGCGACGATCTCGGGGGTGGCCTTCTCGGCGGCGATGACGAGGTCGCCCTCGTTCTCGCGGTCCTCGTCGTCGACGACGACGACGGGCCGGCCGGCGGCGATGTCGCGGATGGCCTGCTCGACGGGGTCGAGGGCGAGGTCGGTGGCGTCCCAGAGGGGATGGGCGCTCATGCGTGGGCTCCTTCCAGGACGGTGGTGGCGCGGGAGCGCAGCCACCAGTCGCGCATGCCCCACAGGACGAGCGCGCCGTAGATGACGTAGACGAAGCCGGAGAAGGCGTAGCCGTTGGCGAAGTTCAGGGGGACGCCGACCAGGTCGACGAGCAGCCAGGCGAACCAGAACTCGACCATGCCGCGGGCCTGGGCGTACATGGCCACGACGGTGCCCACGAAGATGTAGGCGTCGGGCCAGGGGTCCCAGGACAGGTCCGGGAAGGCCTTGAAGAGCATGGCCACCGCGACGGTGCCGACGGCGGCCGCGGCGACCATGGCGGCACGCTCGCCCCAGGTGGCGAAGCGCACGGCGATGTGGCCGTCCGCGCCCTTCCCCTTGCCGCGCTGCCACTGCCACCAGCCGTACAGCGCCACGAGCATGACGACGACCTGCTTGCCGGCGCTGCCCGCGAGGTGACCGAAGAAGGCGCTGAAGAGGATGAGACCGGCGAGGAACTGGACGGGCCAGGTCCAGACGGAGCGGCGCCAGCCGAGGGCGAGGGCGGCGAGTCCGAAGATGTTGCCGATCATGTCGGACCAGATGATCTTCTGGTCGAGGACGGTGAACGCCTCGGAGTTGAGACCGGAGTTGAGCCAGTTCACTTCTCGTTCTCCTTGGCGTCCGCGCCGAGCAGCCGCTCGACGTACTTGGCGATGACGTCCACTTCGAGGTTGACCGGGTCGCCGGACTGCTTGATGCCGAGCGTGGTCAGGTCGAGGGTGGTCGGGATGAGGCTGATGGTGAACCAGTCGTCCGCGACCTCGACGACGGTGAGGCTGACGCCGTCGACCGTGATCGAGCCCTTCTCGACGACGTACCGGGAGAGGTGGGCGGGCAGGCCGACCTTGACCAGTTCCCAGTGCTCGGACGGGGTCCGCTCCAGGATGGTGCCGGTGCCGTCGACGTGGCCCTGGACGATGTGACCGCCGAGGCGGCCGCCGACGGCCATGGGCCGCTCCAGGTTGACGCGGGAGCCGACTTCGAGGGCGCCGAGGCTGGACCGCTTGAGGGTCTCGGCCATGACGTCGGCGGTGAACTCGCCGTCGCCGAACTCGACGACCGTGAGACAGACACCGTTGACGGCGATGGAGTCGCCGTGCTGGGCGCCTTCCGTGACCAGGGGGCCGCGCAGCCGGAAGCGGGAGGCGTCCTCCAGCTGCTCGACGGCGACGACCTCGCCCAGTTCTTCGACGATTCCGGTGAACACGGTCAGGCTCCCTTGGGGGTCGGGACGGTGGGAACGGCGGTGATGCGGATATCGGATCCGATGCGCACGGTGTCGATGACGTCGAGCCGCAACGCATGCGTGATCGTGGAGATTCCGGCGTCGGCGAGGGCCGCGGGGCCCGCGCCGAGGAGTACCGGGGCGAGGTAGCCGACGACCTGGTCGACGGCGCCCGCGGCGATGAAGGCGCCCGCGAGGGTGGGGCCGCCTTCGAGGAGGATCGAGCGGACACCGCGCGCGTACAGCTGCGTGAGCAGCTGGTGCACGCCGATGCGGCCGTCGTGCACGGGCAGCCGGAGCAGCTCGACGCCGGGCAGGTGCCGGGTGTCGGCGTCCTCGCCGACGACCAGCAGGGTGGGCGCGGCGTCGTCGAGGATCCGGGCGGTGGGCAGCACCCCGGCGCGGGTGTCGAGGGCGACCCGCAGCGGCTGGGTGACGTCCTCGATGCCGCGGACGGCGAGGTGCGGATCGTCGGCGCGCAGCGTCCCGCCGCCGACGACGACGGCGTCGGCCTCGGCGCGCAGCCGGTGGACGTCGGCGCGGGACTCGGCGGAGCTGATCCAGCGGGAGGTGCCGTCGGCGGCGGCGATCCGGCCGTCGAGGGTGGCGGCGTACTTCCAGCGGACGAAGGGGCGGCCCGCGCGCACGGAGGTGAGCCAGGCGATGTTGCCGGCCTCGGCCTCGGCCTCCAGGAGGCCCTGCTCGACCTCGATCCCGGCGGCGCGGAGGGTGTCGGCACCGCCCGTGGCCTGCGGGTTCGGGTCGGCGACCGCGTACACGACCCGGCTGATCCCGGCCTCGATCAGAGCCTGGGCGCAGGGGCCGGTGCGGCCGGTGTGGTTGCAGGGTTCGAGGGTGACGTAGGCCGTGCCGCCGCGGGCCAGGACGCCGGCCGCGCGCAGGGCGTGGACCTCGGCGTGGGGGCCGCCGGCGCGCTGGTGGAAGCCTTCGCCGACCTGGTGTCCGGAGGCGTCGGTGATGACGCAGCCGACGACCGGGTTGGGGCTGGTGGCGCCGAGTCCGCGTGCGGCGAGCTCGACGGCGCGTCGCATGGCGGTGGTGTCGGCCTGCTGGGCCACCGGGTCCTCCTGCCTCTTCGGGCACGGACTCCGGGGCCTGTCGATGACGACAGAGAGCGGGTACGACGCTTCGCATGGGTATGCCGGTACGGCCGGAGGTCTGCGGGTGCGCCGACGGAAGACGGCCACCAGCGGACGTACGGCCGGCACACCCCTGGAGAGGGGTCGCCCGCCGCGCACTGCCTCCCATCCGGACTTTCACCGTCGGTCCAGGAATTTCACCTGGTCAACCGGCCGCTGGCTTGCGGACGGGTCGCGGACTATACCGCCGGTTCGGAATTACACCGACCCCGGAGTGCGCTGCTGCTGATACAGGGCCAGTGTGCCACGAGCGGCGTGGGGCGCCAGACCCGAACCCTGTGGGTTGGCTCACAGACTCCCAGAGTTGCCTTCTTTGGTCCAGACCTATTGACGCACTGGTCTAGTCCTCTTAATCTCCGTGTCACCTCCGAGGTAACGGCCCGTCGGCGTGCGCACTCCACGGGCCCAACACGTACCACCCCCTTGTTCGTTGCGTGTTCCCCCGCCTCCCCAGGAGGGCCCCACCGTGCTGTCCCCCACCGCCAAGAGAGCCTCGCTGTTCGCGTCCGGTGCCGCCGTCGCCGGGCTGCTGCTCAGCTCCCTCTCCGGCGGCGTCTCGTACGCCGCCGACAACGAGTCCTGTCGTCCCGACGGGCTCTACAAGACCCCGGGCGTCGACGTCCCGTACTGCTCGGTCTACGACACCGAGGGCCGCGAGAAGATGGGCGCGGACCACCAGCGCCGGGTCATCGGATACTTCACCGGCTGGCGCACCGGCAAGAACGGCCAGCCCGCGTACCTGGCCAAGGACATCCCGTGGGACAAGATCACCCACATCAACTACGCCTTCGGCCACATCGGCGGCGACAACAAGCTCTCCGTGGGCACGGACGGCCCCGACAACGCCGCCACCGGGATGACCTGGCCCGGTGTCGCGGGCGCCGAGATGGACCCCGCCTACGCGTACAAGGGCCACTTCAACCTGCTCAACAAGTTCAAGAAGCAGCACCCGAACGTCAAGACGCTGATCTCGGTCGGCGGCTGGGCGGAGACGGGCGGCTACTTCGCGGACAACGGCGACCGGGTCAACTCCGGCGGCTTCTACTCGATGGCCACCAACGCCGACGGTTCGGTCAACCAGGCCGGGATCGACACCTTCGCGAACTCGGCCGTCGACTTCATCCGCAAGTACGGGTTCAACGGCGTCGACATCGACTACGAGTACCCGACCACGATGAAGGACGCGGGCAACCCGCTCGACTGGCAGCTCGCCAACGCGCGCCGCGCCGGGCTCGTGCAGGGCTACGCGGCCCTGATGAAGTCCCTGCGCGAGAAGCTGGACACGGCCGGCGCCACCGACGGCAAGCACTACCTGCTGACCGTCGCCGCCCCCTCCTCCGGCTACCTGCTGCGCGGCATGGAGACCTTCCAGATGCAGAAGTACCTGGACTACGTCAACATCATGTCCTACGACCTGCACGGCGCCTGGAACGAGTACGTCGGCCCCAACGCCTCGCTCTTCGACGACGGCAAGGACGCCGAGCTCGCCGCGGCCAACGTCTACGGCTCCTCGCAGTACGGCTCCATCGGCTACCTCAACACCGACTGGGCGTACCACTACTTCCGCGGCTCCATGCCGGCCGGCCGCATCAACATCGGCCTGCCGTACTACACCCGCGGCCACAAGAACGTGCAGGGCGGCACCGACGGCCTGTGGGGCAAGGCCTCCGCGACCACCTGTCCGGCCGGAGCCGGCCTGACCAAGTGCGGCGACGGCGCCACCGGCATCGACAACCTCTGGCACGACAAGGACACCAACGGTGTCGAGTCGCCCGCCGGATCCAACCCGATGTGGCACGCGAAGAACCTGGAGAAGGGGATCGTCGGCGACTACGTCACCCAGTACGGCTTCCCCGCCACCACCACGCTGACCGGCACCTACGCCCGCAAGTACGACGCGACCCTGGTCGCGCCGTGGCTGTGGAACGCCGAGAAGAAGGTCTTCCTCTCCACCGAGGACGAGCAGTCCGTGGCCGCCAAGGCCGACTACGTGGTCGACCGCGGCATCGGCGGCACCATGGTCTGGGAGATGGCCGGCGACTACGCCTGGAACGCCACCAAGGGCCAGTACGAGATGGGCTCCACGCTCACCTCGCTGATGTACGACAAGTTCAAGGCGGCCACCCCGTACGGCGCGAAGAAGTCGAACAAGGCGCTGCCGACCCAGGCCGTGAAGATCGACACCCAGTTCACCGAGTTCAAGCTGGGCGACTCGAACTACCCGATCACCCCGAAGATCAAGATCACCAACAACACGGCGACGACCCTGCCCGGCGGTACGGAGTTCCAGTTCGACTACGGCACCTCCGCCCCGAACAACGCCTCCGACCAGTCCGGCTTCGGCACGAAGGTCATCAGCAGCGACCACACGGGCTCCAACGTGGGCGGCCTGAAGGGCGACTTCCACCGCGTCTCCCTGAAGCTCCCGGCCTGGCAGTCCCTCGCCCCGGGCGCGACGGTCGACCTGGCCTTCAACTACTACCTGCCGGTGTCCACCCCCTCCAACTGGACGGTGAACATCAACGGCACGACGTACGCCCTCGCCGGTGACCTGGCGCGCGGCACGACGGTCGTGGAGCCGGGCACCACCACCCCGCCGACCACGCCCCCGACGACCGAGCCCACCACCCCGCCGACGACGACTCCCCCGACCACGCCTCCGACGACGCCGCCCACCACGGGCTGCACCGCCCCGGCGTACGTGGCCGGCACGATCTACAACGCCGGCAACGAGGTCTCCCACAAGGGCCACAAGTGGAAGGCCCAGTGGTGGACCCAGAACGAGGAGCCGGGCACGACCGGTGACTGGGGCGTCTGGAAGGACCTCGGCGCCTGCTGAAGCGCTCCCTCCGACGACCCTCGGCTGAACCCCCGGCGGCGGTCACTCACGGCCCTTGCCGCCGCCGGGCCCACCGCGCCGCGCCCCCCTGTCCGGGGCGCGGCGCGGTCGCGTTCCCGCTCCGGGGCGGTCAGGCTTGAGGCATGAGCACGATCCTGGTGACCGGCGGCACGGGAACGCTCGGACGGCCCGTCTGCGAGCGGCTGCGCGCCGACGGCCACGAGGTGCGGGTGCTCAGCCGGCACTCACCGCCGTACGCCGTCGACCTGCGCAAGGGCGGACCGGTGCTCGACCGGGCGGTCGACGGGGTGGACGCTGTCGTCCACTGCAGCAACATCCGGCGCGGCGACAAGGAGGCGGCCCGCCTCCTGATCGAGGCCGTGCGGCGGGCCGGGGTGCCGCACCTGCTGTACATCTCGATCATCGGTGTCGACCGGGTGCCGCTCGGCTACTTCCGGACCAAGTACGCCGTGGAGCGCATGATCCAGGGCTCCGGCACCCCGTGGACCCTGCTGCGCGCCACCCAGTTCCACGATCTGGTCGTCCAGCTCTTCCAGGTGCTCGCCAAGCCGCCCGTGATGCCGCTGCCCAGGGACGTCCGGGCCCAGCCGGTGGAGGTGACGGAGGTGGCGGCGCGCCTCTCCGAGCTCGCCGCCGGGCCCCCGGCGGGCCGGGTGGAGGACATGGCCGGCCCGGAGATCCGTACGTTCCCGGAGCTGGCCCATGCCTATCTGCGGGCCACCGGCGGCCGGCGCCGCCTCCTGGAGATGCCACTGCCGGGCCGCGTCTACGCGGGACTGCGCCGCGGCGACCTGCTGGCGCCGGAACGGGCGGTGGGCCGGGTGACCTTCGAGGAGTACCTCGCGCGGCGCTACGACACCCCCTAGGGGTGTCTCGGCGAGCCCGGCCTGATCGGCAGGACGCCCCCTTGGCCTACGGGAACAGCTCGTCCTGGGCCGCGTCCCGCGCCCGGAGCAGGGCGCCGCGCAGGACCGCCGCGTCACCCAGGGCGGTGGCGCGGACCTCCGTGCGGAGCGGGGAGAGGGCCGCGAGTTCGGCCTCCACGCGCGCGGCGAGCCCGGCCCCGCCCTGGTGGCCGGTCTCCCCGGCGAGGACCACGCAGCCGGGGTCGAGGACGGAGACGACGGCGGCCGCGCCGACGGCGAGGCGGCGGGCGAGGGCGTCGAGGAAGGGGCCGTGGCCCGAGGCCAGCGCGTCCGCCGGGTCGAGGCCGTGGGCGGCGGCGAGGGTGTCCACGGCCGCCGCGCAGGCCAGCTCGTGGAAGCCGCCGTCGCAGCCGGTGGCCGAGGGCAGCCCGGAGGTGCCCGGGACCGGTAGGAAGCCGATCTCCCCCGCGCCGCCGGAGGCTCCCCGGCGCAGCCGGCCGTCGAGCACGACGGCGGCGCCGACGCCCTGGCCGAGCCAGAGCAGCACGAAGTCCTCGCGGTCGCGGGCGGCGCCCTCGCGGAGTTCGGCGACGGCGGCCAGGTTGGTCTCGTTCTCGACGAGGACGTGGGCGGGCAGTCGTTCCTGGAGGACGCCGACGAGCCGCCGGTGCCAGGCGGGCAGCCCGGAGGAGTCGCGCAGCTCGCCGGTGGCGGGGTCGATGAGCCCGGGGGCGCCGACGGCGACGCTGTGCAGCCGGTCGGCGCCCGCCTCCTTCACGGTCCGCTCCAGGAGCGCGACCGCCTTCTCGACGGCCGGTCCCGTGCCGTGGTCGTCGCCGACGGGGACGGAGGCCTCGGCGAGGGTGGTGCCGAGGAGATCGGCGACGGTGACGGAGACCGAGCGGGTCCGGACGTCGAGGGCGGCGAGGTGGGCGCGGTCGGCGACGATCCCGTACAGCTTGGCGTTGGGACCGCGGCGCTCGGCTCCGGCCTCGCCGACGACGTGGACGAGGCCCGAGCCCTGGAGCCGCTCGACGAGGTCGGCGACGGTCGGGCGGGAGAGTCCGGTGAGCGTCTTGAGCTGAGTGGCCGTCAACGGACCTTCGTCCTGGAGCAGTCGCAGGGCGAACCGGTCGTTGATGGCTCGTGCGGTGCTCGGGGATGCGGCCATGCGGCGATCCTCTCAGACGCGTGGGGAGCGGGACTCCCTCCCACGGTCTATTTATCAGGCAGGGTTCCTGATAGTTTACGCGGCACAACGAGGCACCACCACGACCACAGGGAGGGCCCATGGCGGCGGAGACCGTCACAAGCACCGATCGCCTCCGGCGGGCGCGCTTCGCCGTCGCCGCCGTCTTCTGCGTCCACGGCGCGGTCACCGGCAGCTTCGCGACCCGGATCCCCTGGATCCAGGAACACGCGGGCGTCAGCGCCGGGCAGCTCGGGCTCGCGCTCGCCTTCCCCGCGCTCGGCGCCTCCCTCGCGATGCCGCTCGCCGGGGCCGTCTCGCACCGCTTCGGCGCCCGCACCGCGCTCCGCGGCCTGCTCGCCCTGTGGACGCTCGCCCTCACCCTGCCCTCGCTCGCCCCGAACATCTGGGGGCTGTGCGGCGCGCTCCTCGTGTACGGGGCGACGGCGGGCATGTCCGACGTGGCGATGAACGCGCTCGGCGTCGAGACCGAGAACCGGCTCGGCAGGTCCATCATGTCCAGCCTGCACGGCATGTGGAGCGTGGGCGCCCTGCTCGGCTCCGCCGCCGGCACGGTCGCCGCGCACCTCGGCGGCGACGCCCGGCTCCACCACCTGATCGCGGCCCTCGTGCTCACCGCACTCGGCCTGGTCTTCTGCCAGGGCGTGCTGGACGTCCGCAGCACCCCGGAGGAGGAGCCGCCGCCGCGCTTCTCGCTGCCGCCGAGGTCCGCGCTGATCATCGGCGCCATCGGCTTCTGCGGGGTGTTCGCGGAGGGCGCCAGCCTCGACTGGTCGGCCGTCTACCTCCGGGACGAGCTGGGCAGCTCGGCGGGGCTCGCGGCCGCCTCCACGACCGCCTTCGCGCTGACGATGGCGGTGGCGCGGCTGGTCGGCGACCGGGTGGTGGACCGCTTCGGCGCGGTCCGTACGGTACGGGTCGGGGGCGCCGTCGCCACCCTCGGCGGGGTCCTGGTGGTCCTCGCCCCGCACGCCGCCGTCGCGATGGCCGGTTTCGGTCTGATCGGGCTCGGGATCGCCGTCGTCGTCCCGCTGGCCTTCGCCGCGGCCGGGCACAGCGGCCCGAACCCGAGCCAGGCCATCGCGGGCGTCGCCACCATCACGTACACCTCGGGGCTGATCGCCCCCTCGGCGATCGGCGGCATCGCCGACGCGACCTCGCTCGTCTTCTCCTTCGGCCTGGTCACCCTGCTCGCCCTGGGTCTCGTGCTCGGCGCGGGCGTGCTCAGGACGGGCGGCCGGGAGGCGGCGTCGTCGACACCCGCGCCCGCGAAGAGCGCCGGCCCGGTGGGCTAGGGGGTGTCCGACCATTCACGTCGGATCAGGCCGGGGCCTCCGGTGCCGGTCGTCCGGAATCCGGTCCGGCGGTGGCACATACCGCGCATACCATGTGGCTGATCTTTTGCGGTCGCGACACGGCCGCCGGAACCGGAGAACGGGAGCGACCTCATGAACCTCGGCGTGCGCTGGACCCTGCACGGCGACGGGAGAACACCCGCTCCGGGAGCGGTCGTCCGTCCGGACGAACGGCTCTCCTGGCCCCGTACGGTCGGCCTCGGCGCCCAGCACGTCGTCGCGATGTTCGGCGCCTCCTTCGTCGCCCCGGTCCTCATGGGGCTCGACCCGAACCTCGCGATCATGATGTCCGGTGTCGCGACCGCGATCTTCCTGCTCGCGACCCGCGGCACCGTCCCGTCCTACCTGGGCTGCTCGCTCTCCTTCGTCGGCGTCGCCGCCGCCATCCGCGCCTCCGGCGGCACCAGCGCCACGGTGACCGGCGCGGTCCTCGTCGTCGGCGCGGTGCTCTTCCTGGCCGGTCTCGCCGTCCGGAGGTTCGGCGCCCGGATCATCCACGCGGCGATGCCGCCGATCGTGACCGGCGCCGTCGTCATGCTGATCGGCTTCAACCTGGCGCCGGTCACCGCCTCGACGTACTGGCCGCAGGACCAGTGGACGGCCCTGCTCGTGATGCTGTTCACCGGCCTGGCCGTGGTCTGTCTGCGCGGCTTCTGGTCCCGGATCGCGATCTTCCTCGGCCTGGTCTTCGGCTATGCGATCTCCTGGGTCTTCGACCTCGTCTTCGGCAAGATCCACTCGGTGTCCCCGGGCGGCCAGGTCACCGACCACTGGCGGCTCGACCTCTCCGGCGTCTCCCAGGCCGACTGGATCGGCCTGCCGTCCCTCCACGGCCCGAGCTTCGAGTGGTCCGCGATCCTCGTCGCGCTGCCCGTGGTCATCGCCCTGATCGCCGAGAACGCCGGACACGTCAAGGCCGTCGGCGAGATGACCGGCGACAACCTGGACGACCAGCTCGGCACCGCGATCGCCGCAGACGGCGCCGCCTCGATGCTGTCGACGGCCGTGGGCGGCCCGCCGAACACCACGTACTCCGAGAACATCGGCGTCATGGCCGCCACCCGCGTCTACTCGACCGCCGCCTACTGGGCCGCCGCCGGCTTCGCGCTGCTCTTCGGTCTCTGCCCCAAGTTCGGCGCGGTCGTCGCGGCGATCCCCGGCGGTGTCCTCGGCGGCATCACCGTCATCCTGTACGGCATGATCGGCCTGCTCGGCGCCCAGATCTGGATCAACGCCAAGGTCGACCTGCGCAATCCGCTCAACCTGGTCCCTGCCGCCGCCGGCATCATCATCGGCGTCGGCGGCGTGAAGCTGACCTTCACCGACACCTTCGAGCTGGGCGGCATCGCCCTCGGCACGATCGTCGTCATCACCGGCTACCACGTGCTGCGCGCCTTCGCCCCGGCGCACCTCAAGACGCAGGAGCCGCTCCTCGACGCCGGCACCAGCTCGTACGAGACGCAGCCGGACAACGTGTCGAAGAACTGAGTGATTCGCCCGTTCTGGGTAAGCCGGGCCCGATGAGTTCCCTGCCGGGCCCGGCGGCTGGGAGCCTGCCCCCATGGCGCAGACCCGGTGTACCGAAGAGCGGATCGGACAGTTCCTGGCGGTCGACCCCGTGGTGGACCGGATGCGGGCCCTGCGGGGCGCCTGGCATCCGGCCGACGGGGTCGCCGTCTTCAACCGGGTCTATCTGACGGTCACCGAGGAGATCGGCCACGCCATCGAGGCGGGCACCTTCGCCGACCGGAGGGCCGCCGCCACCCTCGACGTCCGGTTCGCCGAGCGCTATCTCGCGGCGGTCGACGCCGTCACCACCGGCCGCCCCGCGCCCGCGTGCTGGCGGCCCCTCTTCCACTACCGCCGCCATCCCGGCGTACGGCCGCTGCAGTTCGCGCTCGCCGGGATCAACGCCCACATCGGCCACGACCTGGCGCTCGCGGTCGTCGACGCCTGCCGGACCCTGGAGTGCGCGCCGGACGACCTGGAGGACGAGTTCGACCGGGTCGGCGACATCCTCGTCCTCCTGGAGGAGCGCATCCGGGAGGAACTGATGCCGGGCCCGGACCTCCTGGAGATCGCGGACCCGCTGACACATCTGCTCGGCTGCTGGAGCCTGGACCGGGCGAGGGACGGCGCGTGGCTCGCCGCGCGCTCGCTCTGGCAGCTGCGCGGCCTGCCCGAGCTCGCCGGGGAGTTCACCGAGCGCCTCGACCGGTCGGTGGGCCTGGTGGGCCGGATGCTGCTGACCCCGCTCACCAGGCCCTGAACCGTACGGCTCAGTCCTCCGGCAGCTCGACCGGGGCGATCTCGTCGTACACGTCGCCCGGACCCGGGTTGGTGCCGTCGGTCGCGCCGCCGAAGTGGTTCATGACGCCCCAGACCGCGTTGAGCGCCGTCTGCACCGCGCCCTCGGCCCAGCCGGCCGTCCAGGAGATGTCGTCGCCGGCGAGGAAGATGCCCCGCTTGTCCTCGGGCAGCCGGTCCTGCATGAAGTGCGTGAACAGGCGGCGCTGGTAGCGGTAGTGGCCCGGCAGGTTCGCCTTGAAGGCGCCCATGAAGAAGGGCTCGTTCTCCCAGGAGACCGTCACCGGGTTGCCGATGATGTGCTTCCGGATGTCGACCTTCGGGTAGATCTCGCCGAGCGACTTCAGCATGACCTCCATGCGCTCGTTCGCCGAGAGCGGCAGCCACTTCAGGCTGTCGTCGCACCAGGTGTACGAGAGGCAGATGACGGCCGGCTTGTCCGGGCCCTCGTCCAGGAGGTAGGTGCCGCGGGTCATCCGGTCGGTCAGCGTCATCGACATGACGTCCCGGCCGGTCTCCTCGTCCTTGTCCAGCCAGAACGGCCGGTCGACGGGGACGAACAGCTTCGAGGACTCCATGTAGTGGGTGCGCTCGATCGCGGTCCAGTGGTCGATCGGGAAGAGCGAGTCGTCGCAGGCGATCTTGGACAGCAGCATCCAGGACTGGGCGGTGAAGATCGCCGCCTGGTACGTACGGATGTCGCCGGAGGCGTCGGTGACCGTGATCCGGTTGCCGGCGGTCCGGTTCAGCCGGGTCACGGCCGGCTTCGGGGCGCCCTCGTGCAGGGAGCTGAGCGAGGTGCCCTGCGCCCAGTGGACGATCTTCTCCGGCTCGCGCTCCCACAGGCGCAGCGGCAGCTGCTGCGAGCCGCCGACGATGCCGCGGTGGTGGTCGTCGGCCTCGGTGTAGACGACGCGGAGGATCTCCAGGATGGAGTTGGGGAAGTCGGTGTCCCAGCCGCCGGTGCCGAAGCCGACCTGGCCGAAGATCTCGCGGTGCCGGAAGGACTTGAAGGCCTCGGAGTCGCAGAGGAAGCCGTAGAAGGTCTGGTTGTCGAGCTTCTCGACGAGCTTCGACCAGATCTCGCGGATGCGCGGGACGTCGCGCTCGCGCATGGCCTGGTTCATGTCGGAGAAGTCGGCGCCCTCGTCCAGACAGGCGTTCCACGCGTTCATCACGTCGCGGTAGACCTGCGGGAGGTCGTCGACGGTGGTGGCGTAGTGCGACTCGCCCTTGAGGTCGACGACGGTCGACGGGGTCGACTCGGCCAGCGGGTTCGGGAAGGGCTTGGTCTCCAGGCCGACCAGGTCGATGTAGTGCTGGAGCGCGGTCGAGGAGGGCGGGAAGCGCATGGCGCCCATCTCGGCGGTGAGGCCCTCGGTGCCGGTGCCCTCGAAGCCGACGGTGCGCAGCCGGCCGCCGATCTCGTCGGCCTCGTAGACGACGGGCTTGAGGCCCATCTTCATGAGCTCGTAGGCGGCGATGATGCCGGAGAGCCCGCCGCCGATGACCGCGACCTCGGTGCCGTGCTCGGTGGCCGGTATCTGGCCGAGCCCGGCCGGGTGGGCCAGGAAGTCGTCGTAGGCGTACGGGAAGTCCGGACCGAACATGGTGATCGGCGGCTGGCCGTCGCTGTGGGGGACGGCGGTCGTGGGCACCGTGGACGTCATGGGGTACGGACTCCTTGCACGGAAAAAGGTGAAGCGGGGAGGGTGGGGGCGGCGGGGGCCGGTGCGGACTCGGCTCGGACTCGGCTCAGACGAGGGGGCCGTAGAGGTCCGGGCGCCGGTCGCGGAGGTAGGGGTTCTCCTCGCGGGAGGCCGCGAGGAGGGCCGGGTCGACGTCGCCGAGGACGAGGTCCTCGCCGCGACCGGCGCGGGCCCGGGGAGTGCCGTCGGGGCCGGCCAGGGTGGAGAGGCCGACGAACTCGAAGTCGCCCTCGGGGCCGGTCCGGTTGGCGTACGCGATGTAGAGCTGGTTCTCGAAGGCGCGGACCGGCACCACGGAGAGGGGCACGACCTCGGCGGGGTGCATGAGCGCGGTCGGTACGAGGAGGAGGTCCGTACCGGCCAGCGCGTGCGCCCGCACGTTCTCGGGGAACTCGACGTCGTAGCAGATCATCATGCCGACGGTGAGCCCGTCGAGCTCCGCCTGGACGACCGGCTGGTCACCGGGGGTGAACCACTGCGTCTCGAAGCCCCCGAAGAGGTGGGTCTTGCGGTACTGCACGAGCGGCACGCCGTCGGCGCCGATGAGCTGCGCGGCGTTGTACAGGACGCCGTGCCGCTCGGTGTCCCGCTCCGGGTAGCCGTAGCCGACGGCCAGGCCGTGGCGCACGGCGATCGCCGCGACGGCGCGGGCGGAGGGGCCGTCGGACGGCTCGGCCAGGCGCGCGATGTCGGCGCCGATGGCGTAGCCGGTGAGGAAGAGCTCGGGGGCGAGCAGCACGCTCGCGCCGGCGGCCGCGGCGCGGGCGGCGGCCTCGTCGAGGATCTTGAGGTTGGCGGCCACGTCACCGAGCTCGCCTGAGCTCTGGAGCAGGGCGGTGCGCAGCGCGGGCATCGGCGATCCTCGGGGGTCGAAAGTTGAGGGGGAAGACGTCAAAAACGGTACGGTTTCGCGCTCTCCCGGGACAAGGCGGCAGCGTTGCGGACCGACCGTCGAACCGTTGCGCGATCGACGGCCGGGGCGTCGATTCGTTGCGTACGGCTCCGACCGGGGTCGTACGGCTCCCCCGCCGCGCGGCGGAGACGAGGACCGTTCTGTGGCGCGACGCCGCGGCGGGACCTGCGCGGAAGAGTGGTGGTCGTCCGGAAGACCCGCCGGACGACCTGCCGAAAGGGACCACGATGAAGCGCCGCACGAAGACCGTCGCCGTCGCCGCCGCGATTCTGCTCACGCTGGGGGCCGGGGGTGTCGCCGTCGCCTCGGGGGACCACTCCCCCGCCCCGGCCGCCGTCTCGGAGGCCGCCGCGCTGACCGGCACCGCGAAGCTGTACCGGCCGGCCGGGGACGACATCACGTTCAGCTTCGACGCGCATCTGGCCGGGGCCGACCGGCAGGATCCGATGAAGGCCACCGGAACGTTCCGCTTCAGCCACTACAAGGGCGACTGGGGCGGATACGCGAAGGTCAAGGTGGACTGCCTCACCACGGGCGGCAAGGTGGCCGTGGTGTCCGGCGTCGTCGTGGAGACCGATGTGAAGGAGTTCAAGAAGGCGCGCGTCGGCGTCACGGTGCACGACGATCCCGCCGGTGACCGGCTCGGCTACACCTGGATGACCGCGGACCCGCAGAAGGACAAGGTGCCGCCGTGCATCAGCGGCGCGCCGTTCGAGAAGGTCGAGGAGGGGACGGGCGACTTCAAGGTGCTGCCCTGGGAGTTCGTCTACCCGACCGAGTAGACCGCCCCACGGGGGTGGGCGGGCGCGGGGCGGTGCGGGAACCACGGCCCGCACCGCCCGGGCCGCCCGCACCCGCGGGTGCTACGCCGGCGAGCCCGAGGAGAAGCGCCGCAGCAGCGGCGAGAGCACCAGGACGGACTTGGTGCGCTCCACGAAGGGCTCGCCCGCGATCCGTTCCAGGACGCGCTCGAAGTGGCGCATGTCCGAGGCGAAGACCTGGACGACGGCGTCCGCGTCACCGGTGACGGTCGACGCGGACACCACCTCGGGGTACCGCTCCAGACCTCGCCGGATGTCGTCCGGCGAGGTGTTGTGGCGGCAGTAGATCTCGACGAAGCCCTCGGTCTCCCAGCCGAGCGCCGCCGGGTCCACCCGGACGGTGAATCCGGTGATGGCACCCTCGGCCCGGAGCCGGTCCACGCGCCGCTTCACGGCGGGGGCGGAGAGTCCGACCAGCGAGCCGATGTCGGCGTAGCTGCGGCGGGCGTCTTCCGCGAGGGCGTGGACGATGCGTTCGTCGAGGTCGTTGAGTCGCACTACGGGTGGATCACTTCTCTGCTGGAGCCTCTGCCAGGGCCGGAGCCGTGGCCAGTCGGGAGCGGCGCATGCCGTACAGGAAGTAGAACACGAGCCCGGCGGCCATCCAGCAACCGAAGACCACCCAGGTGACGGCGTCGAGGCCGAACATGTTGTACACGCAGAAGCCCAGGCCGAGGATCGGGAAGACCGGGCCGAGGGCCACCTTGAAGGTGCGCGGCATGTCCGGGCGGGTGCGGCGGAGCACGATGACCGCGATGTTGACCAGGCCGAAGGCGAAGAGCGTGCCGATGCTGGTGGCGTCGACGAGCTTGTAGAGCGGGACGACCGACGCGAGGACGGCGCAGAAGAGCGAGACGATGACCGTGTTGATGCGCGGGGTGCCGGTCTTGCCGCTGACCTTGCCGAAGACCTTGGGGACCAGACCGTCGCGGGACATCGCGAAGAGGATGCGGGTCTGGCCGTAGAGCACGGTGAGGACGACGCTGGCGATGGAGATGACCGCGCCGGCGGCGAGCATGGTGCCCCAGAAGGTCTGCCCGGTGACGTCGTTCATGATCGCCGCGAGCGTGGCCTCGGAGCCCTCGAACTCCTTCCAGTTCCACGCGCCGACCGCGACGGCGGCGACCAGGACGTAGAGGGCGGTGACGATGAGCAGCGAGAGCATGATCGCGCGGGGCAGGTCGCGCTTGGGGTTCTTCGCCTCCTCGCCGGCCGTGGAGGCGGCGTCGAAGCCGATGTACGAGAAGAAGAGGCTGGCGCTCGCGGCGCCAACACCGGTCATGCCGAGCGGCATGAAGTCCTTGTAGTTGCCGGACTTGAAGCCCATGAAGCCGATCGCGCAGAAGAGGGCAAGCGCGGCGATCTTCACCACGACCATGATCGTGTTGACGACGGCGGACTCGCGGGCGCCACCGAGCAGGAACACCATCGCGAGCAGGACGACGATCAGACCGGGCAGGTTGATGATGCCGCCCTCGCCCGGGGCCGAGGAGAGCACGTCGGGGATCGTGACGCCGATCGTGCCGTCGAGCAGCTCGTTGAGGTACTCGCCCCAGCCGACCGCGACGGCGGCGACGGAGACGCCGTACTCCAGGACCAGACACCAGCCGCAGACCCAGGCGACGAGTTCGCCCATCGTTGCGTACGCGTACGAGTACGAGGACCCGGCGACCGGTATGGAGCCCGCCAGCTCGGCGTACGAGAGAGCCGAGAACAGGGCCGTCAGGCCGGCGATCACGAAGGCGATCGTGACGGCCGGGCCGGCCTTCGGCACGGCGCCGCCGAGGACGACGAAGATGCCGGTGCCGAGCGTGGCGCCGATGCTGATCATGGTCAGCTGCCACATCGAGAGCGAGCGGCGGAGACTGCCGCCCTCACCCTGGCCACCCTCGTCGACCAGGCGTTCCACCGGCTTGCGCCGGACCAGTGCGCCGAGAACGGAGGTCTTCGGGGTGGTCGTGTCGTCGACCGGTGGGGCTGCGCCGTGATCCAGCACTGCGGAGGCTCCTTATCGCTGCCTGTAGGCGGAAGCGGGACCGCGGCGGTGCGTGGGCATGCCGAAGCAGGCCCACGGGGGACGGAAACCGCCGAGCAGGCGGTCGCCGCCACTCCTGGTACGGGGCACGAGCCTAAGGGGAAGTGCTTCGCAGTCGTAATGCAGGGTTGTTGCGCAGTGCCGGATGATCATTGCGCGCTTCGGGCACAGACGGGCAAACATTGCGCTCCCCCGCATGAATCGACACATCGGGGTGTGAACCGGCACGCGCACGCGTATGGACTCCTCGTGCGGAATGACCGACGCTGCGAGCCCCTGACGACCGCTCCCGACGCCACGATCGGAGACCCCGTGCACTGGCTCGACCCAGCACCGTTCCTGCGCGGCACGGCCTGGCTGGACCAGGGCCGGCCCGTACGCGCCGACCCCGACGACCTCGAACGGCTGCCGTGGGACATCGCCGAACGGGCCGCGCTGCCCATCGGGGTACGGATCGAGTTCACGGCCACGCCCGGTACGCGCGCGGTGGACCTCCGCTACCGGGCGACCGTCCCGGCGCCGGACGACCCGCTGCGGGAACTGCGCCACTGCTTCGCGCTCTGGCGGGGCACGCGGCTCGTCGGCGAGACGAACGCGACTCCGGCACCGGAGGCCGTCGTGAGGCTCCCCCTGCCCCCGGAGGGCGGCGTGTTCACCCTCCACCTCCCGGAGGGCCAGGCGCCCGTGCCGCTCGCCCTGCGGGCCGTCGGGGGCGCCCTCTCGCCCGCCCCGGCGCGGCCCCGCTGGCTCGTCCACGGCGACTCGATCACCGAGGGCTGGTGGTCGACCCGCCCGGCGCACTCGTGGCCGGCCACGGCGGGCCGGCTCCTGGGCCTGGACACGGTGAACCTGGGATACGCGGGCGGGGCCCGGGGCGAGCTGCCCCTGGCGGAACACCTGGCCCGGCTCCCGGGCGATCTGATCACCCTCGCTTTCGGCACCAACTGCTGGTCCCGGGTCCCCGCCACGGCGGACTGGCTCTACGCGACCGTCCGCGCCTTCGTGGGCCTCGTCCGCCGGGGCCACCCGGACACGCCGCTCCTGATCGTCTCGCCGGTCCTGCGCCCGGAGGCGGAGCACACCCGCAACGCCCTCGGCGCGACGCTCACGGAGCTGCGCAGGGCCATGGAGCGGGCGGGCCGGGACCTGGCGGCGGAAGGCGACCCCCACCTGCGGGTCCTCTCGGGCCGGCCGCTCCTGGGCCCGGAACACCTGGCGGACGGCTTGCACCCGAACGACGCGGGCCACAAGCGTCTGGGCACGGCGGTGGCGACGGCGCTGCGCGGCACCCTGCCCCCGGACCCGTGAGACCCCGCCACGCGCCAACTGGGCGGCGCCCCCGCCCACGTGGACCCGCGCCGCCGGTGTGGACGCGCGCCCCCCGCCCGCGTGGCCCTGCGCCCGCCCGTGCGCGCCCGCGCCGCCGCCCGCGTGGACCCGCTGCCCCCGCCCGTGTGGGCAATCGTCCCGCTGGGGCGGGACGGGTGGGCACACGGGACGGCGCCCCTGGCGGCGCCTCCGCCTTCCGCGCCTGGACCCGCACCACGAGTGGCGGCGCACAACGTGGTGCGGGTCCAGGCTCGGAAGCCTCTGGCGCCGGCAAGGCGCGGGTCCGTTGTGCCCACCCTCCCCCAAGCTCTCGGCTCCGCTCGAGCAGGGGGGACCCCCATCGCCCCAGCGGGACGATTGCCCACAACGGGGGCGGGTGGGTGGACACCGCCCCGGCGGAACGCATGCCCACAACGGGGGCGGGGCGCGCAACGACGGCGGGCCCCCGGGAGGTGGTTCTCCCGGGGGCCCGACGGCACACTAAGGACTAGCTCCAGCTCGCGTGCAGCGGCTTGCCCTCCGCGTAGCCCGCCGCCGACTGGATCCCGACCACCGACTTCTCCTCGAACTCGGCGAGCGAGGCCGCACCGGCGTAGGTGCAGGACGACCGCACGCCCGCGATGATCGAGTCGATCAGGTCCTCGACGCCCGGACGCTGCGGGTCGAGGAACATCCGCGAGGTGGAGATGCCCTCCTCGAACAGCGCCTTGCGGGCGCGGTCGTACGCGGACTCGTCCGACGTCCGGTTGCGGACGGCGCGGGCCGAGGCCATGCCGAAGGACTCCTTGTACGCACGGCCCTTGGCGTCGTGCTGGAGGTCGCCCGGGGACTCGTACGTCCCGGCGAACCAGGAGCCGATCATCACGTTGGACGCACCGGCGGCGAGCGCCATGGCGACGTCGCGCGGGTGACGGACACCGCCGTCGGCCCAGACGTGCTTGCCGTACTTCTTCGCCTCGGCGGCGCACTCCAGGACGGCCGAGAACTGCGGCCGGCCGACGCCGGTCATCATGCGGGTGGTGCACATGGCGCCGGGGCCGACGCCGACCTTGATGATGTCGGCGCCCGCCTCGATGAGGTCCTTGACGCCCTCGGCGGCGACGATGTTGCCCGCGACGATCGGGACCTGCGGGTCGAGCGCCCGCACGGTCCGGATGGCGGAGATCATCGACTCCTGGTGGCCGTGCGCGGTGTCGATGACGAGCGTGTCGACGCCCGCGTCGAGCAGCTGCTTGGCCTTGCCGGCGACGTCGCCGTTGATGCCGACGGCGGCGGCGATGCGGAGCCGTCCCTGGGCGTCGACGGCCGGGGAGTACAGGGTCGCGCGCAGGGCGCCCTTGCGGGTGAGGATGCCGACGAGCTTGCCGTCCGCGTCCACGGCCGGGGCGTAGCGCCGGTTGTGGGCGTCGAGGGTGTTGAAGGCCTCGCGCGGGTCGATGTCGGCGTCCAGGAGCAGCAGGTCCCTGGACATGACCTCGGAGAGCTGCGTGAAGCGGTCGACGCCGGAGAGGTCGGCGTCGGTGACGACGCCCACCGGACGGCGGTCCTCGTCGACGACGACACCGGCGTCGTGGGCGCGCTTCGGCAGCAGCGAGAGCGCGTCGGCGACGGTCTGGTGCGGCTCCAGCACGATCGGGGTGTCGAGGACGTGGTGGCGGCTCTTCACCCACGAGATGACGTCGGTGACGACCTCGATCGGGATGTCCTGCGGGATGACGACCAGGCCGCCGCGGCGGGCGACGGTCTCGGCCATCCGGCGGCCGGCGATGGCGGTCATGTTGGCGACGACGAGCGGGATGGTCGTCCCGGTCCCGTCGGGCGAGGAGAGGTCCACGGCCTGGCGGGAACCGACGGCCGAGCGGCTCGGCACCATGAACACATCGTCGTACGTCAGGTCGTAGGGCGGCTTGACGTCATTGAGGAAACGCACGTGCTGACATCCCAGTCGTTCGGATCGGCCCCTAGGCATTTCAGCCAGGGGAAAAAGCACGTAGTTCATTGTCCCACGCCGGTACGAATACCAGCCCCGGGCTAATCATCCGAGGCTTGCGACATGCCCTTTGTCGGATCCTCCGAAGGCTCGCCGAGGACGAGGAGGACGGAGAGGCTCGTGGGGCGTTCTTCGACGGCCGTGGCGAAGACCTCCTGGGCGGTTCCCCACTCACGCGGGCGCGTCCTGGCGTACGCCTGCCAGCCGGTGACGACGAGGGTGACCGGCTCCGGCAGGTCGGTGAGGCAGTCGGCGAGGGCGTCCCAGTTGCGGCCGAACCAGTCGGGCAGGGCGAGTGCCTCGGCGCACCGGTCCATGAGGGCGGCCTTGTCCGTGACTCCGGTCAGGTCGAGGACGACGGGGTCGTCAAGCCTCATCCGTGACCACCTCCCGGAAGGTCTCGTAGTGGTCGTCGGTGTAGTAGGTCTCGCCGCCGCGTCCGGTGACGATCCGGCGGGCCCCCCGGTCGCGTTCGCCGGGGGTCTTCACCGTGTACTCGTGGTAGTAGCCGCGCTCCTCGCGGGGCAGGACCCGCTCGAAGTTCGAGAAGACCGTGCCGTCCTTGGCGTACGGGAAGGGCCCGCCGCGCGCGATGAGGGCGAGTGTCTGCCGCGCCTCGGGCGGCAGCTGCGAGATCCGTACGGTGGGGAGCCCGGAGGTCCCGGTCGGCGCGGAGGCCGCGCCGGTCCCGGAGGTCGCGGTGGTACGGGTGGGGGCTTGGGCGGCGGTACCGGTCCCGCCGCCGCCCGCCGAGGAGCACCCGGCCAGGAGGACGGCGAGGACGAGCGCGAGGAGAACGCGCAGGGGCCGGAGCAGCATGTCCCGAACATATCGTCACGGTCGGCTCCGGCCCCTCTCGACAAGCGGTGTTCAGCTGCCGTCGGGGTCCTTGCGGTCGAGCGCCGGGTGCGTGCCCGGGCTGGACTCGGTGAGGAGGTAGTCCGCCGCGGCGCGGTCGGTGACCAGGCTGGTGACGAGCCCGGAGCGGAGCACCGCGCCGATCGCGGCCGCCTTGCGCTGGCCGCCGGCGATCGCCACGACCTCGGGGATGCGGCGCAGCCGGTCCGCCTCGACGGTGATGCAGCGCTCGCCGAGGTCGCGGCCGACCCGCCGGCCCTCGGTGTCGAAGAGGTGCGCGGACATCTCGGCGGCGACGCCCAGGGAGGCGTAGTGGGCCCGCTCGGCGTCGGAGAGCATGTCGTGGACGGTCGAGATGCCCGGCTCCCAGGAGCCGATGGAGACGCAGGCGACGGTGACCTTGTCGAAGTACTCGAAGGCCCGGGCGATGCCGGTCTGGCTGCGCAGCGCGGCCGCGGTGGCCGGGTCGGGCAGCAGCATGGGCGCGTAGATGGGGTGGGCCTCGCCGCCGGAGACCTGGGCGGCGCGCCGTACGGCCTCGACGGAGCCGCGCTCGGCGGTCCCGGCGTCGTACACCCCGGTGAGCTGGACGACCGTGCAGGGCGGCAGCCGGTCGAGGGCGGCCGCCATGTGGATGGTGGAGCGGCCCCAGGCCAGGCCGAGGACGTCGCCCTCGGTGACGAGCTCGCCGAGCAGGTCGGCCGCGACCTCGCCGAGGTTCTCCGGGTCGGGCGACTCGTCGTCGCCCTCCGCCGGGGACTCGACGACGACGGCGTGGCGCAGCCCGTAGCGGGCACGGAGCGCGTCGGAGCGCTCGGCGTCCAGCTCGGCCGGTACGCGGATCTCGATCCGCACGAGGTCGCGCTCCAGGGCGGTCTCCAGGACCCGGGCCACCTTGAAGCGGCTCACGCCGAACTCCTCGGCGATCTGGATCTTGGACTTGCCCTCGAGGTAGAAGCGGCGGGCCATGGCCGCCGCCTGCACCAGCTCCGCGGGGCCCATCCGCAGGGCTGACCGTCCCGCCGACATACCCGCCACCGCGATCTCCTCACTGCTGTTCACGTACCGCTGTTCACGTACGGAAGTCACATACCGATGTCGTTCACACTCTGGACTCGCCGTTCATCCTGTCAGAAACGACGGGCCTTGATCAGTCCTGTCGACGGCCCGACGGACCGCGTTCATCCGCCGGAGGCTCAGTGGCCACACGCCCACGCGGCGGACGCCGTCGCGGCCTCCGCGCGGGCCCGGAGCGAGGCGACGGCCGCGGCCGGGTCGGCCGCTCCGTACACCGCGGAACCGGCGACGAAGACGTCCGCGCCGGCCTCGGCGCACCGCTCGATCGTGGACTCGGCGACCCCGCCGTCGACCTGGAGCCACAGCTCCAGACCGTGCTTGGAGATCAGCTCCCGGGTACGGCGGATCTTGGGCAGCATGATGTCGAGGAAGGCCTGGCCACCGAAGCCGGGCTCGACGGTCATGATGAGCAGCATGTCGAGCTCGGGGAGCAGGTCCTCGTAGGGCTCGATGGGCGTGGCCGGCTTGAGCGCCATCGAGGCCCTGGCGCCCTTGGCCCGGATCTCGCGCGCGAGGCGCACCGGCGCGGCGGCCGCCTCGACGTGGAAGGTGACCGAACCGGCCCCCGCCTCCACGTACTGCGGGGCCCAGCGGTCCGGGTCCTCGATCATGAGGTGACAGTCGAGCGGGGTGTCGGTGGCGCGGGCCAGCGACTCCACGATCGGCACGCCCAGCGTCAGGTTGGGCACGAAGTGGTTGTCCATCACGTCGACGTGCAGCCAGTCGGCGCCGCCGACGGCCTTCGCCTCATCGGCGAGCCGGGCGAAGTCCGCGGACAGGATGCTGGGGTTGATCTGCGCCATGTGCCAAGCCTCCCACGTTCTTGGGCACTTCTTTGCCGCTCAGCGGTTTCGAATCCGGTCCAGACCAATTTCGGTACGAAGCGACGAGTCCGGGACCTGGACGGACCGGGTGATTACGGTCAGGTGATCGAGGGGTCGCGCCCTCTCGGTCAGGCGGTCCGGCGCAGCAGCGCCAGATACATGGCGTCCGTACCGTGCAGATGCGGCCACAGCTGGACGTCCGGCCCGTCGCCGAGCGCCGGGACGCCGGGCAGCAGCGGGCGGGCGTCGATCAGCTCGGCGCCCCCGGTCTTCTTGAGGACGTCGTCGACGACGACCCGGGTCTCGGCGAGGTGCGGCGAACAGGTCGCGTACCCCACGATCCCCCCGACGCGCACCGCGCTCAGCGCCTCGGTGAGCAGGGCGCGCTGGAGCGGGGCGAAACCGTCCAGGTCCTCGGGGCGGCGGCGCCAGCGGGCCTCGGGACGGCGGCGCAGGGCGCCGAGGCCCGAGCAGGGCACGTCCACGAGGACGCGGTCGAAGGAGCCGGGGCGCCACGGCGGGCGGGTGCCGTCGGCGGCGATCACCTGGTACGGGCCGGGGTTGCCGGCCAGGGCGCGCTCGACCAGGCGGGCGCGGTGCGGCTGCTTCTCGGAGGCGAGCAGGAAGGCGCCGCGCTCGGCCGCGAGGGCGCCGAGCAGGGCGGCCTTGCCGCCGGGGCCGGCGCAGCCGTCGAGCCAGCGGGAGTCGGAGCCTTCCAGGGGCGCGTTCGCGAGGGCGATCGCGACGAGCTGGCTGCCCTCGTCCTGGACGCCGGCCCGGCCCTCCTTGACCGCTTCGATGGCGCCGGGCTCGCCGCCCTCGGCCATCCGCAGGGCGTACGGCGACCAGCGGCCCGGCAGGGTCTCGGTGGCGGCGGCGAGCTCCTCGGTCGTGGAGCGGCCGGGGCGGGCGACGAGGGTGACCTCGGGGCGCTCGTTGTCCGCCTCCAGGAGGTCCTCGATCCCGGCACGGCCGCCGCCGAGGGAGTCCCAGAGCGCCGAGACGACCCAGCGGGGGTGCGAGTGGACGACGGCGAGGTGGTCCTCGGCGTCCTCGTCGTACGGCGGGGCGACCTGCTCGACCCAGGCGTCGAGGTCCTGCTGCGAGATCTTCCGCAGGACGGCGTTCACGAACTTGGCCCGCCCGTCGCCGAGCACCACGCGGGCCAGCTCGACGCTGGCGGAGACGGCGGCGTGGGTGGGAATCCGCGTCCCGAGCAGCTGGTGCGCGCCGAGCGAGAGGACGTCGAGCACGGGCGGGTCGACCTCACGCAGCGGCCGGTCGATGCAGGCCGAGATGATGGCGTCGTACGTGCCCTGGCGGCGCAGCGTCCCGTACACGAGCTCGGTCGCGAGCGCCGCGTCCCGCCCGTCGAACTTCTCGGGTCCCTCCTTCTCGCGAGCCTTCCGCAGCAAAGGCGGCAGCACCAGGTTCGCGTAGGCATCCCGCTCGTCCACCGCCCTCAGCGCCTCGAAGGCAAGCATCCGGACGGGGTCCTTCTGGGGCCGCCGGTAGGGCTTGTGGGGACGACGACGTGCCTGCTCGCTCAAAGGTGCTCCGCGTGACGAAATGAGGGGTCGAACTCCCTCAGCGTACGTCCGCCCGCGCCTGCCGGGGAAAACACCCCTGGCGGATCGCCCAGTCCCCGGCCGCGATCAGACACACGGCCGGTTCCGTGCCACCGCCGTCCGCCTCGAAGGCGACGAGCACGGGCGGCTCGGCGCCGACGAGACGGGCGACCTCCGCGCGCTCCTCCGCCGTGGGGGCGCGGAATTCCGGGTCCCTGAAGTCCATCGGGCACCGGACGTAGACGGTGTCCGTGAACACGACTTCGAGCCCGTGGTGGTACGAGAGGTCGTGGTCTGCGACGAGGGTGAGCCGACTGCCGTCGTAGTGACGGACCTCCCAGTCCCACCAGGACCCCTCGGGGAGCGGCAGTGGCACCGTCAGGCGCCGAGCCGCTCGTCCGGGGCGATGCGGACGCCGCGGGCCCAGTCCGCGGCCTTCATCGGCTTCTTGCCTTGGGGCTGGACCCAGAGCAGTTCGACGGCGTACGAGCCGGTGCCCGCGTACACGTTGTTCTTGCCGACCGCGAGCTCGCCCGGGGCGAGGCCGGTGCGGTCCGGGAGCGGGGTGACCTGGATCAGCTTGAGGCGTTCGCCGCGGAAGACCGTCCAGGCGCCGGGGGCCGGGGTGCAGCCGCGGACCATACGGTCGACCCGGAGCGCGGGGGCGGCGAAGTCGACGTGGGCGTCCTCGACCTGGATCTTCGGGGCGAGGGTGAGGCCCTCGATCGGCTGGGGGACGGCCTTGAGCGTGCCGTCCTCGATGCCGTCCATGGTCGCGGCGAGCAGTCCGGCGCCCGCGAAGGCGAGCCGGGTGAGCAGGTCGCCGCTGGTGTCGGTGGGCCGGATGTCCTCGGTGACGACGCCGTAGACCGGGCCCGAGTCGAGCCCCTCCTCGATGAGGAAGGTGGACGCGCCCGTCACCTGGTCGCCGGCCATCAGGGAGTGCTGCACGGGCGCCGCGCCGCGCCAGGCGGGCAGCAGCGAGAAGTGCAGGTTGACCCAGCCGCGCGCCGGGATGTCGAGGGCGACCTTGGGCAGCAGCGCGCCGTACGCGACGACCGGGCAGCAGTCCGGGGCGATCTCCCGCAGGCGGGCGAGGAACTCCTCGTCGCGGGGCCTGGCCGGCTTCAGGACCTCGATCCCGGCCTCCTCCGCCCGCTGGGCCACCGGGCTGGCGACGAGCCGCCGGCCGCGCCCCGCCGGGGCGTCGGGCCGGGTGACCACGGCGGCCACCTCGTGGCGCCCGGAGGCGAGCAGGGCGTCCAGGGCGGGAACGGCGACCTCGGGGGTGCCTGCGAAGACGAGCTTCATGGGTGGCGACTGCCTGTCTCTCCGGTGGCGTTGCGGGCAGCGCACCAGTCTAGGCGCCGGACGGGGAAGGGGGCGTACGGGAGGACGAGCGCCCCGCGCATATGCGTGTACGCCCCCGCAGCGTGACCCAAGCCCCGGTGGCGCGTTGGTCAAGAGAGATTGACCGAATCGGGCCGCTGTTCCCCCACCGCGGCCCGCCCCCTTAAACGCCGGTTCGAGAGGCTTTCACATGGCCGACCACGCAACCCACGACGCCCAAGCCCGGGCAAGTCTGCACCTCCTGGTGCGGGACATCGAGCGGGTCCGGCGGCAGGTGGACGCACTGCGCACGCTCACGGCCCAGCTGGGCAATGTCTACCGCCCTCGCCGCTCCGGCCCGTCGACGGGCTTCGTCGTCTACGGGCGCGCGCCCGCCCCGACCGTACGTCTCGCCCAGGAGCTGCGGGACAGTGTCGAGACCCTGGTGACCGCGGCGGTCGACTTCGACCGCTCGCTCGGATTCTCCTGGGACGCGGTGGGTTCCGCGCTCGGGGTCACCAAGCAGGCCGTCCACCGCCGCTACGGCGCCCGGCGCGCGCCCCAGCCGGCGGCGGCCGTGGAGCAGGACCACGCGGTGGAGCCGGGCGTGACCCGGACGCTCCCCGCGGTCCCCGCCGCCCGTTCGATGCCGCCGCAGCCCACCTCGGGCAGCGCCACCCTCCGCGAGGACCCGCGCCCGCCGGCCTTCCCCGGCCCGCGCAACGGCTGACCCCTGAGCCCTCCACGGCCGCCCGCCCCGCACAGGGGTGGGCGGCCGTTCCCGTGTCAGCCGATGTCCGGCGGGTCCACCCGGATCCGCACCGGGTCCCCGCCGCCACGCGCGAGCCGCCCCGCCCTGGCCTGCTTGAGCGAGGCCGCCAGGGCCGCGCCGCTGCCCGGCGGGACCCGGACCAGGGCCCGCTCCCACTGCTCCCCCGGCGGCGGGTCGCCGGGACGGCGGGTGCCGCCGGGGCGCACCACCGGCAGCGGCACGGGCCCGAGGATCTCCGCGTCCATGGGCAGCGGGGCGGCCGCCAGGAAGCCCTCGACGGCCTCCGGCGGCCCGGACACGGCGGCCATCCGGGAGACCGGCGGGAAGCCCAGCTCGGCCCGCTCCGCCAGCTCGCGCCGGGCGTGCCCGACGGGGTCCCAGCGGACGAGCGCCTGGACGGGCCGCAGGGTCGGTTCGGCGACCACGACGACGGTGCCGCCCTCGGCCTGGCCGCGGACCAGCGAGGCGGCGTCGATCCAGCGGCGCAGCGCCTCCTCGCCCGCGCGCAGATCGGGCCGGCCGAGCATGGCCCAGCCGTCGAGGAGCAGCGCGGCCGCGTAGCCGCCCTCGGCGACGGGTTCGGCGCCGGGGGTGGAGACGACGAGCGCGGGGCGCCCGGGCACGCTGTCCAGGACGTGGTCGCGTCCGGAGGTCCGTACCGGTACGGCGGGGAAGGCCCGGCCCAGCTCCTCCGCGGTCCGCCGGGCGCCGACCACCTGGGCGCGCAGCCGGGTCGAGCCGCACTCCACGCAGTGCCAGTCGGGGGCGCCGCGCCCGCACCAGCCGCACCGCAGCTCCTGCTGCTCGGGGGCCTCCAGGGGCCCGGCGCAGTGCCGGCAGCGGGCGGGCGTGCGGCAGCGCTCGCAGGCCAGCCTCGGTACGTATCCCCGGCGGGGGACCTGCACGAGCACCGGCCCGGTCTTCAGGCCCTCCCGTACGGTCTGCCAGGCGAGCGAGGGCAGCCGGGCCGCGCGCGCGGCCTCGTCGCGGGCGAGTTCGCCGTCGCCGACGGTACGGATCAGGGGCGCGGACCTGCGGACCTGCTCGCGTCCGGCGCCCAGCGCCTGGGCCCAGCCGGACTCGACGAGCTGCGCGGCCTCGACGGTGCAGCTGGTGGAGCCGAGGAGGAAGGCGCACCGGTCGTGGGCGGCTCGCAGCAGCAGCACCTCGCGCGCGTGCGGCTGGGGGGCGTGCGGTTCGCTGTGGCTGCCGTCGCCGTCGTCCCAGATGACGGCGAGTCCGAGGTCGCGTACGGGGGCGAACATCGCGGCCCGGGTGCCGACGACGGCCCGCACCGCGCCGCGCCGCACGGCGAGCCATTGCTCGTATCGCTTCTCGGGGCCCGCCTCGGCGGTGAGCAGCGCGTGCCGGCCCGCCCCCAGGATCTCGGTCAGGGCCGCGTCGACCCGGCCGGCGGCCCGCCCGTCGGGGACGACGACGAGCGCGCCCCGCCCGGAGGCGAGGGTCGCGGCGACGGCCCGGGCGATCTCCTGGGCCCAGTACGGCCCCGGCAGCGCGTTCCACACGGCCCGGGGTGTCCCGCCGCGGGCGAGGGAGTCCAGGAACGCGGGCCCGCGCTCGTACCGCGTCCAGCTCCCCGGCTCCGGCGGCGCGGGCGGCGGCAGCGGCTCGGGCGAGGGCTTGCGCTCCGCGGTCGCGTTGCGCGGCGGGACGGCCAGCTGGAGGACATCGGCGAGGCTTCCCGCGTACCGGTCGGCGACGGCCCGGGCGAGCCCGAGGAGCTCCGGCCCGAGCACCGGCTCCGGCGAGACGACGTCGGCGAGCGCGGCGAGCGGCCCCGAGTAGTCCGACTCGGCCCTTCGCTCCACGAGGAACCCGTCGATGAGCCGCCCGCCCTCGCGCCGCCCGCCCCGCACCTGGTGGGCGCCGGCCCCGAACCGCACCCGGACCCGCACCCCGGGCCGGGCGGCCTCGTCCAGCTCCTCGGGGACCGCGTAGTCGAAGAACTGGTCGAGGTGGAGCGCGCCCTTGTTCACGACGACCCGCGCGACCGGCAGCTCCTTGGCCAGCGCGGCCCCCCGCCAGGTCCGCGGCTTGGCCCGCGGCACCTTCGCCCTCCGGACGGTCTCCCGGATGAGCGCGAGCTGCTCGGGCTCGTCGGACTTCTCGTTCTCGCTGCTCACAGCCCCATACCTACCAGACGCCACCGACAGCCGGACATGGCCGAAGCCCGGCACCCCCACGGGGTACCGGGCTTCGTCGCCTGAGGCCTGGGATTACAGGCCGGCGGCCTTCTTCAGGGCGTCCACGCGGTCCGTGCGCTCCCAGGTGAAGTCCGGCAGCTCGCGGCCGAAGTGGCCGTAGGCGGCGGTCTGGGAGTAGATCGGGCGGAGCAGGTCGAGGTCGCGGATGATCGCGGCCGGGCGGAGGTCGAAGACCTCGGCGATGGCGTGCTCGATCTTGTCCGTGTCGACGGTGTTGGTGCCGAAGGTCTCGACGAAGAGACCGACGGGCTCGGCCTTGCCGATCGCGTAGGCGACCTGGACCTCGCAGCGCGAGGCGAGGCCCGCGGCGACGACGTTCTTGGCGACCCAGCGCATGGCGTAGGCGGCCGAGCGGTCGACCTTGGACGGGTCCTTGCCGGAGAAGGCGCCGCCACCGTGGCGGGCCATGCCGCCGTAGGTGTCGATGATGATCTTGCGGCCGGTGAGGCCGGCGTCGCCCATCGGGCCGCCGATCTCGAAGCGGCCGGTCGGGTTCACGAGCAGGCGGTAGCCGTCGGTGTCGAGCTTGATGCCGTCCTCGACGAGCTGCTTGAGCACGTGCTCGACGACGAACTCGCGGATGTCGGGCGCGAGCAGCGACTCGAGGTCGATGTCCGAGGCGTGCTGCGAGGAGACGACGACCGTGTCGAGGCGGACGGCCTTGTCGCCGTCGTACTCGATGGTGACCTGGGTCTTGCCGTCGGGACGCAGGTACGGGATGGTGCCGTTCTTGCGGACCTCGGTGAGACGGCGGGAGAGCCGGTGCGCGAGGTAGATCGGGAGCGGCATCAGCTCCGGGGTCTCGTCCGACGCGTAGCCGAACATCAGGCCCTGGTCGCCGGCGCCCTGCTTGTCCAGCTCGTCCTCGTCGCCCTCGACACGCTTCTCGTACGCCGTGTCGACACCCTGGGCGATGTCCGGCGACTGCGACCCGATGGACACCGACACGCCGCAGGAGGCGCCGTCGAAGCCCTTCTTCGAGGAGTCGTAACCGATCTCGAGGATCTTGTTCCGGACGAGGGTCGGGATGTCCGCCCACGCCTTGGTGGTGACCTCACCGGCGACGTGCACCAGGCCGGTGGTGATCAGCGTCTCGACGGCGACGCGCGAGGTGGGGTCCTCGCGCAGCAGGGCGTCGAGAATGGTGTCGCTGATCTGGTCAGCGATCTTGTCGGGGTGGCCCTCGGTGACGGACTCCGAGGTGAACAGACGACGGGACACAACGCTCCCTGGGGTTGCAGCGGCTGCTGGCTACTCGTGACGCGGACCGGCAGGGGGCTGCGCCCCGCGACGTTCCACGAACAGTCTATCGGTCGTGGTCGGACAATGGACCAGGTGTCTCGCCTGGCGAATACCAGTGAGCGGGTGGAACCGGTGTCCGGCAAGGCAGACGTGCCCACCCGGGTGGGGCGCAAATCACTCCTGGGGCGGCGTTTCGCGCCTCCGGGGAATGACTTCGCGCCGACCTCACCACCCTCCGCGGAGGCGGACGGATCCGTCAGGTCGTGGGACGCAGCCGGGGCAGGACCAGGTCCCAGACCGTCTCGGCGAGCGCTTCCTTCGGCCCGTACGGCACCGGGGTCTCGGCGCCGTCCGCCGCGAGGACCACGGCCTCGTTCTCCTCGGAGCCGAAGGTCTTGCGCTCCCCCACCTCGTTGACCACGAGCAGGTCGCAGCCCTTTCGGCGGAGCTTCGCGCGCCCGTTGGCGAGGACGTCGTCGGTCTCGGCGGCGAAACCGACGACCACCTGACCGGGCAGGGCGCGGTCGGCGGCCAGCTCGGCGAGGATGTCGGGGTTGCGGACGAGCTCGATCGTGGGCGCGCCCCCGTCGTCCGTCTTCTTGATCTTGCCGGTGGCGTAGACGGCCGGGCGGAAGTCGGCGACGGCGGCGGCCATCACGACCGCGTCGGCGTCGCCGGCCGCCTTCAGGACGGCCTCGCGGAGCTGGACGGCGGTGCCGACGTGGACGACGTCGACCCCGGCCGGGTCGGCGATGCCGGTGTTCGCCTCGACGAGGGTGACCCGGGCGCCGCGGGCGGCGGCGGCCTTCGCGAGGGCGTAGCCCTGCTTCCCGGAGGAGCGGTTGCCGAGGTAGCGGACGGGGTCGAGGGGCTCCCGGGTGCCGCCGGCGCTGACGACGACGTGGCGCCCGGCGAGGTCGGGGGCGGCGGTGCCGCGGGCCAGGATCCTTCGGCAGGTCTCGAAGATCTCCGCCGGGTCCGGGAGCCGGCCCTTGCCGGTGTCGACACCGGTGAGGCGGCCGACGGCGGGCTCGATGACGACGGCGCCTCGGCGGCGCAGCGTGGCCACGTTCTCCTGGGTCGCCGGGTGCTCCCACATCTCGGTGTGCATGGCGGGGGCGAAGACGACCGGACAGCGCGCGGTGAGCAGCGTGTTGGTCAGCAGGTCGTCGGCGAGGCCGTGGGCCGCCTTGGCGAGCATGTCGGCGGTGGCGGGGGCGACGACGACGAGGTCGGCGGCCTGGCCGATCCGCACGTGCGGGACCTCGTGGACGGACTCCCACACCTCGGTGGAGACCGGGTTGCCGGAGAGCGCGGACCAGGTGGCGGCGCCGACGAAGTGGAGGGCGGAGTCGGTGGGCACGACGCGCACGTCGTGGCCCGACTCGGTCAGCCGGCGCAGCAGCTCGCACGCCTTGTAGGCGGCGATGCCGCCGCTCACGCCCAGGACGACCTTCGGCTTGGCCACCACGCTCACTGTTGCTCCCCGCACTCGGATGCGTACGACTCCATGAGACACCACAGGCCCGGCGGATGTTCCGCCGGGCCTGTGGTGACAAGCGTTACAACGTGGATTGCTCTACTGCGCGGGGTCCGCGATCTTCTCCGAGGTCAGCAGGCCCGCGTTGATCTCGCGCAGCGCGATCGAGAGCGGCTTCTCGTGGACGTGGGTGTCGACCAGCGGACCCACGTACTCCAGCAGGCCCTCGCCGAGCTGGGAGTAGTACGCGTTGATCTGACGCGCGCGCTTGGCCGCGTAGATCACGAGGCTGTACTTCGAGTCCGTGGCCTCGAGCAGCTCGTCGATCGGCGGGTTGATGATGCCCTCGGGCGCGGTGATGGAAGAGGACACGCTCTACCTTCCGAAGATGGAAAAAAGATCAGACAACGTGCATCAACGTTAGCAGCTCGCGTGCGACGTCCTCGACGGAGGTGTTGACGAGGGTGGTGTCGAACTCCGACTCGGCGGCCAGTTCGACCTTCGCGGCCTGCAGCCGGCGCTCGATGACCTCGGGCGACTCGGTGCCGCGGCCGGTGAGCCGGCGGACCAGCTCGTCCCAGCTCGGCGGGGCGAGGAAGACCAGCTGGGACTCCGGCATGGAGTCCTTCACCTGACGGGCGCCCTGGAGGTCGATCTCCAGGAGCACGGGCTCGCCGGAGTCGAGGCGCTCCAGGACGGCGCCCCGCGGCGTGCCGTAGCGGTTGCCCGCGAACTCGGCCCACTCCAGGAGCTCACCGTTGGCGATCAGCTTGTCGAACTCGTCGTCCGAGACGAAGAAGTAGTGGACGCCGTGCTTCTCGCCGGGGCGGGGCTTCCGTGTCGTCGCCGACACCGAGAGCCAGACCTCGGAGTGGACCTTGCGCATATGAGCGACGACCGTGCTCTTGCCGACCCCTGAGGGGCCGGAGAGCACGGTCAGCCGCGGACGTACCTCTGCTGCCATGCAGCGATTATTCCAGCTTCACCGGCGTGCCCGGGACGCGTGTCCCGGATCGGAAGCCGGACCGGCCGCCGGATCAGGCGCCGGTGCTGCCGAACTCGCGCTCCAGGGAGGCGATCTGGTTGGAGCCGAGACCACGGACACGACGGCTCTCGGAGATGCCGAGGCGCTCCATGATCTGCTTGGCGCGGACCTTGCCCACGCCCGGCAGGGACTCGAGCAGGGCGGAGACCTTCATCTTGCCGATGACGTCGTTCTCCTGGCCGGTCTTGATGACCTCGTGCAGGGAAGCGCCGGAGTGCTTGAGTCGATTCTTGACCTCGGCCCGCTCCCGGCGAGCCGCGGCGGCCTTTTCGAGCGCGGCTGCGCGCTGTTCAGGGGTAAGGGGCGGAAGAGCCACGCCTACGTCACCTCGGATGTCGATCTGTCGGATACGGACCGGTGAGGAACCTGGACGCCCCACACCAGTGGAGCAACGATCAACGGAGTGGCCGTTGAACGCCTGCTCTGCCCCGGAGACTAGCGGCCGAGGCCGCTCCAGTCAGCGAGAACAGCAGAAAAGTCCTGGTCAGCATCGACCGACCAGGACTTTTCCGGCATAACGACCCGGTTTTGAGCCAAGATTTCGTCAAGTGGTGAGACGGCTCACCTTCCGGGGTTCCCGCCCCTCCGACCTGCGGATTGTCCGGGAGACCCGTCAGCCGGCGACGGCCGCGCGGATCTCGTCCGCGTAGCGGTGCGCCGAGTCCCGCAGGGCGGCCACGTCCGGTCCGTTCCTGAGGACCCCGCGGCTGACGTTCGGGACGACGTTGCGCACCGCCGCGCCGAAGACGGCCGGGAGGTCGGCGGGGGTCGCGCCCTGGGCGCCGATGCCGGGGGCGAGGAGCGGCCCGTTGATGTCCAGGTCGAAGGAGGACAGGTCGCCGAGGGTGGCGCCGACGACCGCGCCGAAGGAGCCCATCGGGGTCTCCCCCGCGTTCTCCTCGGCGAGGTGGGCGAGCATGGTCGCGCCGATCGTCCGGCCGTCCTCGCGGACCGCCCGCTGGACCTCCGCGCCCTCCGGGTTGGAGGTGAGGGCGAGCACGAAGAGGCCGGCGCCGGACTCCCGGGCCAGGTCGACGGCCGGCTTCAGGGCCCCGTAGCCGAGGTACGGGGAGACCGTCAGGGCGTCGGAGAAGAGCGGGGAGTCCTTGCGCAGGAAGGTCTCCGCGTACGCGGCCATGGTGGAGCCGATGTCGCCGCGCTTGGCGTCCATGACGACCAGGCCGCCCGCGGCCCGCAGATCGGCGGTGGCGCGCTCCAGGACGGCGATGCCGCGCGAGCCGAAGCGCTCGAAGAAGGCGGACTGCGGCTTGAAGACGGCCACGGTCTCGGCGAGGGCCTCGACGACGGTGAAGGTGAAGCGCTCCAGGCCGGCGATGTCGTCGGCCAGGCCCCAGGAGTCGAGCAGGGCCGCGTGCGGGTCGATGCCGACGCAGAGCGGGCCGCGCTCGTCCATGGCGGTGCGCAGGCGGGTTCCGAAGGAGAGGGTCACTTCGCGGCCTTTCGGTTGTCGGCGCCGACGGCCTCGGCGAGGGTGGCGTACGGCGAGGCCGCGAGGCGCGCGGCGAGGCCCTTGTGGATCGCGCGGGCGTAGAACGGACCCTCGTAGATGAAGGCGCTGTAGCCCTGGATGAGGGTGGCGCCGGCGAGGATGCGCTGCCAGGCGTCCTCGGCGTTCTCGATGCCGCCGACGCCCACCAGGACCAGGCGGTCGCCCACGCGCGCGTGGAGGCGGCGCAGGACCGCCAGGGACCGCTCCTTGACGGGCGCGCCGGACAGGCCGCCGGTCTCCTTGACCAGCGCGGGGTCGGACTTCAGGCCGAGGCCCTCGCGCGCGATGGTGGTGTTGGTGGCGATGATGCCGTCGAGGCCGAGCTCCAGGGCGAGGTCGGCGACCGCGTCGACGTCCTCGTCGGCCAGGTCCGGGGCGATCTTGACGAGGAGCGGGACCCGGCGGTCGGTGACCGTGCGGTCGGCGGCCTCGCGGACGGCCGTGAGGAGCGGGCGCAGGGACTCGGTGGCCTGGAGGTTGCGCAGGCCCGGGGTGTTCGGCGAGGAGACGTTGACGACGAGGTAGTCGGCGTGCGCGGCGAGGCGCTCGGTGGACTTCACGTAGTCGGCGGCGGCCTCGGCCTCGGGGACGACCTTGGTCTTGCCGATGTTGACGCCGACGGTGGTCCTGAAGACCGCCTTGCGGGCGCCCAGGCGCGCGGCGACGGCGGCGGAGCCCTCGTTGTTGAAGCCCATGCGGTTGATCAGGGCGCGGTCCGGGACGAGCCGGAAGAGGCGCTTCTTGGGGTTGCCGGGCTGGGCCTCGCCGGTGACGGTGCCGATCTCGACGTGGTCGAAGCCGAGCATCGACATGCCGTCGATGGCGACGGCGTTCTTGTCGAAGCCGGCGGCGAGCCCGAAGGGGCCGTGCATGCGGAGGCCGAGGGCCTCGGTGCGCAGCTCCTTGTGGCGGGGCGCGAGGACGGCGGCGACGAAGGTGCGGAGCACCGGGACGCGGGCGGCGAGGCGGATCCAGCGGAAGGCCATGTAGTGGGCCTGCTCGGGGTCCATGCGCTTGAAGACCAGGTTGAAGAAGAACTTGTACATGCTGGGGTGGCTCCAGGTCATGACGAGGGGGACACCGCAGTACTGCCGGTGTCCCCCTCCTCGTACGGGCTGCTAGTCGCGGGCCGCGGTCAGGTGCTCCGCGTGCTCCTGGAGCGAGCGGACGCCCACGTCGCCGTGGTTGAGCGCGTCGATGCCCTGGACGGCCGCGGCGAGCGCCTGCACCGTGGTGAGGCAGGGGACGCTGCGGGCCACCGCGGCCGTACGGATCTCGTAGCCGTCGAGGCGGCCGCCGGTGCCGTACGGGGTGTTGACGATCAGGTCGACCTGGCCGTCGTGGATGAGCTGGACGATGGTCTTCTCGCCGTTCGGGCCTTCGCCCTCGCTGAGCTTGCGGACGACCGTGGCGTTGATGCCGTTGCGCTTGAGGACCTCGGCGGTGCCGGAGGTGGCCAGCAGCTCGAAGCCGTGGGCGACGAGCTCGCGGGCCGGGAAGATCATCGAGCGCTTGTCGCGGTTGGCGACCGAGATGAACGCGCGGCCCTTGGTGGGCAGCGGGCCGTAGGCCCCGGCCTGCGACTTGGCGTAGGCCGTGCCGAAGACCGCGTCGATGCCCATGACCTCGCCGGTGGAGCGCATCTCCGGGCCGAGGACGGTGTCGACGCCGCGGCCGTGCACGTCGCGGAAGCGCGACCACGGCATCACGGCCTCCTTGACGGAGATCGGCGCGTCGAGCGGCAGGGTGCCGCCGTCGCCGGTCTTCGGCAGCAGGCCCTCGGCGCGCAGCTCGGCGATGGTGGCGCCGAGCGAGATGCGGGCGGCGGCCTTCGCGAGCGGGACGGCGGTCGCCTTCGAGGTGAAGGGGACGGTCCGGGAGGCGCGCGGGTTGGCCTCGAGGACGTAGAGGATGTCGCCGGCCATCGCGAACTGGATGTTGATCAGGCCGCGGACGCCGACGCCCTTGGCGATGGCCTCGGTGGAGGCGCGCAGGCGCTTGATGTCGAAGCCGCCGAGGGTGATCGGGGGCAGGGCGCAGGCCGAGTCGCCGGAGTGGATGCCGGCCTCCTCGATGTGCTCCATGACGCCGCCGAGGTAGAGCTCGGTGCCGTCGTAGAGCGCGTCGACGTCGATCTCGATGGCGTCGTCGAGGAAGCGGTCGACCAGGACCGGCCGGGTGGGGCTGATCTCGGTGGACTCGGCGATGTACGACTCCAGGCGGGACTCGTCGTACACGATCTCCATGCCGCGGCCGCCGAGCACGTACGAGGGGCGTACGAGGACGGGGTAGCCGATCTCGTCGGCGATGGCCTTGGCCTCGGTGAAGGTGGTCGCGGTGCCGTGCTTCGGCGCGGGGAGCCCGGCCTCGGCGAGGACGCGACCGAACGCGCCGCGGTCCTCGGCGGCGTGGATGGCCTCCGGGGAGGTGCCGACGACCGGCACGCCGTTGTCCTTGAGCGCCTGCGACAGACCGAGCGGGGTCTGGCCGCCGAGCTGCACGACGACACCGGCGACGGGGCCCGCGAGGGTCTCGGCGTGGACGATCTCCAGCACGTCCTCGAGCGTCAGCGGCTCGAAGTACAGGCGGTCGGAGGTGTCGTAGTCCGTCGAGACGGTCTCCGGGTTGCAGTTGACCATCACGGTCTCGTAGCCGGCGTCGCTCAGGGCGAAGGAGGCGTGGACGCAGGAGTAGTCGAACTCGATGCCCTGGCCGATGCGGTTCGGGCCGGAGCCCAGGATGATCACGGCGGGCTTCTCGCGCGGGGCGACCTCGGACTCCTCGTCGTAGGACGAGTAGAAGTACGGGGTCTTGGCGGCGAACTCGGCGGCGCAGGTGTCGACCGTCTTGTAGACCGGGCGGACGCCGAGGGCGTGCCGGACCTCGCGGACGACGTCCTCGCGCAGGCCGCGGATCTCGGCGATCTGGGCGTCGGAGAAACCGTGGCGCTTGGCCTCGGCGAGCAGCTCGGGGTGGAGCTTCTCGGCGGCGGCCAGCTCGTCGGCGATCTCCTTGATCAGGAAGAGCTGGTCGACGAACCACGGGTCGATCTTCGTGGCGTCGAAGACCTCCTGCGGGGTGGCGCCGGCGCGGATGGCCTGCATGACGGTGTTGATGCGGCCGTCGGTCGGGCGGACCGCCTCGCGCAGCAGTTCGGCCTTGTCGCCGGGCTCGCCGACGAAGGTGAACTGCGAGCCCTTCTTCTCCAGGGAGCGCAGGGCCTTCTGGAGCGCCTCGGTGAAGTTGCGGCCGATGGCCATGGCCTCGCCGACCGACTTCATCGTGGTGGTGAGGGTGGAGTCGGCCTGCGGGAACTTCTCGAAGGCGAAGCGCGGGGCCTTGACGACGACGTAGTCGAGCGTGGGCTCGAAGGACGCCGGGGTCTTCTCCGTGATGTCGTTCGGGATCTCGTCCAGCGTGTAGCCGACGGCCAGACGGGCCGCGATCTTGGCGATCGGGAAGCCGGTCGCCTTGGAGGCGAGCGCGGAGGAGCGGGAGACGCGCGGGTTCATCTCGATGACGATGATCCGGCCGTCGTCCGGGTTGACGGCGAACTGGATGTTGCAGCCGCCGGTGTCGACGCCGACCTCGCGGATGATCGCGATGCCGATGTCGCGCAGCCGCTGGTACTCGCGGTCGGTGAGCGTCATCGCCGGGGCGACGGTGATCGAGTCACCGGTGTGGACGCCCATCGGGTCGAAGTTCTCGATGGAGCAGACGACCACGACGTTGTCGTGCTTGTCGCGCATGAGCTCCAGCTCGTACTCCTTCCAGCCGAGGATGGACTCCTCCAGGAGCACCTCGGTGGTCGGGGAGAGCGTGAGGCCCTGGCCGGCGATGCGGCGCAGCTCCTCCTCGTCGTGGGCGAAGCCGGAGCCGGCGCCGCCCATGGTGAAGGAGGGGCGGACGACGACGGGGTAGCCGCCGAGCGTCTCGACGCCCTTGAGGACGTCGTCCATGGAGTGGCAGATGACCGAGCGGGCGGACTCGCCGTAGCCGATCTTGGCCTTGACGGCCTCGACGACGCCCTTGAAGAGGTCGCGGTCCTCGCCCTTGTTGATGGCCTCGACGTTGGCGCCGATGAGCTCGACGCCGTACTTCTCGAGGACACCCTGCTCGTGCATGGAGATCGCGGTGTTGAGCGCGGTCTGGCCACCGAGGGTGGGCAGGAGCGCGTCGGGGCGCTCCTTGGCGATGATCTTCTCGACGAACTCGGGGGTGATCGGCTCGACGTAGGTGGCGTCGGCGATCTCCGGGTCGGTCATGATCGTGGCCGGGTTGGAGTTGACCAGGATCACCCGGAGGCCCTCGGCCTTGAGGATGCGGCAGGCCTGGGTTCCGGAGTAGTCGAACTCGGCGGCCTGGCCGATGACGATCGGGCCGGAGCCGATGACCAGGACGGACTGGATATCGGTGCGCTTAGGCACGCTCGGCCTCCATCAGGGATACGAAGCGGTCGAAGAGGTACGCGGCGTCGTGCGGGCCCGCGGCCGCCTCGGGGTGGTACTGGACGGAGAAGGCCGGCTGGTCGAGCAGCTGGAGGCCTTCCACCACGTTGTCGTTCAGGCAGACGTGGGAGACCTCGGCACGCCCGTAGGGGGTGTCGGAGACCTTGTCGAGGGGCGCGTCGACGGCGAAGCCGTGGTTGTGCGCGGTGACCTCGACCTTGCCGGTCGTGCGGTCCTGCACGGGCTGGTTGATGCCCCGGTGGCCGTACTTCAGCTTGTAGGTGCCGAAGCCCAGCGCGCGGCCGAGGATCTGGTTGCCGAAGCAGATGCCGAAGAGCGGGGTCTTGCGCTCCAGGACGGCCTGCATGACGGCGACGGGGCCGTCGGCGGTCGCCGGGTCGCCGGGGCCGTTGGAGAAGAAGACGCCGTCCGGGTTCACCGCGTAGATGTCCTCGGCGGTGGCGGTGGCGGGCAGGACGTGGACCTCGATGCCGCGCTCGGCCATCCGGTGCGGGGTCATGCCCTTGATGCCGAGGTCGACGGCGGCGACGGTGAACTTCTTCGCACCGATCGCGGGGACGACGTAGGTCTCCTTGGTGGCGACCTCGGCGGAGAGGTTCGCGCCCTTCATCTGGGGCTGCGCCTGGACCTTGGCGAGCAGCGTGGCCTCGTCGGCGACCGCGTCGCCGGAGAAGATGCCGACGCGCATGGCGCCGCGCTCGCGCAGGTGGCGGGTGAGGGCGCGGGTGTCGATGCCGGAGATGCCGACCACGCCCTGGCGCTCCAGCTCCTCGTCCAGCGAGCGCTGGGAGCGCCAGTTGGAGGAGACGCGGGCGGGGTCGCGGACGACGTAGCCGGAGACCCAGATGCGGCCGGACTCGGGGTCCTCGTCGTTGACGCCGGTGTTGCCGACGTGCGGGGCGGTCATGACCACGACCTGGCGGTGGTACGACGGGTCGGTGAGGGTCTCCTGGTAGCCGGTCATGCCGGTGGAGAACACGGCCTCGCCGAAGGTCTCCCCCACGGCCCCGTAGGCGCGGCCGCGGAAGGCGCGGCCGTCCTCCAGGACGAGTACGGCGGGAGCCTTGGCGGCTCCCCTGGTGGAGGTCGTCATCGTGCGATGCCTTCCGTCGTGGTGGTTACGGCGTTCATGGAGTTGATGGCCTCGACCCAGGCCGTGTGCTCGGCCGCCCGGTCGGACCGGAAGCCGGAGTCGAGCTGCTTGCCGCCGTGCTCCCAGGTGAGGATCAGGAGCCCGCCCTCGGCGAGGACCTTGCCGGCGATGCCCTTGTCGAGGCGGGCCTCGCGCAGGGCGGCGGCCGGCACGAAGAAGTCGTTCGCCCCGGGGCGTACGACCTCGATCCCGGCGTCGGTGAGCGTGAGCTCGACGCGGCTGCGGGTGCCGAGGCCGTGGGCGACGATCCGGTCGAGCCACTGCCCGGCGGTCGTGGACCCGTGGTAGCGCCCGCTGAGAGTCAGTTTCGCCTCACCGGTGGTCTCCGGCGCGGTGGGGAGCTCGGGCAGGTCCGACTGGAGGCTGCCGCGCCACTTCCAGCCCTGGCGCATGAGCCAGTACACGAGGACGACGAAGAGCAGCAGTCCGGCGACCCAGCCGAGCCGCCCGGCCCAGTCGGTCACCTCCGCCGATTTCTTGTCGGCAGCCTCTGCGGCGATTGCGATGAGTGGTGTCACGCCAGCTTCCCGTCCACGACCGTTGCCCGGCCCCGCAGGAAGGTGTGGGTGACGCGTCCCGGCAGCTCACGGCCCTCGTAGGGGGTGTTGCGGCTGCGGGAGGCGAAGTCCGCGGGGTCCACGACACCACGGTAAGCCGGATCGACCAGCGTCAGGTTCGCGGGCTCACCTGCCGAGACGGGTCGTCCGTGGCCCTTGGCCTGTCCGATGCGGGCGGGGGCGAAGGACATGCGCTCGGCGACGCCGGCCCAGTCGAGGAGGCCGGTCTCGACCATCGTCTGCTGGACGACGGAGAGGGCGGTCTCCAGGCCGACCATGCCCATGGCGGCCGCGGCCCACTCGCAGTCCTTGTCCTCGTGCGGGTGCGGGGCGTGGTCGGTGGCGACGATGTCGATCGTGCCGTCGGCCAGCGCCTCGCGGAGGGCGAGGACGTCCTTCTCGGTGCGCAGCGGCGGGTTGACCTTGTAGACGGGGTTGTACGAGCGGACCAGCTCGTCCGTGAGGAGGAGGTGGTGCGGGGTGACCTCGGCGGTGACGTCGATGCCGCGGGACTTGGCCCAGCGGACGATCTCGACGGAGCCGGCGGTGGAGAGGTGGCAGATGTGGACGCGGGAGCCGACGTGCTCGGCGAGGAGGACGTCGCGGGCGATGATCGACTCCTCGGCGACGGCGGGCCAGCCGCCGAGGCCGAGCTCCGCGGAGACGACGCCCTCGTTCATCTGGGCGCCCTCGGTGAGGCGGGGCTCCTGGGCGTGCTGGGCGACGACGCCGCCGAAGGCCTTCACGTACTCCAGGGCACGGCGCATGATCACGGCGTCGTCGACGCACTTGCCGTCGTCGGAGAAGACGGTGACGCCGGCGGCGGAGTCGTGCATGGCGCCGAGCTCGGCGAGCTTCTTGCCCTCCAGGCCGACGGTGACGGCGCCGATGGGCTGCACGTCGCAGTAGCCGGACTCCTTGCCGAGGCGGTAGACCTGCTCGACGACGCCGGCGGTGTCGGCGACCGGGTGGGTGTTGGCCATGGCGAAGACGGCGGTGTAGCCGCCGGAGGCGGCGGCGCGGGTGCCGGTGAGGACGGTCTCGGAGTCCTCGCGGCCGGGCTCGCGCAGGTGGGTGTGGAGGTCGACGAGGCCGGGCAGCAGGATCTGGCCGTCGGCCTCGATCACGGTCGCGCCCTCGGCGGAGAGGCCGGTGCCGACCTGGGCGATGGTCTCGCCGTCGATGAGGACGTCCTGGACGTCGCCGCCGAGGACCTGGGCACCGCGGATAAGGATCTTGCTCATGGTTACTTGTTCTCCTCGGTGCGGGTGTGGCTGACGGCGGACTCGTTGCCGCCCAGAAGCAGGTAGAGGACGGCCATCCGGACGGAGACGCCGTTGGCGACCTGCTCGACGACCGTGCAGCGGTCGGAGTCGGCGACCTCGGCGGTGATCTCCATGCCGCGGACCATCGGGCCGGGGTGCATGACGATGGCGTGCTCGGGCATCTTCGCCATCCGCTCGCCGTCCAGCCCGTAGCGGCGCGAGTACTCGCGCTCGGTCGGGAAGAAGGCGGCGTTCATCCGCTCGCGCTGCACACGCAGCATCATCACCGCGTCGGACTTCGGCAGCACGCTGTCGAGGTCGTACGAGATGTCGCAGGGCCAGGTCTCGACGCCGACGGGGACCAGGGTCGGCGGGGCCACCAGGGTGACCTCGGCGCCGAGGGTGTGGAGCAGGTCGACGTTGGAGCGGGCGACCCGGCTGTGCAGGACGTCGCCGACCAGCGTGATGCGCTTGCCGGCGAGGTCCTGCCCGATGCCGGCGTCGCGGCCGACGAGGCGGCGGCGCATGGTGAAGGCGTCCAGGAGGGCCTGGGTGGGGTGCTGGTGGGTGCCGTCGCCGGCGTTGATGACGGGGGCGTCGATCCAGCCGGAGGTGGCGAGCCGGTAGGGGGCGCCGGAGGCGCTGTGCCGGATGACGACGGCGTCGACGCCCATGGCCTCCAGGGTCTGCGCGGTGTCCTTGAGGGACTCGCCCTTGGAGACGCTGGAGCCCTTGGCCGCGAAGTTGATCACGTCGGCGGAGAGGCGCTTCTCGGCGGCCTCGAAGGAGATCCGGGTCCGGGTGGAGTCCTCGAAGAAGAGGTTGCAGATGGTCCGGCCGCGCAGGGTCGGCAGCTTCTTGATGGGCCGGTCGGCCACCCGGGCCATCTCCTCGGCGGTGTCGAGGATCTGGACGGCGTCGTCGCGGGTGAGGTCGGCGGCCGAGATGAGGTGACGCATCATCGGGGTTTCGCTCCGTGGTGGGGAGGGTGAGGGCGTGCGGGTGCGCAGGGCTGTGCCCCGGACCCGTCGGGGGTGCCGGTCCGGCTAGGAGGAGGCGGGCTTGGAGCCGAGCAGGACGGTGTCGCGACCGTCTTCCTCGGCGAGCTGCACCTTGACCGTCTCCCGCAGCGACGTGGGGAGGTTCTTGCCGACGTAGTCGGCGCGGATCGGAAGTTCGCGGTGGCCGCGGTCGACGAGGACGGCGAGCTGGACGGCGCGCGGGCGGCCGATGTCGCCGAGGGCGTCGAGGGCGGCGCGGATGGTGCGTCCGGAGAAGAGGACGTCGTCGACGAGGACGACGAGGCGGCCGTCGACGCCGTCACCGGGGATCTCGGTGCGGCCGATGGCGCGGGCCGGCTTCAGCCGCAGGTCGTCCCGGTACATGGTGATGTCGAGGGAACCGACCGGGATCTTGGTGCCGGTGATCGATTCGAGCTTCTCGGCGAGCCGGCGGGCGAGGAAGACGCCGCGGGTGGGGATGCCGAGGAGGACCACGTCGTCGGCGCCCTTGGCGCGCTCGACGATCTCGTGGGCGATGCGGGTCAGGACCCGCGCGATGTCGGGGGCCTCGAGAACGGGCCGCGCCTCGTCGCCGTACTGCTGCTGAGTGTCCATGGAAAACGGACCTCCTTCTCCGCCTCACGGGACGGCTCTTAAAGGACGTCGGATTTGCGCCGTTCACTCTACCAGGGGCGGGCGGGGCATTTCCCGCGCACCCCTGTCGCCCCTCCGGGCGCCGTCCCCCGGGAGGGGGCGGTACGGACCATTCGGCTTGACGGGTAGGTGTAACGCTGCGTAACCTCACAGTGAGTTACCAGCCGCGCGGCGCAGCCGCATGTCGTCACAGCGTCCGGGAGCGTTATGTCCAGCGAATACGCAAAGCAGCTCGGGGCCAAACTCCGTGCCATCCGCACCCAGCAGGGTCTGTCCCTCCACGGGGTGGAGGAGAAGTCCCAGGGCCGCTGGAAGGCGGTCGTGGTCGGCTCGTACGAGCGCGGAGACCGCGCGGTGACCGTGCAGCGTCTTGCCGAGCTGGCCGACTTCTACGGGGTGCCGGTGCAGGAGCTCCTGCCGGGCACGACTCCGGGCGGGGCCGCCGAGCCGCCGCCGAAGCTGGTCCTTGACCTGGAGCGCCTGGCCCACGTCCCGCAGGAGAAGGCGGGCCCGCTCCAGCGCTACGCCGCGACGATCCAGTCGCAGCGCGGCGACTACAACGGCAAGGTGCTGTCGATCCGCCAGGACGACCTGCGCACCCTCGCCGTGATCTACGACCAGTCCCCCTCGGTCCTCACCGAGCAGCTGATCAGCTGGGGCGTCCTGGACGCGGACGCGCGCCGCGCGGTCGCCCACGAGGACAACTGACCCCTTACGAGGGAACAGCAGAAACGTACCGCCGGGCCCGTGGACGTCATCCGACGTCCACGGGCCCGTTGCTCTTTCCCGGAGATCCGCGGAGATCCGGGGCTCCAGGGATCCGGCGATCCGCATCTCCGGATCCCTGTCTCCGGCGGGTACGCGAAGGGGCCCGCAGCACTCGGTGCTGCGGGCCCCTTCGCGTGCCGTACGGGACTAGGCGTCCGCGTCCCGGCGCAGGCGCGGCTTCAGGTCCTTGAAGCGCCCCAGGAGGCCGTTGACGAACGTCGGGGACTCGTCGGTGGAGAACTCCTTGGCGAGCTGCACCGCCTCGTCGATCGCGACGGCGTCGGGCGTGCCGTCCTCCCAGAGCAGCTCGTACGCACCGAGGCGCACGATGTTCCGGTCGGCGACGGGCATCCGGTCGAGGTCCCAGTCCACCGCGTAGGTCGCGATGAGATCGTCGATCCGCGCCTCGTGGGCGGCGTATCCCTCGACCAGCTGCATGGTGAAGTCGTTGACCGGCGGCTGACGGTCGTCGGACCGCGCGAGCCGCACCTGGTCCGCGAGGACCTCCTGGACGGAGGCACCACGCTGGTCCGCCTCGAAGAGGATCTGGAAGGCGCGCTTGCGCGCCTTGCTCCGAGCGGCCACGGTTACTTGTTCACCCGGCCGAGGTAGCTGCTGTCGCGGGTGTCGACCTTGACCTTCTCACCGGTGGTGATGAAGAGCGGGACCTGGATCTCGTGGCCGGTCTCCAGGGTGGCGGGCTTGGTGCCACCGGTGGAGCGGTCGCCCTGGACGCCCGGGTCGGTGTGCTGGATGACCAGCTCGACGGCGGCCGGGAGCTCGACGTAGAGCACCTCGCCCTCGTGCTGCGCCACGGAGGCGGTGAAGCCCTCGATGAGGAAGTTGGCGGCGTCACCGACGTTCTTCCGGTCGATGTGCAGCTGGTCGTACGTCTCCATGTCCATGAAGACGAAGTAGTCGCCGTCCATGTAGGAGAACTGCATGTCGCGGCGGTCGATGGTGGCCGTGTCGACCTTCGTACCGGCGTTGAAGGTCTTGTCGACGACCTTGCCGGAGAGCACGTGCTTGAGCTTGGTGCGCACGAAAGCCGGGCCCTTGCCGGGCTTGACGTGCTGGAACTCGACGACGGACCAGAGCTGGCCGCCTTCGAGCTTGAGCACCATGCCGTTCTTGAGGTCGTTCGTGGAAGCCACGGTTGCGGAATCTCCTGGACTGACGTGGGACCTGGGAGGCGTACGCGCCTTACAGCGCGAGCAGCTCCTTGGTCGTGATGGTGAGTAGCTCGGGTCCGCCGTCCGCCTCCTGGCGCACGACGAGCGTGTCATCGATCCGGACCCCGCCCCGGCCCGGGAGGTGGACCCCCGGTTCGACGGTGACCGGCACACAAGCGTCCAGTTTACCCATGGCCGAGGGTGAGAGCTGCGGGTCCTCGTCGATTTCGAGCCCCACACCGTGCCCGGTGAGGGGCACGGCGGCCTCCGCGTGCCCCGCGCCGTCCAGGATCTGGCGGGCCGCCCGGTCCACGTCCCGGTATTCGGCGCCGGGTGCGAGGGACTCGCGTCCGGCCCGCTGAGCGGCGAAGACGAGTTCGTACAGCTCGATCTGCCAGTCGGCGGGGGTGGTGCCGATGACGAAGGTGCGGCCGATCTCGCACCGGTAGCCCCGGTAGTCCGCACCGAGGCAGACGGAGAGGAAATCGCCCTCCTCGACCCGGCGGTCGGTGGGCCGGTGCCCGCGGCGCCCGGAGTGCGGGCCGGTGCCCACCGAGGTGGGGAAGGCGGCCCCGTCGGCGCCGTGGTCGACGAGCCGCCGCTCCAGCTCCAGGGCGAGGTGGCGCTCGGTCCGCCCCACGAGGATCGACTCCAGGAGCTCGCCGAGGGCCTGGTCGGCGATCTCCGCCGCGATCCGCAGACAGGCGATCTCGTCCTCGTCCTTGACGATCCTGAGCTGTTCCACGGCGCAGGCGAGGTCGGCGAGGCGCAGTCCGGGGGCGACGGAGCCCATGGCCCGGTGCCGGGCCACCGTCAGGTGGTGTTCCTCGACGGCGAGCGCGTCCGCGCCGGCCCGGCGGGCGTGGTCGGCGGCGGCGACCGCCGGATCGCCTCCTCCGGTGGGCAGGACCTGCTGCCGGAGCAGTTCGTCGAGCCGTCCGTCGGCCGGTTCGCCACCGGGGGCGACGGGACAGAGCAGGACGTCCGTCTCCGGCTCCGGCCCGACGAGCAGGACGGCGCCGGGCGGCGAACCACCCGCGAGATAGCGGACGTTGGCGGGACGGGAGACCAGGGCCGCCGGGCTGCCCGCGGCCGCGCACCGGTCGCGCAGCCGCACACGGCGGTCCGCATACACCTCTGACATGCTCCGAGCCTACGAGCGCGGCGCCGGGCCGTCCTGTTCAGAACGGCCGTACGGGCGGGTCACCAGGTGGGCGGGCTCGCGATCGCGCGGGCGAGGACGTCGTCGAGGACGCGGGCGGTGGTCTCGACGTCGTACGTGGAGTTGTCGATGATCGGCAGGCCCGAGCCGTACCAGCCGGCCATCCGGCCGTGGATGGCGGCGACCTCCTCGTCCGAGAGGCGCCGGTTGCCGCTGCGCTCGGCGTTGCGCTCCAGGACGATCTCCAGGCCGGGCAGGAGGACGACGGGCAGCAGGCCGGGGCCGACGTGGCGCTTCCAGCCGCCGAGGCCGACGACGGGCCGGTCGGGGAAGACGGCGTCGTCGACGATGCAGGAGATGCCGTTGGCGAGGAAGTTGCGCGCGGCGAAGCCGCAGGTGCGGCGGGCGAGCCGGTACTGCGCCTCGGAGTGCTCGTTCCAGCCGGACTGAGGGTCGGCGAAGCCGGAGCAGACCCACTCGCGGACGTCGTCGAGGCTGATGTGCGCGGTGGGGACGCGACGGCGCTGGGCCCAGTGCCGGGCGACGGTCGTCTTGCCGGCGCCCGCGGGGCCGATGAGGAGTACGGCGAGGGTCGCCGCGCCGGTCCCGGCGCCGTGCTCCACGGGCGGCGCGAGGGGCGCGCTCACGGGCGGCAGCGGCACGTGCCCGGTGAGGTCGGCGCGCGGCGGGGCGGCGGGGTGCGGCCCGGAACCGGGATGCGGCGGGGCGGCGGGGTGCTGCCCCGAGCCGGGATGCGGCGGGGCGGCCGGGTGCTGCCCCGAGCCGGGATGCGGCGGGGCGGCGGGGTGCTGCCCCGAGCTGGGATGCGGCGGGGCGCCCGGGTGGGGCGCGCCGGCGGGGTGGGGTGCCGCCGGGTGCTGGGGGGCCGCCGGATGCTGCGGTATGCCTCCGGGGCCGCCCCAGCCCGGTGCGGCGTGCGGGGGCTGCGGGGCCCCGGCCTGGACCGTCGGATGCACACCGAGCCGCGGCGCCCCGGACGCCGGCCCCGGGTACGGGGCCCCCGGCGGGCCCGGCGGCGGAACGGGCGGCTGACCGCCGGGGTCCCCGCCGCCCGCCGGACCCCCCACTGCGTGCTGCATCCGGTGCCACTCCGTCTCGTACGCCTGTCGGATCCCCGGACCGGTGTGTCCGTGGACGGCGGAACGTTACCGCCCCCTGCCCCCACAGGGGGAACGGCCGGGGACGCCCCCTGGTGCCCTGTCGGGCTCCGTCAGGCCCCGTCGGGCTCGGTCACTCGGCGAGTTCCTCGGCGAGCGCCCGCAGCGCCAGCCGGTAGGAACCGATCCCGAACCCGGCGACCGTCCCGGTCGCCACGGCCGCGACGACCGAGGTGTGCCGGAACTCCTCACGGGCGTACGGGTTCGAGATGTGCACCTCGATCAGCGGGGCGGTCCGCTGGGCGGCCGCGTCCCGCATCCCGTACGAGTAGTGCGTGAAGGCGCCGGGGTTGATCACGACGGGGACCGAGCGGTCCGCGGCCTCGTGGAGCCAGCGGATCATCTCGCCCTCGTCGTTGGTCTCCCGCACCTCGACGTCGAAGCCGAGCTCCGCGCCGAGGGTCCGGCAGGACTCGACGAGCCCCTTGTACGAGGTGGCGCCGTAGATGTCGGGCTCGCGGGAGCCGAGACGGCCCAGGTTGGGGCCGTTGAGCACCAGAACCGGACGCGTCTCGGTCACGCGGACACCTCGCCGTACGCCGCGATCAGGACGGCCGGGTCCGGGCCCTCCAGGACGGTCGGCTTGCCGAGCCCGTCGAGCACGATGAAGCGCAGCAGGTCGCCGCGGGACTTCTTGTCGACCCGCATGGTCTCCAGGAGCTTCGGCCACTGGTCGCCGCGGTAGGTGAGCGGCAGGCCGACGGACTCCAGGATCGCCCGGTGCCGGTCGGCGGTGGCGTCGTCGAGCCGCCCGGCGAGACGGCCGAGCTCGGCGGCGAAGACCATGCCGACGGAGACGGCGGCGCCGTGGCGCCACTTGTACCGCTCGTTCTTCTCGATGGCGTGGGCGAGGGTGTGGCCGTAGTTGAGGATCTCGCGGCGGCCGGACTCCTTGAGGTCGCCGGAGACGACCTCCGCCTTGACCTTGATCGAGCGGACGAGTAGCTCGGCGGTGTGCGGACCGGCCGGGGTACGGGCGGCCTGCGGGTCCTCCTCGATGAGGTCGAGGATCACCGGGTCGACGATGAAGCCGGCCTTGATGATCTCCGCGAGCCCGCTGACGTAGTCGTGCACCGGCAGCGAGTCCAGCGCCGCGAGGTCGCAGAGGACCCCGGCGGGCGGGTGGAAGGCGCCGACGAGGTTCTTGCCCTCGGCGGTGTTGATGCCGGTCTTGCCGCCGACGGCCGCGTCGACCATGGCCAGGACGGTGGTCGGCACGGCGATCCAGCGCACGCCCCGCAGCCAGGTCGCGGCCACGAAGCCCGCCAGGTCGGTGGTGGCGCCGCCGCCGACACCGACGACGACGTCGCTGCGGGTGAAGCCGGTCTGGCCCAGCGCCTTCCAGCAGTAGGCGGCGACCTCGGCGGTCTTCGCCTCCTCGGCGTTGGGCACCTGGATGGCGACCGCCTCGTAGCCCTGCTCGGCGAGGTCGGCGCGGAGCGCCTCGCCGGTGTCGGCGAGCGCCTCCGGGTGGATCACGGCGACCCGCTTGGCCTGGGTGCCGATCAGGCCGGGCAGCTCACCGAGGAGCTGCCGCCCGACCAGTACCTCGTACGGATCGGTGCCCGCGGAACCGCCGACCTGGATACGGGTCACCTGGTCCTGGTCCGTCATACGTCCTTCAACTCCAGTGCGTCGAGGACCGCCTGGGCGACCTCTTCGGGGGTGCGCTCGTCCGTGCTGACGACGACCCGGGCGACTTCGGTGTACAGATGGCGGCGCGCCTCCATCAGCTCGCGCCACTGGCGGCGCGGGTTGATGGCGAGCAGCGGCCGCGCGGTGTTCAGGCCGACGCGGCGGACCGCCTCCTCGACGTCCATCGAGAGGTACGCGACGGGCAGCCCGGCGAGCAGGGCGCGGGTCCCGGCGTCCAGGATCGCGCCGCCGCCGAGGGCGAGAACGCCCTCGTGCTCGGCGACGGCCGTGGCGACCGCGGCCCGCTCCAGGGCGCGGAAGTGCTCCTCGCCGTCCTCGACGAAGATGTCGGAGATCTCGCGTCCTTCGGCGGCGACGATGTCGGCGTCCGTGTCCCGGTAGGGCGCGCCGAGCCGTTCGGCCAGGAGCGCGCCCACCGTGGACTTGCCGGAGCCCATGGGCCCGACGAGGACGACCAGGGGTCCGCCGGTCACCGGATGGTCAGGTGGTCGAGGTACGACCGCACGTTGCGGCGGGTCTCGGGCACGCTGTCGCCGCCGAACTTCTCGACGACCGCGTCCGCGAGGACGAGCGCGACCATGGCCTCGGCGACGATGCCGGCGGCGGGGACGGCGCACACGTCGGAGCGCTGGTGGTGGGCGGCCGCGGCCTCGCCGGTGGCGACGTCGATCGTGGCCAGGGCGCGCGGGACGGTCGCGATCGGCTTCATCGCGGCGCGGACGCGCAGCAGCTCGCCGGTGGTCAGACCGCCCTCGGTGCCGCCGGAGCGGCCGGAGGTGCGCTTGATGCCGTCCTCGGTGCGCACGATCTCGTCGTGGGCCTTCGAGCCGGGCACGCGGGCGAGCTCGAAGCCGTCGCCGACCTCGACGCCCTTGATGGCCTGGATGCCCATGAGGGCGGCGGCGAGCCGGGCGTCGAGACGACGGTCCCAGTGGACGTGCGAGCCGAGCCCGACGGGCACGCCGTAGGCGAGGACCTCGACGACGCCGCCGAGGGTGTCGCCGTCCTTGTGGGCCTGGTCGATCTCGGCGACCATCGCCTTCGACGCGTCGGCGTCGAGGCAGCGGACCGGGTCGGCGTCGAGCTTCTCGACGTCGGCGGGGGTCGGGTAGACGCCGTACGGAGCCTTGGCGGCGGCCAGCTCGACGACGTGCGAGACGATCTCGATGCCGGCGGCCTCCTTGAGGAAGGACCGGGCGACGGCGCCGAGGGCGACACGGGCGGCGGTCTCCCGGGCGCTGGCGCGCTCCAGGATCGGCCGGGCCTCGTCGAAGCCGTACTTCTGCATGCCGGCGAGGTCGGCGTGGCCGGGCCGGGGCCGGGTCAGGGGCGCGTTGCGGCCCGTCTCCTTGAGCTCCGAGGGGTCGACCGGGTCGGCCGACATGACCTTCTCCCACTTGGGCCACTCGGTGTTGCCGACCATGACGGCGATCGGGGAACCGAGGGAGAGTCCGTGCCGGACGCCGCCGAGGAAGGTGACCTCGTCCTGCTCGAACTTCATGCGGGCGCCACGCCCATAGCCGAGGCGTCGCCGCGCGAGGTGGTCCGCCACCAGCTCAGTGGTGACCGGGACGCCGGCGGGAAGACCCTCCAGCGTCGCGACCAGCGCGGGTCCGTGGGATTCCCCAGCGGTCAGCCAACGCAACCTGCTCAACGATGCTCCTCATGCTCGCGCCTGGGCACTGCAACGACGCGGCCGGGTGCGCGGCCCTGGCCCGCCACCCCCGATCCTCCCACGTCCGGGGGACGAACCGGCCCTCCGGTCCAGCTATCGGACGTCGGCCTCGCTCTCCTGGACGGCCTCGCCGCTCCCGTGGTCGGCCTCGCTGTGCTCCAGGGGCGCGCCGAACCGCTCGCGCAGCCAGTCGAGGCCGTGGTGGACGAGCAGGGTGCAGCCCAGCGCGAGCAGTGGATACCTCACCCATTCGGGCAAGTCGTGGCGGAACCCCATGACGACCGCGCGCACGATGTCCCAGGACACGTCCCATCGCGAGGCCAGGACGAATTCCCCACCCGTGTCCACTGCCGCTCCCCCGTGATCGACTCGGTACGGATGGAGCCTACCGAGCCGCCAGCGCCTGCTCCCCCGCCGCCCGCATGGCCGCGAGCGGGGCCCTCGGGACGCCCGTCATCTGTTCGACCTGGAGGACGGCCTGGTGGACGAGGAGGTCGAGGCCGCCGACGACCTTGCCGCCGCGGTCGGACCAGGCGGCCGCGAGGGCCGTCGGCCAGGGGTCGTACAGGACGTCGAAGAGGGTGCCGACCCGGTCGGGGACGTCGTTCGCCAGGGCGTTGGTGGTGCCGGCCGGGGTGGTCGCGACGACCAGCGGCTCGCCGAAGGCCTCCGCCGCGCGCTCCCAGTCGGCGGTACGGACGTCCACGCCGAGCCGCTCGCCCCAGCCGCGCATCTCCTCGGCCCGTGCCTCGCTCCGTACGTAGGCGGTGACGGGGCCCGCGCAGATCCGGGCGAGGGCGGCGAGCGCTGAGGAGGCGGTGGCGCCGGCGCCGAGGACGGCCGCCGACTCCACCTTCTCGACGCCCCGCTCGCTCAGCGCGGCGATCATGCCGGGGATGTCGGTGTTGTCGCCGACCCGGCGCCCGTCCTCCCGGAGGACGACGGTGTTGACGGCCTCCACGGAGGCGGCCGTGTCGCTGATCTCGTCGAGCAGCGGGATGATCGCCCGCTTGAGCGGCATGGTCAGCGAGAGCCCGGCCCAGGTCGCGTCCAGCTCGCCGACGAAGCCGGGCAACGCGGCCTCGTCGACCTCGAAGCGCTCGTACGACCAGTCGGTCAGCCCGAGCTCCGCGTACGCGGCCCGGTGCAGGACCGGGGAGAGCGAGTGGGCGATCGGCGAACCGAGGACGGCCGCGCGGCGGCGCGCCTCACTGGCCGGAGTTGGCATTGAACTTGTCCTTCAGCTTGAGGAACTCCGCGTGCGTCTTGGCGAACTCGGTCTTGTTCCTGCCGTCCGTGGCCACGAAGTAGATCCAGCCGTCGTTCGTGGGGTTGAGCATGGAGGCCAGCGCCTCGCCGCCCGGGTTGCTGATCGGTCCCGGCGGGAGCCCCTTGTGCTTGTACGTGTTGTACGGGTCGGTGTTGGTGTTCGCCTCTTGCTCGGAGATCTTGATCTCGCTCTGACCCTTCAGGTAGTTGAGGGTCGAGTCGAACTGGAGCAGCTGGTACGTCTCGCGGTTGTCCGGCTGGAGGCGGTTGTAGACGACCTCGGCCATCTTGCGGAAGTCGTCGTGGGTCTTGCCCTCCGCCTGGACCAGGCTCGCGACCGTGAGGAGCTCCCAGGGCCCCTTGACCCCGAGCTCCTTCGCCTTCCCGTCCAGATCGAGCTTGGTGTACTCCTGGTTCGCGCGCGACACCATCTTGCGGAGCGCGTCCTCGGGCTTGCCGCCCTTGGCGACCGGGTAGCTCGCCGGGAAGAGGAAGCCCTCCAGCGGGTCCTTGACGTCCTCGTGGTTCTTGGCCCAGTCGGGCAGGCCGAGCGAGTCCGCCTTCGCGAATGCGATCTTCTTCGTGGTGCCGGGCGTGAGGTCGAGACGCTCGTCGAGCTTCTCGTAGACCCAGGCGTTCCGCTTGCCCTCGGGGATGATCAGGTTGGCCTGGCTGGCCGGGTTCAGCATCAGCGTGACCGCGGCCTCGGCCGACATCCCCTTCTTCAGGGTGTAGGCACCCGCCTGGATCGACAGACCCCGGGGGTTCTTCTGCTGCGCCGAGACGAAGGCGTCGACGCTCTTGACGACGCCCGCCTTCTTGAGGATGTTGCCGATCTCATAGCCGCCCGCGGCCTTCGGGATCTCGACCTGGACCTCGCCACTGCCCGCGCCCACGAAGTCGGGGGCCGCGCCGAACTCGCCCTGCCAGAACTGGTAGCCGAAGTAGCCGACGCCGCCGACGCCGCCGGCCAGGACGAGGGCGACGACCAGGCAGGCCACGCCGTTCTTGCCTTTGCGTTTCTTCGCTTTGCTCCGGCGTTCGCGGTCGTCGTCGCGGGAGCCGCGGCCGCGCCCCGGCTCCTCGTCGTAGTCGTCGTCCTCGTCGTCGCCACCGGTGAAGAAGGGGTGCTTCTCCTCCTCCGGCTCCGGGTGCGCCTCTTCCTCCGGCGCCCAGTCGACGACCGGCTCCGGCGGGTGCTGCCGGCGGCCGGGCGGCTGGGGCGGCGGGTACGCCTCGGGCGTGCCGTACAGGTCCGGGTTCTGGCCGCCGTACGGATCGGCCGGCGGCGCGCCGTAGGCCATCGCCGCCTGGCCGGTCTCCCAGCCGCCGTCGTACTGCTGTGCGGGGTGCCCGGGCGGGTCGTAACCGCCCGGGTATCCCGTCTGGTACTGCTGCGGCTGCTGGTACTGCTGATGCTGCGCCTGCTGCTGGTACTGGGGATCGACGTACTGCTGCTGGGGCTGCTGCTGGTACTGCTGCTGCGCCTGCTGCTGGTACGGGTCGCCCCCGTAGCCCTGCCCGGCGTGACCGCCCTGGGCGTACGGGTCCGCGTAGCCCTGGCCGCCGTGGCCGTACTGGTTCGGCTGCTGCGGGTGCGGGTACTGCTGCTGGCCCTCCCACCCCTGGTCCCCGTAGAGCGGGTCCCCGGGGTGCCACGGTTCGGAGCCAGAGCCCCGGCCATACTCAGTCATCGATCCCCAAAACAGCCGCGAGGCTTCCGGACGATCCGCCTCTACGTAGTGCGGCAGCTGTTCGAACACCGCCGCATCGCGCGGAACGTTACCGTATCGCGATCAGATGACCACTTCGACGCCCTCGCCGGGCGGATTACCTGATACCCGTTCGGACTCAAGAGCGTTCTGAAGGATGATCACAGCGGCGGCCTGGTCGATCACGGACCGCCCCTTCTTCGCCTTCACGCCCGAGGCCCGCAGGCCCTGGGTCGCGGTGACGGTGGTCATCCGCTCGTCGACGAGCCGGACCGGCACCGGGGCGATGCCCTTGGCCATCTCCCGCGCGAAGGCGCGGACCTTGGTCGCGGCCGGGCCCTCCCGCCCGCTGAGCGAGCGGGGCAGGCCCACGACGACCTCGATGGGCTCGTACTCCTCGACGATCTGGCGGAGCCGCCGGTGGGCGGCCGGGACGTCACGTCCCGGCACGGTCTCCACCGGCGTCGCGAGGACCCCGTCGGGGTCGCACGAGGCGACCCCGATCCGGGCGTCCCCGACGTCGACCGCGAGACGGCGGCCGCGGCGCATCGTCACGCCGTCTCCACCACGAGGCGCTCGACCGCGGCGATGGCCTCGCCGACGGCCTCCGGGTTCTGGCCGCCGCCCTGGGCGACGTCCGGCTTGCCGCCGCCACCGCCACCGAGGGTCTTGGCGGCCGTGCGGACCAGCTCGCCGGCCTTGAGACCGCGCTCGCGGGCGGCCTCGTTGGTGGCGATGACCGTCAGCGGCTTGCCGCCCACCGTGGTGAACAGGGCCACGACGGTCGGGCGGTCGGACGCCCCCGACAGTTGATCCAGCCGGCCGCGGACGTCCAGGACCAGCTTGCGCAGGTCGTCGGCGCCGGTGCCGTCCGGGACCTGCCCGGTGACGAGGGCGACGCCGCGGATGTCACGGGCGGAGTCCACGAGCCCGGCGGCGGCCTGGAGGACCTTCTCCGCGCGGAACTTCTCGATCTCCTTCTCGGCGTCCTTGAGCTTGCCGAGCATCGAGGAGATCTTCTCCGGCAGCTCCTCCGGACGGCCCTTGACGAGCTCCTGGAGCTGGGCGACGACCGTGTGCTCGCGGGCGAGGAAGTTGTACGCGTCGACGCCGACGAGGGCCTCGATGCGGCGCACGCCGGAGCCGATGGACGACTCGCCGAGCAGCTTCACCAGACCCAGCTGGGCGGTGTTGCCGACGTGCGTACCGCCGCACAGCTCCTTGGAGAAGTCGCCGATGGTGACGACACGGACCTGCTCGCCGTACTTCTCGCCGAACTCGGCGATGGCGCCCTGGCGCTTGGCCTCGTTGATCGGCATGACCTCGGCGTGGACCTCCAGCTCGCGCGAGAGGACCTCGTTGATCTTCTGCTCGACGTCGGTGAGGACGGCGCCGGGGACGGCGTTCGGCGAGCCGAAGTCGAAGCGGAAGCGGCCGGGCTGGTTCTCGGAACCGGCCTGGGCGGCCGTCGGGCCGAGGGCGTCACGCAGGGCCTGGTGCGTCAGGTGCGTGGCGGAGTGGGCGCGGGCGATGGCCCGGCGGCGCTTGACGTCGATGGTGGCGTAGGCGGTGGAGCCCACGGTCACCTCGCCGACCTGCACGGAGCCCTTGTGGACCGAGACGCCCGGGACCGGCTGCTGGACGTCGCGGACCTCGATGACGGCGCCGCTGTGCAGCTTGATGCGGCCCTGGTCGGCGATCTGGCCGCCGCCCTCGGCGTAGAAGGGGGTGCGGTCGAGGACGACCTCGACCTCGTCGCCCTCGGAGGCGGCCGGCGAGGGGACGCCGTTCACGAGGAGGCCGACGACCGTGGTCTCGCCCTCGGTGTTGGTGTAGCCCGTGAACTGGGTGGCGCCGTTGCTGTCGGCGATCTCCCGGTACGCGGTCATGTCGGCGTGGCCGGTCTTCTTGGCCTTGGCGTCGGCCTTGGCCCGGTCCCGCTGCTCCTTCATCAGGCGGCGGAAGCCGTCCTCGTCCACGGAGAGGCCCTGCTCGGCGGCCATCTCCAGGGTGAGGTCGATCGGGAAGCCCCAGGTGTCGTGGAGCAGGAAGGCCTTCTCGCCGGCGAGGATCGTGCCGCCGGCGGCCTTGGTCTCCGTGACGGCGGTGTCGAGGATGTTCGTGCCGCCCTTGAGGGCCTTGAGGAAGGCGGCCTCTTCGGCGAGGGCGACGGTCTCGATGCGCTTGCGGTCGGTGACCAGCTCCGGGTACTGCTCGCCCATCGTGTTGATCACGGTGTCGACGAGGTCCTGGACGACCGGGCCGGTGGCGCCGAGGAGGCGCATGTTGCGGACGGCGCGGCGCATGATGCGGCGCAGGACGTAGCCGCGGCCCTCGTTGCCGGGGGTGACGCCGTCGCCGATGAGCATCACGGAGGTGCGCATGTGGTCGGCGACCACGCGGAGCGAGACGTCGCTCTCGTGGGCCTTGCCGTAGTCGACGCCGGTGAGTTCGGTGGCCTTGTCGATGACGACCTTGAGGGTGTCCGTCTCGTACATGTTCTGGACGCCCTGGAGGATCATCGCCAGGCGCTCCAGGCCGAGGCCCGTGTCGATGTTCTTCGACGGCAGCTCGCCGAGGATCGGGAAGTCGTCCTTGCCGGAGCCCTCACCGCGCTCGTACTGCATGAAGACCAGGTTCCAGATCTCCACGTACCGCTCGTCGTTGACGGCCGGGCCGCCCTCGACGCCGAAGTCGGGGCCACGGTCGTAGTTGATCTCGGAGCACGGGCCGCAGGGGCCGGGGACGCCCATCGACCAGTAGTTGTCCTTCTTGCCGAGGCGCTGGATGCGCTCGGCGGGGACGCCGACGACGTCGCGCCAGATCTGCTCGGCCTCGTCGTCCTCCTGGTAGACGGTGATCCAGAGCTTCTCCGGCTCGAGCCCGTAGCCGCCGTGCTCCACCGGGGTGGTCAGCAGCTCCCAGGCGAGCTTGATGGCGCCTTCCTTGAAGTAGTCGCCGAAGGAGAAGTTGCCGCACATCTGGAAGAACGTGCCGTGCCGGGTGGTCTTGCCGACCTCCTCGATGTCCGGCGTGCGCACGCACTTCTGCACGCTGGAGGCGCGCGTGAAGGGAGGCTTGACCTCGCCCAGGAAGTAGGGCTTGAACGGCACCATGCCGGCCGGGACGAGCAGCAGAGTCGGGTCGTCCGCGATGAGCGACGCCGAAGGGACGACGGTGTGCCCGCGCTCCTCGAAGAAGCTCAGCCAGCGGCGGCGGATTTCAGCCGACTCCATCAGTGGTCCTCATTCCGGTTGTACGAACTCGAAGGCATCTTGGAAAACGAATAGGTGGTCGGGCGCGCGGCCTGGCCGAGCGCGGCCCTCCGGCGCGGCTCCGGGAGCTCCGGGCCCTGGTCCACGGGGGCGTCAAGGCCGAGCGCCTCGCCCAGCTCGGCCTCCCGCTGGACCATGCCCGCCCTCACGTCGAGGGCGAAGTCCTTGAGGCGGTGGCCGGTCTCGAGAGCCTTGTTCGCCGCCTGGGCCGCGAGGCTCTCGGGGGTCAGCTGCTTCAGCTTCCGGTTGACCTTGGTGGTGGCCCACACGCCGGCGGCTGCGCCGGCCGTGAACCAGAACGTGCGGCGGAACATCGCGGCTCAGCCCTTCTGCTTCCGGCGTCGCGAGGACGGCACGGTACGGCCGACGATCACAGTACGGCCGACAGCGCTCCGCGGCGCGTCCTGCGCGTCACGGCCCCGGCCGAGCGCCTTGCGGACGCCGTAGCCGAAGGCGGCCACCTTGACGAGCGGGCCGCCGAAGGTGGAGGCGACGGTCGTGGACAGCGCGGAGGCGTTGGAGGTGACCTCCTGGACGTCCGAGGCGATGGCGTCGACCCGGTCGAGCTGGGTCTGCGCCGAGCGGACGGTCGCGGAGGCGTCGGCCAGCAGGGGAACGGCCTGCTCGGTCACGTCCGCCACCAGCTTGGTGGTCGCCCTGAGCGTCTGCGCCAGCCTCACCAGCACCACGGCGAGGAAGGAGACGAGGATCGCCCAGAACACGGCCACCAGGATCCCGGCAACCTCTCCACCGGTCACTGTGCACCGCTCTCTGCTGTCGTTGGGCCTTGTGAAAGTCGTCCCCCGACCCTATCGCGCCCGGGCTGTCCTGCCGTACCGCATTACCGCCCGTGGGACGGGAGTTGCGGCAACCCGATTGTACGGAGCGCGTGCGGGTGAGTACGCTCCGTGTCCCATGCGACGGAGCAATCTACCGGCAGAGCTGAACCGGTTCGTCGGACGGGCCGCCGAGCAGGCCGCACTGACGGCGCTCCTCGAGACATCCCGCCTGGTCACGGTCGTGGGCGTCGGCGGGGTCGGCAAGACGCGCCTGGCACTGCGGGCTGCCGCGGGAGCGCAGAAACGCTACGGCGAAGGGGTGCGGCTCGCCGAGCTGGCGCCGCTGCGCGACCCGGACCTGGTCGCGTACGCCCTGGTCGAGGCGCTCGGGCTCACCGACCACACGCCGAAGGCACCGCGCGAGGTCCTCGTCGAGCACCTCGCGGAGCGGCGGATGCTGCTGGTCGTGGACGGTTTCGAGCACCTGGTGGAGAGCTGTGCGCCGCTGGTGCGGGAGCTCCTCGCCCACGCGCCCGGTCTCACCGTGCTCGCGGTCGGCCGGCGGCCGCTGCGGGTCGCGGGCGAGGCCGTGTTCGCGCTGTCCCCGATGGGCGAGGCGGACGCGGTGGCGCTGCTCGCGGAGCGGGCGGCGGAGGCGGGCGCGCCGGTGGTGCCGGTGACTCCGGCCGTCCCGCTCGTCCCGGGTACGGGGCCGGTCCTGGCCCCGGAGCCCGGTACGGCGGCCGTACGGGAGCTGTGCCGGCGGCTCGACGGCATCCCGCTCGCCCTCGAACTCGCGGCCGGCCGCCTTCCGCTCCTCTCCGTGGAGCAGATGCTGCACCGTCTCGACGACCGCTTCCGGCTCCTGACGGACGGGGAGCGCGGGGTCCTCCCCCGCCATCAGACGCTGCGCACCGCGATCGGCTGGAGCCACGAGCTGTGCACCCCCGAGGAGCGGCTGCTGTGGGCACGGCTCTCGGTGTTCGCCGGCCCCTTCGACCTGGAGGCGGTGGAGTACGTGTGCGGGAGCCGGGAGCTGCCGCCCGAGCGGATCCTCGACCAGCTCGGGGGCCTGCTCGCGCAGTCGCTGCTGTCGCGGGAGGACACGCCCGCGGGCCCCGCCTACCGGCTGCTGGACACGGTCGCCGCGTACGGGGCGGAGTGGCTGGCGGCGCTCGGCGACACGGACCGGATGCGGCGGCGGCACCGCGACTGGTACATGGGCCTCGCCACCTGGTGCGAGCTGGAGTGGTTCAGCCCCCGCCAGCCGGAGGTGGCGGCCCGTACGGACGCGGCGCTGCCCAATCTGCGGGCGGCGCTCGACCTGTGCCTCGAACTCCCGGAGGACGCCCATCTCGCCCAGCATCTGGCGGGCACGCTCTGGTTCGCCTGGGTCGGCTGCGGGCGCCTCTCGGAGGGCCGGCACTGGCTGGAGCGGGCGCTCGCGCTGGAGTCCGGGCACGAGGAGGCCCGGCTCAAGGCGCTGTGGGTGCTCGGGTACGTGGCGGTGCTCCAGGGCGACGGCACGGCCGCGGTGGCGGCGCTCCACGAGTGCGGGGAGCGGGCCCGGTCCTCGCGCAACGCGCTGGCGGAGGCGTACGCGACGCACCGGATGGGCTGCCTCGCACTGCTCTCGGACGATCTGCCGCGGGCCGAGTCGCTGATCGGGCGGGCCCTGGACTCCTACCGGGAGCTCGGCGAGCTGAACAGCAACGTGCTGATGGGCCAGGTCGAGGTGGCGATGGCCCGGGCCTTCCGGGGCGACCTGGAGGGGGCGGTCGCGATCTGCCGTGAGGTGCGGGAGGTCTGCGAGGAGCGCGGGGAGCTCTGGACCCGGGCCTACGCCCTCTACGTCCTGGCGTACTCGGCGTGGACCCGGGACGCGTTCGGGGAGGCACGGGAGCTGCTCACCGAGTGCGTCTCGATCAACCACACCTTCCGTGACCTGGTCGGTCTCGTCCTGGCGATCGAGCTGCTCGCGCTCGTGACGGTCAGCGAGGGGGATCCCGCGGAGGCGGCGGTCCTGCAGGGCGCCGTGGTGCCGGTGTGGGACACGGTGGGCATCCGCCTCTTCGGCTCGGAGGCCTTCGACGGGCCGCGGGCGCTGTGCGAGCAGCGGGCGGCGGAGGCCCTGGGTGCGGAGGCGTTCGGCGTCGCGGTCCAGGAGGGCCGGGGTCTCCCGCTCGACGAGGTCGTGGAGCGCGCGCTCGCGAGGCGCCGGGATCCGGCCCTCGTCGGTCCGGCGGACGCGACGGCCCCGCGTCCGTTCCGTACGGGCAGGTCGGCGGGGGTCCCGGGAACGCGGAAGCCCGCCGGCTCCCCCACCGGAAAGGGCGGGGAAGCGGCGGGCTGAACACCGCGTGGGTGGTACTACTCCCCCAGCGCTGCCGCTGGGGGTGCCGCCAATGCCGAGATCAGCGGGCGTAGTACTCGACGACCAGCTGCTCGTCGCAGATGACCGGGATTTCCTTGCGGTTCGGGTCGCGGTCGAGGCGGAAGGCCAGGGCCTTCAGGTTGACCTGCAGGTAACGCGGGGTCTCGCCGTCGGCGGCGAAGCCACCCTCACGGGCCATCTCGAACAGCGGCTTGTTGCGGCTGCGCTCGCGGACCATGACGACGTCGTCCGGACGGACACGGAACGACGGCTTGTCGACCTTGCCACCGTTGACCTGGATGTGACCGTGCACGACCATCTGGCGGGCCTGGTAGATGGTGCGGGCGATGCCCGAACGCAGGACCAGGGCGTCGAGGCGACGCTCGAGCTCGACGACCAGCGCCTCGCCCGTCTTGCCTTCGGCCTTCTTGGCGCGGTCGTAGGCGCGCGCCATCTGGCGCTCGCTGATGTCGTACTGGGCGCGCAGACGCTGCTTCTCGAGCAGACGGACCTTGTAGTCCGAGTTCTGCTTGCGGCCACGGCCGTGCTCGCCCGGCGGGTAGGGGCGGGCCTCGAAGTACTTGACGGCCTTCGGGGTCAGCGCGATGCCGAGGGCACGCGACTTCTTGACCTTGGGACGGGACTGGTTCGCCATGAACCAACCTCTCTATCTGTACGAATACGGCTTCACCAGGGTTAGGGGAGGTCGCATCCGCAGCCCGGGAAACCCGTCTGGTCCGTATGGGACGGACCTGCCGGGCAGCCGCTCCCAGGTCTGGGCACATACGTGCAGCACGCGAACGACCCATCGCCGCTCCCGGGAATCCGGGTGGTGATGGGTGGCCCGCGACACCTTCGAAGGTGCGCGACGCTCCTGGAAACCCCGCCCGAGGGCCGGGTCTCCGGCTGACTGTCCCGTTCTGGTGGTGCCGACCGGGGTCGGGCACGGGACGCAGCAATCCGGACCAGTGTACCGGGTCCACGGGGCGGCCTCGCACCGGGGACGGTTCTAGTCGTCGCCCTTCAGGCGCGCCCGCACCCGCTCCACCACGTCCGCGTATCTCGCCTCCGCCCCGTGGCGCGTGGGTTCGTAGTACTGGCGGCCGTGGATCGAGTCCGGGGCGTACTGCTGGGCCGCGATGCCGCCCGGTACGTCGTGGGGGTACACGTACCCCTGGGCGTGGCCCAGCTTCGCCGCGCCCTTGTAGTGGCCGTCGCGCAGGTGCGGGGGGACCGAGCCCGCGAGACCGTTGCGGACGTCGGCGAGGGCGGCGCCGATCGCGGTCGTCGCGGAGTTCGACTTCGGGGCGAGTGCCAGGGCGATGGTGGCGTGGCTCAGGGTGAGGGCCGCCTCGGGGAAGCCGATCATGGCGACGGCCTGCGCGGCGGCGACGGCGATCGGCAGGGCGTTGGGGTCGGCGACGCCGATGTCCTCGCTCGCGGAGATCATCAGCCGGCGGGCGATGAAGCGCGGGTCCTCCCCCGCCTCGATCATCCGCGCCAGGTAGTGCAGGGCCGCGTCCACGTCCGAGCCGCGGATCGACTTGATGAGCGCGCTGGCCACGTCGTAGTGCTGGTCGCCGTCCCGGTCGTACTTGACGGCCGCGCGGTCGACGGTCTCCTCGACGGTCTGGAGGGTGATCTCCGGCTCGCCCTTGGCGATCGCCGCGCCCGCCGCCGCCTCCAGGGCGGTCAGGGCCCGCCGGGCGTCGCCGCCGGCGACGCGCAGGAGGTGCGCCTCGGCGTCCTCCGGCAGGGTCACGGCCCCGCCGAGTCCCCGCTCGCCGGTGAGCGCCCGGGCCATCAGGCCCTTCAGGTCCTCGTCGGTCAGCGGCTCCAGGGTGAGGAGCAGGGAGCGGGAGAGGAGGGGGGAGATGACGGAGAAGTACGGGTTCTCGGTGGTGGCGGCGATCAGCGTCACCCAGCGGTTCTCGACGGCCGGCAGGAGCGAGTCCTGCTGGGCCTTGGAGAAGCGGTGGATCTCGTCGAGGAAGAGGACGGTCTCCTTGCCGTAACCGCCGACCGCGCGCCGGGCGCCGTCGATGACGGCCCGGACCTCCTTGACGCCGGCGGTGATCGCGGACAGCTCCACGAAGCGCTTGTTCGTCGCCTTCGACACGACGTACGCCAGGGTCGTCTTCCCGATTCCCGGCGGGCCCCACAGGATCACCGAGGAGGCGCCGGCGGGGCCGCCGTCGCCGTCCCCGACGAGTCGGCGCAGCGGCGATCCGGGCTTGAGCAGGTGCTGCTGCCCCACCACCTCGTCGAGGGTGCGGGGGCGCATCCGGACGGCCAGCGGGCTGCTGGCCGGGTCCTTCTCCTGGCGGTCTTCGGCTGCTGCGGTAAAGAGGTCGGGCTCCACAGTCATGAAGCCTAGGTCACCGCACCGACAGCCCGGCCTCCGTCAGCTGGTCCAGAAGTCCCACCAGCGGGTCAGGATCAGCATGCCGATGATCCCGATGTGCAGGACCGGCAGGATCCAGGTGAACTCGTCGAAGAAGGTCTTCAGGCCGCCGGGGGCGGGGATCACGCCGAGGCGCACGTTGTGCGAGGTGACGTACCAGAACATGACGATGGTGGCGACCCAGGCGAGGCAGCACCACAGGCAGAGCGCGTTGATCTCGTACAGCGACTGGTACATCAGCCAGGTGCAGAAGCCGACGCCGAAGAGCGTTCCGGCGTTGAGGCCGAGCCAGTACCAGCGGCGGTAGCGGGCCCCGGCCAGCAGGCCGACGCCGATCGCGATCACCATGGCGTAGGTGACGAGGCCGAGCATCGGGTTGGGGAAGCCGAAGGCCGAGGCCTGCTCGCTCTTCATGATGCTGCCGCAGGAGACGATCGGGTTGAGGCTGCAGCCCGGGGTGAAGTTGGGGTCCTCGAGGAGCTTGAACTTGTCGATGGTGATGACCCAGGCGGCGAGCAGTCCGGCCGCTCCGGTGATCACGAGGAGCCACGAGAAGGCCCGGCTCGCTCCGATCGTGCCGCCGCCGTCCCGGCCGGAGCCGACCTCGTCCACCGCTGCCTTCGCCATGTCACCTTTTCCCTCGCTCGACCGGCCTTGTGGGCACGGTCATTCTGCAACACCGACCTGTCGTCCGGCCGTTCGCGGGAGATAAGGAAAGGGCCCGGACCACAGTGCGGTCCGGGCCCTTCCTCACGGCGGATCAGGCCAGCTTGGCCCGTACGGCGTCCACGAGCTCGTCCAGGGAGACGGCCTGCTGCTCGCCGGACTCCATGTCCTTGAGCTGCACGACGCCCTCGGCGAGGTCGCGCTCGCCGGCGACGACGGCGAGGCGGGCACCGGAGCGGTTGGCGTCCTTCATGGCGCCCTTGAGGCCCTTGCCCCCGAAGGAGAAGTCGGCGGCGACGCCGGCCCTGCGGAGCTCGGTGACCTTGCCGAAGAGGAGGCGGCGGGCCTCCTCGCCGATGGCGACGGCGAAGACGCTGGTGGCGGCGGGGATGTCGAGCTCGACGCCCTCCGCCTCCAGGGCGAGGACCGTGCGGTCCACGCCGAGCGCCCAGCCCACCGACGGCAGCGCGGGGCCGCCGATCATCTCGGAGAGGCCGTCGTAGCGGCCGCCGCCGCCGACCGCCGACTGCGAGCCCAGACCGTCGTGCACGAACTCGAAGGTGGTGCGGGTGTAGTAGTCCAGGCCGCGCACCAGCTTCGGGTCGTCCTCGAAGACGACGCCCGCCGCGGTGATCAGGGCGCGCACCTCCTCGTGGTACGCCTTGCACGCGTCGCACAGGTAGTCGCGCAGGAGCGGGGCGTCGACCAGCTGCTTCTGGACGTCGGCCCGCTTGTCGTCGAGGACGCGCAGCGGGTTGATCTCGGCGCGGCGCAGGGTCTCCTCGTCCAGGTCGAGACCGCGCAGGAAGGTCTGCAGGGCCTCGCGGTAGACGGGGCGGCACTCCTTGTCGCCGAGCGAGTTCAGCAGGATGCGGAAGTTCCGCAGACCCAGCGAGCGGTACGCCTCGTCGGCCAGGATGATCAGCTCGGCGTCGAGCGCCGGGTCCTCGGCGCCGATCGCCTCGGCGCCGACCTGGGAGAAGTGCCTGTAGCGGCCCTTCTGCGGGCGCTCGTAGCGGTAGTACGAGCCGGAGTACCAGAGCTTGACCGGCAGGTTTCCCTGCTTGTGGAGGTTCGCCTCCAGGGCGGCGCGCAGCACGGAGGCGGTGCCCTCGGGGCGCAGGGCGAGCTTGTCGCCGCCCTTGGTCTCGAAGGCGTACATCTCCTTGCTGACGATGTCGGTGGACTCGCCGACGCCGCGGGCGAAGAGGTTCACGTCCTCGAAGCCGGGGGTCTCGACGTAGCCGTAGCCGGACTTGCGCAGCGGTCCGGAGATCGCGTCCCGGACCGCCAGGTACTTGGCGGAGTAGGGCGGGATCAGGTCGTACGTGCCCTTGGGGGCCTTGAAGGTGCTCACGAAAGTCGTCACATTCCTCGTCGGGGAGCGTCCGTGCTCCCGAGGCCGGCGGCCACGTCCCGAAGGTAGGGGTTCGTGGCGCGCTCCTGGCCGATGGTCGTCTGGGGACCGTGTCCCGACAGCACCACGGTCGAGTTGTCGAGCGGCAGGCACACGCGGGCCAGCGACGCGAGCATCTCGTCCATGTCACCGCCGGGAAGGTCGGTGCGTCCGATGGAGCCGGCGAACAGCAGATCCCCGGAGAAGAACACGGAGGGGATCTCCGTGGTCTGGGGCATCCGGAAGGTCACCGACCCCTTGGTATGGCCGGGCGCGTGGGCGACGGAGAACTCCAGACCGGCGAGCTTCAGCTGGGAGCCGTCGGTGAGCTCGCGCACGTCGTCGGGCTCTCCCACGGTCAGCTCGCCCATGAGGGGCATCCCGATGGAGCGGCCGAGGGCCTTCTCCGGGTCGCTCATCATGTAGCGGTCGGACGGGTGGATCCACGCGGGGACGTCATGGGCGCCGCACACCGGGACGACGGAGGCGACGTGGTCGATGTGTCCATGGGTGAGGACGACGGCGACGGGCTTGAGCCGATGCTTCTTCAGCGTCTCCTCGACACCCTGGGTGGCCTGGTGGCCCGGGTCGATGATGACGCACTCCTCGCCTGCGGCGGGGGCGACCAGATAGCAGTTGGTCCCCCAGGCCCCGGCGGGGAACCCGGCAATCAGCACGTTCGTCCTTAGTTGTCGTCCGGCACGCGGGCGCGGAACTCGTGGAAACACGGAATGCGGCAGATCAGAGCCTACCGGCGGTGCCGGTTCCACAGCCAACCCGTATACGGTACGGGCACATCCGGCCAGGACAGGAACAACCGAGCGACAGGAGCGGACCCGGTGGTCACCAGCGATCAGCGGCGGCGGCAGCTTGCCAGGGAGAAGTACGCGCGGCAGCAGCAGCGGCGGGAGGAGAACCGGCGCAAGGCGAAGCGCCGCAACACCGTCATCGCGGCCTCCCTCGCGGTGGTGCTGGCCGCGGGCGGAGCCGTCTACGCCTCCGTGGCACTGACGGACGACTCCTCGAAGGGCTCGGACAACGTGGCGACCGACACGCCCACCACCCCGGCGCCCACGGAGAGCGAGTCGGCGAGCCCGGAGCCGAAGCTGACCGTGGACCAGAAGGCCACGTACGCCATGGCCCTCAAGACGAACGAGGGCGAGATCACGATCGCCATGGACGCGGCGAAGACCCCGCACACGGTGAACTCCTTCAAGCACCTCGCCGACAAGAAGTACTTCGACGGGACCAAGTGCCACCGCCTCACGACGGACGGCATCTACGTGCTCCAGTGCGGCGACCCCAAGGGCGACGGCACCGGCGGCCCCGGCTACACGATCCCCGACGAGAACCTGACCGCCCTCGGCAAGGCGGGCGCGGACGGCACGGTGACCTTCCCGGCCGGCACCGTCGCCATGGCCAACACGGGACAGCCGGGCTCCGGCGGCTCGCAGTTCTTCCTCGTCTACAAGGACACCAAGCTGCCGCCGACCTACACCCCCTTCGGGAAGATCGACGCGGCGGGCCTGAAGGCGGTCCAGGACGTGGCGAAGGCCGGTGTCGAGGGCGGCGCCACGGACGGCGCCCCCAAGAAGCCGGTCACCATCGAGAAGGCGACCGTCACCAAGAAGTGAGCCCGCTCGTCCGCACGCCGGCGTGACCGTCCAATCTCGGTCGCGCTGAGTGCGGACAGCCGGGCCGCCGTTCGCCTAGATTGGCGTTGTGCAGCGTGGGCCGTCGGCCGCGCTGCGATGGCGGGCGAGGCCCGCCGGGAAACTGTGGACGATGCCCGGGGGGTACGACCCCGCGACGGCATCATGGTGAGGAGGCGCTGTGAGCAGCGACCCGTGGGGCCGTGTCGACGAGACGGGCACCGTGTACGTGCGGACGGCCGAGGGCGAGAAGGTCGTCGGATCGTGGCAGGCCGGCACCCCTGAGGAGGCCCTGGCCTACTTCGAGCGCAAGTACGAGGGCTTGGTTGTCGAGATCGGCCTCCTCGAGAAGCGGGTGAGGACCACCGACCTCTCCGCGAAGGACGCCACCGCGGCGATCGAGCACATCCGGCAGCAGGTCGACGAGCACCACGCCGTCGGTGACCTGGCCGCGCTCGCGACCCGCCTCGACAAGCTCGTCGAGACGGTCGACTCGCGCCGTGAGGAGCGCAAGGCCCAGAAGGCCAAGCAGACCGACGAGGCGCGCACCGCCAAGGAGAAGCTCGTCACCGAGGCCGAGGAGCTGGCCCAGAGCGAGCAGTGGCGCTCCGCGGGCGAGCGGCTGCGGGCGCTCGTGGACACCTGGAAGGGCCTTCCCCGGCTCGACCGCAAGTCCGACGACGAGCTGTGGCACCGGTTCTCGCACGCCCGCTCGGCGTTCTCGAAGCGGCGCAAGGCGCACTTCGCGTCGCTCGACGCCCAGCGCGAGGACGCCCGCAAGGCGAAGGAGCGTCTGGTCGCCGAGGCGGAGTCGCTGTCGAACTCCACCGACTGGGGCAACACGGCGGCCCGCTACCGCGAGCTGATGGCGGAGTGGAAGGCGGCCGGCCGCGCCCAGCGCGAGCACGAGGACGACCTGTGGAACCGCTTCCGCGGCGCCCAGGACGTCTTCTTCGCGGCGCGCAGCGAGGTCTTCGCCGAGCGGGACGCGGAGCAGACCGAGAACCTCAAGCTGAAGGAGGAGCTCGCGACCGAGGCCGAGAAGCTGGTGCCGGTGACGGACCTGAAGGCGGCGCGCGCGGCCTTCCGTTCCCTCAACGAGCGCTGGGAGGCCATCGGCCACGTCCCGCGTGACGCCCGTCCCAAGGTCGAGGGCCGGATGCACACGGTGGAGCGGGCGATCCAGGAGGCCGAGGAGGCCGAGTGGCGCCGGACGAACCCGGAGGCGCGTGCGCGTGCCGCCGGTCTGACCGGTCAGCTGCAGGACGCCGTGGAGAAGCTGCGCAAGCAGATCGACGCGGCCCGTGCCGCCGGCAACGACGCCAAGGCCGACAAGCTGGCGCGTGAGCTGGAGGGCCGTCAGGCCCTGCTCGACCAGGCGCTGAAGGGCCTGGAGGAGTTCGGCGGCTGACGCCCCGGACCCGCTGGTACGAGGAAGGCCCCCGGCATCGCGCCGGGGGCCTTCCTCGTGGGTGCCGCTACGGCCGGCGGGCCGAGGTCACGCGGTAGACGTCGTAGACGCCCTCCACGCCCCGTACGGCCTTCAGGACGTGGCCCAGGTGCTTCGGGTCGCCCATCTCGAAGGTGAAGCGGGAGGTGGCCACCCGGTCGCGGGAGGTCTGGACGGCCGCCGACAGGATGTTGACGTGCTGGTCCGAGAGGACCCGGGTGACGTCGGAGAGGAGCCGGGAGCGGTCCAGGGCCTCGACCTGTATGGCGACGAGGAAGACCGAGGACTGGGTCGGGGCCCACTCGACCTCCAGGATCCGCTCCGGCTCCCGGGACAGCGACTCCACGTTGACGCAGTCGCTGCGGTGGACCGACACGCCGCTGCCCCGGGTGACGAACCCGATGATCGGGTCGCCGGGCACGGGCGTGCAGCAGCGGGCCAGCTTCACCCAGACGTCCTCGACGCCCTTGACGACGACACCGGGGTCGGCGCTGGAGCGGCGCTTGGAGCGGCCGCGCGTCGGCGGGGCGGCCTCCTCGATGTCCTCGGTGGCCGCCTCCTCGCCGCCGAGGGCCTGGACCAGCTTCTGCACGATGGACTGGGCCGTGACATGGCCCTCGCCGATCGCCGCGTACAGCGAGGAGATGTCGGTGTAGCGCATCTCGTGGGCGAGGGTGACGAGGGAGTCGCCGGTCAGGATCCGCTGGATCGGCAGGTTCTGCTTGCGCATGGCCCGCGCGATGGCGTCCTTGCCCTGCTCGATGGCCTCGTCGCGGCGCTCCTTGGAGAACCAGGCGCGGATCTTGTTGCGGGCGCGCGGGGACTTGACGAAGCCCAGCCAGTCGCGGGAGGGCCCGGCGCCGGCGGCCTTGGAGGTGAAGACCTCGACCAGGTCGCCGTTGTCGAGGGTCGATTCGAGGGGCACGAGCCGCCCGTTGACCCGCGCTCCTATCGTGCGGTGGCCGACCTCGGTGTGGACCGCGTACGAGAAGTCGACGGGGGTGGCGCCGGCGGGCAGCGCGATGACGTCGCCCTTCGGCGTGAAGACGAAGACCTCGTTGCGGGAGAGGTCGAAGCGCAGGGACTCCAGGAACTCGCTGGGGTCCTCGGTCTCCTTCTGCCAGTCGAGGAGCTGGCGGAGCCACGCCATGTCGTTGAGGTGGTCGTCCTTGCCGGCCTTCTTCGGCACGTCGGCGCGGACCTTGGAGGCGCCGGCGACGGCCTCCTGCTTGTACTTCCAGTGCGCGGCGATGCCGTACTCGGCGCGCCGGTGCATGTCGAAGGTCCGGATCTGGAGCTCGACGGGCTTGCCGTTGGGCCCGATGACCGTCGTGTGCAGCGACTGGTACATGTTGAACTTCGGCATCGCGATGTAGTCCTTGAACCGGCCGGGGACCGGGTTCCATCGCGCGTGGACGGTGCCGAGGGCCGCGTAGCAGTCGCGGACGGTGTCCACGAGGACGCGGATGCCGACCAGGTCGTAGATCTCCGCGAAGTCACGGCCGCGGACGATCATCTTCTGGTAGACGCTGTAGTAGTGCTTCGGGCGGCCGGTGACGGTCGCCTTGATGCGGGCGGCCCGCAGGTCGGCCTGGACCTCGTCGGTCACTATCGCGAGGTACTCGTCCCGCTTGGGGGCGCGCTCGGCGACGAGCCGGACGATCTCGTCGTACATCTTGGGGTAGAGGATCGCGAAGGCGAGGTCCTCCAGCTCCCACTTGATGGTGTTCATGCCCAGGCGGTGGGCCAGGGGCGCGTAGATCTCGAGGGTCTCGCGGGCCTTCTTCTCCTGCTTCTCCCGCTTGAGGTAGCGCATCGTGCGCATGTTGTGCAGGCGGTCGGCGAGCTTGATGACCAGGACGCGCGGGTCCTTGGCCATGGCGACGACCATCTTGCGGACGGTCTCGGCCTGCGCGGCCTCGCCGAACCGGACCTTGTCGAGCTTGGTGACGCCGTCGACGAGGAGCGTGACCTGGTCGCCGAAGTCCCGGCGCAGGTCCTCCAGGCCGTACTCGGTGTCCTCGACGGTGTCGTGGAGCAGTCCGGCCATCAGGGTCGCCGGGTCCATGCCGAGCTCGGCGAGGATGGTGGTGACGGCGAGCGGGTGCGTGATGTACGGGTCGCCGCTCTTGCGCTTCTGGCCGCGGTGCCAGCGCTCGGCGACCTGGTAGGCCCGCTCGACCTGGCGGAGCGTCGCCGTCTCGATCTTGGGGTCGTTGGAGCGGACGATCCGCAGCAGCGGTTCGAGGACCGGGTTGTACGGGGAGGAGCGCTGGACACCGAGCCGGGCGAGGCGGGCGCGGACGCGGTTGGACGAGCCGCCGGAGCGGGCGGGCGCCGGCCGCTCGGGGGCGGCGGGCGCGGGGGCGGGCGCAGCCGGCGTGGGCCTGGTCTCCGCCGGCTTGTTCTGGGGCGTGCCGGTCCCCGGCGCGGCCTTCTCGGCCTTCGGGTCGGGCTGCGCGGCGGAGAGTGACTGGGCCTCGTCTGGCAAGAGCGCTCCTCGTGCGGTGCCGGGTCCCCCGGTCAGGCCCGGAAAGGCCATGGTATCGAGCCAACCGTTCCCGTGCTCACGCGCCCGTGTTTCGGACGGCTCCCGGAGGGGCAGCGCCCCGCGGCCGGGGGGTGTTCCGGAGAACGCGGAGGGGCGCCCCGGGGATTCCCCGGAGCGCCCCGATCGGGGTGAACCCCGATGTCAGACCGTGATCAGTGCCGTGAGCGGTGCGCCGCCCAGGGCCGGCTCCAGCCGGGCGCGGCCCGGGAGGAAGCCGAGCTCCATGAGGACCGCGACGCCCGCGACCTCGGCGCCCGCGCGACGGATCAGCTCGATGGAGGCCTCGGCCGTGCCACCGGTGGCGAGGACGTCGTCGATGACCATGACGCGGTCGCCCGCGGCCAGGTCCTCGGCGTGCACCTCGATCTCGGCGGTGCCGTACTCCAGCTCGTACGCCTGGCTGAGCGTGGCCCCGGGGAGCTTGCCGGCCTTGCGGACCGGGATGAAGCCCAGGCCCGCGCGGACGGCCACCGGGGCGGCCAGGATGAAGCCGCGGGCCTCCAGTCCGACGATCTTCGTCGCGCCGTGCGCGGAGCACAGCGCGGCGAGGGAGTCGGTGAGGGCCGTGAACGCCACCGGGTCCGCGAGCAAGGGCGTGATGTCCTTGAACAGCACGCCCGGCTTCGGGTAGTCGGGGACGTCACGGATGCGGCTGAGCAGGAGCTCGGTGACGTCCTGGGCCTCGGCGGTCATCCTCGGTGCTCCTGGGTGCCGCGACGGCCGGCCCGGGGGCCCACGACGGCGGCCTCGGCGGACAGGTCGTCCGCCGCGTCCAGCGGCTCGCCCTTGGCGGCGGCGCTGGCGCGCTTGGCCTGAATGCGCTTCCTGAGCGCCTTGATCGAGGGCTCGCGCTCCTTGAGATCGGCCACGAGCGGCGTGGCGATGAAGATCGAGGAGTACGCACCCGCGGCGAGGCCCACGAACAGCGACAGCGAGATGTCGTTGAGCATGCCGGCGCCGAGGACGCCGCCACCGATGAAGAGCAGGCCGGCGACCGGGAGCAGCGCGACCACGGTGGTGTTGATCGAACGGACCAGGGTGCCGTTGATCGAGCGGTTGGCCAGCTCGCTGTAGGTGTAGCGGGTCTGCTTCGTGATGTCCTTCGTCTGCTCCTTGAGGGAGTCGAAGACGACGACGGTGTCGTACAGCGAGTAGCCGAGGATCGTCAGCAGACCGATGACCGTACCGACGGTGACCTCGAAGCCGACCAGGGAGTAGATGCCCACCGTGATCGTGAGGTCGTGGATGAGGGCGACGAGTGCCGCGACCGCCATTCTCCACTCGAAGGCGATGGCCAGGTAGATCACCACGAGGATCATGAAGACCCCGAGGCCGGTCCAGGCCTTGGTGGCGATCTGCTCACCCCAGCTGGGGCCGACCAGCTCGGCCGCGATCTTCTCCTCGGGGATGTTCAGGTCCTTGGAGAGCTCCGCGCGGACCTGGTCGGACTTCGCGGTGTCGAGGCCGCCGACCTGGATGCGCAGGGAGCCGTTGCCGAGCTTCTGGACGATCGCGTCGTGGCCGGAGGCCTCTTCCGCGTACTCCTGCGCCTGGCTGACGGAGACGTCCGACTTCGGGGTGGTGAAGACGGCGCCGCCCTGGAACTCGATGCCCATGTTGAGGCCGCGGACGGCCAGGGCGACGATGGCGGTGATGGTGATCAGGATGGACAGGCCATACCAGATCTTGCGGTTGCCGATGAAGTCGTAACCGACCTCACCGCGGTGGAGCCGGGCGCCGAGATCGCCGAGCTTCGACATCTCACGCCTCCTTCGCGTCGACGGGGGCGTGGGCACGGCGGGTGCGGCGCAGCGGCGGCTTGGCGCCGAGCCGCTTCGGGTCCAGGCCGGACCACTTGTGACCGTTGCCGAAGAACTTGGTCCGGGCGAGCAGCGTCATGACCGGCTTGGTGAAGAGGAACACCACGACGATGTCGAGCAGGGTGGTCAGACCGAGCGTGAACGCGAAGCCCTGGACCTTGCCGACGGTCACGATGAACAGCACGGCCGCGGCCAGGAACGACACGAAGTCGGAGACCAGGATCGTGCGGCGGGCGCGCGGCCAGGCGCGCTCGACGGCCGGGCGGAGCGTGCGGCCCTCGCGGAGCTCGTCGCGGATGCGCTCGAAGTAGACGATGAACGAGTCCGCGGTGATGCCGATGGCGACGATGGCGCCACAGACGGCCGGCAGGTTCAGCGCGAAGCCGATGGCCGGGCCGAGCAGGGCCATGAGCACATAGGTGAGGAGCGCCGAGACGCCGAGGCTGAGGATGGCGATCAGCGACAGGCCGCGGTAGTAGGCGACCAGGTAGATGATGACCAGTCCGAGACCGATGGCGCCGGCGATGAGACCGGCCTGCAGCTGGTCCCCGCCGAGCGCGGCGGTGACGGTGTCGACGCTCTGGGTCTGGAAGGTGAGCGGCAGGGCGCCGTAGGACAGGACGTTGCCGAGGTCCTGGGCGGACTGCTGGTTGAAGTTGCCGGAGATCTCGGCGCTGGCGCTGAGCGTCTGGCGCACGGAGGGCGCCGAGACGACGTCGCCGTCCAGGACGATCGCGAACCGGTTCTGCGGGTCGGCCTGCTGCGACAGCTTGCTGGTGATCGACTGGAACTTCTTCGAGCCGGCGTCGGTGAAGTCCATCGTGACGATCCAGATGCCGCGCTGCGGGTCGAGCACGCCCTTGGCGTCGTCGACGTCCTTGCCGTCGACCTCGGCCGGGCCGAGGAGGTACTTCGACCACACGCCCGGGGAGTCCTCGCCACAGGCGACGGTGGGCTCGGTCGCCTTGACGCCCTGGCCGACGGCGGCGCGCGCCTTGGGGTCGAGGCAGTTCAGCGTGGCGAACTTCTGCTGCAGAGCGGCGGTGGCCGGGTCGGGCTTCGGGGTCGCCTGCGGGGTCGCGGTGGCCTTCGGCTTCGCGGAGGAGCTCGCGGTGGGCGTCGGGCTCGGGGCCTTGAGGCCCTCGGTGAGCGCACGGCCCTGCGTGGAGGCGGTCGCGGTCGGGGTCGCCGACTTCTCACCGACCTTCGCGCCGGAGGAGGCCGAGGCGGACGGCTTCGGCGAGGCCGAGCCGGAGGGCGTGGCGCTCGGAGCCGGCTGCGGCGCGGCGGCCGCGACGGCGATAACGGGCCGGAAGTAGAGCTGGGCGGTGGTGCCGACCTGCTCGCGGGCCTGCTTCTCGTTCGTCCCGCGAGGGATGTTGACGATGATGTTCTCGGCGCCCTGCGTCTGAACCTCGGCCTCGGAGACACCCAGACCGTTGACACGGCGCTCGATGATGCCGACCGCCGTGTTCATGTTGGTCTCGTTGACCGCCGACTCCTGGCCGGGCTCGGCCTTCGCCTTGAGCGTGATCGACGTGCCGCCGGCGAGGTCGATGCCGAGGCGCGGGGTGGTGTGCCCCGACCAGAACATCCCGCCGGTGAGCGCGACCATGGCGATCAGGATGAGTGCCAGGGCGCGGCCCGGACGGCTCTGTCCCCCCGCCGGCCTTCGGCCCTTCTTCGGTGCTGCCACCTGTCGTATCTCCCTGTCCAACCGCCTCACGCCGGGTATGCGTGAGACGGCCACGAAGTGTGTGTGGGGACCTGCCCCCGCAGACGTGGAACCGTTCCGGGGACCGCGCCCGCCGGTGGGCGTGCGCGCGGTCCCCGGCCGCGACTACTTCGCGTCGGTCTCGCCGTCGGCCTTGCCGTCCTTCTGACCCTCGGCGCCGGCCTCGGCCGCGTCCGACTTCTTCGTCAGGTCGGCCTTCGGCGCGTCCTCGGCGGTCTCCGCGTCCGTGGCCTCGGCGGCCTCGGTCAGCGAGGAGGCGTCGTCCGGGACGACGGTGTCGGTGTCCGACTCCTCGTCGTCGCCGTGGACGATCCGGTTGTACTCGGCGTCCTCGAGGACCGCGCCGATGGCGTTCTTGGCGTAGACCGCGTGCACGCCCGGCGCGACCTCGAGGAGAACGGTCTCGTCGCCGATCTCCTTGACGGTGGCGTACATCCCCCCGATCGTCCGTACGCCGGTGCCGGGCTGCATCTCGTTGCGCATCTGCGCCGCCGCCTGCTGCTTCTTCTTGGCAGAGCGGGTCATCAGGAACATGGCCCCGATGAGGACGATGAAGGGGAGGAGGGTCACGATGCTCACGGGACGGGTTTCCTTCGCACGGTCGCGGAGAACCCGCGGCCTGATCTTCGGGGGTGGGCGCGCCGACCAGAAAGGGCGGCAACGGCGGAGTCTAGGCGAGTCCGCATCGTTGGAACAACGTCCAGCATCGCACCCTGGTTCCGGTCCGGGCGAGTGTCGACACCGTCACGCCCCGAAGAGCCCCTGTTGTCCCGATCCCGTGCCGTACCCTGCGCTTCCCGGGCCCGCTGCCTGCGGCGGAACGAGTCCGAGGTGCGTCCATGCCGCCGGAGTGGCGACCCGGCCACGGGGTGTGCGGGCCAGCAGTCCTTCGCGTACGAGGAAGGGTTCGGCGACCTCCTCGACGGTCTCGCGCTCCTCCCCCACGGCGACCGCGAGGGTGGACAGACCGACCGGTCCGCCGCCGAAGAGCTTGAGGAGGGCCTCCAGGACGGCGCGGTCGAGCCGGTCGAGGCCGCGGCTGTCCACCTCGTACACGCTGAGGGCCGCCTCGGAGACCTCTCTGGTGATCACTCCGTCGGCCCTGACCTGGGCGTAGTCCCGGACGCGGCGCAGCAGACGGTTGGCGATGCGGGGGGTGCCGCGGGAACGGCCGGCGATCTCGGCGGCGCCGTCGGGGTCGATCTCGACGTCGAGGAGTCCGGCGGAGCGGTGGATCACGCGCTGGAGCTCGGCCGGGTCGTAGAACTCCATGTGGGCGGTGAAGCCGAAGCGGTCGCGCAGGGGCGGCGGCAGGAGTCCGGCCCGGGTGGTGGCGCCGACGAGGGTGAAGGGCGGGAGTTCCAGCGGGATGGCGGTGGCGCCGGGGCCCTTGCCGACGATGACGTCGACGCGGAAGTCCTCCATCGCCATGTAGAGCATCTCCTCGGCGGGCCGGGACATCCGGTGGATCTCGTCGAGGAAGAGGATCTCGCCCTCCTGGAGGGAGGAGAGGATCGCGGCGAGGTCGCCGGCGTGCTGGATGGCGGGGCCCGAGGTGATGCGGATCGGCGCGTTCATCTCGGCGGCGATGATCATCGAGAGGGTGGTCTTGCCGAGGCCGGGCGCGCCGGACAGCAGCACGTGGTCGGCGGTGGCACCGCGCTGGCGGGCGGCCTTGAGGACGAGGTCGAGCTGCTGGCGGACCTTCTCCTGGCCGACGAACTCGCTGAGGTCCTTGGGGCGCAGGGCCGCCTCGACGGCCTGGTCGTCGCCCTCGGCGGAGGCGCCGACGATCCGCGCGTCCGGCTCGGCGGTGCTGTCGTCGTCCCAGTTCACGGTGGTGGTTGCCTTCTCGTTCGTACGGGCGGTCAGCGGGCGCGGTTCAGGGTCTGCAGCGCGGCGCGCAGCAGCTGGGGCACGGGGGCGGAGCCGGTCTCGGCGAGGGCGGCCTCGGCCTGCGGGGTGACGGCGCTGACGGCCTCCTCGGCCTCGCGGCTCGCGTAGCCCAGGCCGATCAGGGCGGCGGACAGCTGCTCGGTCCAGGGCGCGGGGCCCGCGGCGGCGGCGCGCTGGGCACCGACCAGGCCGCTGCTGCCGAGCGGGGCGCCGAGCTTGTCCTTCAGTTCGAGGAGGAGCTTCTGCGCGCCCTTCTTGCCGATGCCGGGGACGGCGGTGAGGGCCTTCTCGTCGCCGGTGGAGACGGCGAGGCGCAGCGCGTCGGGGCTGTGCACCCCCAGCATGGCCTGGGCGAGGCGGGGGCCGACGCCGCTGGCGGTCTGGAGGAGCTCGAAGACCTGCCGCTCGTCGTCGTCGGCGAAGCCGTACAGGGTGAGGGAGTCCTCCCGCACGACCAGGGAGGTGGCGAGCCGGGCGTGCTCACCGAGGCGCAGTCCCGCGATGGTGTTCGGGGTGCACTGGACGGCCATGCCCACTCCCCCCACCTCGACGACGGCGGTCGTGGGGGCGAGGGCGGCGACCGGGCCGCTCACGAAGGCGATCATCGGGTACGGCCTTTCAGCGCGGTGACGGGCCGGGCAGCGGCGTGCTGGGCGACGGCCTGTTGCAGACGGTTCTGGGCGGGGGCCCGCCAGATGTGGCAGATGGCGAGGGCGAGGGCGTCGGCGGCGTCGGCCGGCTTGGGCGGGGCGGAGAGCCTCAGGAGCCGGGTCACCATGGCCCCGACCTGCGCCTTGTCGGCGCGGCCGCTGCCGGTGACGGCGGCCTTGACCTCGCTGGGGGTGTGCAGGGCGACGGGGATGCCGCGCCGGGAGGCACAGAGCATGGCGACCGCGCTGGCCTGGGCGGTGCCCATCACCGTACGCACGTTGTGCTGGCTGAACACCCGCTCCACGGCGACGAGTTCGGGAGAGAAGCGGTCCAGCCACTCCTCGATGCCACGCTCGATGCCGACGAGCCGGACGCCGATGTCGGCGTCCGCGGCCGTGCGGACCACGCCGACGCCGAGCATGGTCAGGGGCCGGCCGGCGACGCCCTCGACGACGCCGACGCCGCACCGGGTCAGCCCGGGGTCCACCCCGAGTACGCGCACGCCGCCCCCTCCCTGATCACCAGCTGATCGCAAGTCTGTTTGTGCAGGCTATCGGCTGCCACTGACAACGCAGCGGGCCGACGGGGTGTGTCCCGTCGGCCCGCTGCTCGGAAGGTCCGCGATCAGGCGTCGACCTTCTCCATGACCTCGTCGCTGACGTCGAAGTTGGCGAAGACGTTCTGCACGTCGTCGCTGTCCTCCAGGGCGTCGATCAGCTTGAACATCTTGCGCGCGCCGTCCTCGTCGAGCTCGACCTGCATGGTCGGGACGAAGCTGGACTCGGCCGAGTCGTAGTCGATGCCGGCCTCCTGGAGGGCGGTACGGACCGCGACCAGGTCGGTGGCCTCGCTGATGATCTCGAAGGACTCGCCGAGGTCGTTGACCTCCTCGGCGCCGGCCTCGAGCACCGACTCCAGGACGTCGTCCTCGGACAGCTCACCCTTGGGGAGCACGACGACGCCCTTGCGGTTGAACAGGTACGAGACCGAGCCCGGGTCCGCCATGGAGCCGCCGTTGCGGGTCATGGCGACGCGCACGTCGGAGGCGGCGCGGTTGCGGTTGTCGGTGAGGCACTCGATGAGCACCGCGACACCGTTCGGGCCGTAGCCCTCGTACATGATCGTGGCGTAGTCGACGCCGCCGGCCTCGAGGCCGCCGCCGCGCTTCACCGCGGAATCGATGTTCTTGTTCGGGACCGAGCTCTTCTTCGCCTTCTGGATGGCGTCGTAGAGCGTCGGGTTGCCGTCCGGGTCGGCGCCGCCGGTGCGGGCCGCGACCTCGATGTTCTTGATCAGCTTCGCGAAGAGCTTGCCGCGCTTGGCGTCGATCACGGCCTTCTTGTGCTTCGTCGTAGCCCATTTAGAGTGGCCGGACATCTGCCTGTCTCCTTCGCGTAACCCACTTCTTGAACGAACCCCAGAGATCCTACCGGGATCGTGTCACCGTTCCGCGCGCACCATGTCGACGAACAGCTCGTGGATGCGGTGGTCACCGGTGAGCTCGGGGTGGAAGGAGGTCGCGAGGGCCCGGCCCTGCCGGACGGCGACGATGTGGCCCTCGTGCTCGGCGAGCACCTCGACCTGGGCGCCGACGGACTCCACCCACGGGGCGCGGATGAAGACGCCCTCGACGGGAGAGTCGATCCCCGCCACGGTGACACCGGCCTCGAAGGACTCGTTCTGCCGCCCGAAGGCGTTGCGGCGGACGATCATGTCGATGCCGCCGAAGGTCTCCTGGCCCGAGCGCGGGTCGAGGATCTTGTCGGCGAGCATGATCAGGCCGGCGCAGGTGCCGTACACGGGCAGGCCAGCGGCGATGCGCTCGCGCAGCGGCTCCATCAGGCCGAAGAGGGCGGCCAGCTTGGAGATCGTGGTGGACTCGCCACCGGGGATGACCAGGCCGTCGACCTCGGCGAGCTCCTCGGGGCGCCGGACCGGCCTGGCCACGGCGTCAGCCGCGGCCAGGGCGATCAGGTGCTCCCGTACGTCGCCCTGGAGCGCCAGGACACCGATTACGGGGGTGCTCATGGGTGCTTACCAGCCCCGGTTCGCGTAGCGCTCGGACTCGGGGAGGGTGTCGCAGTTGATGCCGACCATGGCCTCGCCCAGGTTGCGGGAGGCGTCCGCGATGACCTTCGGGTCGTCGTAGAAGGTGGTGGCCTTCACGATGGCGGCGGCGCGCTTGGCCGGGTCGCCCGACTTGAAGATGCCGGAGCCGACGAAGACGCCCTCGGCGCCGAGCTGGCGCATGAGCGCGGCGTCGGCGGGGGTGGCGACACCACCGGCGGAGAACAGCACGACCGGCAGCTTGCCGAGCTCGGCGACCTCCTTGACGAGCTCGTACGGGGCGCGGAGCTCCTTGGCGGCGGCGAACAGCTCGTTGTTGTCGAAGCCGCGCAGCTTGGCGATCTCGTTCTTGATCTGGCGGAGGTGACGGACGGCCTCGACGACGTTGCCGGTGCCGGCCTCGCCCTTCGAGCGGATCATGGCCGCGCCCTCGGCGATGCGGCGCAGGGCCTCGCCCAGGTTGGTGGCACCACAGACGAAGGGGGTCGTGAAGGCCCACTTGTCGGAGTGGTTGATCTCGTCGGCCGGGGTCAGGACCTCGGACTCGTCGATGTAGTCGACGCCGAGGGACTGCAGGACCTGGGCCTCGACGAAGTGGCCGATGCGGGACTTGGCCATGACCGGGATGGAGACCGCGCCGATGATCTCTTCGATCATGTTCGGGTCGGACATGCGGGCGACGCCGCCGTCCTTGCGGATGTCCGCGGGGACCCGCTCCAGGGCCATGACGGCCACGGCGCCGGCGTCCTCGGCGATCTTCGCCTGCTCGGCGTTGACCACGTCCATGATCACGCCGCCCTTGAGCTGCTCGGCCATGCCGCGCTTCACGCGCGCGGTGCCGGTCTCGGGGGACTGGAAGGTGGTGGAAGGCGTGGTGGACACGGATACCTCACTCGTGACAACGGGGGTTGACGACAAGATGAGGAAACAGGCCACCTGCGGTCCACATCAAGGGCCAATGTGGACCCGGTGGATCGTTTTCCCAGGTTACGAGCGTCAGGCCGGGCGATCGGCAAGGGCAACGGGCGGCTCGTCGTCCATTTCGAAGGCGAGCGGGAAGGGCGCGTGGCCCGCGAGCCGGAACCAGCGGACCTTGCGGTGGCGGCGCAGCGCGCGGGCGGCCCGCACGGCGTCGTTGTGGAAGCGGCGGGCCATCGGCACCCGGCGGACGGCCTGCGCCAGCTCCCCCGCGGCCTCCTCGCCGCCGGGCGCCGCCCGTACGAGCTCCACCTGCTCGGGCTCGCCGAAGACGGCCCGCAGCGCCTGGCTCAGCTCGCTCTCGGCGACCTCCCGCTGGTCCTCCTCGGCCTGCCGGGCGGCGTGCGCGGCCTCGTACAGCACGATCGAGGCGGCGGGGTCGAGGACGCCGGAGGTGGCGAGCTCCTGGGTGACCGAGGCCCGGCGCAGGAGCTGCGCGTCCAGGGCCGCGCGGGCGGCGTCGATGCGCGAGTGCAGCCGGTCGAGCCGCCCGGCGGTCCAGCTCAGATAGACGCCGATGAGGATCAGCGCGACGACGGTCCAGATCAGGGTTTCGGTCACGGGCGCACAGGCTACCGGGGCGGGGGCAGCACCCCTTCCCAAAGGTCACGGTCGTGGGCGAACAGGACACGCGCGGGACGCCCGTCGGCGAGCTCGCCGAGCCGGTCGAGCCAGGGGAGGTACGGGCTGCCGAACTCGTGGGCGAAGTCGTACGCCTGGCCCGCGAGGACCGTGACGCGGTCGCCGTGGTCGAGGACGAGGGACTGATGGCCGTCGGTGTGCCCGGGGGTCGGCACGACGCGGACGCCCGGCGCGATCTCGTGCTCGCCGTCCAGCTCCTCGTACCGGACGCCGGGCAGCAGCTCGTCGATCGTGTACGCGCCGGCGCGGGCTCGGGCGAGCTCGGTGCGCTGGACGAGGACGGGGGTGGTCGGGAATCGCTGGTTGCCGCCGATGTGGTCGAAGTGCAGGTGGCAGTTGACGAGGAGGTCGACGTCGCCCGGGCCGACGGGCAGCGGGTGCCGGACGGGCCGGTAGTGCGCGTCGGTCTCCGGGGACCCGGTCCCGATCCCGGTGTCGAAGAGCAGCCGCACGCCCGCGTGCCGCACGAGATATCCGAGGACGGGTTCCACGCGCGCGTGGGGGCCGTCCCATTCCTCGGCGGGGCGGGTGAGGTGCCCGAGGTCGAGCCGGGTGATCGTTTCCATACGAGCAGCCTGCCCGCGGCCCCTCGTTGTGGGCATGCGTTCCGCCCGGGGCGGAACGGGTGGGCGCAACGGACGGCGCCCTTGCCGGCGCCAGAGGCTCCCGCGCCCTGACCCGCACCACGATGGGCACCGCGGCGTGGGGTGCGGGTCCAGGCACGGAAGGCGGAGGCGCCGCTGAGGGCGCCGTCCCGTGTGCCCACCCTCCCCCAAGCTCTCGGCTTCGCTCGAGCAGGGGGGACCCCCATCGCCCCAGCGGGACGATTGCCCACACGGGGGTGGGAGGGGGCTCCGCCCAGCGGGGGCGCGGGACCACACGGCGGGTGGGCGGGGGCGCCACGCGCGGGCGTGGACCGCGCGGGGGTGGGCGCAGGCACCGCCCAGCGGAGGCGCGGGACCACACGGCGGGTGGGCGGGGGCGCCACGCGCGGGCGTGGACCGCGCGGGGGTGGGCGCAGGCACCGCCCAGCGGAGGCGCGGGCCCACACGGCGGGTGGGCGGGCGCCGCCCGGCGGGGGCGTGGGCCCACACGGGGGTGGGCGGGGGCACCACGCGCGGGCGTGGGCGCAGGGGGCGGGTGGGCGGGGGCACCCGCCCAGCAGCAGGTGGAGGCGGGGCCCCGCGCAGCCGTCCTACAGGCCGGCGGGGCCCCGCGCAGCCGTCCTACAGGCCCAGGCGGGCTCTCAGGCCGCCCGTGCGTTCGTCCGTGTCCACCGCCGCCGCCCCGTCCGTCACCGTCTCGTACACCGCGAGGATGTCCGCGCCGACCGTCGACCAGTCGAAGCGCCGCACATGGGCCGAGCCCCGGGCGCTCAGCTCCTTGCGCCGCGGTGCGTCGCCGAGGAGCGCGATGGCCGCGTTCGCGAGCGCGTCGGCGTCCTCGTTGGCGAAGAGCTCGCCGGCCGCCCCCTGGTCGAGGACCTGCGCGAAGGCGTCCAGGTCGGAGGCGAGGACCGGCGCGCCGGCCGACAGCGCCTCGACGAGGATGATGCCGAAGCTCTCGCCGCCGGTGTTGGGGGCCACGTACACGTCGACGCTCCGCAGCAGCCGCGCCTTGTCCTCGTCGCTGACCATGCCGAGGAACTCCACCCGGGAGCGCATCTCGGGCGGCAGCGAGGCCACGGCCTCCTCCTCGTCGCCGCGTCCGGCGACGAGGAGCCGCGCCCCGGGCCGCTCGGTGAGGATCTTCGGGAGGGCCCGCATGAGGACGGGCAGGCCCTTGCGCGGCTCGTCGATGCGGCCGATGAAGCCGAGGGTCTCGCCCTGCCACTCCTTCTTCGGTTCGGCGCGGGCGAAGAAGTCCACGTCGACGCCGTTGGGGATGACGACCGCGTCGCCGCCGAGGTGCTCGACGAGCGTGCGCCGGGCGTACTCGCTGACCGCGATGCGGGCGCTGATCTTCTCCAGGGCGGGCTGGAGGATCGGGTAGGCGGCGATCATGGCGCGTGAGCGCGGGTTCGAGGTGTGGAAGGTGGCCACGATCGGCCCCTGCGCCGCCCAGCAGGTGAGCAGCCCGAGCGACGGGGAGGTCGGCTCGTGGATGTGGACGACGTCGAAGGTGCCGTCGTGCAGCCAGCGGCGGACCCGCGCGGCGGAGAGGAAGCCGAAGCTGAGCCGGGCCACCGAGCCGTTGTAGGACACGGGCACGGCCCGGCCCGCGGAGACCACGTACGGCGGCAGCGGGGTGTCGTCGTCGGCGGGGGCGAGGACGGAGACCTCGTGGCCCAGCCGGACGAGGTGCTCGGCGAGGTCGCGGATGTGGAACTGGACGCCGCCCGGCACGTCCCAGGAGTACGGACAGACGATCCCGATCTTCACGCGCCCGGCTCCTCCCGCTCTTCCAGGTCCGAGAGCCACAGTCGTTGCAGCATGTGCCAGTCCTCCGGGTGGTCCGCGATGCCGCCGGCGAAGGCGTCGGCCAGGTCCTGTGTCATCAGGGACGTCTTCTCGGCGCGCGTACCCGACTCGGGTACGTCGATCGGCGCGTGGATCCGGCCCTTCATGACCGACGTGTCGTCGTACCAGAGCGTCACGGGCAGCAGCAGCGCGCCGGTCTGCTGGGCGAGGATCGCCGGGCCCGCCGGCATCCGTGCCGTGTCCCCGAAGAACGTGACCTCGGTGCCGGAGGCGGACAGGTCGCGGTCGGCGACCAGGCAGACCAGGCCGCCGGCCCGCAGCCGGCGTGCGAGGGTGCCGAAGGCGGAGCCGCCGGTGTGCGGAAGCACCTCCATGCCGAGGGACTCGCGGTAGGCGACGAACCGGTCGTACAGCGACTCGGGCTTGAGCCGCTCCGCGACCGTGGTGAACGGCACGCCGACCGAGCGGGTCACCCAGACGCCCGCGAGGTCCCAGTTGGCCAGGTGCGGCAGGGCGAGGATGACGCCGCGCCCCGAGGCGAGGCCCTCGTCCAGATGGTGGCGGTCCTTGATGTCGATGGACCGCTCGACCCGCTCCTTGGTCCAGGTCGGCAGCCGGAAGGACTCCATCCAGTACCGCATGTACGAGCGCATGCCGGCCTGCGACAGTTCGGCGAGCCGTTCGGGCGTGGCGTCCGGCACCACGCGCGCGAGGTTGGACTCGAGACGCAGGACGCTCTTGCCGCGCCGCTTCCACGCGAAGTCGGCGATCCGCCGGCCGAGGCCCGTCGCCACCGGCTCCGGCAGCTTCTTCACGGTCGCCCAGCCGGCGCCGTACAGCCCGTCGCTCAGACGCTCCCTGAGGGTGCTCACGAGGCCGCCCCACCGCTCCCGGCCGCGGCGGCTTCCGCCTCGGCCGATTCCCGGCGTACGGTCACGACCCGCTGACCCAGGGTGACGGCGCTGCCGACGGCCACGATCCACAGGGCGATCGGGAGCAGGATCTCGATGCCCGGCACGCCGAAGGCGTGGAGTCCGGCGAGACCGGCGGCGACCAGCGAGATCACCAGGCGCTCGGCGCGCTCGACCAGGCCGTTCACGGCGACGGGCAGGCCAATCGATTCGCCTCGGGCCTTGGTGTACGAGACGACCTGGCCGCTCGCGAGGCAGAAGATCGCGACGGCGCACAGGATATTGTCGTCGCCCTTGCCGGCGTACCAGAGCGCGAAGCCGCCGAAGATCGCGCCGTCGGCGACCCGGTCGAGCGTCGAGTCGAGGAAGGCGCCCCATGGGCTGGAGATCCCCGCCTGCCGGGCCATGTTGCCGTCGACGAGGTCGGAGAAGACGAAGAGGGTGATGACGATCGTCCCCCAGAAGAACTCTCCGCGGGGGAAGAAGACCAGGGCACCGGCCATCACCCCCGCCGTGCCGATGAGCGTGACCGCGTCGGGGCTGACGCCCCGGCGGAGCAAAAACGCGGCGAACGGTGTGAGGACACGCGTGAAAAAGGCACGCGCGTACTTGTTCAGCATGGCCTTCCCGAGGTTCGGTGGGCCGCGCGGCCCCTATGACCACCGGCTCACCCATCGTAGCCACGAGCGTCCCGGCGTACGGGCGGGCACCCGCCCGGTCGCGTCGGCGTCCCGCCGACGGTCCCTCCGGGGGGCTCCGCGGTGTACGACGTATGGACGCGTCCTGGCGTCGGTGCAAAGCTCGAAGGACCACCGCGGGCACCGCTGGAGCCGTACCGCGACACACCACTCCCCCGCGCCCGCGTCCCGCCGCACCGTGCGAGCAGTCGGGAGGAAACATCATGGGTGACAAGGCGAAGACCCCCGCCGGAGCCGCCGGCAGGGCTCCTACGGCCGACCGGCCCTCGGCCGTGCGGAACGTGGTGCTGGTCGGCCACAGCGGATCAGGGAAGACGACCCTCGTCGAGGCCCTCGCGCAGACCGCCGGAGCGGTCAACAGGGCGGGGCGGGTCGAGGACGGCGCGACCGTCTCCGACTACGACGAGATCGAGCACCGCCAGCAGCGCTCCGTACAGCTCTCCCTCGTCCCGGTCGGCTGGGACGGGTACAAGATCAATCTCCTCGACACCCCCGGGTACGCCGACTTCGTCGGGGAGCTGAGGGCCGGTCTGCGCGCGGCGGACGCGGCCCTCTTCGTCGTCTCGGCCGCCCAGGAGGCCGACGCCGTCGCCGGCTCCACCCGCATGATCTGGGAGGAGTGCGCCGCCGTCGGGATGCCGCGCGCCATCGTCGTCACCCACCTCGACACGGCCCGCACCGACTTCACCGAGCTCACCTCGGTCTGCGCCGGGCTCTTCGGCCGGGACGACCCCGACGCCGTCCTCCCGCTGTACCTGCCGGTGCGCGGTGCCGAGGGCGCCGACGGGCACGCGCCCGCCACCGGCCTGGTGGGCCTGCTCTCGGAGCGGATCTTCGACTACTCCTCCGGGGAGCGCCGGGAGAACCCGCCCGACGAGGCGCAGCGGGAGCTCATCGAGGAGGCCCGCGCCCGGCTCATCGAGGGGATCATCGCCGAGAGCGAGGACGAGACCCTCATGGACCGCTACCTGGGCGGCGAGGAGATCGATCTGAAGACCCTCGTCGACGACCTGGAGAAGGCCGTCGCCCGGGGCGCCTTCCATCCGGTGCTCGCGGCCGCCCCCGCCGCCGACGGCGGGACACAGGGCCTCGGCACCCTCGAACTCCTGGAGCTGATCACCGGCGGCTTCCCCTCCCCCCTGGAGCACGAGGCGCCCGCCGTCACCACCCCCGACGGCCGCTCCCGGCCCCCGATCACCTGCGACCCCGAAGGGCCGCTGGTCGCCGAGGTCGTCAAGACGGCCGCCGACCCCTATGTGGGCCGGATCTCCCTGGTCCGGGTCTTCTCCGGGACGCTGCGCCCCGACGAGACCGTGCACGTCTCCGGTCACGGCCTCGCGGACCCGTCCCACAACGGCCACGCGCTGCACGAGGCGGAGGAACGGATCGGGGGGCTCACCTCGCCCTTCGGCCGCCAGCAGCGCCCGCTCGCGGAGTGCATCGCCGGGGACCTCGCCTGTGTCGCCCGGCTCGGCCACGCGGAGACCGGCGACACCGTCTCCGCCAAGGACGATCCGCTCCTGATGGAGCCGTGGACCATGCCGGAGCCGCTGCTGCCGCTGGCCGTCCAGGCCCACGGCAAGGCCGACGAGGACCGGCTCTCGCAGGGCCTGGCCCGGCTCGTCGCCGAGGACCCGACCCTGCGGCTCGAACAGAACCAGGACACCCGGCAGGTGGTGCTGTGGTGCCTGGGCGAGGCCCACCAGGACGTCGCCCTGGAGCGGCTGCGCGGCCGGTACGGGGTGCAGGTCGACGCCGTGCCGTACAAGGTGGCGCTGCGGGAGACCTTCGGCGCTCCTGCCTCGGGCCGCGGCCGGCACGTCAAGCAGTCCGGCGGCCACGGCCAGTACGCCATCTGCGAGATCGACGTGGAGCCGCTGCCGCCGGGCAGTGGCGTCGAGTTCGTCGACAAGGTGGTCGGCGGGGCCGTGCCGCGCCAGTTCGTCCCCTCGGTCGAGAAGGGGATCCGGGCGCAGGCCGCGCGCGGTCTGGCGACCGGCCATCCGCTCGTCGACATCCGGGTCACCCTGCGGGACGGCAAGGCCCACTCCGTGGACTCCTCCGACGCGGCCTTCCAGACCGCCGGGGCGCTCGCGCTGCGCGAGGCGGCCGCCGAGGTGCCCGTCCATCTCCTGGAGCCGGTCGCCCAGGTCGAGGTGCTCGTCCCCGACGAGTACGTCGGCCCGGTCATGAGCGATCTGTCGGGGCGGCGCGGCCGGGTCGTCGGCACCGACCAGGCCGGTCCGGGACGGACCGTGGTCAGGGCCGAGGTGCCGGAGATCGAGATCGGACGGTACGCGATCGACCTGCGCTCGATCTCGCACGGCACCGGCCGGTTCGACCGCACCTACGCCCGGCACGAACCGATGCCCCCGCACCTGGCGGAGAAGATCCGCGAACAGGCCGAAAAGGGCTCCTGACTGACGGAGTGACAGGGGCCCACGTCCGCCCGGCACTCGCCGGGCGGACGTCATTCGGCCGACGACATCCACAGGCCGTGACGCATCCGGCCGTACCCGGTTACGCTGTGGTGCCCAGCTCAGAAGGTGTGCGGGGCACGGCAGTTGGGAACAGCCCGCACAGGTACTCGCGCGCGATGGGGGCGGCAGTGGCGATCGACGGTTTCGGACCCGGGGCACAGATCCCCCTGCAGAGCACGGGAGGCGGCACGGGCGCGACGAACGCGCTCGCCTCCGCCGCGTACCGCGACAGTCCGCTGAAGACGATCCAGGAAGCGGACAACGACCTCTACAAGACAGCGGTCAAGGAGGGGAAGTGGGGGCTCTTCAGCCCCGACCTCGGCGAGGCCTTCTCCCGGGCGGTCCAGGTCCGCATGCTCGGCGGCGCCCGCAAGGCCCTGATCCAGTCGTTCGGGGCCGAGCCGCAGCCGGTCGTCGAGCACTGCCTGGCCGCCACCCATCTGCGCAGGCAGCGCGACATCAAGCTGACCCTGGTCACCTTCTTCTGCGGCGTCCTCTTCCTGCCCGGTCTGCTGCTGTGGCTCGGCGTCATCCAGCTCCGCCGTCTCGTCTCCGGCTCCGAGAACAAGCGCAACAGCGCCCTCGGCACCGCCCTCCTCTGGGCCGCCGGTATCTTCGCCGTGCTCGTCCTGATCAAGCTGCCCTACGACGGGATCCTGTCGAACTACCTGCGCGCGATGGTCGTCGCCCCGGTCGTCGGCTGGTACCTCGCGGGCCGGATCTGCCTGAAGGCCGCCGTCGACCTGCGCGAGCGCTGGTCGGGCCTGCTCGGCGGCGGCGGGATCGGCCCCCACGTCCCCAAGTCCGTCCCGCAGGACCCGGGCGAGAAGTCGGCGGAGGCGCTCCGGGTCAACCTGGAGAAGCTCTCCGCGGAGCAGCAGTCCAACATCGTGTTCTACGCGGGCACGAAGGGGATCCTCGGTCTGGGCACCCGCTGGGGCAGCTGGGCGCTCGCCGAGGAGCTGGTCCCGCAGGCCGGGAAGGAACTCCACGCCTTCCGCTCCTGGGACGTCGTCCGCAGGATCCACGACGAGCTGGCGCTCCTGGAGCGCGGCTCGCTGAAGACCGGCTTCCCCAAGCCGACCGTCAAGCACTGGATCGTCTCCACGGTCGGCGAGGGCGCCGACGAGGTCACCCGCCCCGAGGGCGACAACATCGTCCACTACCAGGTGAAGCCGCACGAGATACAGCGCATCTGCAACGAGCAGCAGTTCGGGGCGGGCAACCGGCACTACCTCGGCGTGCAGTTCACGCTCTACGACGGAAATCTCGTCCTCACCATGATGGTGACCGTGACCTCGCTCCACCACACGCTCCGGATCGAGGTCACGGGCCACGCGCTCGGCCCCGTCCACGGCCTCTTCACCACGAAGCCGAAGGCGAAGACCAAGGAGGTCGCGAAGACCGTCCGCTTCTGGGAGACGAAGGAGATCCAGCAGCCGCTGCTCACGACCCAGGACATCGTGCGGCTCGCGGTGCGCGCTCCGCTCACCTGGTACCCGCCGGTCCTGGAGTTCCTCGGCGGCAAGATGACCCTGCCGGAGCCGTTCGGTCTGCGGCACGTCTGGGCCGGGCCGCTCTGGAAGAACCGCTTCATGGCCGACGACGCCATCCGCATGGCCACGCCCGTGCTGCGGGCCGTCCACGCCGCGACCCTGAAGGTCCTCGACGAGCACAACGTGGAGACGGAGCGCTTCACCAACCGCTCGCTCGTCCTCAGCGGCGGGATCCAGGACCCGGGCCCGAAGAAGGCCGACGTCTACGACGCCTGACCCGGGTCCTCCGTGGCGTTCAGACGTTTCAGAGGGTGGCCGGCCAGGCGTCGGCCAGCATCTTCCGGGTGTCGGCGAGCAGCTGGGGCAGCACCTTGGTGTGGCCCACGACCGGCATGAAGTTGGTGTCCCCGCCCCAGCGGGGCACCACGTGCTGGTGCAGGTGCGCGGCGATGCCGGCGCCCGCGACGGCACCCTGGTTCATGCCGATGTTGAAGCCGTGCGCGCCCGAGGCCGCCCGCAGCGCGACCATGGCCCGCTTGGTGAAGGCGGCGAGCTCGACCGTCTCCGCCTCGTCGAGGTCGGTGTAGTCGGCGACATGACGGTACGGGACCACCATCAGGTGACCACCGTTGTACGGGTAGAGGTTGAGCACCGCGTAGACGCCCTGGCCGCGCGCGATCACCAGACCGTCCTCGTCCGACTTCGACGGAATCACACAGAACGGACAACCGTCCTCGGCCCCCGGCCCGGTCGGCTTGTTCTCGCCCTGGATGTACGCCATCCGGTGAGGCGTCCACAGGCGCTGGAACGCGTCCTGCGTCCCCACTCCGATCTGCTGTTCCGGCTCAGTCGTCATGCTCAGCAGCATATTGCGTCGCCCGTTCGGAACGTGTCGCCGGGGCGGAAGATCCATGCAGCGGCCATGCTGATCCGATGAGAGACAGACCGCTGATCCCCCCCGCCCAGGATCGCTGGGACCGGTGGATGGAGACCCCGCTCACGGTCACGTCCCTGGTCTTTCTCGCCACGTACGCGGTGCGGATCCTGGGCCACGATCTGCCCGGGTTCGCGCGGGACCTGTGTCTCGCGCTGACGTACGCCTCGTGGACGGTCTTCCTCGTGGACTATGTCGTACGGGTCAGGCTGAGCGGTCTCGGCCTGCTCCGCTTCGTGCGCCACCACCTCCTCGACACGGTCGTGGTGATCCTGCCGCTGCTCCGCCCGCTGCGGGTGGTGAGCGTCTACGACCGGGTGCAGCGCCGCCACGACAAGCCCCGGCTCACGCTCTACGCCCGGGTCATGGCGTACGCGGGAATGACGGCGAGCCTGCTCGGCTTCGCGGGGGCGCTGACCGTCTACGCCTACGAGCACGACGCGCCGGGCGCGACGATCCTCACGTTCGGGGACTCGGTGTGGTGGGCGTGCGCGACCCTGGCGACGGTGGGCTACGGCGACGTCACCCCGGTGACGCCGATGGGCCGCCTCGTGGCCGTCGGCATGATGGGCGTGGGCCTGGCCCTGCTCGGCGCGGTGACGGGTTCCTTCTCGTCCTGGCTGATCCAGGCCTTCACCCGGGACGACGAGAGGCCCCCGGGGGATTCCCCGGGGGCCTCCTGAAGGCTCAGGTCGTCAGACCTGGACGCGGTCCTCGACGATCTTGGCGAGCTTGGCGATCGCCTCGTCGACGGGGATGCCGTTCTCCTGCGAGCCGTCGCGGTAGCGGAAGGAGACGGCGCCGGCGGCCATGTCCTCGTCACCCGCGATGATCATGAACGGGACCTTCTGCTTCTGCGCGTTCCGGATCTTCTTCTGCATCCGGTCCGAGGAGGAGTCGACCTCCACCCGCAGGCCCTGCTTCTTCGCCTTGGCGGCGAACTCGTGCAGGTAGTCGACGTGCGCGTCACCGATCGGGATGCCGGTCGCCTGGACCGGGGCCAGCCACGGCGGCATCGCGCCCGCGTAGTGCTCCAGGAGCACGGCGAAGAACCGCTCGATCGAGCCGAACAGCGCGCGGTGGATCATGACCGGGCGCTGCTTGGTGCCGTCCGGGGCGGTGTACTCCAGGTCGAAACGCTCCGGCAGGTTGAAGTCGAGCTGCACGGTCGACATCTGCCAGGTGCGGCCGATGGCGTCCCGCGCCTGCACGGAGATCTTCGGGCCGTAGAACGCGGCGCCGCCCGGGTCGGGGGTCAGCGGGAGGCCCTGCTTCTCGGCGACCTGCTGGAGGACCGCGGTGGCCTCCTCCCAGATCTCGTCCGAGCCGACGAACTTCTCCGGGTCCTTGGTGGACAGCTCCAGGTAGAAGTCGGTCAGGCCGTAGTCGCGCAGCAGGTTCAGGACGAAGGTGAGGGTCTTGTCGAGCTCCTCCGCCATCTGCTCCTTGGTGCAGTAGATGTGCGCGTCGTCCTGGGTGAAGCCGCGGGCCCGGGTCAGGCCGTGGACGACGCCGGACTTCTCGTACCGGTACACGGTGCCGAACTCGAACAGGCGCAGCGGCAGCTCACGGTAGGAGCGCCCGCGCGCGTCGAAGATCAGGTTGTGCATCGGGCAGTTCATGGGCTTGAGGTAGTAGTCCACGCCCTCGTCGAGCTGCATGGGGGGGTACATGCCCTCGGCGTACCAGTCGAGGTGGCCCGACTTCTCGAACAGCTTGCCCTTGGTGGCGTGCGGCGAGTAGACGAACTCGTAGCCCTCCTCCTCGTGGCGCTTGCGCGAGTAGTCCTCCATGACCCGGCGGATGATGCCGCCCTTGGGGTGGAAGACCGCGAGGCCGGAGCCGATCTCGTCCGGGATGGAGAAGAGGTCGAGCTCGTTGCCCAGCTTGCGGTGGTCGCGCTTCTCGGCCTCGGCCAGGAAGTCGAGGTGCGCCTTCAGCTCGTCCTTCGACGGCCAGGCGGTGCCGTAGATGCGCTGGAGCATCGGGTTCTTCTCGCTGCCGCGCCAGTAGGCGGCCGCGTTGCGCATCAGCTTGAACGCCGGGATGTTCCGGGTGGTGGGCAGGTGCGGACCGCGGCAGAGGTCCTTCCAGCACAGCTCGCCGGTCTTGGCGTCCAGGTTGTCGTAGATGGTCAGCTCGCCGCCGCCCACCTCGACGTTCGCACCGTCGTCGGTCGACGCGGAGCCCTTGATGCCGATGAGCTCCAGCTTGTACGGCTCGTCCGCCAGCTCCTCGCGGGCGGCCTCGTCGGTCACCACGCGGCGGGCGAAGCGCTGGCCGCGCTTCTGGATCTCCTGCATCTTCTTCTCGATGACCTTGAGGTCCTCGGGAGTGAAGGGCTTCTCGACGTCGAAGTCGTAGTAGAAGCCGTCCCGGACCGGCGGGCCGATGCCCAGCTTGGCCTCGGGGAAGAGCTCCTGCACGGCCTGGGCCATGACGTGCGCGGTCGAGTGGCGGAGGATGTCGAGACCGTCCGGGGAGGAGATCTCGACGCCCTCGACGACATCGCCGTCGCGGAGCTCGTACGACAGGTCCTTCAGCTCGCCGCCCACACGGGCGGCGATGACGGTGCGGTCGTCGGCGAACAGGGCGCCGGCGGTGGTGCCCGCGCTCACCGCCCTCTCCTCTGCCTCCGAGGCGGACTGGACGGTCACACGGACATCAGACACGGGTACTCCATACATAGGGGCGCAGGCAGACACGAGGTGCCGGCGCCGGCGAAGCGCGGCAGAGACGAGGTGCCGCGTCGCCACCGATCTTACCGAGCGGTTCGCACCCCCCGCGAAAGGGTTTCCCGGGCCCCGGCTCCGCCGCCCCTACTCCTCCTCCGGCCCGCACGCCTCCTCGAAGAAATCGAGGTTCTCGTGCAGGGCCTTGAGCAGCCGGTCCCGTTCCGTCTCGTCGACCTGGACGGGCACGACCCCGGTGGCGTCGGTGAGGCGGCGGAAGCCGCCCCGGCTCTCCAGACGTCCCACCACCCGGATCGGGAGGCCAACGAGATGGGCGTGGCCGGCCGTGCGGTACGCCTCCTCGTCGAGGGCGACCCGGACGTGCGGGACCTCCGCGCCGGCGAGCACCCGGAGCCGTACGATCCCCTCGCCGCGCGGCCCCGAGCGGCGCATGCGGACGACGGCGCCGGTGAGCCGGACCGGCACGGAGGGCTCGTCCGTCAGATAGCGGGCGCTCGCCTCCCGCAGCGCGGGCAGGTCTCCGGGCGAGAACTCGACCGGTTCGGGCCGGGCGGCGCACCCCTCGGGCGCCCCGGCGGCCGGGGCCCACTCCAGGGCGACACGGGCGCCCTCGGTGCCCCGGACGAGGGCGACGAGCGCCTCGGTGAGCTCACGGCTCACGCCCGCCTCGACTGCCGCGTCGAAGGCCTCCATGCCGCCGGTGGCCCGCTGGTAGTCGACGGCCTCGCGGGCCGCGTACAGCGCGTGGTAGAGCCGGACGGCGATCGGGCGGCCCGGCTCCACCGGCAGGAAGGCCGTGAGGCCGCGCCCGCCGGGCGCCGCGCCGACGACGACCGTCTCCAGGGACGTCTGGGCGGCGCGCCGGTGCCGGGCACCGTAATAGCCGGCCCGGCCGCGCACGGCGAGGGCGCCGGCCAGGAGGAGCTGACGGGCGGCGGACCTGAGCTGCTCCTGCACGGTCCAGGGGACGGTGCCGGCCGGGCCCGGGGGCACGTCGCGCCACCAGCGGATCTCGTCGCTGGGGACGGACAGGCCGGTGAGGACCTCGCGGGCGGAGGGCGTGGCACTGCGGGCGAGGGCGGTGAGCGCCTCGCCGAGCAGGTCCTCGCAGTCCGGGAAGGCGCGGCTCTCCGGGACGAGGAGGCTCGTGCCGGTGCCGCTGCCGGGCGGGGTCCAGCGGCTGTAGCGGCCGACGGCGCCGCCGCGGCGCCGCCAGCCGTGGCGGGCGAGGAGCGCGCCGAGGACCCGCGGGTCGACCCTGCCGGGGTCGGGTGCGCCGTGGGTGTCGGCCCAGGGCCCGATGGGCGGGGCGGGGATGCCGGTCCAGGGCCCGGGGGTCTCGCCGGGGGCCGGATGGGGCCGGTAGGGCGGGGGGACGGGGCCGCGCCCGGCCCCGTCCCCCTCGTTCCCGAACCCGGGTTCGTCGATCGGCCGGTGCATCAAGGTCTCCCTCCCACGCCGACCCGGGTCATGATCTCGCAGAGCGCCCGGTCGTCGAAGATCCGCGCCGTCGGGATGCGCACGGTGGTCCGGCGCCGTCCCGTGACCGGGTGTCCGGCCAGGTTGATCCAGTAGCAGCAGTGCCTCAGGTCGAGCCGGTCGTGGCTCGCTCTCAACCAGTCCTCCTGCGACCTCGGGACGAGCATGACGACCAGGATCTTGTGCACGGACACCGGTGTCCGGGCGAGTTTCACCAGGTGGTCGTTGTCGAGGGTGAAGGAGAACGCGTTCCCCGGCGGGCGGGGCGGTATCTGGTAGGTGCACTTGAGCTGCACCTTGATGGTCACTTCGTCGTCGACGGTGTGCCCGGGAGCGCTGTGGCTCACGTGCCAGTCGATGCCGTTGTCCGGAAAGGGTTGGGACAGCGAGCAGCCGGCCGCGGCGGCGACGGCGTGCAGGTATCCCACCTGAAGGGTCTCCATGCAGGCGGTGGTGGCGAGTGAGCCGCGCGTCGGTGCCAGCCGCTGGGGCGGCAGCCCTCCCGACTCGGGCTGGGCGAGCGCCATGTCTTCTTCCTTCCCCGTCCCTTGTGTTGTGACCGGTCCGCGTACGACGCAAACAGTCCGGGTATCACCGTTTCGGGGCAGGGGGTTGGCCATCTGCCGCACGTGTGCAGGGAGTTCGGGGATGTCGATGCACTGGTACGAAGGGCCCCTGGCCGCTTTCGACACGGAGACCACAGGAGTTGACGTCGAGGAGGACCGGATCGTCTCGGCCGCCCTCGTCGTCCAGGACACGGAGGGAGCGCGTCCGCGGGTGACGCGCTGGCTGGTCAACCCCGGCATACCGGTGCCGGAGGGGGCCACGGCGGTCCACGGCCTGACGGACGATCACCTCCAGCGGAACGGCCGGTGGCCGGCTCCGGTGATGGAGGAGCTGGCGCGCGCGCTGGCCGAGCAGTCGGCGGCGGGGCGGCCGCTGGTGGTGATGAACGCGCCGTTCGACCTGACGATCCTGGACCGCGAACTGCGCCGGCACCGGGCGTCGTCGCTGGGGAACTACACGGCGGGCACCCCGCTCTGCGTGCTCGACCCGCGGGTCCTGGACAAGCACCTGGACCGGTACCGGAAGGGCCGCAGGACGCTGACGGACCTGTGCGCGCACTACGAGGTGGAGCTGGCGGGCGCGCACGACGCGGCGGCGGACGCGACGGCGGCGATGGATGTCGTACGGGCGGTGGCGCGGCGCTTCTCGTCCCGCCTGGAGCGGCTGACACCGGCGGAGCTCCACACGCTGCAGGCGGTGTGGCACGCGGCTCAGGCGCGGGGCCTCCAGGCCTGGTTCACCCGGCAGGGGACGCCGGAGACGGTGGACCCGGCGTGGCCGCTGCGGCCTGAGCTGCGCACGGCGGCGTGAGGGGCCGGGAATGCGGAAGGCCGGTCCGCCTTTCGGCGGACCGGCCTCTCCCGGTGGGCGATACTGGGATCGAACCAGTGACCCCTTCGGTGTGAACGAAGTGCTCTCCCGCTGAGCTAATCGCCCGGGAACGGGTTGAACCATACAGGTCTTCGCGCCCCTGGTTCAAACCGCGCGCAGGTGGGCCGCGAGTCCGCGCCGTCCGCCGCGCATCATCAGGGCGTGGTTGGCACGGAAGACGGGCCGTCCGGGGACGGCGAACGCCCGCAGCAGCCGGGCCCGGACCTCGACCTCCTGCTCGTACAGGGCGTGCGTGCCGCGGCCCTCCGGGGTGAGGGTCCAGCGGGCCCAGCCCTCCAGGTCCCCGCCGAGGCCGACCTCCAGGACCCCGGCCGCCGGATCGCGGCGCAGGGCCCGGGCGGTGACGACGAGCTCGTACGGGAGGAGGGAGCGGAAGCGGGCGGTGCCGGTGACCTCGTCGAGGGGGACGACCTCGCGGACCTGGGGCCACCAGTGGGGGTACTCCTCGGCGCGTTCGAGGACCGCGTAGACGGCCTCGGGCGGGGCGGCGAGGCGCCAGACGCAGCGGAAGCGGTACCGGCACCAGTCCATGCCCCCAGTGTGGACGTACTCAGACGGGAATCGCGGGGATCACGGGAATCTGAGTACCGGGACGCATTCCCGCCGGCCGTGGCCGGGACCACACTCCGGGTATGGACAACTCCCTGCCGCCCGCGGACGAGCTGGTGCTCGTCGACCGCGAGCTGGTGCAACTCGACGCGCGCCGCACCCAGTTGCTGGCCCGCCGCGCCTGGCTGATCCAGGTGCTGTACCCGCCGGTCGCGGCGGCGGCCCCGGCACACCCGCCCCGGCCGGTCGCGGACTCGACGCCGCGGAGCGCGCAGAACGTGCTGCTGACGCTCGGCGGCACGCTGCTGACGATCGCCGCGATCGCCTTCACCCTGGTGAGCTGGGGCTCGATGGGGATCGGCGCCCGCGCGACGGTCCTGGCCGTGGTGACCGGTGCGGCGCTCGCGACGCCGGTGGCACTGCTCCGCAAGGGTCTGGTGTCGACGGCCGAGTCGGTGGCGGCGCTGGGCCTCGTCCTGACGGTTCTCGACGCGTACGCGCTGCACCGGGTGGCGCTGCCGGACACGGACGGCCTGGGGTACACGGCGGTGGCGTCGGCGGTCCTGGCGGGCGCGTGGACGGCGTACGGCTCGGCGCTGTCCGGGCTGCGGCTCCCCCTGCCGGTGGCGGTGGTCGCCGCGCAGCTGCCGTTGCCCCTCGGTGTCCTCGCGGCCGGCGGCGGGTCGACGGCCTTCGCCTGGGCGGCGCTCCTCACGGCGACGGCGGACGCGGCGGTCGTGCTGTGGACCCGGCCGGCGGCGGTGCGGATCACGGCGGGCACGGCCGCGGCCGCCCTGGGCGGCTGGGCCCTGCTGACGGGCGGCTGGCTGTCCCTGGTCACCCCGTGGAGCGGCGCCCTGCTCCTCCTGGCGGGTGCGGCGGTCACGCTGTACGCGGCCTGGCGCGCGCCCGCCTTCGCGGCGGCGGCCGCGGCGATCGCGGGTCTGGCGGCCCTCACGGCGGTGGGCGGCCTCCTGCGCTCGGCGCTCCCCGCCGACTGGGCGGTGCCGGGCTACGTCCTCTGCGCGCTGGCCCTGGCCTCGGTGTGGCGCCTCGGCGGCGGGACGGAGGGTACGCCCGGCGGGGCGGCCTCCGGGGGCGGCGTGCCCCGTGCGGGCGGAGCCGGTTCCGCTGCAGCCGCCGGCGAGTCTCGCGATGCCGGATCGGACCCGGCGGTCCCGGCCGACGCCGGTATCCGTCTGCCGCGCGGTATCCGACTCGGCCTCGCCGGCGCGGGCGCGGGTGTCGCGGCGCTCGGGGTCGCGTGGGCGCTGCCGCCGGTGGTGGCGGGGCTCCTCGGACCGGTGGCCCGGACGACGGACGTCTGGTCGGGCGAGCACGCCGCGCGCGCCCTGGCCTCCTACCCGGCGACGGCGATCCTGGTCCTCGCGGCAGCCGTCGCCGCTCTCGCGAGCCTCCGGCACCTCTGGGCCCGGTGCGGCGCCCTCGCCCTCGCCTGGGCGCTGCTCACGGCCCTGCCGGTCTCCCTCGACCTGCCGTACGCGGCGACGCTCGCCCTCCAGCTGCTGACGACCGCGGCGGCCCTGTCGATCGCGATCCGCCCCGGCCCGCTGACCCGCGGCCTGCGCACGCCCGCCGCTCCCGGGACGGCGGCGCCGAAGGCCGGTGCGCCGTCCGGCCCCGAGGAAGCCGGCCCGGCCGCGCCGGAGGCTCCCGCACCTGAGGGCTTCGGGCCCGCAGGACCCACCACGGCGCCCGGCGCCGGGTCCGGGACCTGGCCCACGTGGGCGCCCGCCCCGCGCCGGAACCGGCCCGTGGAGCCCGGGACCGTCCTCGGCTGGACCGCGTACGCCGGCGGGCTCGGGTCCGCCCTGAGCGCGGTCGCTCTCGCCCTGGACGTCCGGGGCGCCACCTTCCTCGCGCTCGGCACGCTGCTGGCGCTCCTGGCCGGGGTCTCGGTGCTCGGCGCGGGCGCGCGGCGGGTGGCCTCGGCCGCCGGCGCGGTGCTCGCGGCGACGGGGCTCGTCCTCGCGGCGGCGGCCGCCGGCGGGTTCGAGGACCACTGGACGGCGCTGACGCTGCTGCTCGTCCCGGCGGCGACCGCCGCCGTCGGCTCCCGGGCACCGCGCCCGGTGGCCCTGGCGGTCGAGATCACGGGCGGGGCCGTGGGGCTGCTCGCCCTCGGGATCGCCGCGTCCCGGCCCGCGTTCCTCGCGCTCGCGCTGGCCCTGGGCGGCGTGATCGCGGCGGCGACGGCGGTACGGCCGGAGCGGCGGCGGTTCGCCTCGTGGACGGCGGCGGTGCTGTTCCTGCTCGCCACGTGGGTGCGGCTCGCCGTCTGGGACGTGACGACGCCGGAGGCGTACACGCTCCCGGTGACGGTGCCCGCGCTGGCCGTCGGCTTCCTGCGGCGCCGCCGGGACCCGGAGGCCTCGTCCTGGACGGCGTACGGCCCCGGTCTCGCGGTGACGCTGCTGCCGAGCCTGTTCGCGGCCTGGACGGACCCGGAGTGGGCCCGCCCGCTGGCCCTGGGGGTCGCGGCGCTCGTGGTGACGCTCCTCGGTGCCCGCTTCCGGCTCCAGGCGCTCCTGGTCCTCGGCGGCGCGGTGCTCGCCCTGGACGGGCTGCACGAGCTGGCGCCGTACGTGGTGCAGGCGGTGGGCGCGCTGCCGCGCTGGCTGCCGCCGGCCCTGGCGGGGCTGCTGCTGCTCGGGGTGGGCGCCACCTACGAGCAGCGGCTGCGGGACGCCCGGCGGCTGCGGGAGCGGCTCGCGCGGATGCGGTGAGACGCCGAAGGCCCGGAGACGGTGTTCCGTCTCCGGGCCTTCGATCCGGGTGGTGGGCGATACTGGGTTCGAACCAGTGACCCCTTCGGTGTGAACGAAGTGCTCTCCCACTGAGCTAATCGCCCGGGCGCACCGCAAACATTACCCCATGTCAGCGGGGCTCCCGAACCATCGGAAGGTCACTCGTCGATCTTCCACGGCATGACGAAGCCGAACTTCCAGAAGTAGACGGCGAGCAGTGCCGCGACGATCACCAGACCGATGGTGGTGAGGATGATGTTCCGGCGGCGGACCTTGGGGTCGAGGGCGCGCTGGGCGGCCTCCGTGACCTTGCGCTTGGTCCAGCGGAGCACGAGCTGGGCCCAGACGAACTCGGTCGCCCAGATCGCCATGCCTCCGAAGATGACCAGCCAGCCGGGCCCGGGGAGCGGCAGCATCACCACTCCGGCGCCGACCACGGCGAGTCCCACGATGAAGACGCCGACCTGCCAGCTCAGATGCAGGCCTCGCCGCGACTTGATGAACTCCGGTGCACGGGATCCCAGTTCGGCGTCCTGGCCGTCCGCGGACTCCCCGGTGCGCTCGTCACTCTCCGCATTCATGCTCCCCAACCTACCGGACCGGGAGCCCCCACCGGAATGGCTGTATTACCGCAGGTCACACGCACCCATACGAGCTACCTGAACGATCACAAAACCGACAGAGGGGTTTACAACGGCACCGGAGGTGGCATGTCGATTTCGCCGACGTGCGAATCCCCGAGCGCACACTGAGCGAAAGGCCCTGGCGCTTATGAACACCACGGTCAGCTGCGAGCTGCACCTGCGCCTCGTTGTGTCGAGCGAGTCCTCACTGCCTGTACCCGCGGGCCTGCGGTATGACACGGCCGATCCGTATGCCGTGCACGCCACCTTCCACACCGGAGCCGAAGAGACGGTCGAGTGGGTCTTCGCCCGCGACCTTCTCGCCGAGGGGCTGCACCGGCCCACCGGCACGGGCGACGTCCGCGTCTGGCCGTCCCGTAGTCACGGTCAGGGAGTCGTCTGCATCGCGTTGAGCTCCCCCGAGGGAGAAGCCCTGCTCGAGGCCCCGGCGAGGGCCCTGGAGTCGTTCCTGAAGAGGACCGACGCCGCGGTCCCGCCGGGTACCGAGCACCGGCACTTCGATCTCGATACGGAGCTCTCCCACATCCTGGCCGACAGCTGAGCCAGGCCGAGAACCGCACGGCGCCGTCCGACTCGGGGAGACGGCGCCGCGCGGTCAGTCACATAAGCACGAGATCCGGCGCTCCCCACCGCGCAGCCGGCGCGGTGGTGGGCGCCGGTGTCGTTTTCCGGGGCGCGCTAAAGTCAGCGCCATTCCGCGGGCACCCGCCCGCGGCCGGCCAGGGAGCGAATCGTGCTGATCCCCCACGACACCCGGATCGCCCTCGACACCGTCGTCGATCTGATGAACACCGCGCCCCAGGGCGAGCGGGCCGACGAGCTCGCGGACATCCTGGAGCTCCACGCCTTCCTGGAGGCGCACAAGGTCAGCGGCGTGGGCGCCCTCGGACCCGAGGACCTGCGCGCCGTGCGCGAGGTGCGCGAGAGGTTCGCGGCGGTCTTCTCCGCCCCCGAGGCCCGAATCGCCGCACCCCTGATCAACCAGCTGGTGGCGAGCGCGGGCACCACCCCTCAGCTCACGGACCACGACGGCTACGACTGGCACGTGCACTACTTCGCGCCGGGCGCCTCCGTGGCGGACCACCTCGCGGCCGACTGCGGCATGGCCCTCGCGTTCATCGTCGTGGCCGGCGAGCAGGAGCGGCTGCGTCGCTGTGAGGCGCCGGACTGCGGCCGGGCCTTCGTGGACCTCTCGCGCAACCGCTCGCGCCGCTACTGCGACAGCCGCACCTGCGGCAACCGTCTGCACGTGGCCGCCTACCGGGCGCGCCGCAAGGAAGCCGCGGGCTGACCGCCCCGGGCCGGGCGGCCGGCGGCGGAGAGCCCGGCGGCCGAGAGCCGGGGGCCGGAGGTCACAGCACGAAGAGATCGTGCACGGCCGCCATCAGCAGCAGACAGCCGATCACCCCGAGGAAGATCATCAGCGGCGGCTGGGAGAGCGCGAACAGGCAGCCGCGCGGCTCTTCGGCAGGGGCGTCGGTGGTGGCGGGCACGGGCTCCCGCGAGGTATCCAGCATCTCGGGGGGATGATGACGCACCCCGAACCCGGCGATTCCCGCAACACGCCCCACCGCGGGGGCCGTTCACCCCTTCCCGTGGATCACGGAACGGGGACGGACACCGGAAGCGCCAGAAGTGATCAGATTCCGTGCTTCTTCAGAATCGCCTCGATGTCGCTGAAGTCCTCGCCCGCCGGCTGGCCGGCCTTCGGCTTCGCCGTCACGGCGCGGGAGGGCGCCGACGCGGCCGGGGCCACGGCTCTCGGCTCGGCTCCCCCTGCGGTCACCTCACGGCCGGCCCGGCGCCGCTCCACGGCCCGGGTGGACAGGAAGAGCAGCCAGGCGATGCCGAGCACACCGAAGCCGGCCCAGGCCACCGGGCTGAAGGCGGTGTCGGCGATCCATTCGACCGCGCCCGTCATCACCAGGCCGAGCGGCACCAGGGCGTAGGCCGCGATCCGGGCGGCGGACAGGAACTTCTTCCGGTACGCCGAAATCGCGGCGATGCCCAGGCCCGCCGCGGACACCGCGGAACAGATGGTCTCGGCGAGCATGCGATCCTCCAGGTGCCGGGCGATACGTCCCTTCCATCCTGCACCGCCGGGACCGTCCGGGGCCATGGCCCGAGCCCGGTCTCAGGGAGATCTCCGGGTCACCCCCGCCGGGATCTCCTCCCCAGGTCCCAGTGGGAGACTTCTGCCATGAACGACTCCACCACCGCACCCGCCTCCCCCGTCGTCCTTGAGGCCTGGTTCGACCTCCAGTGCCCCGACTGCTTCCAGGCCCTCGACGACGTCCGCGCCCTCCGCGAGAAGTACGGCGACCGGCTCGACGTACAGCTGCGCCACTTCCCGCTGGCCAAGCACAAGCACGCGTACGCCGCCGCCCAGGCCGCCGAGGAGGCCTTCGAGCAGGGCAAGGGCTGGCCGTACACGGAGGCGCTGCTCGCCAGGACCGCCGAGCTCGGCGACCGGGGCGAGCCGGTCCTCCTGGAGGTGGCGTCCGAGCTGGGTCTGGACGCCGAGGAGTTCGACACCGCCCTGATCGACGGGCGGCACCTGCTGACCGTGGACGCCGACGAGGCCGAGGGCAAGGCGATCAAGGTCACCGGCACCCCGACCTACGTCATCGGCGGCGAGCGCCTGGACGGCGGCAAGAGCCAGGAGGGCCTGCGGGAGCGGATCGAGGAGATCGCCGACCGGCTTCTGGAGGCGTAGTGGCCGGCCGCTCTCAGAGCAGCGGCTTCGCGCTGTTGTAGAGCGTCGTGCGGTAGCCGAGGGACTCGTAGAGCCGGATCGCCGGGGTGTTGCCCGCGAACACGTGCAGTTCGATCAGGCTCTCCCCGGCTTCCAGGGCGATGTGCTCGGCGAGCAGCATGAGGGCCCGGCCGTACCCCTTGCCGCGCTGTCCCTCGACGACCTCGATCTCGAAGACGAAGCCCGTCCCCTTCCCGGGCTCGCGCTCCAGCCGGCCCACCCACAGATAGCCGACGACCTGTCCGTCGCGCACGGCGACGGACACGGTGACGCCCGGGGTCGCGAGGCCCTGCGGGAGGAAGCGGCGGCGGCCGTCCTCGGCCTTGGCGAGCGCCTGCTCCTCCGGGACTCCCCGGTCGATCCAGCTCTGCGCGAAGGCGGCCCGGGACTTCGCCGACCACGCCTCGAACTCCGGCTCGGTCACCGGCCGGTGCGTGAACCCCTCCGGCAGCGGCGGCGGCTCGGCCGGCAGCTCCTTGACCATGTTCCGGCTGCGCTCGGTGTACCCGAGGGAGCGGGCCATCCGCAGGGCCGCCCCGGCGTCGGCGGGCACCGAGATCTGCACCTCGCCGCAGCCCCAGCTCCGAAGGACCTCCTCCGCGGCGAGCGCCGCCACCGTGGCCCGGCCCCGGCCCCGGTCGGGCTCGTCGACCAGAAGGCGGTCGATCAGACCCGAGGCGGCCCCGAAGGCCTGGTCGGTGGCGAGGTGGACGGAGCCGACCCGGCGGCTGTTCACACAGATGTCGAAACTGCGGGAACGGCCGCCGTCGGCGGACTGCTGGAGCGGCTCGGACGGCCGCAGGGTGGTGGTCATCAGAGGTGTTCTACCCACCCGGCCGCCACCCGTCATCCGGATTTACGCGAGCCCCGGGTCCCGGTCCGCGGCGGCCCGCTCGTCGAAGACCCGCATCGCCTTGGCGGTGACGGGACCGGGCGCGCCCGCGAGCTCACGGCCGTCGACCCGGTGCACGGCCTGCACGTCGCGGAGGGTCGAGGTCAGGAAGATCTCGTCGGCGGACTCGAGGACGTCCAGCGGCAGGTCGGCCTCCTCGGCGCCGGTCCACTCCACGGCGAGGGCCCGGGTGATGCCGGCGAGGCAGCCGGAGGAGACGGGCGGGGTGAGGATCCGGCCGTCGACCACGACGAAGACGTTGGAGCCGGTGCCCTCGCAGAGCTGCCCCACGGTGTTGGCGAAGAGTGCCTCGGAGGCCCCCTGCTCGCGCGCCCTGGCGAGGGCGACGACGTTCTCTGCGTACGAGGTGGTCTTGAGACCGGTGAGGGCGCCCCGCTCGTTGCGCGTCCAGGGGACGGTGATCACGGCGGTGGAGTCGGGGCGGCGGCTCGTCTCGCCGAGGGCGACGACCAGGCTGGTCCCGGCGTCGCCGCGCTCCGAGCCGAGCGGGGAGAGCCCGCCGGTGTACGTGATGCGGAGCCGGCCGAGCTCCATCGGGTTGGCCTCCAGGACGGCGGCGCAGGCCCGGCGGACCTCGTCGAGGTCCGGGTCGGGCAGGCCGAGGCCGCGGGCGGAGCGGGTGAGGCGCTGCAGGTGAAGGGTGAGAGCAAACGTTTCGCCGCGCTCCGCCTTGACCGTCTCGAAGATGCCGTCGCCCACGGTCAGTCCGTGGTCCAGTACGGAGACCCGGGCGGTCTCCGCGTCGTGCAGCCCGCCGTTGACCCAGAGTTTCATCGGGAAGTGGCCTTTCCGCTCGCCTCACGGACGCCCGACTCGTGGGCGCCCGATGCCTCGTAGGCGCCCGACGCTATCGCGACGAGCCGGTCCGCCTTCAGCTCGGTCTCCGCCCACTCCCGCTCCGGGTCGGAGCCCCAGGTGATCCCGGCCCCCGTGCCGAAGCGGAGCACGCCCTCGGGGCGGTCGATCCAGAAGGTGCGGATGCCGACGGCCAGCTCACCGGTGCCCGCGTCGGCGTCGACCCAGCCGATCCCTCCGCAGTACGGACCACGGGGCGCGGTCTCCAGGGCCTCGATGATCCGCAGCGCGCTGGACTTGGGCGCGCCGGTGACGGAGCCGGGCGGGAAGGTGGCGGCGAGCAGCTCGGGCCAGCCGGCGTCCTCGCGCAGCAGGCCGGTCACCGTGGAGACGAGGTGGACGAGGCCGGGGTGTTCCTCCACGGCGCAGAGCTCGGGGACGGCGACGGTGCCGGTCTCGCTGACGCGGCCCAGGTCGTTGCGGACCAGGTCGACGATCATCACGTTCTCCGCGTGGTCCTTGGGGAGGAGGTCGGCGGCGGTGCGGGCGGTCCCCTTGATGGGGCCGGAGGAGATCAGGGCCCCTTCCCTGCGCAGGTAGAGCTCCGGGGACGCGGTGGCGATCTCCACGCCGTGGGCGGGCAGGCGGATCGTTCCGGCATAGGGGGCGGGGTTGCCCCGGGCCAGCAGCGCCGTGAGGGCGTCGACGTCGGCGGCGGCCGGGTCCGGCAGCGGCGCGGTCAGCACCCGGCAGAGGTTCGCCTGGTAGACCTCGCCGCGCGCGATGTGCTCGCGCACGCGCCGTACGCCCGCGGTGTACGCGGCGCGGTCGAGCGAGGACGTCCAGTCACCGGCGGCGGGACCGCGCCAGCCGCCCGGGACGGGCGCGGGAACGGGGTCGGGCCGGACGTCCCCGAAGCGCGCGCAGGTGAGGCGCCCTTCGAAGTCCGCGCAGACGGCCCAGAAGCCTGCGGAGTCCAGTGCCTCGGGGTCGTGGGTGACGTCCCGGAGATCGGTCGCGACGAGGCCGCCGAAGCGGGCCAGGGGGGCAAGGTCATGCACGCATCGAGTCTAGGTCGGGGCGGGCGCGGGCACCGGGTCGTTCACGGAGAGGGCGTGAGGGACGCGTGGGGTGGGGGCTCCGCGCCACCCCGGGGACACGGCGAGTGAACGCCACGCGAACCTCTGCGGGGCCCGGCCGGGCGCCCTGAAGGGCTCGCAGGTCAGCACGCTGCGGAAACGCGTTTTTGTACTGGCCCAGGAATCCGCTAGAGTTCAACACGTCGCCGGGACGCGCAAGCGGAACGGAAACGACAAGCGGACGTGGCTCAGTTGGTAGAGCATCACCTTGCCAAGGTGAGGGTCGCGAGTTCGAATCTCGTCGTCCGCTCGATGTGGGGGATCTTCCCGAACCCCCGTTATCACTCCTGGTGGAGTGGCCGAGAGGCGAGGCAACGGCCTGCAAAGCCGTCTACACGGGTTCAAATCCCGTCTCCACCTCCAAGGACGATTAGCTCAGCGGGAGAGCGCTTCCCTGACACGGAAGAGGTCACTGGTTCAATCCCAGTATCGTCCACTGGATCTTCGGATCCCGGGTCTTCGGATCCCCCGCGCGATTAGCTCAGCGGGAGAGCGCTTCCCTGACACGGAAGAGGTCACTGGTTCAATCCCAGTATCGCGCACCACACTTCACGCACCCCTCGGGTGCGCCCGCGCGATTAGCTCAGCGGGAGAGCGCTTCCCTGACACGGAAGAGGTCACTGGTTCAATCCCAGTATCGCGCACGCAGTACGATCACCTTCGGGTGTGCCCGCGCGATTAGCTCAGCGGGAGAGCGCTTCCCTGACACGGAAGAGGTCACTGGTTCAATCCCAGTATCGCGCACCAGAGGAAGAAGCCCCCGGCCGCAGCTCGCGGTCGGGGGCTTCTTCGTGCCCCGGTGGGGAGACCGGTGGGACCGGGAGGGACCGGTCCCGTTGGGTCAGGAGGAGAAGAGCATCCGCCCGAAGCCGCCCTTGCGGTAGTGGCCGCCGTGGTGACCACCGTGGTGGCCGCCGTGGTGCGGGGCGCCCCAGGCGGGCGCGGCGGGGGCCGGCTGCGCCGGGTAGGCCGGCGGGGCGGGCGGGGCCTGCTGGACCCACTGGGACTCCAGGCGGGTCAGGGCCTCCAGCTCGCCGTAGTCCAGGAATATGCCCCGGCAACCGCTGCACTGCTCGATCTGGACGCCGTTGCGGTTGTACGTGTGCATGGCCGCATGGCACTTGGGACACTGCATGCTCGGCTCAACTCCCTGACATTGCCGTTCGAATGGTGGCTTCACCTTACGTGGACGCCGAAAGGGCCTACCCGGTTCGATGTCCGGAGATGCGGGCACAGGTGTCGATCATCACTTCCTCGACCTCGTCGAGCGGCCGGCGCTCGGCCGTGGACTTGGCGAGCGCGAGGGCGGCGGTCTGGACCGTCAGCGCCCGTGCGGGCACGTCGAGTCGGTCCCACGGATCGGCGCCCACCGCGGGGCCGCCCGCCTCCTGGTACGCGCCGAGGAAGCGGGACCAGACCTCGGGCGGCAGGAGGCCGGCGGCGAACCAGGCGGCGGGCCGGGCCAGATCCCAGGCGGGGTCACCCAGACCCAGGTCGTCGATGTCTATGAGCCGCCAGGGCCCCTGGGGCCCCGAGCGGGTGTCCCGGACCAGCTGGCCCAGGTGGAAGTCGCCGTGGCAGAGGAGCCGGTACGCGGCGGAGGCCTCCGGGACCGTCCGCCAGGCGTCAAGGACGGTGGCGGTCGCCGGGTGGTCCGGGGCCGTGCGGCGCATCCGGTCCACGGCCAGGGCCGCCTTGGCGGGGGCCCGCATGTCCGGGAGACGCCCGGCCCGGCCGGGCGGGGGCGGGGTGCGGTGGAGCAGGGCGAGGAGCCGCGCCGCCTCCTCCCACGGTGCGGCGTCGGGGTCCTCGGGGGCGACCGGCGGACCGTACGGCCAGAGGGTGACCGGGCGGTCGTCGAGCGCGTCGGGGCCGGGCCGTGCCGGCGGCAGCGGCGGCAGGAAGACCCCGCCGACCTCCGGGTGCGCGGCGAGCGCCAGACGTACGCGATGGGCCTCGGGGTCCGTACCGGGCGCGTGCGCCTTCGCGACGAGGCCCCCGTGGCGTACGACGGTCCCGTCGTCCCGGTCGGCCAGCACCCCGACCAGGCCGCTCGCGCAGCGGCAGGGATCGTCCGCCGGGTGAGCCGCCGCGTGGGCCAGGGCGGTCAGGCGGAGGAGCGGGGGCGCGGTGGGGCCGGAGGGCGTCCGGGGTGCTGAATCCACTCCCGGAGCGTACGGGGTGCCGCGGCCGCCGCCTTCCGGAGCGTACGGGGTGCCGCGGCGGCGGCCGTCCGGAGCGTACGGGGTGCCGCGGCCGCCGCCGTCGCCCTGACCGGTCCCGGGAATGCGCGAGGGCCGGTCAGCTCCCCAGCTGACCGGCCCCACGCTGCCGTCCGCCGCACCCCCGTCCCCACGGGGTTGATGGCCGGATGTCCCGACCCGGGCCGCTCTCCCGGGTCCGGGGCGCCGCTCAGCGCCCCAGCATCACGCCCACGGACGACGCCTGTGTGACCACCGCTTCCCAGCCGCCGAAGACGACCACGAGCAGGGCCGCGAGAGGGAGGACCATGGCGGTGGCCACCAGGGGGTGACGGCGGCTCGAAGGCCGGGTGGTCGTCCGGTGTGCCGTGTAGGCCATGGTTCCTCTCCTGTCTTGTCCGGCGCGGCGGGTGCGTGACCTCGGGGGACGAGTGCTGCACCCGCCGCTTGACCTCAACACTAGGGAGCGGGAAGCGGCGGCACGTCATGCCCGCGTATCGACTTCCGGGCCTCCCGGAGGATGACGCCCCGCCGTGCGGCGTACTCCCCTGGGTGGAGACGGACCCCCGGAACCCGGGGACTTCCCGGAAGGGTCGCCCGGAGACGGCGTGGCGGCGTGACTTCGCTCACTTCCCCGGCTCCCCTGGTCCCCGGTGGGGCCGATTGCCCGGGAGGCCGTCCTCCGGGGTGTCCTGCCGGATCGCGGACGGCTCGCCAAGTGGGGTTCCGGGGGCGGGGGTTGAGGCCCGCGCTGCCCGCCTCCTGTCCCCCGGTGTCCCCCTCAGTACTGACAATCGATCCCGCTGCGAGGGCGCGGCCTATGAGCGCGTACGGGCGCCACTACGTAAGCTGTGCCACGTCGAACGGACGAGGGGACGGACATGGCGATGATGCGGCTCCGGCGCGAGGATCCGCGGATCGTCGGGTCGTTCCGGCTCCACCGCAGGCTGGGGGCCGGCGGGATGGGCGTCGTATACCTGGGCTCCGACCGGCGCGGCCAGCGGGTGGCCCTGAAGGTGATCCGGCCCGACCTGGCCGAGGACCAGGAGTTCCGGTCCCGCTTCGCCCGCGAGGTGTCGGCCGCCCGGCGGATCCGGGGCGGCTGCACCGCCCGGCTCGTCGCCGCCGATCTGGAGGCAGACCGCCCCTGGTTCGCCACCCAGTACGTCCCCGGCCCCTCGCTGCACGACCGGGTCGCCGAGGAGGGCGCGCTGCGCGCCGCCGACGTGGCCTCGATCGGGGCGGCGCTCTCGGAGGGCCTCGTCGCCGTCCACGAGGCCGGGGTCGTCCACCGCGACCTCAAGCCGTCGAACATCCTGCTGTCGCCCAAGGGGCCCCGGATCATCGACTTCGGCATCGCCTGGGCGACGGGTGCGAGCACCCTCACCCATGTCGGCACCGCCGTCGGATCGCCCGGCTTCCTCGCCCCCGAGCAGGTGCGCGGAGCCGCCGTCACCCCGGCCACCGACGTCTTCTCGCTCGGCGCCACCCTGGCGTACGCGGCCATGGCCGACTCCCCCTTCGGGCACGGCAGTTCCGAGGTCATGCTCTACCGCGTCGTACACGAGGAGCCGCAGCTCCACGGAGTGCCGGACGCACTCGCTCCGTTGATCCGGGCCTGCCTCGCCAAGGACCCCGAAGACCGTCCCAGCACCCTGCAGCTGTCCATGCGGCTCAAGGAGATCGCGGCGCGCGAGGCCCAGGGGCTTCCCGTCTCCCGGCCGCCGGTGCAGCGGGAGCGGACCGAGGAACGCAACACCGTCCGGCCCACCGAGCGGTACACCGATCGTGACGTGCCCGGTGGGCGTGGGCCGGAGCGCGGTACCGAGCGGGGGTCGGGGCGTGCGCCCTCCTCCCGTCCCTCGGCGGGACCCCGGACCGGGGGGTCGCGAGGGCCTCAGTCCCGGCCCGGGACCCGGCCCGGTGCCCGGTCCACGTCGACCGGCCGCCGCCCCGCCAACCCCCGGCTGCTGCGCCAGCGGCTCTTCGTCTTCGTGGTCGTGACCCTCGTCGTGGCCCTCGGCATCGCCGCCGCCCAGGCCCTTCAGGGGTAGGGCCGGTTCCGACCGGCCCCGGCCCCGGACGGTCAGGCCCCCGGGCGGCCCGTCGCCACCGCGTAGAACGCCACCGCCGCCGCCGCGCCCACGTTGAGCGAGTCGACCCCGTGGGCCATCGGGATCCGGACCCACTCGTCCGCGGCCCGCAGGGCCTGCGTCGACAGGCCTTCGCCCTCCGCCCCGAGCATCAGCGCCACCCGGTCCAGGCGGTGCGGGGCGGCCTCGTCGATCGAGGTCGCCTTCTCCGCCGGGGTCAGCGCGAGCAGCTTGAAGCCCGCCTCCCGTACCGCCTCCAGGCCTCGGGGCCAGGTGTCCAGACGGGCGTACGGCACCGAGAACACCGCGCCCATCGACACCTTCACCGAGCGCCGGTACAGCGGGTCCGCGCAGTCGGGCGACAGCAGGACCGCGTCCATGCCGAGCGCGGCGGCGCTGCGGAAGATGGCTCCGATGTTGGTGTGGTCGTTCACCGACTCCATGACCACCACACGGCGGGCGCCGGCGAGGAGCTCGCCCGCCTCCGGGAGGGGCTTGCGCTGCATCGAGGCGAGCGCGCCCCGGTGCACGTGGTAGCCGGTGACGCGTTCCGCGAGGTCCGGCTGGATCGCGTACACCGGCGCCGGGACCTCGTCGATGACGTCCCGCATGACGTCCACCCACTTGGCGGAGAGCAGCATCGACCGCATCTCGTAACCGGCCTGCTTCGCACGGCGGATGACCTTCTCGCCCTCCGCGATGAACAGGCCCTCGGCCGGCTCGCGCCTGCGGCGCAGCTCGACGTCGGTCAGGCCGGTGTAGTCGCGCAGGCGCGGGTCGTCGGGGTCGTCGATCGTGATGAGTTCGGCCACGAGGTGATACTGCCTTGTCCGGGGTGTGGTGCCAATGCGTGGGGCGGGGTGGACCCGCCGTGCGTGGGACGGGTCGGGTGGTGTTACTTCGTCAGCTTGTCCGGGCTCTCGGTCACCACGTCGCCGATCACGATGACCGCCGGCGGGCGGACCTCCTCCGCCCTGACCGTCTCCGCGACCGTCGCCAGCGTCGCGTCCACCCGGCGCTGCGTCGCCGTCGTGCCCTCCTGGACCAGGGCCAACGGGGTGTCCGGGCTCTTGCCGTGGGCGATCAGCGCCTCGGCGATCTTTCCGATCTTGTCCACTCCCATGAGGATCACGAGCGTGCCCGTGAGCTTCGCCAGCGACGCCCAGTCGACCAGCGAGCGCGGGTCGTCCGGGGCCACGTGGCCGCTGACCACCGTGAACTCGTGCGCCACCCCGCGGTGCGTCACCGGGATGCCGGCCGCTCCCGGGACCGAGATCGAGCTGGAGATGCCCGGGACCACCGTGCAGGCGATGCCCTCGGCCGCCAGGGCCTGCGCTTCCTCCATGCCCCGGCCGAAGACGAAGGGGTCGCCGCCCTTGAGGCGGACCACCGACTTCCCCTGCTTCGCGTGCTCGATCAGTGCGTTGTTGATGGCCTCCTGGGCCATGAAACGGCCGTACGGGATCTTCGCCGCGTCGATCACCTCGACGTGCGGCGGCAGCTCGTCCAGGAGGTCCCGGGGGCCGAGCCGGTCCGCGATGACCACGTCCGCCTCCGCGAGGAGCCTGCGGCCCCGGACGGTGATCAGGTCCGGGTCGCCGGGGCCGCCGCCCACCAGGGCGACGAAGGGGGTACGGGCGCGGTGCGCGGGCGCGGCGATCGAACCGTCGCGGAGGCCCTCGACGATCGCGTCCCGTACGGCTGCCGAGCGGCGGGGGTCGTGGCCCGTGAGCACCGCGACCGTCACTCCCGCGTCGCGGCCCGTCGCCGGGGTCCAGGCGGTGGCCGCTTCGGCGTCGTCCGCCCGTACGCACCAGGTCCGGGTCCGCTCGGCCTCTGCCGAGGCCGCGGCGTTCGCCGCCGGGTCCGTGGTCGCCACCAGGGCGTACCAGGCGTCCGCCAGGTCGCCCTCCTCGTACCTGCGCTTGATCCAGGTGATCTCGCCCGTCTCCGCCATCGCGTCCACGGACGGGGTCGCGGAGGGCGAGATGAGGGTGACGGCCGCGCCCGCGGCGATCAGCGCCGGGAGTCGGCGCTGGGCCACCTGGCCACCGCCGAGGACGACGACGCGGCGGCCTGCGAGGCGCAGTCCGACGGGGTAGGCGGGGTGCTCGGCGTTCTCTGCCATGGGTGAGCGGCTCCTCGGAGAGCGTGGCGGTGCGGGCGAGGGTGCCGCTGCGGCGGTGGAGCGGCTCGTGCACGGGGCGTGCACGGTCACGATATCTGTGACCTGGGGTTGGCACGGTGTGACGGATGTCCCGCCGGTGCGTCCGTGACGTGGGGGACGCTCCGGAACCGGGTTCGGGACTGCATGATGTGCGGCGCCCGCGGGGGCCTGAGGGCTTCAGGCCCCTACGGGCCACACATCACGCTTTACGTCCCGAACCCGGTTCCCGCGCGTCCCCCGCTTCCGTGCGTGGGTGGGGGACGCGCCGTGGTCCTACTTCTCGGTGACTCCCGCCGAGTCGAACGTGGCCACCTCGTGCATCGCGCGTGCCGCGCTCTGGACCAGCGGGAGGGCCAGGAGGGCACCGGTGCCCTCGCCCAGGCGGAGGTCCAGGTCCACGAGCGGGCGCAGGCCCAGCTTGTTGAGCGCGGCCACGTGGCCCGGCTCGGCGCTGCGGTGGCCCGCGATGCACGCCGCGAGCGACTCGGGAGCGATGGCGCGGGCGACGAGGGCCGCCGCACCCGTGGACACGCCGTCCAGGATGACCGGGGTCCGGAGCGACGCCGCGCCCAGGATCAGACCCACGAGGGCCGCGTGCTCCAGGCCGCCGATCGCCGACAGGACGCCGATCGGGTCCGCCGGGTCCGGCTTGTGCAGGTCGAGGGCGCGACGGACCACGTCCACCTTGCGGGCGTGCGTCTCGTCGTTGATGCCCGTGCCCCGGCCCGTGACCTCGGCCGCGTCCACCCCGGTGTAGACCGAGATCAGGGCGGCCGACGCCGTGGTGTTCGCGATGCCCATCTCGCCCGTGAGCAGCGCCTTGTTGCCGGCTGCCACGAGGTCGCGGGCCGTTTCGATGCCCACCTCGATCGCGGCCAGCACCTCTTCGCGGGTCATCGCGAGGCCCGTGGTGAAGTCGCCCGTTCCCGGGCGGACCTTGCGGGGCAGGAGGCCCGGGGTGGCCGGGAGTTCCGACGCCACTCCCACGTCGATGACGCAGACCTCGGCGCCCACCTGGTTCGCGAAGGCGTTGCAGACCGCTCCCCCGCCGAGGAAGTTGGCCACCATCTGGCCCGTGACCTCCTGCGGCCACGGGGTGACGCCCTGGGCGTGGACACCGTGGTCGCCGGCAAAGATCGCCACGGCCGCCGGCTCCGGGATCGGGGGCGGGCAGACGCGGGAGAGACCCGAGAGCTGGGCGGAGATGATCTCCAGCATGCCCAGGGCCCCGGCGGGCTTCGTCATCCGCTTCTGGCGCTCCCACGCCTCGCCGAGCGCCTTCGCGTCCAGCGGGCGGATGTTCGCCACGGTCTCCTGGAGGAGGTCGTGCGGCTCCTCGCCCGGCAGGGCGCGGCGGCCGTAGGTCTCCTCGTGGACCACCCAGGCCAGCGGGCGGCGCTTCGACCAGCCCGCCTGCATCAGCTCGGGCTCGTCCGGGAACTCGTCGACGTATCCCACGCAGAGGTACGCCACCACTTCGAGGTGCTCGGGAAGTCCGAGGGCACGGACCATCTCGCGCTCGTCGAAGAAGCTGACCCAGCCGACGCCGAGGCCTTCGGCGCGGGCCGCGAGCCAGAGGTTCTCCACGGCGAGCGCGGAGGAGTACGGGGCCATCTGCGGCTGCGTGTAGCGGCCGAGCGTGTGGCGGCCGCCCCGGGTGGGGTCGGCGGTCACGACGATGTTCACCGGGGTGTCGAGGATGGCCTCGATCTTCAGTTCCTTGAACTGCTTCGCCCGGGCCTTCGGCAGCGACTTGGCGTAGGCCTCGCGCTGACGCTGGGCCAGCTCGTGCATCGTCTGCCGGGTCTCGGCGGAACGGATGACCACGAAGTCCCAGGGCTGCGAGTGGCCGACGCTGGGTGCCGTGTGGGCCGCTTCGAGGACGCGGAGGAGCACCTCGTGCGGGATCGGGTCGCTGCGGAAGCCGTTGCGGATGTCGCGGCGCTCGCGCATCACGCGCAGGACCGCCTCGCGCTCGGCGTCGTCGTATCCCGGGGCCGGGGCGGCCGGGCGGGTCTCCGCCTCGATCTCCGACGGTTCCTGGACCTCGACCTCCGGCTGTGCCTGAGTGTCCGCCTCGGTCTCCGGCTGAGCCTCCGTCTGGGCCTGCGGTTCCGACTCGGCCTCGGGGGCCGTCTCGACCGGTGCCGCCTCGGGCTCCTCGGCCACCACCGGGATCTCCTCGGCCACGGCCTCCACCGGCGCTTCGGCCTGGGGCTGGGCGGGGGCCTCGGCGGGGATCTCCGCGGTCGCCGGCTCTTCCGGGGCGGCTGCCTCCGGTACGACCTCGGCCACGGGCTCCACGACCGGCTCGGCCGGGGCCTCCACGGGCGCGACCTCGACGGCCTCGGCCGGGACCACCCGCTCCTCGACCGGCTGCGCGGCCTCGGGGGCGACCTCCGCCTGGACCTCGACGGGCGCGACCTCGACCGGGACGGCCTCTGCAGGCGCGACCTCGACCGGCGCGACCTCGACGGGCGCTGCCTCGACGGCCTCGGCCTGCGCCGGCTCCTCGATCGGCTGCGCGGGCCCGGCCGGGGCCTCGACGGCGGCTTCGGCCACCTGCGGCTCGGCCGCCTCGACCGGGACGGCCGCCTCGGCCTCGCGCGGGGCGGGGACAGTGGCTTCGGGGCCGGCTTCGACGGGGGCCGGGACGGGCTCGGGGGCCGGCTCCACGACGGCCTCGGGGGCCTCGGGGGTCTCCTGCGGCTCGATGGGCTCCGCCGGCTCGGCGACCGGCGTCGGCTCGGCGGCCTGGGGCGCCTCCGGCGCCGGGACCGGGGCCAGGTGCGGGGTCGTCGGGACCGAGCCCTCGACCTGGACGAACTGGGCCACCGGCGGGACGACCGTTTCTGCGGGCGTCACCGGCTCCTGCGGCTGCGCGACCCACGGCTCGGCGCCCTGCGGGGCGAGCTGCTGGTCCTGCGCGATCTCGAAGTACTCGGGGCCGGTGGTCGGCGGGCCCGGGTTCCGCACCGGCATCGGCGCGGGGGTCGTCGCCACGACCGGCTCGGGGGCGGGTACGGGCTGCGGGGCCGGTGCCGGGGCGGCGGCCGGGCCGCGGTCGGCGAGGGAGAGCACGACGCCACCGGTGGCGTCGGGCACCGGCGGGCCCATGTGCAGCGGGCGCCGCGGCGGAGGCGGCGTCACGGCCGCCGCGGGCGGGGGCACGCGGACGCCGCCGAGGTCGACGGAGCCGGAGTCGCGGCCGGCCGCCTCGTGCGCGCCGGTGTCGAGGATGCCCGGCTCGTAGCCGTGGTCGGTGACGACCGGCACGCCGTGCGCAGGGGTTCCCAGCGGCACGCCCTGCGGCGGGGTCTGGCCCTGCGGGGCCGTCAGCACGTCGGCCAGCGCGACCCCGTCGGGGAGCGGGCCCGTGAGCGGGTCCGGCAGCGGGTCGGTGAGCGGGTCGCCCATCGGGACCGGGGCCTCCTGGACGGCGGCGTGCGGCACGCCCTGGTTCGGAACCACGGGTGCCGGCGGCGGTACGGCGACCGGCGGCGCGGGCACGACGCCCGGCGGGTGCTCGCTCCAGGCGCCCTGGGCGCCCGGCATCAGGAGCAGGTCGTCGTCCTCGGTGGTGTGCTCGGAGGGGTCCAGGAAGGTGTACGCGCCCGGAGCGGGGATGCCCGGCTGCTCTACCATGCCTGCGTTCTCCGGCAGCCCCTCGCCCGGGACCTGGCCGGTGTCCGTCATGCGTACCCCTCGCCCATCGCTTGTGCTCCTTCAGACCTGCGCCCGCCGACAAGAACGAGCGCGCGCGCCGCGCGGCACGAAGCACGCGGACACCCACACATTGTCGCGGCCCTCGGCCATCGTGGCAGGGAGAATTGCCACGGTGCGCTGTGGACTGCGCCACGTCGCGCGGTCCCCCCTTGTCAGGTACCACATCGATGGCACAAAGCGGCCACCAATTCGGGACATTGACGAACAGAGTGCCGAACGTCCCGGTGCGGTACAACAATCGGCCAGCCTACCCTGCCCCGACGGGGCGGCCGGGTCACGGGGCTCGGTCGATCCTGCGTCCGGACAGCAGGAACACGACCGAACGCTCGCGTTCCGACCAGTCGTCCGGGTCGAGTCCGACGGTCTGGAGGAGGAGGCTCTCGACGGCGTAGCCGCCGTCGGCGAGGGCGGCGCCGATCGCCTCGGCCTCGTCGCGGGTGGAGGCGTGGGCGACGATGCGTTCCGGTCGCCGGTCGGTGCAGGCGGTGACGACCGGGACGCCGCCGGCCGCGATCCGTACGACGTCGGGCTCGGGCAGGCTCTCCAGGACGTGCGGGGCGCGGCCCTGGACGGTCTGGAGGGGCACTCCGTGGCGGCGGGCGGCCCGTTCGGTGCGGGCGCAGGCGGCCGGGTCGGTGTCCACGGCGATGACGGCGGCGCCGAAGCGGGCCGCCTCCACGGAGAAGGCGCCGCCGGCGCAGCCGATGTCCCAGACGAGGTCGCCGGTGCGGGGCCCGAGACGGGCCAGTTGGGCGGCTCGGAGGGCGGGGTCCGCGCCTTCGCCGGGGCGGGCCCGGCCGGTTCCCGGGCCTTCGCCCTCGGAGTCGTACTCCTCGGTGGGAAGTCCCCAGCCGCGGACCGTGCGGGCGGCCGGGTCCTGGCCCATCAGCCAGGGGGTGGTGGGGGTGCCGCCGACCGCGCCGCCGATGACGAGCACGACGTTCGGGTCGCGCCAGGTGTGGTCGGCGGCCTTGTCGGAGGTGAGGACGGAGACCTGTTCGCGGTCGGTGCCGAGCTCCTCGCAGACGACGAAGGTGCGGTGGACGCCTTCGAGGAGGAGGGCGAGTTCGGCGGGTCCGGCGCCCGGGGAGGTGAGGACGGCGACCTTGGGGTGGGCGCGGCAGACGTTGACGGCGCGGCGGAGGGTGCGCTGGTGGGCGACGACGATCCGGGCGTCCTCCCAGGGCATGCCGGCGCGCGCGAAGGCGGCGGCGACGGAGGAGACGGCGGGGACGACCTCGACCTCCAGGCCGTGCTCGGGGGCGCGCAGGGTGCGGACGACGCCGAAGAAGCCGGGGTCGCCGTCGGCGAGGACGACGGCGGTGCCGCGGTGCGTCGCGATGCGGCGGGCGGCGAGGTCGACGCTGCCCAGGCGGATGCGTTCGGCTCCGGGCGGCACCTCGGGCAGCGCCAGGTGGTGGGCGGCGCCGGCCACCAGGGTGGCGGCGGAGAGCGCGGACCTGGCCGCCGCGGTGAGGGGCGAGCCGTCCCAGCCGATCACCGTGACGCGGTCGGCCATCGTCGTCTGTCTCCCTGTGGTGTTGTCGCAGGTCGGGGGCGTGCCGAGCGTACCCCGGTATCGCTCCGGGGGCTCAGCTCCAGTCGGTGTAGGAGGAGTAGCCGGCCTCGGCCATCTGGTCGGCGACGCCGTCGAGGTCCTCGGGGAGGAGGCCCCAGACGATGAAGTCGGTGCGCAGTTCGGCCCAGGTGCCGTCCTCGGTGCGGGTGCGGGCTATGCAGGCGTTGCGGAGGACGCCCTCGCTGATGCAGCCGATCTTCTGGGCGACCTGCTGGGAGGCGGTGTTGTCGGCGGCGGTGCGCAGTTCCAGGCGTTCGAACTTCTGGTCGCCGAAGAGCCACTGGGCGGTGGCGAGCGCGGCTTCGGAGGCGTAGCCCTCGCCGCGGGCCCAGGGGGCGATGATGTAGGACATCTCGGTGGAGCGGACCCGCCAGTTGGTGTTGCTCAGCTGGACGATGCCGACCAGACGCTGGGTCAGGAACTCGGTGACGGCGAGGTCGAGGCCCCGGCCCGCGGAGCGTTCGGTGGGGGCGTACTCGGTGATCCAGCCGCGTGCCGCGTCCTCGGTGTAGGGCTGGGGCACGGCCGTCCAGGCGGCGACCATCTCGTCGTTCATCATCTCGGCGAGGGCGGGGGCGTCCGCCTCTTCGAGCGCGCGCAGCACCAACCGGTCCGTGTTGATGGAGATGTCCGGAAAGGTGGTAGTCATGCGCAGCTCCATGCCGTGGACCGTCCGAATCGACCGTGAACGCACAGCATGCAGCATGCGACCGCCGGTGCGCATGGCCGGGTCGGGTGTGGGGAGGGGGCGACGAAGGCCCCCGCGCACCGGACGGGATGCGGGGGGCCTTCGCCACAAGGACTGTACGGCGAAACCGGTCTGACGGTCCCTCGGACGCGGATGCCGGTCGGCGGACCTTACTGGGCGGCGCCGAAGGCCGGGATGACCGAGCCCTTGTAGGTGTCCTCGATGTACTTCTTCACCTCGGGCGAGTTGAGGAGCTCGGCGAGCTTCCGCACGCGGGCGTCCTTCTCGTTGCCCTCCTTGACGGCGAGGAAGTTGGCGTACGGGTTGCCCTCCGCCTTCTCCAGGACGAGGGCGTCCTTCGACGGGGAGAGCTTGGCCTCGATGGCGTAGTTGCCGTTGATCACGGCGGCGTCGACGTCGTTCAGGGCGCGGGGCACGGTGGCGGCCTCCAGCTCCTTGAACTCCAGGCCCTTCTTGTCGGTGATGTCGGAGAGCTTGGCGTCGGTGCCGACACCGTCCTTGAGGGTGATGAGGCCGTTCTCGGCGAGGAGGTGGAGCGCGCGGCCCTCGTTGGTGGTGTCGTTCGGGACGGCGACGGTCTGGCCGGCCTTGATGTCCTTCACCGACTTGAGGCTCTTGGAGTAGAGGCCCAGCGGCTCCAGGTGGACGTTGACCACCGGGACGATGTGCGTGTTGTTCTTCTTGTTGAAGTCGTCGAGGTACGGCTTGTGCTGGAAGAAGTTGGCGTCGACCTGGCCGGTCTCGGTGGCGGTGTTCGGCAGGACGTAGTCCGTGAACTCCTTCACCTCCAGCTTCAGGCCTGCCTTCTCGGCCAGGTTGTCCTTGACGAAGTTGAGGATGTCGGCGTGCGGCGTCGGGGACGCGGCGACGACGAGCGGCTTGTCGGCGGAGCCGGCCGCGTCCTTGGAGGAGGACGGGTCCGAGGACGTGCCGCAGGCGGTGAGGCCGAGGGCCAGGGCGGCGGTGGCGGCGATACCGGCGGCGAGCTTGATGTTCTTACGCACGAAGAGTGCCTCTTTCCGGTGGAGCGGTGGACGCCTGGACAACAAGTCCGGGCTGTTCTTCGAAAACGAAGTCTTGGGGTGGCCCGGGGCTGTTACGCGGTACGGCCCCGGCGGGCGAGGAGTCGGACGACTCCGTCGCCGATGAGCTGGACGACGGTCACGACGGCGACCAGGACGACGACGGTGACCAGCATGAAGGTGGTGTCGAAGCGCTGGTATCCGTAGGTGACGGCCTTGGAGCCGAGGCCTTCGCCGCCGACCGCGCCGGCCATCGCGGAGTACCCGATGAGCACGATCACGGTGGTGGTGACGGCCGAGACCAGCGAGGGCAGGGCCTGCGGGAGCAGCACCTTGCGGACGATGGTGGGGATGCCGCCGCCCATGGCCTGGACGGCTTCGACGAGTCCGTGGTCGACCTCGCGGATCGCGGTCTCGACGAGGCGCGCGAAGAAGGGGATGGCGCCGATGGCGAGCGGCACGATCATCGCGGTCGGGCCGATGAAGGTGCCGACGACGAAGGTCGTGAAGGGGATCAGGGCGATCAGCAGGATGATGAACGGCAGCGAACGCCCAACGTTCACGATCGCACCGACGACCTTGTTCACCGGCCGGTTCTGCAGCAGTCCGCCCTTGTCCGTGAGGACGAGGAGGATGCCGAGCGGCAGGCCGCCGACGACGGTGACGACGGTGGCCCACAGGACCATGTAGAGGGTGTCGACGGTGCCCTGCTCCAAGAGGGGCTGCATCTCCGACCAGGTCACTTGGCACCTTCCTTCACCAGCACGGGCGCGGCGGCCGGCTGCTGTTCGTCGTCTTCCACGAGTTCGACCTGGAGGCCCTGCTCGCGCAGGAAGCCGACCGGGACGACGTTCTCCTCGTACCGTCCGGGCAGTTCGATCCGCATCCGGCCGATCTGCTTCCCGCCGACGGTGTCCATCGCCGCCCCGAGGATCGAGATGTCGATGTTGTACGTGCGGGAGAGCTGGGAGATCACCGGCTGGGTCGCGGCCTCGCCGTGGAAGGTGACGTCCACGACGGTGCGGTCGGGGCCCGTGGGGGCGCCGCTGACCGGGAACAGCTCTGCCGCCAGCTGGGAGCCGGGGGTGGCGAGCAGTTCGCCGACGGTGCCGGACTCGACGACGCGGCCGTGCTGCATCAGGGCGGCGGAGTCGCAGATCGTCTTGACGACGTCCATCTCGTGCGTGATGAGCAGGACGGTGAGGCCGAGCTGCTGGTTGAGGTCGCGCAGGAGCTGGAGGATGGAGCGGGTGGTCTCCGGGTCGAGGGCGCTGGTGGCCTCGTCGGAGAGGAGGACCTTGGGCTTGCCGGCGAGGGCGCGGGCGATGCCGACGCGCTGCTTCTGGCCGCCGGAGAGCTGGCCCGGGTAGGCCTTGGCCTTGTCGGCGAGGCCGACGAGGTCGAGGAGTTCCAGGGCGCGGCGGGAGCGCTCGGCGCCGGAGACGCCGAGGATCTCCAGGGGGAGCTCGATGTTGTCCTTGACCGTGCGGGAGGACAGCAGGTTGAAGTGCTGGAAGACCATGCCGATGCTGCTGCGCGCCCGTCGCAGGTCCTTGCCCGCGCGGCGGCCCTTCCCGGCGAGGGCGGTGAGGTCGACGCCGTCGACGGTCACGGTGCCGGAGGTGGGGCGCTCCAGGAGGTTGACGCAGCGGATGAGCGAGGACTTGCCGGCGCCGCTCTGGCCGATCACGCCGAACACCTCGCCCTCGCGGACGTGGAGGTCGACGCCGTCCAGAGCGGTGACCTGCCGGCCGCGCGACTCGTAGACCTTGGTCAGGCCCGAAGTGGTGATCACAGGGGTTTCCGTCACTGTCGAGTGCGCGACGCGGGGTCCGTCGTGCACGGGGCATTCGTCATTTCGGACAGTCAGGCGCACGGGGAGGCTGTTCCGGCTGGTGGCCGGGCGGCAGCGGTGCGCGGGGCAGGCACGGTCCGGCGCCGGATGGCGGTCGGATCGGCTCGGCCGTCGGGGTCTCGCTTCGGGGCGCGAGGCTCAGGCGGGGGCCCTCAGTTGGCGCACATTCGACACATACAACGAGCACCGGGCGTCGTGTTCGCCTCGGTCGCAAGGGTGCGGCTGCTCGTCGTGGTCATGTCTGCAAGTAAAACATGCGCAGCTGCGAAGGGAAGGGAGCTGTCCGAATAGCGGACGCCGTTGAGACGCCATGCGGACGCGCCGGATCCGGCCGTCGGCTCGTCCTTGCGTGCGTGGCCTGGAGGGATCCGACCCCCGGCCCGGTCTCCGCGGGGAGGGTGATCGGGTACGGGGTGTGGCCAAGGCCACGCGGCCGGCGGGGCCCCGGCCTTCCCCGGCGAGCCGGGGGGCGCGCGCATCGGGCCATTCGGACCGTAATACCCTCGGGCGCATGCTTGACGCCCTGACGGTCGCGGTCTCCGTGGCCGCGCTCGCCCTCGCCGCCTGGTGCGGCTTCGCCGCCTTCCGTGATCAGCCGACCAAGGACTGGCACTTCATCGGCATGGCCGTGGTGACCTTCCTGGTCCTGGTCCAGCTGATCGTCGGCATCGTGCAGCTGGCGCGCGGCGAGAAGGCGGAGGAGGGCACGACGATCTTCGTCGCCTATCTGCTCGGTGCGCTGTGCGCGGTGCCCATCGCCGGTTTCATGTCGCTCGCGGAGCGCAGCCGGTGGGGTTCGGCGACGGTGGCGGCCGGCGCGGTCGTCCTGGCCGTGCTCGAAGTGCGTCTCTACGACATCTGGACGGTGGGCTGATCATGACCGCGACCGAGGCCCAGGGAAAGGCCCGTCTCGTCACGGGGCCGGGCATGCTGCTCGTCTGGCTGTACGGCGTCATGTCGGTCGGCGCCGTCTCCCGCTCGATCTACCAGATCGCCACCGAGTTCGACCGTGCCCCGCTCGCGTACAGCCTGTCGGCGGTGGCCGCGGTCGTCTACGTCTTCATCACGTACACGCTGGTACGCGGTGGGGAGAAGGCCCGCAGGGCGGCGCTGGTGTGCTGCGCCGCCGAGCTCACGGGCGTGCTGATCGTGGGGACCTGGACGCTGGTCGATCCGTCCGCCTTCCCGGACGCGACGGTCTGGTCGGACTTCGGCTACGGCTACGTCTTCATTCCGGTGCTGCTGCCGCTGACCGGAATCTGGTGGCTGCGGCGGGCGGCCAAGGCCGCCTAGGCGGCCTTCTCCAGGGTCACCAGGGTGAGCTTCGGTCCGAGCTCGCGGGTGCCGACCTGCGCGTACCCCTTGCTGCGGTAGAGGCGGAGATTGCCCTCGCTGCGGTGGCCGGTGAAGAGCTGGAAGCGCTTGGCGGACGCCGTCTCCTCGGCTTCCGGGGCGAAGTGGCGCTCGATGCCGTCGAGGAGGCGGCCGCCGAGACCGTGCCGCTGCATGCGCGGATGGACGATGAGCTTGGCGATCCGCACGGTGCCGTCCTCGTCGATGCGGGCCCGCACGGAGGCGACGACCTCGTCGCCGAGCCGGGCCACGAGCCCGTACCCCTCGTCGAGTTCGGCGCGCAGGGCGTCGAGCGACTGGGTGAGCGGTTCGATGGACCAGTCCCCGTAGAGCTCCGCCTCGCTCTGGTAGCAGAGGTACTGCAGCTTCAGGATGTGCTCCGCGTCCTGCGGTTCCGCTGCTGAGATGGTCACACTCAGGCCCATGTGTGCACGCCTCCCGCTCATCTGGTCGATCATCGGTTTACCGCACCCTTCCCCGTCGACCGGGGGCGGGAACCTCTGCAGCCAGCATTCTGCGCAGGCATCCCAGGCATCGGGAACGCATCGGCCCCAGACTGCCCTGTGAGATACCCAACTCTCCTGCGATTTCCCGGTAGGTGGGGTCCTCCGGGTCGAGCATCGCGGTCAGCACCTTCGGGCAGCGGCCGGGTGTCCTGGTGACGGCGGCGCGCAGGGTGCGGCGGCCCTCGGCGACCAGCAGGGAGTGCTCCGGGGAGCCGTGGGGCTCGGCGCCGCCCGGTGCGTCAACGGGTTCCTCCCGGTAGGGGCGTTCGCGGTCGTGGGTCCTGCGGGCGCGGCGCGCCTCCGCGCGGACGGCCCGGCGCAGCCATTCGGCGGGCCTCTCGGGGGCGGTGCCGGTCTCCTGGAGCTGCTCCAGGAGGCGGAGCCAGACGGCCTGTTCGAGGTCGCCCGGGTCGACGCCGGCGGCCGGTGCCTCGGCGTCGGACTCGGCGGAGAGCAGCGGGGCGAGGGCGGCGAGGAGGCCGTTGGAGCGGTCTTCCGCCGCGGGGGCGGCCGCGGGGGCGGTCTCGGGGGCGACCTTGGGGGTGGTCTCGGGGGTGGTCATGTCCGGCACGATGCCGGGGTGCGCGGCCGTGGTTGCGGTGCGGGGCGTAAACCACCCGGGAGGGGGGCGTACGAGCCGTACGTCCCCCTCCTTCGGATCAGTCGGACAGTCGGGTCAGCCGCGGGCGGCGAGGTCCGCGGCGGCGAGCAGGGCGGTGTCCGGGTTGTCGGAGAAGATGCCGTCGATCCCCGTCTCCAGGTACCGCTTGAGGGCGCCGAAGGCGTCGCCGTACGCCGTCGGGTCCGTGCCCTTGCGGAAGTCCGCGGGCAGGAAGGCGTTCTCGTTGCGGTGCGTGTACGGGTGGAGGATCAGCCCCTCGGCGTGCGCGTCGCGGACCAGGGTGGTCGGGGTGCCGAGCCGGCCGCTCGCGTCCTTCGGGATGACCAGGTCGAGCGTGGGGCCGACGCCCTGCGCGTACGAGGCGATCCAGCGCAGGCCCTCGGGGGTGACCAGGTCGGCGACCGTGCGCGGGTCCCCGGCCTCGACGAAGTCCCAGGGGCGGCTGCTCGCGCCGGAGAGCAGGACGACGCCCGGGGCGTCCACCAGCTTCGCCAGGCGCTGGATGCTGCTGGGCTCGAAGGACTGGAGGAAGACCGGGGAGTTCGCGCGGTGGCGTCCGTACCGGCGCAGCAGCTTCGCGAGGCGCTCCTCCAGGCCGAGGCCGAGGGAGCGGAAGTAGCTGGGGTGCTTGGTCTCGACGTGGAGCCAGATCTCGCGGCCCCGGCGGCGGCCCTCCTCCTCGGCCCAGATCAGGACCTCCTCGAAGGTGGGGACCGTCCAGCGGCCGTCGTAGAGGGTGTTCTCCTGGCGGGTGCCGGGGATGCGCTCCTTGGCCCGCAGGGTCTTGAGCTCGCCGAGCGTGAAGTCCTCGGTGAACCAGCCGGTGAGCGAGGTGCCGTCGACGGTCTTGGTGGTCTTGCGGGAGGCGAACTCGGGGTGGTCGGCGACGTCGGTGGTGCCGGTGATGTCGTTCTCGTGGCGGCAGACCAGGTGTCCGTCGCGGGTGGGGACGAGGTCCTGCTCGACGACGTGGGCGCCGAGGTCGAGGGCGTGGCGGTAGGAGCCGAGGGTGTGCTCGGGCCGGTAGCCGCTGGCGCCCCGGTGGCCGATGACGGTGGGGACGGGGAGGGAGCGGTAGCCGTGGCCGCGGCCGGGCGTGCCGTCCGGGGCGCCGGCCTGTGCGGTGCCGGTGGCGGCGAGGGCCGGGGAGGCGCCGAGGACGGTGGCGCCCGCCGCTCCGAGAACCGTCCGCCGTGCCGGGGTCCGGCGTTCGCCCTGGGTCATGAGGGATCCTCCTGTGTGCCGCGGTGTGATGTCCCGCACCTGTCAACTGTTGTCCCCGACGCTAGGCAGCGGGCCCCTACGGGCGGCAGACCTCGGCGGAACATGGCGGAAACACACGTCAACACTGCGTATCCACTCGATGAACCCGATGTGCGCGTGAGGGTGACCCGCGAGTATCGTCGCCAGCTGCAACCGTCGGTCCGCCCGCTCGGCCGACCCGCTTCCCACCGGAGGAACCGTTGTCCCGTCATGCGATCATCAAGGCAGTGCTCGGGCCGGTCATGCGCCTGATGTTCCGCCCCCGCGTGGAGGGCGCCGAGAACATCCCCGGGACCGGTCCCGTGATCCTCGCCGGCAACCACCTGACCTTCATCGACTCGATGATCATGCCGATCTGCCTGGACCGTCCGGTCTACTTCATCGGCAAGGACGAGTACGTGACGGGCAAGGGCCTCAAGGGCCGGGCGATGGCCTGGTTCTTCACCAGCGTCGGCATGATCCCGGTGGACCGGGACGGCGGCCGCGGTGGTGTGGCGGCGCTGATGACGGGCCGCCGTGTCCTGGAGGAGGGCAAGATCTTCTCGATCTACCCGGAGGGCACCCGCTCCCCCGACGGCCGGCTGTACCGGGGCCGTACGGGCATCGCGCGGCTGACCCTGATGACCGGGGCGCCGGTGGTGCCGTTCGCGATGATCGGCACCGACAAGATCCAGCCGGGCGGCGCGGGCTTCCCGCGCCCGGGCCGGGTGACGGTGCGCTTCGGCGAGGCGATGGAGTTCTCGCGGTACGACGGGATGGACCGCGACCGGTATGTGCTGCGGGCGGTGACGGACTCGGTGATGGCCGAGGTGATGCGGCTCTCCGGGCAGGAGTACGTGGACATGTACGCCACCAAGGCGAAGGCGGCGTAGTCCCGCCTCCGGACGTCGAGGTGCCCCGTACGGCCGTCGGCCGTACGGGGCACCTCCGCGTTCACCGGGCACGTCAGTGCTCGACGCCCTCCTCCAGCCTCTGGCCCTTGAGGAGGAACCAGGCCGCCACCGCGGTCGCGAGGAGGACCGCCGCGCCGACGCCCGCCGCGATGCGCAGGCCGTCGACGAAGGCCTCCTGGGCGGAGGTCACCAGGGCGGTCGCCGTCTCGGGGGCGAGGCCGCCGGAGGCCTCGACCGCGCCGCCGAGCGACTCGTGGGCGGCCGACGCGATGTCCGAGGGGACACCGGCCGGGGCGGCGAAGCCGCGGTAGACGCCGGTCACGATGGAGCCGAGGATGGCGATGCCGAGCGCGGCGCCCAGTTCGTACGCGGTCTCGGAGACCGCGGAGGCGGAACCGGCCTGCTCCTTCGGGACGCTGGAGAGGATCACGTCCGCGGTCACCGTGAAGGAGAAGCCCGCGCCCACGCCGACGACCAGGAGGCTCGCGCCGAGCAGCGGGTAGCCGGTGTGCTGGTCGAGGGTCGTCAGGACGGCGAGGGAGAGACCGACCGCCGCGAGACCGCCGGCCACCACGGACCGTACGGAGAAGCGGCGGGCCACGAGGCCGGCGATCAGACCGGCCGTCACCGCGCCGATCGCGGCGGGCAGTTCGGCGAGGCCGGCCTCCAGGGGCTGGCGGCCCTGGACCAGCTGGAAGAACTGGGACAGGAAGAACACCAGGCCGGAGAGGCCGAGGATGGTCAGCAGGTCGGCGAGGACGGCTCCGGAGAAGCCGCGGTGGCGGAAGAGCCGCATGTCCAGGAGCGGCGCGGGCAGGGTCAGCTGCCTGCGGACGAACCAGGTCAGGGCGGTGGCACCGACGAGGGCGGCGACGGCGGCGTCGAGGGAGAGGCCGTGGGAGGCCAGTTCCTTGACCGCGTACACGACTCCGATGACACCGACCAGGGAGAGGGCGACACTGGGGAGGTCCCAGGGGCCGTGGTTCGGGTTCTTCGACTCGGGGATCAGCTTGCTGCCGACGAGGACGAGGACGGCCATGACGGGCAGGTTGATGAGGAAGACCGAGCCCCACCAGAAGTGCTCCAGGAGGAACCCGCCGACGACCGGTCCGACGGCCGCGCCGGCCGAGGCCATGGCGCCCCAGATGCCGATCGCGAGGCTGCGCTCGCGGGGGTCGTGGAAGAGGTTGCGGATGAGCGCCAGGGTCGAGGGCATCAGGGTCGCGCCGGCGACGCCGAGGAGGGCGCGGGCGACGATCATCATCTCGGGGCTGGTCGCGTAGGCGTTCAGGACCGAGAGGGCGCCGAAGGCGGTCGCACCGATCAGCAGGAGCTTCTTGCGGCCGATGCGGTCGCCGAGGCTGCCCATGGAGACCAGGAGTCCGGCGATGACGAAGGAGTAGACGTCGCCGATCCAGAGCAGCTGGGTGCCGGAGGGCTTGAGGTCCTCCGAGAGGAAGGGCGTCGCGAGGCCGAGGACCGTGGCGTCGACCGCCACGAGGAGGACGGCCAGGACGAGCACGGAGAGGGCGAGCCACCGGCCGGGGCGGTGCACGCCCTCGATATGGCTCTCGGTCCTGATGCTGCTGGTGGTCACTTCTCCACGCTCCTGCGCGCTCCGCCGAGCAACAGTTCGGCGATCATGTATGGGAAGTCCTTGGCGGCGACCCGGCCGTCCTGCACGGCCCAGGCGCCGGAACCGATGAGCCCGTAGAGGGCCTCGGTGAGCCAGGCGGGGGTCAGGTCGATGCGGAAGACGCCCTCTTCCTGGCCGCGCCGGAAGAGCGCGGAGACCCGGGCGTCGAGGCGTTCCCAGCCTTCGTTCTGCTGGTCGCCCTCGAAGAGCTGGTTCTCGGTGACGAGGAACGAGAGCAGCGGGGCGACGTCCTCGACCTCGGCGACGAGCCGGCGCACGGCCTCGTCGGCGGGCCCTTCTTCGGTGCGGGCCCGGTCGTGGGCCGCCTCCAGCTCCTGCAGCCCGAGCTCTTCGAGCGCCCGCACCAGGGCGTCCCGCCCGGCGAAGTGCCGGTGCAGCGTGGCCCGGCCGATCCCGGCGGCCCGGGCGACCTCGTCCATGGTGGCGGTCGCCTTGCGGGTGAGCAGGGCGGCGGCGGCACGGAGCACCTGGGTGCGATCGACTGACATGAGACAACCATACACCGAGTGAGACATCAATGTCTCATTCGATATTTCAACGCCTCACCGAGGCGGGGACGGAATGCTGTGACGATGACGAAGCCGCTGCTGCTGATCGATGTCGACGGGCCGCTGAATCCGTACGCGGCGCAGCGCGAGCGGCGTCCGGCGGGGTACACGACGCACCGGATGCGGCCCGGCGGCTGGTTCGGGACGAAGCCGCTGCGGGTGTGGCTCAACCCGGACCACGGGGGCGAGCTGCTCGCGCTGGCGGAGGCGTACGAGCTGGTGTGGGCGACGACCTGGAAGGGCGAGGCGAACGACTGGATCGGACCCCACCTCGGGCTGCCCGAGCTGCCGTTCATCGACTGGCCGAAGATGCACGGAGCCGCCCCGCGCGGGACGTTCTGGAAGACCCAATACATCCTGGAGTACGCGGCGGGGCGGCCGTTCGCATGGGTGGACGACGACATCACGCCGTACGACCACGAGTACGTGGAGCAGAAACACCTCGCCGCCGCCCTGCTGCTGCACGTCGATCCCCGGATCGGACTGATCCGACCGGACTTCGACGCGCTCGCGGAGTGGGCGGCGGCGCTGTGACGTGCCGAGGGTTACTTCTTGGCCTCGGCCCAGGCGTGCTGGATCACCAGGTCCGCCTTGACCTCGACCAGCTGGGTGGCGACCGCCGAGGGGGCGGTGCCGCCGCGGCCGTTGCGGGAGGCGAGGGCGCCCGGGACGTTGAGGACGGTGCGGACCTCGGGGGTGAGGTGCTCGGAGATCTTGCCGAACTGCTCGTCCGTGAGCTCGTCCAGCTCCTTGCCCTCGGACTCGGCGACCTTCACGCACTCGCCGGCCACCTCGTGCGCCACCCGGAAGGGGACGCCCTGCTTGACCAGCCACTCGGCGATGTCGGTGGCGAGCGAGAAGCCGGCCGGGGCCAGCTCCTCCATGCGCTCCCGGTTGACCGTGAGGGTGGCCATCATGCCGGTGAAGGCCGGCAGCAGGACCTCCAGCTGGTCGCAGGAGTCGAAGACCGGCTCCTTGTCCTCCTGGAGGTCCCGGTTGTAGGCGAGCGGGAGGGCCTTCAGGGTGGCCATCAGGCCCGAGAGGTTGCCGATGAGGCGGCCGGACTTGCCGCGGGCCAGCTCGGCGATGTCCGGGTTCTTCTTCTGGGGCATGATCGACGAGCCGGTGGAGAAGGCGTCGTGGAGGGTCACGAAGGAGAACTCCTTCGTGTTCCAGATGATGATCTCCTCGGCGATCCGCGAGAGGTTGACGCCGATCATCGCCGTGATGAAGGCGAACTCGGCGACGAAGTCGCGCGAGGCCGTGCCGTCGATCGAGTTGCCGGCCGAGCCCCGCTCGAAGCCGAGGTCCTTCGCGACCGCCTCCGGGTCGAGCCCGAGGGAGGACCCCGCGAGGGCGCCGGAGCCGTACGGGGAGACCGCCGTCCGGGTGTCCCACTGCCGCAGCCGCTCGGCGTCCCGGGAGAAGGCCTGGGCATGGGCGAGGACGTGGTGGGCGAAGAGCACCGGCTGGGCGTGCTGGAGGTGCGTACGGCCGGGCATGGCGACGTCCGGGTGGGCCTCGGCGAGGCCGACGAGGGCGTCCTGGAGGTCGGCGACGAGGCCGCCGATGATCCGGGCGTGGTCGCGCAGGTACATCCGGAAGAGGGTGGCGACCTGGTCGTTCCGGGACCGGCCGGCGCGCAGCTTGCCGCCGAGTTCGGCGCCGAGGCGCTCCAGAAGGCCCCGCTCCAGGGCGGTGTGGACGTCCTCGTCGGCGATGGTGCCGACGAAGGAGCCGTCGGCGACGTCCGCCTCCAGCTGGTCGAGCCCGGCGATCATGCGGGTCAGCTCGTCCTCGGTGAGCAGCCCGGCCTTGTGCAGCACGCGCGCGTGGGCACGGGAGCCGGCGATGTCGTACGGCGCGAGACGCCAGTCGAAGTGGACCGAAGCGGAGAGCTTCGCCAGGGCCTCGGCCGGGCCGTCGGCGAACCGTCCGCCCCAGAGCCGGACGTCACCGTTGTTGCTGCTCACTGCTGCTCCTCGATCGAACGTGGGCGGATGACGCTAGGTCGACGTTGATAGGCATAACTATGCGGATGGCCGTATGTTTTGTCAATCGCGGTCCGGGGGCGGCGAAAATCATGAGCGCCCCGGTACACCCTGTCCCTACGCTCCGCCCATGGAGGACACCCACACCGCAGGAGCCACCCGACTGGCCCGGGGAACGCCGCTCGCCTCGGCGATCGACACCTCGGACGCCGCCGCCTGGACGGGTCTCGACCTCGCCGTGCGGCAGCTCGCCCGTACCCGCCCGTCCGCGCTGCCGGACCACCCGTGGGCGACCGGCCGCCGCTTCCACTGGTCCTGGGACGCGCCGCTGCCCACCCTGAACCTCTCCCGCCGCGAACCCGGCACGCCCGAGCTCGCCCTCGCGCTCTGCCACCCCGACGGCCGGATACGCGAGGCGGCCCTGCGCCGCGCGGCCCTCCTTCCCGCCGCGGACCTGCGGCCGCTGCTGCCCCTGGTGGCGATCCGCTGCGCGGACTGGGCGGAGGCCGTACGGGGGCCGGCCCGCGACCTGCTGCGGGCCGCGCTCCCCGGTGCCGGACCCGACGCGATCGCCGCCCTGGCGCCCGTCGTCCTGCGGATCGCAGGCCGCCGGCACGGCGAGGCCGCCCGGACCCTCCTCGAAGCCGAACTCCGGGAGGGCCCGGTGCCCGTCCTCGACACCGCCCTCGCCCGCGACGACCGGGCGACCCGGCGTCTGGCCCACCGGATCGCCGTCGAGCGGCGACACCTCTCCCCCGAGCGCTGCGCCGAGGCCGCCGCCACCGATCCGGACGTGGTGATCCAGGACATCTGCGCGGACGGCGCCGTCGCCGGGGTCGGCCCCGAGACCGGGGAGGAGGTGCTCCTGCCGCTGCTGCGCTCCCGCCACTCGCGGGTGCGCGCGGCCGGGGTGACGGCGCTGCGCCCGGCCGGGCGCCCCGGGGAGGCCGAGGCGTACCTGGCGGACCGGTCGGCCCTGGTGCGGGCGTGCGCGCGGTACGTGCTGCGGCAGTACGGCGTGGAGGCCGCACCGCTCTACCGCGCCCTGTGCGCGAGCGCGTCGGTGCCCCCGGCCGCTCCCCTCGGGCTCGCCGAGTGCGGCGCGCGCGAGGACGCCGCTCTGCTGTGGGACCTCACGGGCCACCCGCACCCCGGAGTGCGGGCCCACGCCGTCGCCGGGCTGCGGGGCCTGGACGCGGTGGACGCGGCGCGCCTGGTGCCGCTCCTCGACGATCCCGCGCCCGGAGTCGTACGGGAGACGGCAACCGCCCTCGTGCCCTACCGGGAGCGGCTGCCGGTGGCGGGGCTGCGGGCCCGGCTCGGGACCGAACACCCCCGGCACGTGCGCGTGGGGGCGTTCCGACTGCTCGTCGCGCACGGCGGACCGGACCTTCGGGAGATCGCCTGGTCGCTGCTCGACGACGCCGAGCCGAAGCTGCGCGCCAACTCCCGGGCACTGCTCGGGAGCTGACGCCCGGGGCCGGACGGCACCCGGGTGGGCGAGAATCGGACCATGGCAAAGACGTACGAGCGTATCGACGGACGGCTTCGGTCCTTCATCGAGGACCAGCCGGTGTTCTTCACCGCGACCGCTCCCCTCACCGGCGACGGTCACGTGAACCTCTCCCCCAAGGGCCGCAGGGGCACGCTCGTCGTGCTCGACGAACTGACCCTCGCCTACGTCGACTTCGGCGGCAGCGGCGCCGAGACGATCGCGCACCTGCGGGAGCCGGGGAACGGACGGATCACGCTGATGTGGACCGCCTTCTCGGGGCCGCCGACCGTCGTGCGGGTGCACGGCACGGGCGAGGCCGTGCTGCGGGACGATCCGCGGTGGGGCGAGCTGTTCGCGCGGTTCCCGGCCGAGGCCGTCGAGGGGCAGGGCAGCGCGCGGGCGATCGTCGTCGTGCACGCCCGGCGGATCAGCGACGCCTGCGGGTTCGCCGTCCCGCTGATGGAGTACCAGGAGGACCGGCAGCTGCACGCCGAGTACTTCAACCGGAAGACGGACCGGGAGTTCAGCGACTACTGCGCGAGCAAGGACCACATCGCGAGCAGCCTGGACGGACTCCCCGGTCTTCCGCTTCCGTTGCCCCCGCTGCCCGCCGAATAGCCCCGTACGACGGGCGGGCGCACGACCGCCGTCCTAGCGTCGCGGCATGCGTACCCTTCTCGCCCTCGGCACCGCCCTGCTCTCCCTCGGCGCCGCGCCCGCACCCGCACCCGCACCGCTGCCCGCGCGGATGGCCGACACCGGCGGGGGCTCCCAGCTGATCACGGCCGAGGCCTCGGACACGGACTCCACCACGGGCACGCTGACGTGGTGGGACCGGCGCGGCGGGCGGTGGGTCGTGGCGGGATCCGCGCCCGCCCGCTTCGGGGCCAACGGGCTCGCCGAGGGCGGATCGCGCCGGCAGGGCACGAACACCACGCCCACCGGGCTCTACCGGCTGCCGTACGCCTTCGGGGTGCGGTCCCGGCCGGCCGGGACCCGCTTCCCGTACGCCCGGGTCACCGAGCGGTCCTGGTGGTGCCAGGACAACGCCTCGCGCGCGTACAACCGCTGGGTCGAGGGGCTGCCCCGGGACTGCCGGGCCGGCGAGGCCGAGCATCTCGCCTCGTACGGCACGCAGTACGCGTACGCGCTCGTCATCGGCTTCAACTACGAGCGTCCGGTGCGCGGGCGCGGGGCCGGGATCTTCCTGCACGTCAACGGGCGCGGGGCGACCGCCGGTTGCGTCTCCGTGCCGGCCGACGCGATGCGCGCGGTCCTCGCCTGGGCGGATCCCGCGCGCCGACCGCACATCGCCGTCGGAACGCGGGGCGGTCCGACGGCGATCACGCGGTATTGATCCCGGGGGCTACTTCTGGGCCAGCTTCAGGAGGTGGTCGGCGAGCGCCTGCCCGCCGACCGGGTCGCGGCTGATGAGCAGCAGCGTGTCGTCACCCGCGATGGTGCCGAGGATGGCGTGGAGTTCGGCCTGGTCGATGGCCGACGCGAGGAACTGGGCGGCGCCCGGCGGGGTCCGCAGCACCACCAGGTTGGCGGAGGCCTCGGCGGAGATCAGCAGTTCGCCGGAGAGGCGCCGCATGCGCTCCTCCTTCGCGGACTCGCCGAGCGGCGCCTGCGGGGTGCGGAAGCCGCCCTCGCTGGGCACCGCGTAGATCAGCTCGCCGCCGGTGTTGCGGATCTTCACCGCGCCGAGCTCGTCGAGGTCGCGGCTGAGCGTCGCCTGGGTGACGCTCAGCCCGTCGTCCGCGAGCAGCTTGGCGAGCTGGCTCTGCGAGCGCACCGGCTGCCGGTTGAGGATGTCGACGATCCTGCGGTGGCGTGCGGTGCGGGTCTGCGGAACGGACGGCCCGCCGTGCTCGTTCTCCTGCGCGTCGGTCATCGTCGTCTCATTCTCCGGTTCGTCCTTGCCCGTTCGCCTCGTCCAGGACCCCGGGCAGCGCCCGGAGGAAGGCGTCCGCCTCGGCGTCGGTGAGGACCAGCGGAGGCATGATCCGTACCACGTCGGGTGCGGGCGCGTTCACCAGGAGGCCCGCGTCCTGGGCCGCCTGCTGCACCTGGGGTGCGAGGGGCCCGGTGAGCACGATACCCAGCAGGAGGCCCGCACCACGGACGTGGGAGACCAGCGGGTGCCCCAGACCCTCGATTCCCTGCCGCAGCCGCTCCCCGACCGACTTCACGTGGTCGAGGGCCGCGTCGGCGCCGAGGGTGTCCAGGACGGCGAGTCCGGCGGCGCAGGCCACCGGGTTGCCGCCGAAGGTGGTGCCGTGGTGGCCGGGCGTGAAGAGCTCCGCGGCCTCGCCGAAGGCGACGGTCGCGCCGAGCGGGAGGCCGCCGCCGAGGCCCTTGGCGAGGGTCACGACGTCCGGCTCGACGCCCTCGTGGGCCTGGTGCTCGAACCAGTGGCCGCACCGGCCGATGCCGGTCTGCACCTCGTCGAGGACGAGGAGGGTGCCGGTGGCGCGGGTGATCTCCCGGGCGGCCCTGAGGTAGCCGGCGGGCGGGACGACGACGCCGTTCTCGCCCTGGATGGGCTCGATGATGACGAAGGCGGTGTCCTCGGTGACCGCGGCCCGCAGCGCCTCCACGTCCCCGTAGGGCACGTGGGTGACGTCGCCGGGGAGCGGCAGGAACGGGGTCTGCTTGCCGGGCTGGCCGGTGAGCGCGAGGGAGCCCATGGTCCGGCCGTGGAAGCCGCCGTCGGTGGCGACCATGTGGGAACGGCCGGTGAGCCGGCCGATCTTGAACGCGGCCTCGTTGGCCTCGGCGCCCGAGTTGCAGAAGAAGACCTTGCCGGGGCGGCCGAAGAGGCCGAGGAGCCGCTCGGCCAGGGCGACGGGCGGCTCGGCGACGAAGAGGTTGGAGACGTGGCCGAGGGACCCGATCTGCCGCGACACGGCCTGGACGACGGCCGGGTGGGCGTGTCCGAGGGCGTTGACGGCGATGCCGCCGACGAAGTCCAGGTACTCCTTGCCGTCCGCGTCCCAGACCTTGGCGCCCTCACCGCGGACGAGCGGCAGCCGGGGGGTGCCGTAGTTGTTCATGAGCGAGCCCTGCCAGCGCTCGGTCAGCTCCGTGTTGCTCATCACGACTCCCCCGTCGTCCCGTCCGGCACGACCATCGTGCCGATGCCCTCGTCCGTGAAGATCTCCAGCAGGATCGAGTGCTGGACCCGGCCGTCGATGACGCGGGCCGTGGTGACCCCGTTCCGTACGGCGTGCAGGCAGCCCTCCATCTTGGGGACCATGCCGCTGGAGAGCTCGGGCAGCAGCTTCTCCAGCTGGCTCGCGGTGAGCCTGCTGATGACCTCGTCGCTGTTGGGCCAGTCCTCGTAGAGGCCCTCGACGTCGGTCAGGACCATCAGGGTCTCGGCACCCAGCGCCGCAGCGAGTGCCGCAGCCGCCGTATCAGCATTGACGTTGTAGACATGTCCGTCGTCCTGGGAGCGGGCGATGGAGGAGATGACCGGGATCCGGCCGTCCTCCAGGAGTGCCTTGATGGCGCCGGTGTCGATGGCGGTGATCTCGCCGACGCGGCCGATGTCGATCGTCTCGCCGTTTATCACCGGCTGGTGCTTGGTGGCGGTCATGGTGTGGGCGTCCTCGCCGGTGAGGCCGATGGCGAGCGGGCCATGCTGGTTGAGCAGGCCGACGAGTTCGCGCTGGACCTGGCCCGCGAGCACCATCCGGACGACGTCCATCGCCTCGGGGGTGGTGACCCGCAGGCCCGCCTTGAACTCGCTGACCAGGCCTGCCTGGTCGAGGGCGGCGTTGATCTGGGGGCCGCCGCCGTGCACGACGACCGGCTTGAGGCCGGCGTGGTGCAGGAAGACGATGTCCTGGGCGAAGGCGGCCTTGAGGTCCTCGTCGATCATGGCGTTGCCGCCGAACTTGATGACGACGGTCTTGCCGTGGTGGCGGGTGAGCCAGGGCAGTGCCTCGATCAAGGTCTGCGCCTTCGGGAGGGCGGTGTGCTTCCGCGCGGTGTTGGTCATGACGAGTACGCGCTGTTCTCGTGGACGTAGTCCGCGGTGAGGTCGTTCGCCCAGATGACGGCGGACTCGGTGCCGGCGGCGAGGTCGGCGGTGATGGTGACCTCCCGGTAGCGCATGTCGACCAGGTCGCGGTCCTCGCCGACGGAGCCGTTCTTGCAGACCCAGACGCCGTTGATGGCGACGTTGAGCCGGTCGGGCTCGAAGGCCGCCTTCGTGGTGCCGATGGCGGAGAGCACCCGGCCCCAGTTGGGGTCCTCGCCGTGGATGGCGCACTTGAGGAGGTTGTTGCGGGCGATGGAGCGGCCCACCTCGACGGCGTCGTCCTCGGTCGCGGCGTTGATCACCTCGATGCGGATGTCCTTGCTGGCGCCCTCGGCGTCGCCGATGAGCTGCCGGGCGAGGTCGTCGCAGACGGTCCGTACGGCCTCGGCGAACTCGTCCTGCGCGGGGGTGACGCCGGCGGCGCCGGAGGCGAGGAGGAGGACGGTGTCGTTGGTGGACATGCAGCCGTCGGAGTCCACGCGGTCGAACGTGAGCCGGGTGGCGGTCCGCAGGGCGGCGTCGAGGCCCTTGGCGTCGACGTCCGCGTCGGTGGTGAGGACGACGAGCATGGTGGCGAGGCCGGGGGCGAGCATGCCCGCGCCCTTGGCCATGCCGCCGACGGTCCAGCCGTCCTTGGTGACCACGGAGGTCTTGTGGACGGTGTCGGTGGTCTTGATGGCGATGGCGGCCTTCTCGCCGCCGTGCTCGGAGAGTTCGGCGGCGGCCGTCTCGACTCCGGGGAGCAGCTTGTCCATGGGGAGCAGGACGCCGATGAGGCCGGTGGAGGCCACGGCAATCTCGCCGGCGCCGACCTCCGTGCCCTGCGCGCTCAGGGCCTCGGCGACCTTCTCGGCGGTGGCGTGGGTGTCCTGGAAGCCCTGGGGGCCGGTGCAGGCGTTGGCGCCGCCGGAGTTGAGGACGACCGCGGTGAGCTCGCCGTCGGCGAGGACCTGCTGGGACCAGACGACGGGCGCGGCCTTGACGCGGTTGGAGGTGAAGACTCCCGCGGCGGCGCGGCGGGGCCCGGTGTTGACCACGAGGGCCAGGTCCGGGTTGCCGTTCGACTTGATCCCGGCGGCGATGCCCGCTGCCGTGAATCCCTTCGCTGCGGTGACGCTCATGGAGCGACTCCAATCGTGGAAAGTCCGGTGGCCTCGGGAAGCCCGAGGGCGATGTTCATGCTCTGCACCGCACCGCCGGCGGTGCCCTTGGTGAGGTTGTCGATGGCGCTGATGGCGATGATCCGGTTCGCGTTCGCGTCGTACGCGACCTGCACCTGAACGGCGTTGGAACCGTAGACGGACGACGTGGCGGGCCACTGCCCCTCGGGGAGCAGGTGGACGAAGGGCTCGTCCGCGTAGGCCTTCTCGTACGCGGCCCGTACGGTCTCGGCGGTGACTCCGGGCTTCGCGGTGGCGGTGCAGGTGGCGAGGATGCCGCGGGGCATCGGCGCCAGGGTGGGCGTGAAGGAGACGGTGACCCGCTCCCCCGCCGGTCCGCTGAGGTTCTGGATCATCTCGGGCGTGTGGCGGTGCCCGCCTCCGACGCCGTACGGGGACATGTTGCCCATGACCTCGCTGCCGAGCAGGTGCGGCTTGGCGGCCTTGCCCGCGCCGGAGGTGCCGGAGGCGGCGACGATCACGGCCTCGGGCTCGGCGAGCCCCTCCGCGTACGCCGGGAAGAGCGCGAGCGAGACGGCGGTCGGGTAGCAGCCGGGGACCGCGACCCGCTTGGACCCCTCGAGGGCGGCGCGGGCGCCCGGCAGTTCGGGGAGGCCGTAGGGCCAGGTCCCGGCGTGCGGGGAGCCGTAGTACGTCTCCCAGTCGGTCGGGTCCTTGAGGCGGAAGTCGGCGCCCATGTCGACGACGAGGACGTCGGGCCCGAGCTGCTCGGCGACGGCGGCGGACTGGCCGTGCGGCAGCGCGAGGAAGACCACGTCGTGTCCGGCGAGCTCCTCGGCGGTGGTGGGCGCGAGGACGCGGTCGGCGAGCGGGAGCAGGTGGGGCTGGAGGGCCCCGAGGCGCTGGCCGGCGTTGGAGTGGCCGGTCAGTGTCCCGATCTCCACGTGGGGGTGGGCGACGAGGAGACGCAGGAGCTCTCCGCCCGCGTATCCGCTCGCACCCGCCACAGCTACTCGTACCGTCATCGAAACCCTCCTCATGGATGGCATGACTATACGTGCTGCCGAACTTTTATACAACGACACGCTCTCGGCGGGAGGATATTCCCTCTTTACTACTTGAAGTGTGCTTTTCGAGGGAGACGTACCGCAATGAGGGCGCGGCGGCGGCTTCCGGTGGCCGGGCCGGGGGAACTGCCGGAGGATCGGAATGTGGGGGTGCGCACCTTCGGGGGAGCACCCCTTTGCATGACCATGCGAGATGATGCATACTCTTCCCATGTCCAAGGTCCTCACCTCCCTGCCCGCCGGCGAGCGCGTCGGCATCGCCTTCTCCGGCGGCCTCGACACGTCCGTCGCCGTCGCATGGATGCGCGACAAGGGCGCCATCCCCTGCACCTACACCGCCGACATCGGCCAGTACGACGAGCCCGACATCGCCTCGGTGCCCGGCCGCGCGAAGACCTACGGTGCCGAGATCGCGCGCCTGGTCGACTGCCGCGCCGCGCTGGTCGAGGAAGGCCTGGCCGCGCTCACCTGCGGCGCGTTCCACATCCGCTCGGGCGGCCGCGCCTACTTCAACACCACCCCGCTCGGCCGCGCCGTCACCGGCACCCTGCTGGTCCGGGCGATGCTCGAGGACAACGTCCAGATCTGGGGCGACGGCTCGACCTTCAAGGGCAACGACATCGAGCGGTTCTACCGCTACGGCCTGCTCGCCAACCCGCACCTGCGGATCTACAAGCCCTGGCTGGACGCGGACTTCGTGACCGAGCTCGGCGGCCGCAAGGAGATGTCGGAGTGGCTGCTCGCCCACGACCTCCCCTACCGGGACAGCACCGAGAAGGCGTACTCCACCGACGCCAACATCTGGGGCGCCACCCACGAGGCCAAGACCCTGGAGCACCTGGACACGGGCGTCGAGACCGTCGACCCGATCATGGGCGTGAAGTTCTGGGACCCGTCGGTCGAGATCGCCACCGAGGACGTCACGATCGGCTTCGAGCAGGGCCGCCCGGTGACGATCAACGGCAAGGAGTTCCACTCCGCCGTCGACCTGGTCATGGAGGCCAACGCCATCGGCGGCCGCCACGGCATGGGCATGTCCGACCAGATCGAGAACCGGATCATCGAGGCCAAGAGCCGCGGCATCTACGAGGCCCCGGGCATGGCGCTGCTGCACGCCGCGTACGAGCGCCTGGTCAACGCGATCCACAACGAGGACACCCTCGCCCAGTACCACAACGAGGGCCGCCGCCTCGGCCGGCTCATGTACGAGGGCCGGTGGCTGGACCCGCAGGCCCTCATGGTCCGCGAGTCGCTCCAGCGCTGGGTCGGCGCGGCCGTCACCGGCGAGGTCACGCTGCGCCTGCGGCGCGGCGAGGACTACTCGATCCTCGACACCACGGGCCCGGCGTTCAGCTACCACCCGGACAAGCTGTCCATGGAGCGCACCGAGGACTCGGCCTTCGGCCCGGTGGACCGGATCGGCCAGCTCACCATGCGCAACCTCGACATCGCCGACTCGCGCGCCAAGCTGGAGCAGTACGCAGGCCTCGGCCTGATCGGCACCGGCAGCCCGTCCATCGGCGCCGCCCAGGCGGCCGCGACCGGCCTGATCGGCACCATGACGCAGCTGCCCGAGGGCGGCGCCGAGGCCATCGCCTCCCGCGGCGAGGTCTCCGAGGACGAGGAGATGCTGGACCGGGCCGCGATGGAGTTCGGCACGGACTGACGCACCGCGCCCCCACCACGGAAAGGCCGGTTCGACACCTCGGTGTCGGGCCGGCCTTTCCGCTGTGCCGAGCCCTGTCACATACCGGCGGGCCCTCTCGTCAACGCGGTGACGGAACCGACGAGGAGTGAGGCGCCATGCACGACGACACGTTTCTGACCGCCCTGACCGGGCGGTTCGACGCCCACGAGGAGCAGTTGCGGGCCGTCGCCCTGCGGATCACGGGGTCGCCCGCTGAGGCCGAGGAGGCGCTCGCGGTGGCCCGGGCGGGGCTCCGGCAGGACGACGGTGCGACGGTGCGCGCGTGGCTGACGGCAGCGGTGGGCGAGGCCTGCGTGCGAAGGCTCCAGGAGCGCGAGGCCCGGGGGTGGGGGCCGGGGCGGTGCGACGACGCCGGGAGTTCCGGTGGGGCGCCCGGGCCAGGCGGGGCCGATCGTCCCGGCGAGTCCCCCGCTTCGGGGGATGCCGGGGTCGACTCCCTGTGGCTGGCGTTGCTCGCGATGCTGGAGCGGCTCAAGGGCGAGGAGCGGCTGGCCTATGTCCTGCACGATGCGTTCGGGTTGCCGGCGCACGAGACCGCCCGGATCACCGGCGGTTCGCCCGAGGCCGCCGCTCGGCTCGCGCAGCGGGCACGGGAGCGGATCCGGGGCGGCGGGGCGGACCGTACCGAGGGGGAGCAGGGGCGGCAGCGCGCCGTGGTGGACCGGTTCCTCGCGGCCGTACGCGCGCGTGATGTCCGCGCACTGGTGGGCGTCCTCGACCCGGAGGTCGTCGCCTACTCCGAGGGCGGTCCGGTGCACGGGGTCGCCGCGGTCGCCGAGACGGCCGCCGCCTTCGCCCGGAGCACGGACGTGTCCCGGCCGGCGCTGGTCGACGGGGCCGTCGGCGCGGTCGGGTTCGCCGCCGGCCGGCCGGTCTCGGCCTTCGCGGCCACCCTGCGGCGGGACCGGATCGTCACCCTCTCGCTCACCACCGGGGAGGACCGGGTGCGCGGCCTCGACCTGGCCTTTCCCGACTCCTGAGGCTCGGGGCTTCCCGGATCCCGGGGCGCGGGGCCGTCCCGGCTCCTGAGGCGTTTGGTTTCCCGACTCCTGAGGCGCCGGGCCTTCCCGGCTCCCGAGGCGCGGGCGGGGCGAAATCCCGGTGCGTCCGGGAGTCCGTTCCGTTAGCCTCGACGGCATGTCTACGCCCCGAATCTCCTAGCTGAGGACCCGCACCCACGCCACCCGTGTGTCCTCAAGCCTGTTCGGAGCGTTATCCCATGATCACCGTTCGTGGTGCCGACGTGCGCGTCGGCGCCCGGCTCCTGCTGTCCGGCGTCTCCTGCCACGTCGCCCCCGGCGACCGGATCGGCCTGGTCGGCCGCAACGGCGCCGGCAAGACCACCCTCCTCGACACCCTGGCCGGGCTGCGTGCCCCGGCCGCCGGCACCGTCACCCGTACCGGCTCCGTCGGCCATCTCGCGCAGGACTCGCGGGCCGCCGACCCCTCCGTGACCGTCACCGACCGGATCCTCTCCGCGCGCGGCCTCGACCGGGCGGTCCGGCGGCTCGCGGAGGCCGCCCGCCGGCTCGGCGAGGCGCCCGACGCGCGGGCGCTCGCCGCGTACGACGCCGCCGAGACCGCCTTCGAGGCGGGCGGCGGTTACGCGGCGGAGGCGGAGGCCGCCCGGGTCGCGGCCGGCCTCGGCCTGCCCGTCGAGCTCATGGACCGGCCCGTCGGCCGGCTGTCCGGCGGCCAGAAGCGCCGGGTCGAGCTGGCCCGCATCCTCTTCGCCGGACACGGGCGGGAGGGCACGCTGCTGCTCGACGAGCCGACCAACCACCTGGACGCCGACTCGATCGGCTGGCTGCGCGGCCACCTCGCCGCCCACCGGGGCGGACTCGTGCTGATCAGCCACGACCTGCGGCTCCTGGCCGACACCGTGAACCGGGTCTTCCGTCTCGACCCGCAGCGGGCCTCGCTCGACGTCCACAACACCGGCTGGGACGCGTACCTCGCGCAGCGGGACGCCGACGAGCGGCGCCGGGTGCGCGAGCGCGCCAGCGCCGAACGGAAGGCGGCCGCCCTGCACGCGCAGGCGGACCGCATGAAGTCCCGCGTGGCGACGGCGACGACGGCCCGCAGCATGGCCCGCCGGGCCGACCGGATGCTCGCCGGGCTCGACCCGGCGCGACAGGCCGAGCGGGTCGCCCGTATCCGGCTGCCCGAGCCTGCTCCCTGCGGCCGGACACCGCTGGGCGCCGTGTCGCTCACCAAGGCGTACGGGGAGCGGCCGGTGCTCGACGGGGTGGACCTGGCCGTCGACCGGGGCAGCCGGCTCGTCGTCCTCGGGCTCAACGGCGCCGGCAAGACGACCCTGCTGCGGCTCCTCGCCGGACAGGAGGCTCCCGACGCGGGGCGGGTGGTGCGCGGGCACGGGCTGCGGCTCGGCTACTTCGCCCAGGAGCACGAGACGCTCGACCCGTCGCGCACGGTCCGCGAGAACCTCGCGGCGGCCGCTCCGCACCTGACGGACGGAGAGGTACGGTCCGTGCTCGGCGCGTTCCTGTTCCGGGGCGACGACGCCGACAAGCCGGCCGGGGTGCTCTCCGGCGGGGAGAAGACACGGCTCGCGCTGGCCGCCCTGGTCCACTCCGGAGCGAACGTGCTGCTCCTGGACGAGCCCACCAACAACCTCGATCCCGCGTCGCGCGACGAGGTCCTGGCGGCCGTGGGCACGTATCCGGGCGCGATCGTGATGGTCACGCACGACGAGGGCGCGATCGACGCGCTGCGCCCCGAGCGGGTCCTGCTGCTCCCGGACGCGGACGAGGACCTGTGGAACGCGGAGTACCGGGAGCTGGTCGCCCTGGCGTGAGTACCCCTCAGCCGGTCGCGGCGGCCGGGGTTTCCGGGTGCGGCGGGGGCGCCGAGCGGGCCGCCAGTTCGTCGCGCTGACGTGTGAGGCGGGCGATCTCCGCGTCGAGGGCCGCGAGCCGGCGGCTCACGACCGGGGACGCCCGCACGCAGACGCCCTCGGGGACCCGGCGGGAGCGGATCGCGTCCACGTCGAGGAGGGGCAGGCGGTCCACGCACGCGCGTACGTCCTCGATCGTCAGGCCGAGGGCGAGGAGTTCCCGCACGACCCGGACGCGGGCCACGTCGTCCGGTCCGTAGCGCCGCTGGCCGGTGGGGGTGCGGTCGGGCGGCGGGAGGAGGCCCCGCTGCTCGTAGAGGCGCAGGGCCCGGGGTGTGGTCCCCGCCGCTGCCGCCGCGTCACCGATCCGCATGCCGTCCGCCCTTCGTCGTGGGGACGGTCGCGGCCGTGGAACGGGGGCGCGACCGTCGCCGCGGCCGCGACGATCGCCGGGGGCGCGCCAGCCGCCGGCACCGTGGTCGCCCCCGTCGCCTCGCCGCCGCCGGCACCGTCGTCGCCCCCGTCGCCTCGCCGTCCCAGTCACCGCCGTCGCCGTCCCGGTCACCGCCGTCGCCGTCCCGGTCACCGCCGTCGCCGTCCCGGTCACCGCCGTCGCCGTCCCGGTCACCGCCGTCGCCGTCCCGGTCACCGTCATCGCCGTCCCGGTCACCGCCGTCGCCGTCCCGGTCACCGCCGTCCCGGTCACCGCCGTCGCCGTCACGGCAACTCGACCACGACCGCGCCGAGATGCCGTCCCTCCATCACCTCCCGCAACGCCTCTGCGGCCCGATCCATGCCCGCCACCCTGACGTGCGGGAAGGTGATCTCCCCGGCGCGCAGCCAGTCGCCGAACCTGCCCCGCCACTCGGCCTCCGTCTCCGGGTGGTCGAGCGGGCTGAAGCCGCGCAGGGAGACCCGCTTGAGGACGAGCGGGTACGAATCGAGCTCCACGCGCGCGGTGGCTCCGCTCCCCTCCGGATCGAGCTGGCCGGACAGGGCGCCGACGAGGACGGCCCGCGCGCCGGGGCGGGCGGCGGCGACCGCCGCGCTCAGCTGCTCGCCGCCGACCGTGTCGAGGAGGACGTCGACGCCCTCGGGTGCGGCTTCGGCGAGCTGCGCGGCGAAGGGTGCGGCGGCGCCCCGGACGACGGCGGCGTCGTAGCCGAGTTCGGTGACGAGCCGCTCGGCCTTGGCCGGTGAGCCGGTGCTGCCGATCACCCGGCCCGCGCCGAGGAGCCGGGCGATCTGCCCGGCCATCGTGCCGACGGCGCCGGCCCCGCCGGTGACGAGGACCGTGTCCCCGGCGCGTATCCCGGTGCCGCGGGTGAGGGCGGCGTACGCGGTCCAGCCCTGGGAGAGGTGGGCGACGGGGTCGGGCAGGGTGTCGCCGAGGGGCGTGCAGCCGGCCGCGGACACGGCGGCGTACTCGCGCCAGCCCTGCCAGTGGGAGACGAGGTCTCCGGGGCGCAGGCCGCTGCCGTCGGGGGCGGACACGACCTCGCCGACGGCCGCGCCGAAGAGGGGGTCGCCGGGTTCGACGGGCGGGAAGGGCGCGCCCTTCACTCCCCCGCCGATCAGGGTCCGCAGCGCGGCGGAGACCGCGAACCAGCGGTTCCTGACGAGGACTTCGCCGGGGGCCGGGACGGGCAGGGCGGCGTGGACGAGTGCGAGGTGCTCGGGTGCCGGGAGGCCGCGCTCGGGTCGGGTGCGCAGCCGGATCTCGCGGTGGGTGGCCATGGGGGCGCTCCAGGAGGAGGTCGGTCGGGTCGGCGGGACCGTAAACCCTGACCCGCGCGTCAGGGTCAAGTCCGTGGTGGGCGAGGGAGATCCCCGAGGGCGGCGGCGACCGGGACGTCCTAGCCTGGAGGCATGATCATCCATGCTGAGACCCGGGTACGGGTCGCCCGCCCTTCGCGGGATCTGGCCGCCGCCGAGCGGTTCTACGTGGACGGGCTCGGCCTCGACGTGCAGTGGCGGAGCACCGAGCGGGTGCCCGGGAAGCACGACCTGCTCATGGTCGGGCCCCCGGACGGCAGCTGGCACTTCGAGCTGACCCATGACCCCGAGCGTCCGCTGGAGCCCACCCCGACCGTCGACGACCTGTTCGTCGTCTACCTCGGCGCGCCCGTCGAGGAGGAGCAGGTGGAGCGGCTGCTCGCCGCCGGCGGGACCCGGGTGCCGGCGCACAACCCGTACTGGGACGAGTGGGGCGTCACGGTCGCCGACCCCGACGGATACCGGCTCGTGCTCTGTTCCAGATCCTGGGGCCGGTGAGCCTCAGCCCCTCTTGACGGCGCGCAGCACCACGAACTTCGCGTCGCTGGCGACGAGTTCGCTGTTGCCGAAGATCCTGCGCAGCGTGACGTGGTACCCGAGGTGCCGGTTGCCGATGACCCACAGTTCGCCGCCGGGCCGCAGCGCGCGCCGTGCGTCGGTGAACATCCGGCGGGCGGTGCGGTCGGTGGTGGCCTGGTGGCTGTGGAACGGCGGGTTGTTGAGGACGAGGTCCATCGAGCCGGGGGCGAGTTCGGTGAGGCCGTCGCCGACGAGGAACTCGGCCTTGCGGTCCGGGCCCACGTGGGCGCGGAAGTTCTCCTCGGCCGAGGCGACCGCCGGGTACGACTCGTCGGTGAAGACCAGTTCCGCCTCGGGTTCGTGGAGGGCGATGGCGAGGCCGACGACGCCGTTGCCGCAGCCGAGGTCGGCGACGCGGGCCCGGCCGAGACCGCCCGGCAGGTTCGCGAGGAAGAAGCGGGTGCCGATGTCGAGGCGGTCGGCGCAGAACACGCCGGCGTGGTTGGTGACGGTGAGTCCGGGGAGGCCGGGCGCGGGGGTGTCCGCCGGGAGGGCGTACCGCAGGGGCCACGGGTTCGGCCCGGGCGTGAGGGACGGATCGGGGGTGGTGTGGATCAGCCGGGCCTTCTTCACCGCGAGCGAGGTGCGGGTGGGGCCGAGGATCCGCTCGAAGAGCTTGAGCGTGGAGGTGTGGATGTCCTTGACCATGCCCGTGCCGACGATCACGGTGTCCTCGTGCACGGCGGGCGCGAGCCGGTGGAGCTGGTCCTCCAGGAGCGCGAGGCTCTTGGGGACGCGGACGAGGAGCACGTCGATCCGCTCGGGCGGCGGGTCCTGGGTGGTGAGGAGCCGGACGGAGTCCGGGGCGGCCCCGGCGCGCGCGAGGTTGGCCCGGGTGGCCTGCCCGCCGAGGTACGAGTCGGTGATCTGGACGAGTTCTCGGGGTCCCGCGGCCTGGAGCGCGGTGACGAGGGCTCCCCAGCGGTCGCCGAGGACGGCGACGGTGCCGGAGAGGTCGGTGCCGGTCTCGGCGAGGTGCCCGAGGAGGTACTCGTCGGACGCGTCCCAGGCGCGGAGCTGGTCGCGCGGGTCCTCGGGGAAGCGGGTCAGCGTGAAGGCGCCCCATGACGTGCTCAAACGGTTCATCGTGGTCTCAGGCTAGCCGGTCGGGGGCCCGGTTCCCCACCTTCGCGCGCCCGCGGGGGGCCGTCAGCCGCGCCCGCGGGGGGCCGTCAGCACGGGGCGGTGGCGAGCTGGAGGTGCCAGAGGCCGGGGCGGCCGGTGAGGGTGACCGTGGAGAGGGGGCGGACGTCGACGTTCCAGTAGGTGGCGGGCGGTGCCTTGAGGGCGTACACGAGGGCGGCCCGTACGACGGAGGGTTCGGCGACGGCGACGATGGAGCCGTCCTCGGCGGGGCGCGTGTCGAGCCAGTTCCCTATCCGGGTGATGAAGGCGAGGAGTGGTTCGCCGCCGTGCGGGGCCGTGCGGGCGTCGGTGAGCCAGGCGTCGACGGCGGCCGGTTCGAGGGCGGCGACCTCGGCGAGGGTGAGGCCCCGCCAGCGGCCCATGTCGCAGTCGCGGAGGGCGGGCTGGGCGAGCGGCGCGTAGCCGAGGGCGGTGCCGGTGGCGCGGCTGCGCGGGGTCGGGGAGCAGTAGCGCAGTTCGGCCGCGCCGAGCGGGATGAGCGCGGGCGCGGCCTGCTGCACCTCGTACCAGCCGGCCTCGTCGAGCGGCCGGTCGTCGTCGAAGCGTTCGGCGAGCAGGGAGGAGCTGCGTGCCGCCGTGACGAGCGTCACCCGAAGACTCATGGCCGCGATGGTGAGGCCGGTGGCGCCGCTGGTCAAGGGGTCATGGGGTGGGGTCGGAGGGGGTCGGGCTCACTGCTGCCCGAGAGCCATCCACTTGTCCGGATTCTGCAGTGGCGTGAAACCCACCTTCTCGTACACGCCGTGCGCGTCGGCGGTGGCGAGCATGATGCGGCGCAGTCCGTACGGTGCGAGGTGGTCGCGGACGGCGGTGACGAGCGCGGTGCCGAGGCCGGTGCCGCGGGCCGGGCGGTCGACGTAGACGTCGCAGAGCCAGGCGAAGGTGGCGTAGTCGGTGACGACGCGCGCGTAGGCGCTCATCTCGCCGGTCTCGCGGTGGTAGGCGCCGAGGTTCAGCGAGCCGGCGATGGCCCGGTCCTGCTTCTCCCGAGGTCGGCCGAGGGCCCAGTAGGCGTCGGTGGACAGCCAGTGGTGGACGCGGGCCGCGTCGATCCTGGCGGGGTCGGCTGAGATCTCGTACGCCCCGTGCATGACGGGGGTGTCGGTGGCGGTGCTGTCGCTCATGCGCGAAGGCTTCCAGGGGCGCGCGGGCTTGTCAGGCGAATTTGCCCCGGGCCAGGGACGGGGGCGGGGCCGCGCCGACGGCGGGTGCGGCCCGGCCCCCGGGGTCAGCCGGTGAGTTCGTCGATCGCCGTCCGCAGGCGGCGCACGCCCTCGACGATCTCCGTGGGGCCCGCGACACCCGCGAAACTCAGCCGGATGTGGCCGGCGGGGGGTTCGGCGCAGAAGTAGGGGCGGCCGGGGGCGGCGGTGACCCCGGCCCGCAGGGCGGCGGCGAGGAGGGAGGCCTCGGGGAGGGTCTCGGGGAGGCGCAGCCAGAGCTGGTAGCCGCCGGAGGGCACGTACGGCAGGGCGAGTTCGGGGAGGTGGAGGGCGAGGGCGCCGGTCATGACGTCCCGGCGGCTCTTGAGCTCCTGGGCGACGGCCCGGAGGTGGCGGGGCCAGGCCGGGGAGCCGACGAGTTCGAGCGCGGCCTCCTGGAGGGGCCGGGGGACGAAGAAGCTGTCGACGACCTGGATGGCGCGCAGTCGTTCGAGGACGGGCCCGCGGGCGGCGAGGGCACCCACGCGGAGGCTCGCCGAGGTGATCTTGGTGAGCGAGCGGACGTGGACGACGACGCCGTCGGGGTCGTCGGCGACGAGCGGCGCGGGGAGCGGCCCCGCGTCCGCGTGGACGAGGCGGCGGGCGAAGTCGTCCTCGACGACGAAGGCCCCGGCGGCGCGGGCGATGCGGACGACGTCGCGGCGGCGTTCGGGGCTCAGCGTGGTCCCGGTCGGGTTCTGGAAGAGCGGCTGGCTGACGAAGACGCGGGCGCCGGTGGCGCGGAAGGCGGCTTCGAGGAGTTCGGGGCGGACTCCGTCGGCGTCGGTCGGCACGGGGACGGGGCGGAGTCCGGCGGCGCGGGCGACGGCGAGCATGCCGGGGTAGGTGGGCGATTCGACGAGGACGGGGGTGCCGGGCGGGGCGAGGGCGCGCAGGGCCGTGGTGATCGCGGACTGGCCGCCGGCGGTGACCAGGACGTCGGCGGCGGTGATGCTGCCGCCGATCTCGCGGGCGAACCATTCGCGCAGTTCGGGCAGGCCGTCGGTGGGCGGTCTGCCCCAGGCGCCGGGGCGGCGGCCGGCCCGGGCGAGGGCCGCGGCGAGGGCGCTCTCGGGCTGGAGGGAGGGGTGGAGGTAGCCGCCGTTGAACTCGATCACGCCGGGCGGGGGTGCGGAGAGGGTGACGAGGACACCGGAGGCGTCGACGGCCCGGGGGACGAGTTCGGTGGCGGTGTCGGCGCTGAGCGCGACCTCCTGCCAGGAGGTGTCCCCGGCGACCGGTGTGGGGGTGCGCGGTTCGGCGCGGAAGGCGCCGGCGCCTGGGCGGGTGACGACGAGGCCTTCGGCGGCGAGCTGGGCGAGGGCCCGGGTGACGGTGACCGGGGAGACGTGGTAGCGCTCGACGAGCGCCCTGCTCGATGGCAGTTTTCCACCGGGAGAGTAGCGGTCGAGTTCCGCTCTCAGGGATTTCGCCAGTTCCGCGACACTGCTACGCTCATGCATGAGAACACAGGATAGCGCTACTGCCTCGACCACGATAGCGGTCACTGCTACCGGATCCTCCCGGACCGGGTCCACCGGCACCGCCGCCCCGGCTGCGGCCGGGGTCGCGACCCCGGCCGCCGGCGCGACCCCCGCCGCCTCCTCCCCCAGGACCAGCGGCACCCTGCTCGCCGGGCTCGGCGTGATCTCCTTCTCCCTCACCTTCCCCTCGACCGTCTGGGGCCTGGAGAGCTTCGGCCCCTGGTCGCTGGTGGCCGTGCGCTCCACCCTCGCCGCGCTCATCGCCGGCGCCTTCCTCCTCGCGGGCCGGGTGCCGCTGCCCGAGCGCCGCCACTGGGCGGGCCTCGCGGTGGTCGCCTGCGGTGTCGTCATCGGCTTCCCGCTCCTGACCACGCTGGCCCTGCAGACCTCCACCACCTCGCACGCCGCCGTCGTCGTGGGGCTGCTGCCGCTCACCACCGCGACCCTGGCAGCCGTGCGGACCGGCCGCCGGCCGTCCCGTACCTTCTGGTTCGCGGCCGTCTCCGGCGCCCTGGTGGTACTGGGCTTCACGCTCAAGGAGAGCGGCGGCTCGTTCTCCACGGGCGACCTGTACCTCTTCGGGGCGCTGCTCGTGTGCGCGGCCGGATACACCGAGGGGGGCCGGCTCGCGGCGCTCATGCCGGGCTGGCAGGTCATCGGCTGGGCCCTGGTCCTCTGCCTGCCGCTGATGGTGGCCGCCTCGGCCGTGACGCTGTCGATCGAGCCGGTCCATCTGAACGCGCACGGAGTCATCGGCCTCGCCTGGGTCGCCGCAGGCTCCACCTTCTTCGGCCTGTACGTCTGGTACCGCGGCATGGCCGCGATCGGCATCCCCAAGGCCAGCCAGCTCCAGCTCGCCCAGCCGCTGCTCACCCTCTTCTGGTCGGTCTTCCTCCTCGGCGAGACCCTGCCGCTCGCGGCGCCGGTCGCGGCGGTGGCGGTCCTGGTCTGCATCGCGGTCACCCAGCGGGCGAAGAGCTGACGCGACGAATCCGGGCGGAACGGGTCACAATGGCAGTCAGAGACCTGCGCAGGACAGGACAAGCCCGGTCGCGAGGAGGTCAGCCCGATGCAGGCGAGCGTGGGCGACAAGCTGCTGGTACACGGCCGGACCGTCGGTCATCACGACCGCACGGCCGAGGTCCTTCAGGTACTGGGGGAGAACGGCACTCCCCCGTACCGCGTCAAGTTCGACGACGACGGCCACGAGGCCCTGATGTCGCCGGGCCCCGACACCGTCGTACGCCACCGTCCCGAGATGGGGACCCGCTGAGGCCCCACCACCGGCCGAGCCCCTACTTCGGCGGACGGACCCCGGTCGGGTAGTGATCGGCCACCACGGTGGTCATCGCCCCGATCGGGTCCGCGGCGACCTCCTTCGCGGAGAAGAAGCAGTGGCCACCGACCGAGGGGTACGTGCGGGCCAGCGCCAGGTGGCGTGAGAGTTCCCGCGGGTCCTGCCAGGCCGCGGGCTGGGCGGGATCGCCCGCCTTGTAGAGCGCCTCGCCGATGTAGAGGCCGACGCCCGTGTCCCGGACCACCGCGTCCCACCAGGGCAGCAGCTTGGCGTAGTCGGCGGCCGGCAGCCCGATGTTCCAGTACAGCTGGGGGATCACGTAGTCGATCCAGCCCTCCCGGATCCACTTCCGGGTGTCGGCGTACAGATCGTCGTACGTCTGGACACCGGCGCGGGTGTCCGAGCCCTCCGGGTCGGTGGCGATGTTCCGCCAGACCCCGAAGGGGCTGATGCCGAAGGCCGTGTGCTTCCTGGTCTCCTTGATCCGGGCGGCCATCTCCGAGACCAGCAGATCGGTGTTGTTCCGCCGCCAGGACGCCTTGTCGGGGAAGTCCCCGCCGTACCGTGCGTACGCCTCGTCGTCGGCGAAGACCTGCCCCGCCACCGGGTACGGATAGAAGTAGTCGTCCCAGTGCACGGCGTCGATGTCGTAGCGGCGCAGCGCGTCCAGCATCGCGTCCTGGACGAAGCCCCGGACCTCGGGCAGCCCCGGGTTGTAGTAGAGCTTCCCGCCGTGGGGCAGCACCCATTCCGGGTGGAGCCGGGCCGGATGGCCGGGGACGAGCCGGCTGGGATCCGTGTGATTCGCCACGCGGTACGGGTTGAACCAGGCGTGCAGTTGGAGCCCCCGGGCATGGGCCTCGTCGACGGCCGTGCCCAGCGGGTCCCAGCCGGGATCGCGGCCCTGCGTGCCGGTCAGGTACTGCGCCCACGGCTCGTACGGCGAGGGCCAGATCGCGTCGGCGGTCGGACGGACCTGGAGCACCACCGTGTTGAGCCGGCGCTCGACCGCCGTGTCCAGGTGGCGGAGGAGCTCGGCGCGCTGCTGCTCGGCGGTCAGACCGGCCCGGGAGGGCCAGTCGCGGTTGGCGACCGTCGCCAGCCACATCCCGCGGAACTCCCGCCGGCGGTGCGACGTCCCGGGCGCCGGGCGCGGCTTCGCCCGTAACGACTGCTCGGCGCCGGCCGCGGACGCCACTGTCGTTCCCGTCACGGCGAGCGCCGCTCCGGTGGCGCCGGCCACGAACCCTCTTCTGCCGATAGGCCGCACTTGTACCCCTCCTCTGTCGGATACGTCACACGCACCCGGACAGCATGCCCGCCCCGGACGATCGATCATCGGTTAATGAGCGGTAACGTCGTGGGGGTAGAGGCGGACGCACCCGGAATCACACGGGCCCCCCGCCGCCGGAGAAGAGCGAAAGGCACGAGGTGACGGACTCCATGGCCGACATTGAGCGCGTCGGAGTGGTGGGCTGCGGCCAGATGGGCGCGGGCATCGCAGAGGTGTGTGCCCGGAGCGGCCTTGACGTGAAGGTGGCCGAGACCACCGGCGAGGCGCTGGAGATCGGCCGCACGCGGCTCTACAACTCGCTGAACAAGGCCGCCGAACGCGGCAAGATCAGCGAGGAGGAGCGGGACGCCACGCTCGCCCGTCTCAGCTTCACCACCGACCTGGGCGAGTTCGCCGACCGCGACCTCGTCATCGAGGCGGTCGTGGAGAACGAGCAGGTCAAGACCGAGATCTTCCAGGTCCTCGACCAGGTGATCACCCGGCCGGACGCGATCCTGGCCTCGAACACCTCCTCCATCCCGCTGGTGAAGCTGGCGGTGGCGACCTCCCGCCCCGACCAGGTCATCGGCATCCACTTCTTCAACCCGGCCCCGGTGCAGAAGCTCGTCGAGCTGATCCCGGCCCTCACCACCTCCGAGGGCACGATCAGCCGGGCCCAGGCCTTCGCGGAGAAGGTGCTCGGCAAGCACGCGATCCGCGCCCAGGACCGCTCCGGCTTCGTGGTCAACGCGCTGCTCGTGCCGTACCTGCTCTCGGCGATCCGGATGTTCGAGTCGGGCATCGCGAGCCGCGAGGACATCGACAACGGCATGGAGTTCGGCTGCGCCCACCCGATGGGCCCGCTGAAGCTCTCCGACCTGATCGGCCTGGACACCATCGCGTCGATCGCCGACTCGATGTACTCCGAGTTCAAGGAGCCGCTGTACGCCGCTCCCCCGCTGCTCCAGCGCATGGTGGACGCGGGCCGGCTGGGCCGGAAGACGGGCTCGGGCTTCTACCCGTACAGCTGACCCCAGGCCCCCCAGACCCGGAGTCCGGCGTCCGACCCCTGACGCCGTCACTCCGGCCGGACGGCCCGTACACCCGCACAGGTACGGGCCGTCCGGCACTTGGCTCCCCCCGTCTCAGCCGAGGCGCAGATGGTGGAGCATCAGCAGTCCGGCAGCCATGTTGGCGGCCGGGATCTCGCCCCGGGCGATCATGTCGGGGATCTGTTTCAGCGGGATCCAGGCCCGCCGTGAGGACTCGAACGCGTCCTCCGGCGGCCCCGTGTACGTGGCCCGTTCCGCCCAGTAGAGGTGGTGGCGGGCGTCCGTCAGGCCGTTCGACGGTTCGACGGTGAGGAGATGGCGCAGCGGCCCCGGCCGCCAGCCGGTCTCCTCCTCCATCTCGCGGGCGGCGGCGGCCTCGACGTCCTCGCCGTCCTCGACGACGCCGGCGGCCAGCTCCCAGCCCCAGCTGTCGGTGATGAAACGGTGGCGCCAGAGCATCAGGACTTCGTCGGCCTCGTTGACGGCTGTCGCGACGGCGACCGGGCGGAGCCGGATCAGATAGTGGTCGAGGTGGCGGCCGTCCGGGAGTTCGACGTCCGCGAGGTTCACTCGGAACCAGCGATTCTCATAGACGGAGCGTTCGCTCAGTTTCGTCCACTGCACGTTCTTGCCACCTTCCGATCGGTCGGTGCTTGTTTGGTGGCAATATCGCAGCAGTTGACGGCTCACAGGGGAACGCGTAGCGCCCCTTCGATCAGAGCGGCCGCCTCCCGGGCGTCCCCGCCGCCGCTCGCGAGGAGATGCCCCCGCACCTGCGTGAGACGGTCCCGCAGCCGCCGCGACTCCATCCCCCGTGCCCGCTCCGTCATCTCCACCGCCGTGCGCGCCGCCCCGTCGGCCTCCCCCTGTCGCAGCTCGATCTGGCACAGCATGGCGAGCCGGTGCACCCGGCCCCGGTCGTGCGAGGGCATCCCGACCGCCGCCGACGCGTGCTCGTGGGCGGCGTCGAGTTCACCCAGACCGAGGAGGGCCTCCGCCACCTGCACATTGACGAACCCCGGCTGGACGTACCCGGTCTCCACCGGCTCCTCCCCCGGGCTGATCCGCTCCGCCGCCGTCTCGGCCCGCCGGATGCAGGCCAACGCGGCCGCCCCGTCGCCCAGATGCGCGTACGCCTTCGCCTGCATCGCCGTCAGATCGGCGGCGAGCGCCGGGGTGATCTGCCGCCCGGCCGCCCGCAGCGCCGCCTCCGCGAACGCCACCGCCTGCCGGTACTCCCCCATGAACAGCGACTGGTTGACGAGGAGGGCGATCACATACGCGCCCAGCCCCCGGTCCCCGCTCGCCTTCGCGAGCCGCAGCGCCTGGTGGAAGTAGCGCTGGGCCAGCCCGTGCGCGTCCGCGTCGTACGCGCAGATCCCGGCCACCGCGACGAGCCCGCCGGTGGCCCGGTGCAGCCGCCGGCCGAGCGCGTCGCTGTACGCACCCCGGAGCAGCGGCGCCGTCTCGGTGTTGAGGAAGCCGACGATCCGGGCCCGGGTCGCGATGCCGCCGGCCCTGCGGTACATCTGCTCGTAGTGCGAGCGGGCGGCGCTCAGGACCGTGATGTCGGCCGCCGAGACCGTCGTCCGGCCCGTGCGGGAGACGTCCACGTCCTCCGGCGGGTTCTCCCACTCCCACACCGGCATCACCGCCGGAGTGCCGGTGACGGCGGGGGCGGCGACTATGTGCGGCCGCTGCTGCTCGTCGGAGCGCCACAGGGCGGCCGCCCGTTCCACGAAGCCGGACAGCGGCGAACCGGCCGCCGGCGGCGGGCCGCCCGGCACCCCGAGGCCGATGTCGTCCAGGGTCACCTGCCGGTGCAGCCGGGCGGCCAGCACCTCGCAGATCAGGTCCGGCACCTGGCCGCGCGGCCGCTGGCCCTTCAACCAGCGGGCCACGGCGGTGTGTTCGTACCGCAGGGCGAGACCCCTGGCCCGGCCCGCCCGGTTCACATGGGCGGCCAGGCCGGCGTTCGAGACGCCCGCTTCGTCGAGCAGGGCGTCGAGCAGGGTGTTGGGCTGCATGGCCGCTCCGGTCGCTCGCATGGCCGCTCCGCTCGTTCGTGAGGCCGCTCCGCCCGCACGGTGAACTCAGCGTAGCGGTGGCCGATTTCGCACGGGGTGTGAACGAAGTACCCGTTCTCCCGGTCCGCGTACTCTGCCACGCTCGTCCCGGCCCCGGTTGACTGTGCTTCTCGCCGCAAGGCGACGACCGGGCCGCCGGCTCCCCCTCGTACAGTGCGGCCGCCCGGTCCGCGTCGCCCGCCCCGCTGATCTGCCCGACACTCCGTGGCGGGGCGGGCGACGCCGGTCCCGGCCCCCTCCGCTCAACAGTGGGAGGAGGGGGCGGGCCGGGGGCGGCGCAGCCCGGGTTCGGCGGGCTGCGCCGGCACCCGGACACGGTCGTTGCGTACGACGAGGAGCGCGATGTCGTCGGCGAGCCGGCCGCCCGTGTGGTGCAGCAGCGCCGCGTGGACCCGGTGGACCAGGGCGGCGGGCGCCTCTCCGGGCACCCCGGCGAGCGCGGCGTCGAGCGCGAAGAACCGGCCCCGGTGGTCGCGGGCCTCCTCCGCGCCGTCGGTGTGCAGGACCAGCGTCTCGCCGGGCAGGAGCCGGGCCGCCGTGTACGGGGCGATTCCGGCGGGCAGCGGCAGCACCCCGAGCGGGGGCAGCGGGTCCCCGACCGGGAGCCGCTCCACCCGCTGTCCGAGGCGGTACGGGCCGGGGTGACCGCAGTTGAGGACGGCCAGGCGCCCGTCGGAGCGGACCTCCACCAGCAGCAGGGTGACGAACTCCTCGGCCACCGGATGCTCGGGCTCCGCTCCGGCCCGCGCCGGATGCTCGTCCCGCGCCCGCTCCCGCAGATGGCGCTCCAGCGCCCGCTCCAACCGCCGCAGCACACCCGCGAGTTCGGCTTCGTCGTGGGCGGCCTCGCGGAAGCTGCCGAGCACCGCGACGACCGCGCCCAGCGCGGCGAGCCCGTGGCCCCGGACGTCCCCGATGACGATCCGCACCCCGTACGGGGTGGCCACCGCCTCGTACAGGTCCCCTCCGACGGAGGCTCCCCGGGAGGCGGACAGCTGCCCGGCGGCCAGCGCGAGGCCGTCGAGACGGGCCGGCGGCGGGCGCAGCAGGACCCGCTGGGTGGCGGCCGCGACGGCCCGGGCCCGGGCCAGTTCCCGGACGAGTCCGTGGCGGATGCCGAGGACCAGACCGACGCCGACGGTGAGGAAGACGACGCTGGTGGCGATCCGCATGGGCAGCCCCGGCTGCCGGGCCAGCGGACAGCCGAACTTCCACGCCACGGCCACGCCGCCCCAGGCGACGGGAAGGACGAGGGGGGCCGGCCGGCGGAGCCGGGAGCCCTCGGCGAGCAACGACCTGGTACGGATCATGCACGGCCCTCCTTGAGGCCCTACAGCGCGCAGGCCCGCCCCTGCGGCCGCGTCGATTCTGTCGACGGTCCCGGTCACGGGGGAACATCCGCCAGAGTTCTCACCCGAAGGAGTGAGCGCCATACCCGCGCCGCCCCTCGCCACCACCGCGCCACCCGCACAGACACGGGATCCCCGTACACGGATACGGGAATCCCGCACGGGCGCGCGGGCCGGTCAGGCCGCCGTACCGGCCGCGATGCCCATGACCCGCGCGTAGAGCCGTTCGGCCCCGGTCAGGTCGCCGCGCCGCTGCCGGATGGCGCCCAGGGCGTTCAGCGGCGGAGTGAGGCGGGGATCGTCGGGACCGTAGGCCCGTTCGTAGAGGTGCACCGCGAACCGCAGGGCCTCTTCCGCCTCGGCGGGCCGGCCCAGCGCTTCGAGCAGGATCCCCAGGGCCGACGCCGCCTCGGCCGCCTCGGCGGAGAAGGGGCCGGCCGTGCCGCGGGCCAGCCGGAGGGCCGCGCGCAGCTCGCGCTCGGCCTCGGCGTACCGGCCCTCGGCCCCGTACCGTCGTGCGCGCGCCAGATGCCGGCGCCCCCGCCGCCGTGCCGTCGCGTCCACGATGCCCGCCTCAGGAGCGCCGGGCGGAGACGGTCGCCTCGGCCGGGCGGCCCGCGGTGTCCCCGGCCCGGTGCTTCACCAGGTGGTTCACGACGTGTTCCGCGTCCCGGCCCGCGCCGCCGATGAGCATCGACGCGAAGGCGTACTGGAAGGCCAGGCCCACGAAGTACAGCCCCGGCGACGAGTCCACCACGCCGCGCCGCTCCAGCGGCCAGCCGTCCTCCCCCGTGACCGGGATGTCGATCCAGGAGAAGTCCTGCCGGAATCCCGTGCACCAGACGACGTTCGCGACGTCGAGGACCCGGCCGCCGTCGAGGACCGGGAGGCCGCCGCGCACACCGACGGTCCGCTCCGGGGCCAGCTCGACGCCGACGCGGGAGAGATCGGCCCGCTTGACCCGGATCAGCGGCCCGCCGTGCGCCCGGACGTCCGGACGGATCCTGCGGCCGATCGGTGTCCGGAGCGTCAGCACGTGCTGTGCCACGAACCAGAGCACCGGGAAGATCGCGTGGGCCGGCCCGCCCTCGATGTCGAACGGGATCTCACCGTGGATCGTGCCGCTGAGCACGGCCGGATGGCCCGCCGCGCCCACCTCGTAGGCGATGTCCCCGCCGGAGTGCGAGGCGCCGACCACCAGCACGCCGCCGGGCCGCAGCTGCGCCGGGTTCTTGTAGGCGCTGGAGTGCAGCTGGTTGACGCGCGGGTCGAGTCCGGCCGCGAAGCCGGGGACGTACGGGGTCCGGCCGAACGTTCCCGACGCGACGACGACGTGGTCGCACACATAGGCCGATGTGCCCGTCTCCACGACGTATCCGCCGTCCTCCCGTCCCACCCGGGTGACGCGCTGCCCGGTGCGGACGGGCAGCCCGAAGGTCCCGGCGTACGTCTCCAGGAAGTCGGCCATCTCGTCCTTGGTGGGAAAGGACGCCGGCGGCGCGGGAAAGCGCATCCCGGGCAGCGAGGCGACCCGCGCCGGGCTGAACAGGCGCAGCGAGTCCCAGTGGCAGCGCCAGTTGTCGCCGACCCGGTCCCCGCCGTCCAGGATCACGAACGGCCGGCCGCGCCGGGCGAGGTGGTATCCGGTGGCGAGTCCCGCCTGACCGGCTCCGATGACGACCGTCTCGATGCGTTCCGTCCCGTCGTTGGCGTTCATCGTCGGCCTCCTCGTTCGTTCCGTGGTTCCGACACTAGGAACGCGGGGGTGGGACCCGCTTCGGGAGAACGCCCCAATCGTGCGGCGCGACGGCGATGGGTCGTTCTGCCCATCGGCGGACCGCCGCCTACCCGGCGTGCCGCTCCCCGACCAGGTCGTGCTCGTAGGCGTACGCCGTGGCCGCGGACCGGGAGGAGAGGCCCAGCTTGCCGAAGATGTTGCTCAGGTGCCGGGCCACCGTCTTCTCGCTGAGGACCAGCTCGGCGGCGATCGCGTGGTTGGTACGACCGGTGGCGACGAGCCGCAGGACCTCGATCTCGCGGGGGCTGAGCCCGGCGTCCTCCCGGGGCCGCTCGCGGGTGAGCGCGTCGAGCCGGGCCAGGTCGGGGGCCGCGCCGAGCCGCCGGTACACCTGACGGGCCGAGTCCAGCTCCAGCCGGGCCGTGCCGGTGTCCCCCAGCCGCTGCCGGGCCAGGCCGAGCAGCTCGCGGGAGCGCGCCCCGTCGTAGGGGGCCTCCAGGTCCGCCCAGGTCCGGCACGCGTCGAGCAGGGCGTCCAGCGCCGCCGCGGCATCGCCCTCGGCGAGGAGGACGGCCCCGCGCGCGTGGGCGGCGACGGCGCGCAGCAGCGGGGCGCCGATGTCGTCGGCGGTCCTCGCCAGCTCGTCGGAGGCGGCCCGGGACCGGGGCACGTCCCCGGCGGCCAGCATGATCTCCACGTACGCGGCCAGCACCGTCGCCCGGCGCAGCCGGTCCGGCGTCTCGTCCGCGAGGCCCCGGATCGCCGCGACGGCCTCGTCCACCCGCCCCTGGGCCAGCCACAGCTGCGCCAGTCCGGGCTGGGCGGGGTGCCCGCACTCACCGGCCCGGCGGTAGTCCTCCTCGGCCCTGGCGAAGGTGCCGCGCACCCGGTGCAGCTCGGCCTGCTGGTAGCGGGCCATGCCGAGCGCCGCCCGGTTCAGCGGCTCGGAGAGCCGCTCGCACGCCTGCCGCGCCTCGTCCAGCGCGTCCGGCCACGCACCCCGTGTCTGCAGCACCTGGGAGCGGTGGACCAGGCACTGGCCGCGGTAGGGCACGAGATCCGGCTGGGCGGCGCACCAGTCGGACAGCGCCGCGGTCCACTCCTGCGCCCGCCGCAGGTCGAAGATCTCCTGGCAGGCCTCGATGACACTGCAGTAGACCATCCCGGTCACCAGCGGCGACACCTCGCCGGCGCTGACCGCGACCATGACCTCGTCGAGCAGGGCCACCCCGGCGGCGGTCTCGCCACCGTAGATCAGGGCCCGGCCCTGGCCGTGCCGGGCCAGGGCCACGAGGTCCGGGTCCGCGAAGCGCTCCCCGATCGCGACGGCCTCGCTGAACGCGGCGTACGCCGCCTGGTGGTCCTTGTGCGCGAGCCGCAGGCCCTGGGGGAACAGCAGATAGCCCTGTTCCACGCAGTCGAGCCGGGTGTCGTCGAGCAGCCGCTGGGCCCGGGCGAGCCAGCCGCCGCCCCGCGCTCTCTCGCCCTGCAGGAGGAGCGGCAGGGCCATCCAGAAGGCGCAGCGGACCGCCCGCGCCGTGTCGCCGAGGCTCAGATACGCGTGATGGGCCCGCTCGGTCGCCGCGACGCACTCCGCGTCGCATCCGACCAGGTAGGCGGCGGTCGCCCAGCGCACGAGGTCGTCGGGCCCGAGCGGCTGTCCGCCGTCGGCGCCCGAGAACCCGGTGTAGGCGTCCCACCACTCCTGGCGGGCGAAGGCGTCCCGGGCCCGTTCGAGTTCCGCAGCCACGTCCATGACGCGCCTCCCACGACCATTGCACCGCACGGCCGCGGGCTTGTCAGGCCGGATCATGCCGGAGGGGCCGGCCCGGAGTCTTCCGGACCGGCCCCTCCTGGGGTGTGCGCGTTACGCGCCGCGCAGGACGGCGCCCGTGCGCTCGGCGGCCAGGGCCACCGCGGCGTCACGGGCCGCGCTGGCCTCGTCGACGGTCAGGGTGCGGTCCGCGGCACGGAACTTCAGGGCGTACGCCAGGGACTTGCTGCCCTCACCGAGCTGGTCGCCGGTGTAGACGTCGAACAGCCGGATGGACTCCAGGAGTTCACCCGCGCCCTCGACGAGGGCGGCCTCGACCTCGGCGGCCGGGACGCCGGAGGCGACGACCAGGGCGACGTCCTGGGTGGCGACCGGGAAGGAGGAGATGCCCGGGGCCTTCACGGGACCCTCGTTCGCCTTCTCCAGGAGGTCCAGGTCGATCTCCATCGCGCAGGCGCGGGCCGGCAGGCCGAACGCCTTCACCACGCGCGGGTGGAGCTCGCCGGCGTGACCGACGAGGACCTTCTCGCCGTCCACCTCGACGTGGAAGGCGGCGCAGCGGCCCGGGTGCCAGGGCGCGTGCTGGTCGGCGCTGATGATCAGCTCGACCCCGGCCTCGGCGGCCACGGCCCGGCCGGCCTCGATGGCGTCCGCCCAGTCGGACGGGCGGCCCTTGCCCCACCAGCCGGCCTGCTCGCGCGCACCGGCGAGGACGACGGCGGCGCGGCGCGGCTGCTCGGGCAGCGCGGCGTTGACCGAGGCGATCTGCTCGTCGGAGGGGCGCCGGTCGACGGGCAGCCGGACGGCGACGCCCGGCTGGCCCTCGATGGGCCGGAACACCAGACCGGTCTCGAAGAGCGCCAGGTCGTGGCTGCCGCGGCTGTCGTTGCGGCGGAGCGCGCCGAGCAGGCCGGGGAGCAGCGTCGTACGGAGCGCGGGCTCCTCGTCGGAGAGCGGGTTGACCAGCTTCACGAGGCGGCGACGGGCGTCGTCCGCGTCGAGACCGAGGTGGTCGAGGGCCTGCTCGCCGATGAACGGGTAGTTCAGCGCCTCGACGTAGCCGGCGCCGGCCAGGACGCGGCCCACCCGGCGGTGGGTGCGCTGGCGCTCGGTGAGCCCGCGGCCGGCCGGGGGCTTCGGCAGCGTGGAGGGCAGGTTCTCGTAGCCCTCCAGGCGGATGACCTCTTCGGCCAGGTCGTTCGGCACGTAGAGGTCGGGACGCCACGACGGGACGGTGACGACGAGCTCGTCCTGGCCGTAGACGTCGCAGCCGACCTCCTGGAGGCGGCGGACGACGATCTCGCGGCCGTAGTCGACGCCCGCGACCTTGTCGGGGTGGTTCGCCGGCATGGTGATGGCGTGCGGCGCGGAGGGGGCGGCGACCTCGGTGACGCCGGCCTCGGCGGTGCCGCCCGCGAGGAGCACGAGCAGGTCGACCGTGCGCTGCGCCGCCGCGGCGGCGGCCTGCGGGTCGACGCCGCGCTCGAAGCGCTTGGACGCCTCGGAGGACAGCTTGTGGCGGCGGGCCGTGCGGGCGATCGAGATCGCGTCGAAGTGCGCGGCCTCGATGACGACCTCGGTGGTGCCGGTGACGATGCCGGTCTCCGGGTCGGTGACCGGATCGGCGATCTCGGTGTTGGCGCCGCCCATGACACCGGCGAGGCCGATCGGCCCGCGGTTGTCGGTGATGACCAGGTCCCCGGAGTCGAGGACGCGCGCGGTGCCGTCGAGGGTGGTGAACTTCTCGCCGGCGGCGGCACGGCGGACCCCGATGGGGCCGTCGATGCGGCTGCGGTCGTAGGCGTGCAGCGGCTGGCCGAGTTCGATCATCACGTAGTTGGTGATGTCGACGGCGAGCGAGATCGGGCGCATGCCGACCTTCTGCAGGCGGCGCTGCAGCCAGATCGGGCTGCGGGCCTCGGGGTCGAGGCCGACGACCGTACGGGCCGTGAAGCGGTCGCAGCCGATGGGGTCGGCGATCTGGAGCGGGTAGCCGTACGAGTTGGGCGCGGGCACGTCGAGGAGCGCCGGGTCGCGCAGCGGCAGGCCGTAGGCGGTGGCCGTCTCGCGGGCGACGCCACGGATCGAGAGGCAGTAGCCGCGGTCCGGGGTGACGGCGATGTCGAGGACCTCGTCGAAGAGCTCCAGGAGGACCGTGGCGTCGGTGCCGACCTCGTGCTCCGGCGGCAGCACGATGATGCCGTGCGTGCCGTCGTCGCCCATGCCGAGCTCGTCGCCGGAGCAGATCATGCCCCGGGAGACCCGGCCGTACGTCTTGCGCTCGGCGATCCGGAAGTCTCCGGGCAGCACGGCGCCGGGCAGGGCCACGACGACCTTGTCGCCCTCGGCGAAGTTACGGGCGCCGCAGATGATCTCCTGGGGCTCGCCGGTGCCGTTGGCCTGGCCGACGTCGACGGTGCAGAAGCGGATGGGCTTCTTGAAGTCCGTCAGCTCCTCGATGGTGAGGACCTTGCCGACCACCAGCGGGCCGGTCAGGCCGGCGCCGAGCTGCTCGACGGTCTCGACCTCGAGGCCTGCCGAAATGAGCTTGGCCTGGACGTCACGCCCGGTCTCCGTCGCCGGCAGGTCGACGTACTCCCGCAGCCAAGAAAGCGGGACCCGCATCAGATCTCCATCCCGAACGGCCGGGTGAACCGGACGTCACCCTCGACCATGTCTCGCATGTCTTCGACGTTGTGGCGGAACATCAGCATCCGCTCGATGCCGAACCCGAAGGCGAATCCGCTGTACTTCTCGGGGTCCACACCGCAGGCGACGAGCACCTTCGGGTTGACCATGCCGCAGCCGCCGAGCTCGATCCAGCCCTCGCTGCCGCAGGTGCGGCAGGGACGGTCCGGGTTGCCGACGGACTCGCCGCGGCAGACGTAGCAGAGCATGTCCATCTCTGCGGACGGCTCGGTGAAGGGGAAGAAGTTCGGCCGCAGCCGGGTCTTCATGTCCGGGCCGAAGAGCGCCTGGACCATGTGGTCGAGGGTGCCCTTGAGGTCGGCCATGGTGAGGCCCTCGTCGACGGCGAGCAGCTCGATCTGGTGGAAGACCGGGGTGTGCGTGGCGTCGAGCTCGTCGGTGCGGTAGACGCGGCCGGGGCACACGACGTAGACCGGGGGCTCCCGGTCGATGAGGGTGCGGGCCTGGACCGGCGAGGTGTGCGTACGGAGCACGACGCCGGACTCGTCGCCCGTGGTGACACCCGTTCCCTCCGGGGTGGTTCCCTGGACGAAGAAGGTGTCCTGCATCTGGCGCGCCGGGTGGTCCGGGACGAAGTTGAGGGCGTCGAAGTTGAACCACTCCGCCTCGACCTCGGGACCCTCGGCGACCTCGTACCCCATGGAGACGAACACGTCGGCGACGCGCTCCATGAGCGTGGTCAGCGGGTGGCGGGCACCGGCCGGGACGCGGTCGTACGGCAGGGTGACGTCGACGGCCTCCTCGACGAGGACGCGCGCGTCGCGCTCGGCCTCCAGCTCGGTCTGCCGGGCGGCGAGCGCCTTGGAGACGATGCCGCGGGCCTGGCCCACGAGCTTTCCGGCGGCGGCCTTGGCCTGCGGCGGCAGGGCACCGATCTCCCGGTTGGCGAGCGCCAGCGGCGAGGTGCCACCGGTGTGCGCCGTCTTCGCGTGCGCGAGCGCGTCGAGGTCGCCCGCGGCGGCGAAGGCGGCGAGCGCCTCGTCCCGCATGCGCTCGATCTCTTCCGGTTTCAGTGCCTCGACCTCAACCGGGTCGTACGACTTATTGGGTGCGGACATCTCTTCCCGTGCTTCCGTTGGCTGGCTGGGCGGCCCCGCTCGACGTCAAGGGCGCAAACGTGCCAAAGGACGAGTCTAACGGGGCCGGGGGACGCGAATGAGCCCGTGGGCAGGCCGCGCGGCTCCGGATCTCGTACGGTCTCGACTGCTGAGACGTCAGAGAAGGTGGGCCGGGGTGCCGACGGGCAGGATAAATCGGAACTCGGCCCCGCCACGGGGGCCCCGTCCGACGGTGATGGTGCCGCCGTGGGCCTCGACGACGCCCTTGACGATGTAGAGGCCGAGGCCGGTGCCGCCGCGCTTGCTGCCCCGCCAGAAGCGGGTGAAGACACGGCTCATCGACGCTTCGGGGATGCCGGGTCCCTCGTCGCTCACGGTGACCTCCGTCCCCTCTTCTCCGTCGTCGCCCAGCGTGGTGGGTGCCACCTCGATGGTGACGGTTCCCTCGCCGTGGCGCACCGCATTTTCGAGGAGGTTCCCGAGGATCTGGTCGATCTTGTCGGGGTCGGCCCAGAGCGCGGGCAGCCGGGGCCTGATCCGTACGAAGAAACGGTCCGGGGACTGGCCGCCGGTGGTGTGCACCTGGATGTGCCGGCCGACGGCGGCGGCGATGTCGACGGGCTGGCGGCGCACTTCGAGGCGGCCGGAGTCGATCCGGGAGATGTCGAGGAGTTCGGCGATGAGCCGCTTGATGCGGCCCGCGTCGGCGTCGACGGTCTCCAGCATGAGCCGCTTCTGCTCGTCGTTGAACCGCTCCCACTTGTCGAGGAGGGTGGCGGTGAACCCCTTCACGGAGGTGAGCGGGGAGCGCAGCTCGTGGGCGACGGTGGCGATGAGCTCGGCGTGGCTGCGCTCGGTGCGGCGGCGCGCCTCGGTGCCGCGCAGGGAGACCACGACCCGGCGGACGGGTCCCGTGGGGTGCTCGCGGACGTACCGGGCGGAGACGAGGACCTCGCGGCCGCCGGGGAGCAGCAGGTTGCGCTCGGGCTGGCCGCGGCGGATGGAGAGGCCGCCGTACGGATCGGTCAGGGCCCACCAGCGGCGTCCCTTGAGGTCCTCCAGGGGCAGCGCCTCGTCGAGGGGGAGGCCGAGGGCCCGGTCAGCGGGGACGGCGGTGATGCGGCCGGCGGCGGCGTTGAAGCAGACGACGCGGCCGGTCTCGTCGGCGACGACGAGACCGTCGGGCAGGTCGTCGGGATCGAGTCCGGCGAAGCCGTCCGCCGCGGAGGCGGGCGACTTCGGGGCGTGCGGCGCAGCACTCCGTGCCTGTGCGGGACTGTCCGTGCCGACCGTCATCCCCGTTCCCCACCCCTCCGTGTAGCGCAGTGGGCCCCCGAGTGCGTCACTCTACTGGGCGTGGAGGGCGGAATGGACCCCTCAGGCGGAGGTTCGGGGGCGCTGGGCGCGGGCGGAGGCGTACAGGCAGACCGCGGCGGCGGTGGCGAGGTTGAGGCTCTCGGCCTTGCCGTGGATCGGGACGCGGACGACGGCGTCGGCGAGCGCCCGGGTCTCCTCGGGCAGCCCCCAGGCCTCGTTGCCGAAGATCCAGGCGGTGGGCCCGCCCATGGTGCCGGCGTCGAGCTCGTCGTCGAGGTCGTCCTGGCCGGCCCCGTCGGCGGCGAGGATCCGTACGCCCGCGCCCTTCAGTCCGGCGACGGCCTGCTCGACGGGGACGCCGACGGCCACCGGCAGGTGGAAGAGGGAGCCGACGGAGGCGCGGACGGACTTGGGGTTGTAGAGGTCGACGGAGGCGTCGGTGAGGACGACGGCGTCGGCGCCGGCCGCGTCGGCGCAGCGCAGCACGGTGCCGGCGTTCCCGGGGTCGCGGACGTGCGCGAGGACGGCGACCAGCTTGGGCCTGGCGGCGATGATCTCCTCGAACGGCGAGTCGAGGAACCGGCAGACGCCGACGAGGCCCTGCGGGGTGACGGTCTGGGAGACCTCGGCGAGGACGGCGTCGGAGGCGTGGTGGACGCGGGCGCCGGCGGCGCGGGCGGCGTCGACGATCGCGGTGTAGCGCTCGGCGGCCTCGACGGTGGTGAACAGCTCGACGAGGGTCGGCTCCCCGCCGCTGCCGCGGTGCTCGACGGCCTCGCGGACGGCCTGGGGGCCTTCGGCGATGAAGAGGCGGTCCTTGCCCCGGAAGTTGCGCTTGGCGAGCCGCCGGGCGGCGACGACGCGCGGGGAACGCGGGGAGATCAGCTCGGGGGTGACCATGAGGTGCGGCGGTTCTCTCTTCGGTGCCGGGACTACGGGTTTTCGGGGGCCGACGCACCCGGACCCGCAGGCGCGAGCGCGCTTGCGGGTCCGGGCGGAAGTACTGCGGCCTGGAAGATCAGGCGGCGACCTTCGGGGCGTTGACGTCGGCCGGGAGGGCCTTCTGCGCGACCTCGACCAGCGCGGCGAACGCGTTGATGTCGTTGACGGCCAGCTCGGCGAGGATCTTGCGGTCCACCTCGATGTTGGCGGCCTTCAGACCCTGGATGAGGCGGTTGTACGTCATGCCGTTCTGGCGGGCAGCGGCGTTGATGCGCTGGATCCACAGCTGACGGAAGTCGCCCTTGCGCTTCTTGCGGTCGTTGTAGTTGTAGACCAGCGAGTGGGTGACCTGCTCCTTGGCCTTGCGGTACAGGCGCGAACGCTGACCGCGGTAGCCGGAGGCCGCCTCGAGGATCGCCCGGCGCTTCTTGTGGGCGTTGACTGCCCGCTTGACGCGTGCCACTTCTTAACTCCTTGTAGCGGGGTCGTGGTGGTCCTCACACGACCCGAAAAACGGATGGGTCCCGGTCTGTGCCGGATGCCCTCGTCGCCGAGGGCGGGAGATCAGATCAGATGCCCAGCATCTTCTTGATCTTGGCGGAGTCACCCGGGGCCATCTCGGCGTTGCCGGTGAGGCGACGCGTCAGCTTGGACGACTTGTGCTCGAGCAGGTGGCGCTTACCGGCGCGCTCGCGCAGGATCTTGCCGGAGCCGGTGACCTTGAAGCGCTTCTTGGCACCGGAGTGCGTCTTGTTCTTCGGCATAGCGCCGTTCTCTCCTCGTCAGTGGCGCTCCCCCCGGTGCGGGCACCGGTCGACCGGGAGCGTCATTCTTCGATTGGGTGGAACCGGACGGAATCCGGGGGCTGCCGGAGGCAGCCCCCACGGATCACGCCTCGGCGTTCTCGGCCGGGGTCTCCTCGGTCGAGGTCTCCTCGGCAGCGGCCTCGACGGGGGCCTCGGACGTACCGCCCTGGCGCTCCGCCTTGCGCGCGGCCTGGGCCTCGCGAGCCTCGGCCATGGCCTCGGTCTTCTTCTTGTGCGGACCGAGAACCATGATCATGTTCCGGCCGTCCTGCTTCGGGTTGGACTCGATGAATCCAAGCTCCTGGACGTCCTCGGCGAGGCGCTGCAGAAGTCGGTAACCGAGCTCCGGGCGGGACTGCTCACGACCACGGAACATGATCGTGATCTTGACCTTGTCGCCCTGCTTGAGGAACCGGACGACGTGACCCTTCTTGGTGTCATAGTCGTGCGGGTCGATCTTCGGCCGGAGCTTCATCTCCTTGATGACCGTGTGCGCCTGGTTCTTGCGCGCCTCACGGGCCTTCATGGCCGACTCGTACTTGAACTTCCCGTAGTCCATGAGCTTGCACACGGGCGGGCGGGCGTTCGCCGCGACCTCGACCAGGTCGAGGTCGTACTCCTGAGCGAGCTCCAGGGCCTTGGCAAGGGGGACGATGCCCACCTGCTCGCCACTGGGGCCGACAAGACGCACCTCGGGAACGCGAATCCGCTCGTTGATGCGGGGCTCGGCGCTGATGGATCCTCCTCGGTAGCACCACGCGACCGCCTTGGCGGACGGACACGTCACGTGAAACAGTTGAGACCAACCGGGCCGGCACATGAAAAATGCCCCGGACGGTACACAGGCGGGGCTCCACGGAAAACCGGAGCACCACCACGGTGAACCGCGGGGCGCACATCGGGCGGCTCCATCGTCCGTACGGAACGATGGGCGCCACCTGACCGGTGACCCGCCACCCGTGAGGGTGGTCAGGTGGGAGTACGGAGCCTCCACTTGTGGGCCGGACACAGAGATGTCCGGCCGGTCGTTACACAAGGTTAGCAGGACCCGGCGGTCGGCGCGAACCGTACGTCCGCTTATCGTGTGGGCATGAGCGAGACGCCCCAGAACGAGTCCACGGACACCCCCGACTTCGAAAGCATGACCCGCGACATCGCGGAGGTCCCGGCGGTCGAGGTGATCGTGACGGTCGCCGTCAACCTGATGAGCGCCGCCGCGGTGAAGCTCGGGCTCACCGAGGAGGGCGAGAAGCACAAGGACCTCGACGAGGCGCGGAAGCTGATCCACGCGCTCGCGGGCCTCCTGGACGCCGGCGCGACGGAGGTCTCCTCCTTCCACGCGGCGCCGCTGCGGGACGGCCTGAAGTCCCTCCAGCTCGCCTTCCGCGAGGCGTCCCTGATCCCGGACGAGCCGGGCCAGGGACCGGGCGAGAAGTACACCGGGCCGGTGTACGGCTAGAAGCCGCTCGGGTCCGCCGGGCCGCGGGTGTACGGGGGTCGCCCCCGGGAGACAGCAGCCACGGGGCCGGTGTACGGCTGGAAGCCTTTAGTGCTTGACGTAGAAGGGCTCGCCCGGAGGCGTGGCCGAGGCCGGCAGGAGTGCCAGGTCGAGGCCCCGCACCAGGCGGGCCCTCAGTGTTTCGTCGGCGGCCAGCGCGCGGGCCACGCGCTGGGCGGCCTCCGCCGGGGAGGCGTCCTCGGCGAGGACCAGGGCGACGGTGCCGTCGGCGGTACCGGGTCCCAGGTGGGCGCGGAGGACCGCGGGCTCGGCGGCGACGACGGCGCGCACGGCCTCCCGTACGGCCGGGTCGTCGAGCGGATCGGCGCTGGACCGGCCCTCGGCGAGGGCGAGCAGGGCGGAGCCGGTCACCTGGTACGGCACGGGTCCCGCCATGTCCAGGACGAGGGTGTCCGCCTTCTCGTGGACGAGCGCGGCGAGCGCCTGCCGGGTCGGGACGGCCACGGGGCGGGCCTCCGGGTCCCAGAGGGCGAGCGAGGCGATCGAGGTGAAGGCCGGCAGGGCCCGCCGGTCGCCGGCCGTGAGGGTGGGGACGGCCATGTCGCTCGTCTTCTCCTGCTTCAGGCCCGTCTCGGGGTCGATCTCGACCTCGCCGAGGACGGCGACCACGGGGACGAGCAGCCGGGCCTCCTTCAGGGCTTCGAGGACGGGGCCGTGAGCGGTCCGGTCCTCCGCCCAGGCCGCGAGGGCCGCGGCGAGCCGCGGGTCGGCGGTGCCGTCGTCGTCGGAGAAACCGGGGTCCGGAATGTTCTTGAGCTCCACGCACCGAGCCTAACCGCCGGGCCGGGGCGGCCGGACAGGCCCCTACGGGGTCCGGTGGGCGCGGCGGAGGATCACGGCGGTGAGGAGCAGCAGGGCGCCGAGTCCGCCGGCGACGGGGGCGAGGAGGCCGAGGGGGCGGCTCTCCTCCGCGGCGGGGACGGGGCCGGGGCCGAAGTACCGGCCCTGGTAGCCGGTGGCGGTGTTCTTGGGGTCGCCGCCCTTGATCCGGCCCCCGGCGGCGATCGCGGCGGCCGGGTCGACCGTCCCGTAGCCCTTGGCGTCGCTGCGTCCGCCCTTCGGCCGGTTGCGGGCGGTGTCGACGAGGAGCCGCTTGACCTGGGCGGGGGTGAGGTCGGGGTGCGCGGCGCGGACGAGGGCGACGGCACCGGAGACGAACGCGGCGGCGGCGCTGGTGCCCCAGCCCTCGTAGTAGCGGCGGTCGGGGTCGGCGATGACGATGTCGTCGCCGGGGGCGCTGACGGTGGCGTACCAGCGGCGGGTGGAGAAGGAGGCGTGGGTGCCGTAGCGGTCGACGGCGGCGACCGCGATGACGCCGGGGTAGGCGGCGGGGTACGAGATGTGGTCGCCCTTCTCGCCGCCGTTGCCGGCGGAGGCGACGACGGTGACGCCCTTGGCGAGGGCGTACTGGACGGCGGCGTCCTCGCCCGCGTCGGGGTGGGCGGACTTGGAGTCGTCGCCGAGGGAGAGGTTGATGACGTCGGCGCCGTGGTCGGCGGCCCAGCGGATGCCCTCCGCGAGGGCCGAGCCGCGGGTCTTGCGGGCCTTGTCGCGGGCCTTGTCGGTGGACTCCAGGATGACCCGTACGGGCAGGATCCGGACGTCCGGAGCGACGCCGAGCACACCGTCCTGGGCGCCCGGGCCGTGGCCGTGTCCGGCGATGATGCCGGCCATGGCGGTGCCGTGCCGGGCCCAGGCGCGGTCGCCCTTCGACGCGCCGAAGCCGACGAGGTCGCGTCCGGTGAGGACCGAGCCGGCGAGGTCCGGGTGGTCGGCGTCGACGCCGGTGTCGAGGACGGCGACGGTGACGCCCCCGCCCTTGGTGGTGCGCCAGGCCTCCGTGGTGTGGAGGGCTTCGAGGCCCCACTGGCGGGCCCGGATGGTGTCGGCGTGCGCGGGGGCGGTGGTGGCGGGCAGGACGGAGAACGCGGCGGCGAGCAGGGCGACCGCGCCGCCCCTGGTCCGGCGGTGGGCGGGTCGGGTCACCGGGCGTTCTCCTTGGCGGCCGTGGTGGCGGCCGTGCGCAGCAGTCGTACGAGGCGTTCGGTGATGCCCTTGGCCTCGTGGCCGAGGCCGGACTGGGCGGTGGCGTCGATACGGTTCGCGGCCATGGCCTGGTCCGCGGGCACGGGCCCGCTCTCGGTCTTCCGGCCGTCGGCGAAGCCGGAGACGGCGGTGACGACGACGGGGAGGTCGGCGGGGGCGTTCAGCCACCAGGCGGCGCGCTGCGGGGCGCCGAAGCGTGCGGCGACGGTGCCGGGGCCGGCGAGGGCCGGCGGAACGTCGGCGCCGAGTCGGGCGGTGAGGCCCTGACCGAGGGTGCGCTGGGTGGAGGCGTCGGCTCGCGTGAAGACGAGACCGACGGTGATCACGCTGCTGGCGGTGGCGTCGGTGTACGTGGCGCGCAGGACGCGCTCGCAGCCGAGGGGCTGGACGGTTGCGAGGAGGCCCTTGGCGAGGACGGCGGGCGTGCAGGGGGCGTCCGGGGCGACGACGATCCGGGTCCAGGTGCGGTCGGCGCCGCCGGGGCCGGCGTCAGGTCCCGCCAGGGTGCGGGGGAAGAGGGTGTCGACGGGGGCGTTGTGCCAGAGGTCCTGGGCCTCGGTGTACCCGACGGGTTCGGCGGGCTTCCCGGGCTCGGCGGCGGCCAGCCAGACTCCGGTGAGAGCCCCGCCGACGAGCCCGAACCCGAGCACGGCGCAGACCGCGACGACGACACTCCGCCCGCCCCGCCGCGCCCGCACGGGCCGCAGCCGCGTGGTCACCTCGACGGGCATCTCGGGCGGCAGGGCCCCGGGCCGGTAGGAGTGGCGGTACGGGGGGAGGGCGTGCGACTGCGGGGAGGCGGGGGCGGTCGTGGGTGGGACGGGGGCGACTGCGGGCCCGGTGGGTCCGCCCACGGGCTGGGCAGGGGCCACCGCCGGCCGGGCGGGTCCGCCCGCTGAGCGGGCAGGGGTCGTCGTCGGCCGGGCGAGTCCGCCCGAGCGGGCAGGGGCCACCACCGGCCGGGCGGGTCCGCCCGCTGAGCGGGCAGGGGTCGTCGTCGGCCGGGCGGGGGCAGTCCGGGGTCGGACGCCGAACTCCGGCGGCCCGGTGGGCGCCGGTGTCGGCGCGGCCGGGGCGGGCAGCGGGGCGGCCGGGTTGGGGGCCGTCGGGGTGATCGGGCGGAGGCGGGTGGTCGTCTCCACCGGCGGGAGCTCCGTGGCGTCCCTCGGTCGGAGGTCCGCGGCGTCCCGCGGGGCGAGGTCCGTGGCGTCGCTCGACACGAGGTCCGTCGCCTCCCGCGGCGCGAGGCCCATCGCCCCCGCCGGCTGGCGGTCCGTGGCGTCCCTCGGGGGGAGGGCCGTCGCCTCCCGCGGCGCGAGGTCCATGGTCCCTACCGGCTGGCGGTCCGTGGCGTCGCTCGACACGAGGGCCGTCGCCTCCCTCGGCGCGAGGTCCATCGCCCCCGCCAGCTGGCGGTCCGTGGTCTCCCGCTGCGGAAGGGCCCTGGCCTCCCGGGGCCCGAGGTGCGCGGCGTCCTTCGGCGTGAGGTCCGCGGTTTCCCCCGCCGGCAGCAGGGCGTCCGTGATGCGGGAGGTCGTGGGGTCGTGCTCGACCGTCATCCCCGTCCCCCCGCTCGTGTCGACAATGCCCGTCACTCTACGGGCTGTTCCCCCGCGTGCGGGAACCCAGGGGCTACCCACCCCCAAACCGGTCTGGCAAGCTCGGGCCATGACTCCCCGTGCCGCCGACCGGGCCCGATACGACCGGGCCACCGCCCATCTCGACGCGCCCGTGGCGATCGTCGATCTGGAGGCCTTCGACGCCAACGCGGCGGACCTCGTGCGCCGGGCCGGGGGCAAGCCGGTCCGGGTGGCGAGCAAGTCCGTGCGGTGCCGGGCGCTGCTCGAACGGGTCCTCGCGCGGGACGGCTTCGCCGGGATCATGTCGTTCACGCTCGACGAGTCGCTGTGGCTGGCGCGGGCCGGGTTCGAGGACGTCCTGCTCGCGTACCCCTCGGCGGACCGTGCCGGGTTCGGCGAGCTCGTGCGGGATCCGAAGCTCGCCGCCGCGGTCACCGTGATGGTCGACGACGTGGCGCAGCTCGATCTGATCGACGCCGCACGGGCCGGCGGGACCGAGGAGGTGCGGGTCTGTCTGGAGCTGGACACCGCGCTGCATCTGTTCGGCGGGCGGATCAGGGTCGGGGCCCGGCGATCCCCGCTGCGGACCCCGGCCGACCTGGCCGAGCTGGCCCGCTCCGTCGTGCGGCGGCCGGGTTTCCGGCTCGTCGGGATCATGGCGTACGAGGGGCACGTCGCCGGGGTCGGGGACGCGGTCTCGGGCAGGCCGCTGAGGTCTCGGGCGATCCGGCTCATGCAGTCCGCCGCCCGCAAGGAGCTCGCCGAGCGCCGCGCGGCCGTGGTGCGGGCCGTCCGGGCGGTGGCGCCGGACCTGGAGTTCGTGAACGGCGGCGGCACCGGAAGCGTGCAGCACACGGCCGCCGAGGACGCGGTGACGGAGATCGCCGCCGGGTCCGGCCTCTTCGTGCCGCGTCTCTTCGACAACTACACGTCCTTCAGCGGCCGCCCCGCCGCTCTCTTCGCGCAGCCGGTCGTCCGCCGCCCCGGTGTGGGCGTGGTGACGGTGCTCGGGGGCGGTTACCCGGCCTCCGGTGCCGCCGGCCCGGACCGGCTGCCCGTCCCGTACCTGCCGGAGGGGCTCAGGTACGACCCTCAGGAGGGTCCGGGCGAGGTGCAGACGCCGCTGCTGGGCTCCCCGGCCGACGATCTGCGCATCGGCGACAAGGTCTGGTTCCGGCACGCGAAGGCCGGGGAGCTGTGCGAACGGTTCGAGAGCCTGCACCTGGTCGAGGGCGATCGCGTCACGGCGACCGTGCCCACCTATCGGGGCGAGGGCATGACGTTCCTGTAGGAACTAGAAGACCGTGTCCAGCTGGTCCGGGACGATGCTGCCGTCCGTGCGCCGGACCGGCTGGGCCGTGCCGTCGCTCGCCGTGTAGCCGGTCGTCGAGCAGGGGTACGCGCTGGTCTTCCGCTTCTTCGGCTCGATGAACATGGGGTTCACCAGCCAGCGCCCGTCGCCGTTCTCGTACGCCCGGCACATGAGTTCGTTCTTGTTGCGGTTGAGGACGAGGCGCAGTCCGGTGGCGTCGCGCAGGAACGAGATGTCCGTGTCGGAGTCGCCCGCGGCGAAGACCTGGCGGCGGGCGGCGGGCTGGACGCGCTCGGCGGCGGGGCCCTGGACGCCGAGGATCTCCTGGTTGATCCAGCAGCGCTTGCCGTCGATGTAGGTGATCAGAGCGTCCTCGCCGTCCCGGACGCTGCCGCAGCCCTTGAGGTGGCTGGTGAGGCGGCCGTGGTCGGTGGTGTTGCGGATGCCGAGGGCGTGGGAGGGGTCGATGCCGACGCCCTTCGCCCAGACGTCGACGACGGGCTCGGGCGAGGCGGAGACGATCCAGACGTCGAAGCCGCCGTCCTGGAGGGTGCGGATCAGGTCCCGCTGCTGGTCGTAGTAGCGGACCCAGCCGGTGACGCGGGAGGTGCCGACCTGCTGGGTGGCGCCCTGCGGCGCGGCGAGGTTCTCGGCGCGGGCGGCGGCCGCGAAGGAGGCGGCCTGGCGGGTGGTCCAGCCGTGCAGGAGCTGGGCGAGCCAGGCGTACTGGGGCTCCATGCGGCGGTGGTCGTATCCGGCGAAGGCGGTCTTCCCGCCGGTGGTGGCGCCCGATCCGTACACGGAGAGGAGTTCGTCGGCGCAGCGGGCGTCGGTGGCGGTGGGGAGGGTGCGGACGCCGGTGGGGCAGGCCTCGCCGAGGGCGGTCGCGGCCTCGGGGGTGAGGTAGCGGCTGGTGGTGGCCCAGTCGCCGTCCTCGGGCGCCCGGACGCGGTCGTTGCGGAGGAGCCAGTAGAAGGTGGCGTCGCCGACGTCGTTCTTGATGACGGTGTTGTCCCAGTCGAAGACCGCGACGGGCTTCTTCCCGCCCTTGTGGCGGTCCTCGCAGTGGTCGGCGATCAGGGCGTCGATGCGGGCCTTGTTGTCGCCGTACCAGCCCTCGGAGCTGTTCAGGGTGGGGCACTCGGCGGGCTTCGCCTCGGCGTTGGCCGCGGGGAGGAGGCCGGTGGCGGCGAGGGCGAGGGCGGCCGCGGCGGCGGTGGTGCGGAGCTTGTCGTTCATGAACACCCTCCTGGGTGTACGCAGGACAGCCGGGCGCCTTGCGACGCCCGGCTGTCGGGTGGGGGGATTCGAGGTGAACGGTTAGAGCGGGGTCACGTACGCGCCGGAGATGCCGCCGTCGACGAGGAAGTCGCTGGCGTTGACGAAGGAGGAGTCGTCGCTCGCGAGGAAGGCGACGGCGGCGGCGATCTCCTCGGCCTCGGCGAAGCGGCCGACGGGGATGTGGACGAGGCGGCGCGCGGCCCGCTCGGGGTCCTTGGCGAACAGCTCCTGGAGCAGCGGGGTGTTGACCGGCCCGGGGCACAGGGCGTTGACGCGGATGCCCTCGCGGGCGAACTGGACGCCCAGTTCGCGGGACATGGCGAGGACGCCGCCCTTGGACGCGGTGTACGAGATCTGGCTGGTGGCCGCGCCCATGATGGCGACGAAGGAGGCGGTGTTGATGATGGAGCCCTTGCCCTGGCGGCGCATGTAGGGCAGCGCGGCCTTGCAGCAGAGGTACACGGAGGTCAGGTTGACGTCCTGGACGCGCTTCCAGGCCTCCAGGCCGGTCTCCAGGATGGAGTCGTCGTCGGGGGGCGAGATGCCGGCGTTGTTGAAGGCGATGTCGACGGAGCCGTACGTGTCGAAGGCGACCTTGAAGAGGTTCTCGACCTCCTCGGGGTCCGTGACGTCGACCTGCACGAAGGTGCCGCCGACCTCTTCCGCGGCCGCCTTGCCGGCGGTCTCGTCGATGTCGCCGCAGACGACGTTGGCGCCTTCGGAGGCGAGGCGGCGGGCGGTGGCGAGGCCGATGCCGCTGCCGGCTCCGGTGATGACGGCGGTACGGCCGACGAGGCGGCGGCAGATGTTCTCTTCGGTGGTCATGGGGGTCAGGCCTCCGTGCTGATGAAGACGTTCTTGGTTTCGGTGAAGGCGGTCAGGGCGTCGGGGCCGAGTTCCCGGCCGAGGCCGGACTGCTGGTAGCCGCCGAACGGGGTCCAGTAGCGGACGCTGGAGTGGGAGTTGACGGAGAGGTTGCCGGCCCGGACGGCGCGGGAGGCGCGCAGGGCGCGGCCGACGTCACGGGTCCAGATCGAGCCGGACAGGCCGTACTCGGTGGCGTTGGCGAGGCGGATCGCGTCGGCCTCGTCCTCGAAGGGGAGGACGACGGCGACGGGTCCGAAGATCTCCTCGACGGCGCAGGGGGCGGTCTCGGGGACGCCGGTGAGGACGGTCGGCGGGAACCAGAAGCCGGGTCCCTCGGGGGCCTTGCCGCGGATCCCTTCGAGATCGTCGGTGACGTAGGAGCGCACCCGGTCGAGCTGGGCGCGGGAGATGAGCGGGCCCATCTGGGTGCGCTCGTCGTTCGGGTCGCCGACGACGATCTCCTCGATGGCGGGGGTGAGGAGCTCCAGGAAGCGGTCGTACGCGCTCCGCTGGACGAGGATGCGGGTGCGGGCGCAGCAGTCCTGGCCGCTGTTGTCGAGGAAGGACATCGGGGCGGCCGCCGCCGCGGCCTCCAGGTCCGCGTCGGCGAAGACGATGTTGGGGCTCTTGCCGCCGAGTTCGAGGGTGACCCGCTTCACCTGGTCGGCGCACTTCGCCATGATCGACTTTCCGACCCGGGTGGAGCCGGTGAAGACGATCTTGGCGATGCCGGGGTGTTCGACGAGGGCGTTCCCGGCGACGGGTCCGGTACCGGGGAGGACCTGGAAGAGGCCTTCGGGAAGGCCGGCCTCCAGGGCGAGTTCGGCGAGGCGGAGCGCGGTGAGGGGGGTGGTCTCGGCCGGCTTGAGGAGGACGGCGTTGCCGGCGGCGAGGGCGGGCGCGGTGGCCCAGGCGGCGATCGGCATGGGGAAGTTCCAGGGGGCGATGACGCCGACCACCCCGAGGGGTTCGAGGATCGTGATGTCGAGGCCGCCGGCCACCGGGATCTGGCGGCCGTTGAGCCGCTCCACTCCCCCGGCGGCGAAGTCGAGCAGGTCGCGGACGTTGCCGGCCTCCCAGCGGGCGTTGCCGATGGTGTGGCCGGCCTCGGTGACCTCCAGGCGCGCGAGCTCCTCGATGTGGTCGTCGACGACGGCCGCGAAGCGGCGCAGCAGCCGGGCCCGGTCGGCGGGCGCGGCGGCGGCCCAGCCGCGCTGGGCGGCGGTGGCGCGGGCGACGGCGGCGTTGACGTCGGCGGGGGTGGCGGCCGGGACGGTGGCGACCGGTTCCTCGGTCGCCGGGTTCAGTACCTGGAGCAACTCGTTCCTCTCACGTGTCGCAGGTGTGGTTCTCAGAGGCGTTCGAAGGAGCGGCGCAGCTCCCAGTCGGTCACCGCCGCGTCGAAGGCGTCGAGTTCGACGCGGGCCATGTTGCGGTAGTGGGCGACGACCTCGGCGCCGAAGGCGGCCTTGGCGATCTCGCTGGTCTCCCAGAGTTCGGCGGCCTCGCGCAGGGTGGTGGGGACGTGCGCGTACTCGGCGGTGTACGCGTTCCCGGTGCAGGGCGGGGGCAGTTCGAGGCGCTGCTCGATGCCGTACAGGCCGGCGGCGACCAGGCCGGCGACGGCGAGGTAGGGGTTGACGTCGCCGCCGGGGAGGCGGTTCTCGAAGCGGGTGGAGCGGCCGTGGCCGACGACCCGGAGCGAGCAGGTGCGGTTGTCGTGGCCCCAGGCGACGGCGGTGGGCGCGAAGGAGCCGGGCTGGAACCGCTTGTAGGAGTTGATGTTCGGGGCGTAGAGGAGGGAGAAGTCACGGAGGGCGGCGAGCTGTCCTGCGAGGAAGTGCCGCATGGTCTCGGACATGCCGTGGGCGTCGTCCCCGGCCATCACGTTGTGTCCCTCGGCGTCCTGGAGGGAGAGGTGGATGTGACAGGAGTTGCCCTCGCGCTCGTTGTACTTCGCCATGAAGGTGAGCGAGCAGCCCTCCTGGGCGGCGATCTCCTTGGCGCCCGTCTTGTAGACGGCGTGCTGGTCGCAGGTGACGAGGGCCTCGTCGTACTTGAAGGCGATCTCGTGCTGGCCGGGGTTGCACTCGCCCTTGGCGGACTCGACGGTGAGTCCGGCGCCGGTCATCTCGTTGCGGATGCGGCGCAGGAGGGGTTCGATGCGTCCGGTACCGAGGACGGAGTAGTCGATGTTGTACTGGTTGGCGGGGGTGAGGCCGCGGTAGTTCGCGTCCCAGGCCTGCTCGTAGCTGTCCTTGAAGACGATGAACTCGAGCTCGGTGCCGACGTGGGCGGTGAGGCCGAGCTCCGCGAGGCGCTCCAGCTGGCGGCGGAGGATCTGGCGGGGCGCGGCGACGACCGGGGTGCCGTCGGCCCAGGCGAGGTCGGCCGTCACCATGGCGGTGGCGTCGTTCCAGGGGAGGCGGCGGAGGGTGGTGAGGTCGGGGTGCATCGCGAAGTCGCCGTAGCCGCGGTCCCAGGAGGACATCTCGTAGCCGTCGACGGTGTTCATCTCGGTGTCGACGGCGAGGAGGTAGTTGCAGCCCTCGGTGCCGTGGCCGAGGACCTCGTCCAGGAAGAACGGTGCGGCGAACCGCTTGCCCTGGAGTCGTCCCTGCATGTCGGGGAAAGCCAGGACAACGGTGTCGATCTCGCCGCTCGCGACGAGGGCGCGGAGCTCCTCGACGGTGAGCGGGGGTGTGCGGTCTGCCACGGGATTGCTCCTCCTTCGGCCTGCCGGGAGCCATAAGGTATTGCGGAAGACCATTGCTTGGGAAGTGCTGGAGAAAGGGAAACGAGAACGTGGCCAGTACGAGTGAATCGGCGGACCGGCTGACGCCCGTGCTGCGGCCGGTGCGGGCGGGCAACGGATTCGAGGAGGCCCTGGAGCAGATCCTCCAGGTGGTGCGGCTCGGTCTGGTGCCCGGCGGGGAGCGGCTGCCCGCCGAGCGGGAGCTCGCGGACCGGATGGGGATCAGCCGGGTGACCCTGCGCGAGGTCCTCAAGGTCCTCCAGGAGCAGGGGCTCGTGGAGAGCCGGCGCGGCCGGTACGGCGGAACGTTCGTGCTGCCCCGGACACAGACGGCCGACGAGGACGAGCTGCGCCGCCGGATCGCCACGGTCGACATGGAGGACACCCTCCGCTTCCGTGAGGTGCTCGAGGTGGGGGCCGCCGGGCTGTGCGCGGCCCACGGTCTCGACGCGGCGGGCGCCGAGCGGCTGCGGACGGCCGTGGCGGCGACCCATGACGCCCCGCTGGCCGATTACCGCCGTCAGGACACCCTGCTCCACCTCACCCTCGCGGAGCTCTCCGGCTCGCCGACGCTGACGGCCCAGTACGCCGCCGTCCGCGCGACGGTGAACGACCTCCTGGACTGCATCCCCCTGCTCGTACGCAATCTGGAGCACTCCCAGCACCAGCACACCGCCCTGGTGGAGGCGGTGCTCGACGGGGACGCGGACGCGGCGCGCGAGGTGATGCGGGAGCACTGCGCGGGCACGGCGGCGCTGCTGCGGGGCTTCCTGACGTGACGGGAAGGCGGACGGCGGCGTAACCCGAAAGTAACGCACGGGGGTTGCGCTCCCCCGTCGGCCACCGCAAAGGTATGGATCCATTCCATTGGGCCCGTTGCGGGGAGCTGACGCTGCCATGACGCTCGAAGACACCACGCCGACGAAGGACGACTATCTGGAGCGCCGGGCCCTGCGCCGCGGCAGCGCCGGCTGGCTGCTGCTGACCGGCCTCGGCGTGGCGTACGTCGTGTCGGGGGACTTCTCCGGCTGGAACATCGGCCTGTCGAAGGGCGGCTTCGGCGGGCTCGCCGTCGCCACCGTCCTGATGGGCGCGATGTACGCCTGTCTGGTCTTCGCGCTCGCCGAGCTCTCCGCCATCCTGCCCACCGCGGGCGGCGGCTACGGCTTCGCGCGCCGGGCGCTCGGCACCTGGGGCGGCTTCCTGACCGGCACCGCGATCCTCATCGAGTACATCCTGGCCCCCGCCGCGATCTCCATCTTCATCGGCGACTACGTGGAGTCCCTGGGACTCTTCGGCCTGGAGTCCGGCTGGCCGGTCTATCTGGTCTGCTTCGCTCTCTTCATCGGCATCCACCTGTGGGGCGTGGGCGAGGCGCTGCGTTTCAGCCTGATCGTGACGGCGATCGCGGTCGCGGCCCTGATCGTCTTCGCGCTCGGCGCGTTCACCGACTTCCACGTGGACGGCCTGAACGACATCCCGGTCGACGGCGGGGCCCTCGGGTCGAACTCCTGGCTGCCCTTCGGGCTCCTCGGGATCTGGGCCGCCTTCCCCTTCGGCATGTGGTTCTTCCTGGGCGTCGAGGGCGTGCCGCTCGCCGCCGAGGAGGCCAAGGACCCGGTGCGGTCGATGCCGAAGGCCCTGGCGATCTCCATGGGGATCCTGGTGCTGCTCGCCGTCATGACCTTCTTCGCCGCCACCGGGGCGCGCGGTGCGGCCGCCGTCCAGGAGGCCGGGAACCCGCTGGTCGTGGCGCTCCAGGGCGACGGGGAGCCGACCGCGCTCAGCCGCTTCGTGAACTACGCGGGCCTCGCGGGCCTGGTCGCCTCCTTCTTCTCCCTCATCTACGCCGGCTCGCGCCAGCTGTTCGCCCTCTCCCGGGCGGGCTATCTGCCCCGGTTCCTCTCCCTGACCAGCCGCCGCAAGTCGCCGTACCTGGGACTGCTCATCCCCGGCGCCATCGGCTTCGCCCTCGCCGCCGGGACCGGGAACGGGGCGCGGATGCTGAACATCGCGGTCTTCGGCGCCACCATCTCGTACGCCCTGATGGCGCTCTCCCACATCGTGCTGCGCCGCCGGGAGCCGGGCCTGCACCGGCCGTACCGCACGCCCGGCGGGATCGTGACCTCGTCGGTGGCCTTCGTCCTGGCCCTCTCGGCGCTGGTCGCGACCTTCCTGGTGGACCGGACGGCGGCGTTCATGGCGCTCGGGGTGTACGTGATCGCCCTCGCCTACTTCGCGTTCTACAGTCGGCACCATCTGGTGGCCAGCGCGCCCGAGGAGGAGTTCGCGGCGCTCGCCGCGGCCGAGGCCGAGCTCGAACGCGACTGATCCACCCGACTCTCCGCACCTCTGGAGGAAGTTCCGTGACCAAGCCGCTGATCGGCGTGACCACCTACCTGGACCAGGCGCGCTGGGGCGTGTGGGACATGACCGCCGCGCTGCTTCCCGCGCAGTACCCGCGTCTCGTACGGGAGAGCGGCGGGCTCGCGGTGATGCTCCCGCCGGGCGGGCCCGAGGACGCGGCGGCGGTCGTGGCCCGGCTGGACGGCCTGGTCGTCGCGGGCGGGGCGGACGTCGAGCCCGTACGGTACGGGGCCGAGCCCGACCCCCGTACCGGCCCGCCGGCCCGGGCCCGGGACACCTGGGAGCTGGCCCTGATCGACGCGGCCCTGGCCTCCGGCACTCCGCTGCTCGGCATCTGCCGGGGCATGCAGCTCCTGAACGTCGCCCTCGGCGGCACGCTGATCCAGCACCTGGACGGGCACGTGGAGGCGGTCGGGGTGATCGGCCGGCACGCGGTGAAGCCGGTGCCGGGCACCCGGTACGCCTCGCTGGTGCCGGAGCTCGCCGAGGTCCCGACCTACCACCACCAGGCCGTGAACCGCCTGGGCGCGGGCCTCACGGCCTCGGCCCACGCGGAGGACGGCACGGTGGAGGCCGTGGAGACGGACGGCCCGGGGTGGGTCCTCGGTGTGCAGTGGCACCCGGAGATGGGCGAGGACCTGCGGGTGATGCGGGGCCTGGTGGAGGCGGCGGCGCGCTAGGAGCGCGCGGGAGAACGGGAGGAGAAGCGGGGCGGCCGGGGTGGGCATCCGGCCGCCCCGCGCTTCGGGGGGGTGAGCCCGGAGGGGGCGGCGGAACTCCGCCCCCTCCGGGCTCGGGCGTGAGGGGGACCGCGGCCCTCACGGCCCGATGGGCAGGGGGCAGGGCCTGTGGGGCCCACCCCCCGCCGGTCAGAGGCTGGTCGCCGCCACCGCACGGCGGCCGAGCAGCACGTACAGGCCGGAGGCGACGATCATGCCGACCGGCATGGAGAGGTCGATCCCGCCGAGCGCCGACGCGACGGGGCCGGTGTAGAGGGTGTTGACGCAGAGGGCGGCCGAGGCCACGCCCAGGATCAGGGAGAGGGCGCCCGCCCAGTTGACGCCACCGGTGAACCAGAAGGGGCTGCCGGGGGTCTCGTCCGCGAGCGTGCGGCCGTCGTACCGGTTCCGGCGCAGCACGACGTCGGTGGCGTACACGGCCATGAGGGGGCCGATCAGGACCACGATCACCTGGAGGGCGTTGCTGACGGTGTCCAGGAAGTTGGAGACCAGCAGGCCGTAGAGGGTGGCGGCGACGGCGACGGTGCCGTCGAAGAGGACGCTGACGGTGCGTCGGATGCGCAGGCCGACGGCCTGGAGGGCGAGGCCCGCGCTGTACGCGGTCAGGGCGTTGATGGAGATCGTGCCGAGCACGAGGGCGAGCAGGAAGACGGGCACGAACCAGCCCGGCAGGATCTCCTGGAGCGCGTTCTGAGGGTCGGTCATGTCGACTGCGGTCGCGGCGAAGGCGCCGAGCGAGCCGACGACGATGCTGGGGACGAAGGCGCCGAGCGCGGTCCAGCCGGCGATCGCCTTCGGCGAGGCCGTACGGGGCAGGTAGCGGGAGAAGTCGGCGCTCGTCGTGTACGAGAGCGGGCCCGAGGCGACCATCGTGGTGCCCGCGATGATCACCGCCCAGAGGCCGACACCGGTCAGCGGCTCGGCCGGCGTGTACGAGAAGTCGGCGTGCCGGAAGACCGAGAGGGCGACGACGGTGAACGCGCCCGCCAGGGCCAGGGTGATCGGCAGGTACAGCTTGATGATCAGGGCGTGGCCGTAGACGCTGATGGCCAGCGTGAGGGCGGCGATCGCCACGATCACGGCCACCTTGACGGGGGTGTTCGCGGTGATGCCGGCCTTCTCGACGAGCGCGAACGCGGCGGTCGCGGCGGCGGCGAGGTTGAGCGCGAAGTAGCAGACGGAGACCAGCCAGCCGCCGATCGCGTTGTTCACCCGGTTGCCGATGACGCCGTACAGGGCGCGGGTGATCACCTCGCTGGGCGCACCCGCGGCGGGTCCGGAGGTGGCGAGGAGCCCGGTCAGGATCCAGAAGAGGTTGCCCACGACGGTGACGGCCACGGCCTGCCACAGGCTCAGGCCCATCAGGACGAGAGCGCCGCCGATGACGAGGCTGAGGTAGTTGACGTTCGCGGCGGCCCAGACGGAGAAGAGCTCGCGGGGATGCCCGTGGCGCTCGGTGTCGGGGATGTGATCGATGCCGTGGGCCTCGATGCGGCCGGGCCGGTCGGTGGCCGGCGGGGTGACCTCGGCGCGGGCGGCGCCGGGGTCGGGGATCGTGGAAGCCATGCGGCCCTCCGGATGCTGTCGTGCCCACCTGGTTGCTTATTGGTCGCACACTCAATAGCATCGCCGGTATGCCGTCAAGCGTCCAGCGCAAGAGAATTCGGAAAACGCCCGAAGCCCGTAGGGCAGAGATCGTGGAGACCGCGGCCCGGGTCGCCCTGACCGAGGGCCTGGAGTGCGTCACGCTCCGGCGGATCGCCGACGAGCTCGCCGTACGACCCGGTCTGATCAGCCACTACTTCCCCTCGGCGGAGGATCTGGTCGCCGAGGCGTTCAGCGTCGCGTCCACCGGCGAACTCGACGCCCTGCTGCCCGCGGACCGTCCCGACGGGACCCCGACGCAGTACCTCGCGCGCTACTTCGCCCTCTCGGCCGGAGAGGCGTACGACGACATCAGCCGCCTGTGGATCAACGCCCGGCACCTCAGCCGCTACCGGCCCGTCCTGCGCGACCGGGTCCGCGAGCAGGAGCTCGCCTCCGACGACCGCCTCGAAGAACTCATCCGCGAGGGCGTCGAGCGGGGCGAGTTCCGCACGGACGACCCGCGCGCCACGGCCATCCAGATCCTGGTGGTCCTCGACGGCCTCGGAGCCCACGCCAACACGGACCGCAGCAACCGCCCGGAGGCGGTGACGCGCATGGCGGTGACGACGGCGGAACGGGAACTGGGGCTGGCGCGGGGGGCGCTGACGGATGTGAGGCTGCCGGCGGGGCGGGGGGAGAGCGTCGAGGCGGCGGAGGCGGTCGCGTCGGCGGAGCCCACGGAACCGAACGAGGCGGTCGCGTCGACCGAGCCGACGGAGCCGGCGGAGCCCGCGGAGGCGGTCAAGCCGACGGATCCGACCGAGCCGCACTGACGGCGGGATCGCCGGCTGTCCCTCGCCGATCGCGATCGGCGCCGCCGAGGCTCGCTGAGGCAGCCGGCCCCGACCGGCGCCCGCGGCGGCCCCGACCGGCGCCCGCGGGCCGAGCGGACATCCACCCTCCCAACCCGTCCCACCCACCCCTCCACCCCGACCCCTACCCCTCTCGCACTCTTCCTGGAGCCACCGTGCGCACCCGACTCGCCCTGCTCTCCGCCCGACTGCTCGACCCCGGCACGGGGGTGTTCCTGCCGGAGACCGCGCTCGCCGTCTCCGAGGACGGCCGGATCTCCGCCCTGGGCGACGACCGCGAGATCCGGGCGCTGGCCGGTACGGAGACCACCGTCGTCGACCTCAAGGGGGCCGTCGTCACCCCCGGCCTCGTCGACGGCCACCTGCACCCGGTGTCGGGCGCCGAACTCACCCACGGCCTCGACCTGTCGTACTGCGCCGACCTCGACGACGTACGGGAGGCGCTGGCGCGCGAGGTGCGGAGCCTGGACCGCGGCCAGTGGCTGTTCGGCTGGGGTCTCGACCCGAACGTCTTCGGCGGCCAGCCGGTCGGCACCGCGCCCTTCGACACCGTGCTCGACGGCGTGCCGGCCTTCCTGCTGCTCTTCGACGCCCACTCGGCCCTGGCCAGCCGCCGGGCCCTCGAACTCGCCGGGGTCGACGGCCCCCGCACCTTCGACCAGGCGTCGGCGGAGGTCGTCTGCGATGCCGACGGGCGCCCGACCGGGCTGCTCCAGGAGGACGCGGCGTGCGAGCTGGTCGAGCGGGTCGCGCCTCGGCCGACGCGCGAGGAGAGCCGGGAGCGGCTCGCCACGGCGCTGCGGTCCATGGCGGCGGCGGGGCTCACCGGCGGTCACGCCATGGACGCCAACGGGGAGAGCCTCGCCCTGTACGGGGAGCTCGACGCGGCGGGTGAGCTGCCGTTGCGGCTCCGGGTGGCGCCGTGGTGCCAGCCGGGGACGGACGAGCGCGGGGTACGGGAACTGATCGCGCTGCAGGGCTCCGGGGGCGAGCTGTGGCAGGTCGCCGGTGTGAAGCTCTTCATGGACGGGACGATCGACAACGGGACGGCGTGGCTGGAGCGCCCGGACTGCCACGGCGAGTCGACGCACGCGTTCTGGCCGGACCCGGAGGCGTACACGCGGATCATCGGGGAGCTGCACCGGGCGGGTGTGCCGACGGCGACGCACGCCATCGGTGACGCGGCGGTACGGCACGTCCTCGACTCCGTCGAGAAGGCACGGGCCGGAGGGGGCGAGGTACGGCACCGGGTGGAGCACATCGAGACGGTGCCGGACGACACGCTGCGCCGGTTCGCGGACCTGGGCGTCCTGGCGTCGATGCAGCCCACGCACTGCTGCGACTTCACGCGCGCCGACCACACGGACAACTGGTCGCGGCGGCTCGGCGAGGAACGCGCCGCGCGCGCGTGGCGCTGCCGGGACCTGTCGGATTCGGGTGCCACGGTGGTGCTGGGCTCGGACTGGCCGATCGCGCCGTTCCCGCCGCTGGGGGTGATGGCGGGGGCGCGGCACCGGCGGCCGAGCCGTGACCTCGGGCAGGCGCCGCACGGACCGGAGCAGGCGCTCACGCCGCTGGAGGCGCTGCGGGGCATGACGACGGCGGCGGCGTACGCGGCGGGCGAGGAGCGGGAGGCGGGGCGGCTCGCGGTGGGGTACCGGGGGGACCTGACGGCGCTGGGGGCGGACCCGCTGACGACGGCGTCGACGGAACTGCCGGACGTCCCGGTCCGGCTGACGGCGGTGTCGGGACGGGTGACGTTCCGAGCCACGGACGCCTGACGTCCCCCGTTGCGGGGCAACCGGTGCGGCGCCTCGCCCACCCCGCTGCGGGCGCCGATCTCGCCGGGGCGGCGCCCACCCCCGTTGTGGGCAGGCGTTCCGCAAGGGGCGATTGCCCACACGGGCGGGGGCACCGCCCCGCCGGGTGCGGGTTCGCACGGGAGGCGTCGGCCCCGCGGGGGTGGGGGTCAGCCTCGGGTCAGGGACAGGAGGTCTCGGGCCGGGCCCGTCGGGCGGGGGCCCGTCGGCCAGACCGCGCGGAGGTCGCGCCGGAGCAGCACCCCCTCCACCGGGATCGCGACGAGGCGCCGCGACGCCAGCTCCTCCGTGATCGCGAGCTCACTGAGGACCGCCGGCCCGGCCCCACTCACCGCCGCGGCCTTCACCGCGGTCGTGGAGGCGAGTTCGAGGAGCGGCTGCGCGAGCCCGCCGTACGCGGAGAGCGCCGCGTCCAGGACCTGCCGGGTGCCCGAGCCGCGTTCCCGCAGGACGAGCGGGGTCGCGGCCAGTTCCGCCGGGTCGAGCGGGGCCCGGCGCCGGGCCCAGGGATGCGAGGGCGCGGCGACGACGGCGAGCCGGTCGTGTGCGACGACGACCCCGTCGAGGCCGTCCGGCACGGCGAGCCCTTCGACGAAGCCGACGTCGGCCTCGCCGGCGAGGAGCCGTTCCGCGACGGCGGCGGAGTTCCCGGCCTGGAGCGACACCGCCGTGTCGGGCCGCTCGGCGCGCAGCGCGATCAGCCAGCCCGGCAGCAGGTACTCGGCGATCGTCATGGACGCGGCCACCCGCAGCCGCGAGTCCCGCCGCCCGCGCAGCGCCTGCGCGCCCGCGTCGAAGGCCTCCGCGGCCTCCACGATCCGCCGTGCCCAGTCGGTGACGAGGGCGCCCGCGTCGGTGAGCCGGGAGCCGCGCGGGGAGCGGTCGAGCAGGGCGACGCCGAGCTGCCGTTCCATGGAGCGGATCCGGCTGCTGGCGGCGGGCTGGGTGATGCCGATCTCGCGGGCCGCCGCGCCGAGGCTTCCGTGCCGGGCGACGGCGAGGAGCAGTTCGAGCGCGCCGAGGTCGGGGACCCGGTGGTGGAGGGGGTTCGGCGTCTCGCCCTGCTCGCTGCTCATAAAGGCAGCTTATGGCCTCATAGCCACAACGTCCCTGGTGGGGGCCGTTCCGGCGCGAAACGATCGGGCCATGGCAAGCCTCGCACCTTCTCTTCCCGCCCTCCGCGCCACCACCCCCGGCGCCCCGGCGACCCGTTCCGTCCGTCACCTCGGACCCAACTGGTACGCCTCCGTGATGGGTACGGCCATCGTCGCCAACGCGGGCGCCGCCCTCCCCGTGGACGTCCCGGGCCTCCGTACGGCCTGCGCCGCCGTCTGGGTCCTGTCGCTGGCGATGCTGCTCGCCCTGCTCGCCGCCCGGGCCGTGCACTGGGCCCGTCACGGGGACCAGGCCAGGGCCCATCTCATGGACCCGGCGATGGCGCCGTTCTACGGCTGTCTGTCGATGGCGCTGCTCGCGGTCGGCGGCGGGGCGGTGATCGTGGGCCGGGACTGGATCGGGCTCCCGGCGGCCGTCGCCCTCGACACCGTCCTGTTCACCGCCGGCACGGTGATCGGCCTGGTGGCCGCGGTGGCCGTCCCGTACCTGATGGTCGTGCACCACCGGATCGAGGGCGCGTCGCCGGTGTGGCTGCTTCCCGTCGTCGCCCCCATGGTCTCCGCGGCGCTCGGCCCGCTGCTCGTGCCCCATCTGCCCGCCGGGCAGGCGCAGCAGACGCTGCTGATCGGCTGCTACGCGCTGTTCGGCGTCAGTCTGCTCGCCACCCTGGTCATGCTGCCGCTGGTCTTCGGGCGGCTGGTCACGGGCGGCCCGCTGCCGCTCGCGCTGACGCCCACGCTCTTCCTGGTCCTCGGCCCGCTGGGCCAGTCGACGACCGCCGCGAACAAGTTCGCCGACACGGCCGCGGGCGTGCTGCCCGCCCCGTACGCGCACGGCTTCGCCGCCTTCGCCGTCCTCTACGGGGTGCCCGTGATGGGTTTCGCGCTGCTGTGGCTGGCGCTCGCGGGGGCGATGGTGCTGCGGGCGCGGCGGCGGGGCATGGGTTTCGCGATGACCTTCTGGGCGTTCACCTTCCCGGTCGGGACCTGTGTGACCGGCGCCGAGGGACTGGCGCAGCACACCGGTCTGGACGCGTTCCGGTGGCTCGCGATCGGCCTGTACGTGCTGCTCGTGGCGGCCTGGCTGGTGGCCGGTTTCCACACCCTGCGCGGGCTGTTCAGCGGTGCGCTGCTCGCAGGGCCCGGGCCAGTGCCTGCGGGGCCTCGGCCAGTGACGGCCCGTACCAGGTGAGCATGCGCCCGTCGACGAGGGCCGCGGCGGTCCCGGGGAAGGCCTCGGGGCCGTCGTCGCGCGTGAAGCGGTAGGGCTCGTCGGGCAGGACGACGAGCTCGGGTCCGGCGGCGCGCAGCTCGTCCAGGGGGATCTTCGGATAGCGGTCGGGATGGTCCGCGTAGACGTTCCGGACGCCGAGGCGGGCGAGCAGGTCGCCGGCGAAGGTGTCGGAGCCGAGGACCATCCAGGGCCGCCGCCAGATCGGTACGACGGCGGTGCGGGGCGCGGGCGGGGTCACGGCCTCCCAGGCGGCCTCGGCCGCCACCAGCCAGCGGGGCCGCCGGGGCGCGCCGCAGGCGGCGAGAACCCGCTCCAGTTCCCGCAGTCCCTGGTCGAGGGTGCGGATCTCGGTGACGAGGACGTCGAGCCCGGCGGCGCGCAGGGCGGCGAGGTCGGGGGCGCGGTTCTCCTCCTCGTTGGCGAGGACGAGGTCGGGCCGGAGTGCGGCGATCGCGGCGACGTCGGGGTTCTTGGTGCCGCCGATACGGACGACGTCGAGCCCGGCGGGGGTGGCGAGCGCACCCGAGGTCACGGACACCGGCTCGGGCCCGACCGGAGCAGCCCCCACCGGTCCGGGCCCCTCCGGCGCCGGCCAAGCACGGACATCGCCGGTACCTTCGCCCCAGTGACCGCACCAGTCCGTCGCGCCGACGAGGAGGCCGGGCGCGGTGACGGCGACGGCCTCGGTGAGGGAGGGCACGAGGGAGACGACCCTCGGCGCGGTCCCCCGGACGGCCGTCATTCCACCTCGGCCTCGACGTGGTCGCCGATGGCGACGACGAGGAGCCGGGTGCCGGGCTCGGTGGCGCGCCAGCGGTGCCGTACGCCGCCGGAGAGGTAGAGCGTGTCGCCGCGGCCGAGGCGGTGGGCGCGGCCCTCGGCCTCGACCTCGGCGGCGCCGTCGGCCACGTAGAGGAGTTCGTCGTTCCGGTGCTGGAACTCGCGTCCGGCGTCCTGCTCGCCGGTGAACTCCAGGGCGTGCAGCTGGTGGCGGCCGCGGACCAGGGCCCGTACGCCGGCGGGCATGCCCGGGGTGCGCTCCCCGGCCCGTACGACGTCGACGGTGCGGGAGGCCTCGGCGGCGGCGAGGAGTTCGCCCGCGGTGGTCTCCAGGGCCTCGGCGACGAGTTCGAGGGAGCGGCGGCTGGGGCGGGCGCGCTCGTTCTCGACCTGGCTGAGGAAGGGCACGGAGAGGCCGCTGCGGGAGGCGACGACAGCCAGGGTCAGCTGGAGCGCTCTGCGGCGCCGCTTGACGGCCGCGCCCACGCGGGGTGCTTCCTTCTCGTCCATGTCGGCTCCCTCCCTCTGCTCGTACCGGTCGGTTACCTGAACCTTACGCAGCTTTGGGCCGGGGTTTCGCGTCGTGACGAAAAGGGGTGGTCGCCGAACACGCTCGGCGACCACCCCTTTTCGGCCAGTGAGGGAAGGGCCCCTACTGCGGGGCGAGCTTCTCCGCGAGGCCCGGGTTCCGGTCGAGCCAGGTCCGGACGGCCTCCTGCTCCTTGCCCTTGCCGGTCTCCTGGATGACGGCTTCGAGGTCCGTGAGCTGCTTCTCGGTCAGCGAGAAGTTCTTCAGCCAGGCGCCGACCTCGGGGTTCTCGGCGGCGAAGCCCTTGCGGGCCAGGGTGTGGACGCCGTCGCCCTTGCCCCAGGAGCCCTTGGGGTCGTCGAGCTTCTTCAGGTCGTGGGCGGAGTAGGCCCAGTGCGGGGACCAGAGGGTGACGACGACGGGTTCCTTGCGCTCGTAGGCGCGCTTCAGCTCGGCGAGCATGCCGGGCGTGGAGCCGTCGACGACCTTGTACTCACCCTCCAGGCCGTACTCCTTGAGGACCTTGTCCTTGAGGATGCCCATCATTCCGGCGCTGGGCTCGATGCCGACGATGCGGCCCTTGAACTGTCCGGCCTTCCCCTTGAGGTCGGCGAGGGAGTCGACGCCCTTCACGTACGAGGGGACGGAGAGCTCCAGCGAGGTGGGGCCGTACCAGGAGCCGAGGTCCTCCAGCTTGTTCTTGTACTTCTCCCAGTACTGCTGGTGCGTGACGGGGAGCCAGGCGTCGGTCTGGAAGTCGAGCTGCCCGCCGGCCAGGCCGGTGTAGAGGGCGCCGGCCTCCAGCTGCTTGGTCTCGACCTCGTAGCCGCGGCGCTCCAGGAGCTCCTTCCACAGGTACGTGGAGGCGATGCCCTCGTCCCAGGGGATGTAGCCGATGCTGACCTTCTTGCCGTGGCCGCCGTTCGTACCGGAGGCCGTGGTGGAGGTCGCGCCGCCGGAGCCGCCGAGGAAGCCCATGCCGCCGGCCGCGAGGGCGAGGACGACGACGCCGACGAGGGCGGTGACGGGCTGCGGGCGGTGGGCCCACAGCTTCGCGCCGGCCCGCTTCGCGCCGAGCGCGGCGCGGGCCTTGGCGGCGGCGCGGCGGCCCAGCGGGGAGACCTGGCGGCCGAGGGCGCCGGTCATCCGGTCCAGGTACATGGCGAGGACGACGATGGAGACGCCGGCCTCGAAGCCGAGGCCGATGTCGACGTTGCCGATGGCGCGGTAGACGGCTCCGCCGAGCCCACCGCCGCCGACCATGCCGGCGATGACGACCATGGAGAGGCCGAGCATGATGACCTGGTTGACGCCGGCCATGATCGTCGGCAGGGCGAGCGGCAGCTGCACGCGCAGCAGCGTGTTGCGCGGGGTGGTGCCGAACGCCTCGGCGGCCTCGACGAGTTCGCCGTCGACCTGGCGGATGCCGAGCTCGGTCATGCGCACGCCCGGGGGCAGCGCGAAGACGATGGTGGCGATGATGCCGGGGACGACGCCGACGCCGAAGAAGATGATGCCGGGGATGAGGTAGACCATCGCCGGCATGGTCTGCATGAAGTCGAGGACGGGCCGCAGGACGGCGCTGACGGTCTTCGAGCGGGCCGCCCAGATGCCGAGCGGGACGGCGATCACCAGGGTGACGAGGGTGGCGACGAGGACGAGCGAGAGCGTCGACATCGCCTCGTCCCACAGCTGGACCGAGTCGACGAGCGCGAAGCCCGCGAAGGCCAGGGCGCCGGCGGCGAGACCGCGCAGCCACCAGGCGACGACGGCGAGGATGCCGGCGAAGAGCAGCGGCTGGGGCGCGGACAGGACGGCGTCGATGCCGTCGTACAGGCCGGTCACACCGGTGCTGACGGCGTCGAACAGCCAGGAGAACTGGGCCTGGAGCCAGTCGACGGAGCTGTCGACCCACTGGCCGAGGGGGAGCCTAGGCACGGGCGGTCACCTCCTGGACCTCGGTGATCGGGGCGTTCGTCGCGGCGACACCGCCCATGACGGCGAGCAGGCGTTCCGTCGGTACGACTCCGAGGACGGAGCCGTCGGCGTCCTCGACGGTCACGGGGTGCGGGGCCAGGGCGGCCACGGCGCACAGGTCGGCGACGAGCGTGTCGGGTCCGACGGCCCGGCAGGCGCAGTGCTCGGGGCAGTCGACCGGGGCGACGGCGTCCGTCATGACGGCGGCCGCGGTGAGCACCCGGGAGCGGTCGACGTCCTGGATGAAGGAGGCGACGTAGTCGTCGGCGGGGCGGACAAGGATGTCCTCGGCGGTGCCGAGCTGGACGATCCTGCCGTCACGCATGACGGCGATCCGGTCGCCGAGGCGCATGGCCTCGTTGAGGTCGTGGGTGATGAAGACGATGGTCTTCTTCAGCCGCTGCTGGAGCACGAGGAGCTGGTCCTGCATGTCGCGGCGGATCAGCGGGTCGAGCGCGCTGAACGACTCGTCCATCAGGAGCAGGTCGGCGTCGGTGGCGAGGGCGCGGGCGAGGCCGACGCGCTGCTGCATGCCACCGGAGAGCTCGTCGGGCCAGGACTTCTCCCAACCGGCGAGGCCGCACAGTTCGAGGGCCTCGGCGGCGCGGGTCTCGCGCTCGGCGCGGGGCACGCCCTGGACCTCCAGGCCGTAGGCGGCGTTCTCCAGGACGTTTCGGTGCGGGAAGAGCGCGAAGTGCTGGAAGACCATGCTGATCTTGGTGGAGCGGACCTCGCGCAGCTCGCGGGGGGAGAGCGCGGTGAGGTCGTGGCCGTCGTAGAGGACCCGGCCCGCGGTGGGTTCGAGCAGGCCGTTGAGCATGCGGAGGAGGGTGGACTTCCCGGAACCGGACAGGCCCATCACGACGAAGATCTGGCCGGGTTCGACGGTGAAGCCGGCATCGACGACCGCGGCGGTCGTCCCTTCGGCGCGCAGCTCGTCGCGGTCGGCGCCGTCGGCGAGCCTGCGGACGGCTTCGTCGGGTCGTCTGCCGAACACCTTGTACAGATGGTCGGCCTGGAGCCTGGACACATACACCTCACGGGTAGAAATGAAGAACGGCCCCACCACCCCCGCGTGGCCGGCCGTGGAGCGGGCGGGATCGGCCCGCGGGCCCGTCGCGTACGGGGATCCTTGTCGTTGAATCCCGTACCGGGTTCCGCTCCGGGCTCGCGCCTGCCCGGCTTCACAGGGTGCAAACGCAAAGGTGACGGGGGTCACGCGAGGGCTTCGGAGAGGTCCTGCGCGGACTCCGGTGGAGGCCGGCGTGGACTCCGGTGGGGCTCGGCGCGGACTCCCGAAGGGCTCGGCGCGGCTCCGGAGGGGCCCGGCGCGGACTCCGGAGGGGCCCCGCGCGGACTCCCGAAGGGCTCGGCGCGGCTCCGGAGGGGCCCGGCGCGGACTCCGGAGGGGCCCGGCGCGGCTCCGGAGGGGCCCGGCGCGGACTCCGGAGGGGCCCGGCGTGGCTCCGGACGGGCCCGGCGCGGGGAACGGGGGGTCCTGTCGGTGGGGTGCGGCATGATCGGGGTGTGACGCGACGCCTGATGCTCCTCGACACCGCCAGCCTCTACTTCCGCGCGTACTTCGGCGTGCCGGACTCCGTCCGGGCGCCGGACGGCACCCCGGTGAACGCCGTGCGCGGGCTGCTCGACTTCATCACCCGGCTCGTCCAGGACCACCACCCCGACGATCTGGTGGCCTGCTGGGACGAGGACTGGCGGCCGCAGTGGCGGGTGGACCTGATCCCCTCGTACAAGGCGCACCGCGTGGCCGTGGAGACGGAGACGGGCCCGGACGTGGAGGAGATCCCGGACACCCTGTCCCCGCAGGTGCCGGTGATCGAGGAGGTCCTCGCGGCGCTGGGCATCGCACGGGTCGGGTCGGCGGGGTACGAGGCGGACGACGTGATCGGGACGCTGGCCGGCCGCGCCGGGGGGCCCGTGGACATCGTCACCGGCGACCGCGACCTGTTCCAGCTGGTCGACGACGCGCGGGGCGTCCGCGTGCTGTACCCGCGCAAGGGCGTCGGGGACTGCGACCTGGTGGACGCGGAGCTGATCCGCACCAAGTACGGGGTGCGGCCCGATCAGTACGCGGACTTCGCGGCGCTGCGCGGGGACGCGAGCGACGGCCTGCCCGGGGTGAAGGGCATCGGCGAGAAGACGGCGGCGCAGCTGATCACGGAGTACGGGGACCTGGCGGGCGTCCGGGCGGCGGCGGAGGACCGCACGTCGAAGCTGACGCCGGCGAAGCGGCGCGGGATCGTGGAGGCGGCGGCGTACCTGGACGTGGCGCCGACGGTGGTGCGGGTCGCCGCCGACGCACCGCTTCCGGAGTTCGACCCGGCCCTGCCGGCCGCTCCCCGCGACCCGGCCGCCCTGGAGGCGCTGGTGAAGCGCTGGAACCTGGGCGGTGCGGTGGGGCGCCTGCTGCCGGTCCTGGAGCGCTGACGGGGGCCGCGGACCGCGTGAATCCCGGGCGATCAGCACTCGCCCGGGCCTTTCTTGCCTCGGGATGCTAGCTTAGGCATACCTAAGTACGCAGAGTCAGGAGAGCCCCTCGTGGCAGAGCAGCCGGCCCGCAAGGCACCGAAGGCCACCGAAGCGCGTGTGGTCCACACCGAGCGGATCACCCCGCACATGGTGCGCGTCGTGCTGGGCGGGCCCGGGCTCGACGGCTTCGCGGCGGACACGTACACCGACCACTACGTGAAGCTCCTGTTCGCCCCCGAGGGGGTCACCTACCCGGAGCCGTTCGACATGGAGCGGATCCGGGCGGAGTTCCCCCGGGACCAGTGGCCGACGACGCGGACGTACACCGTGCGGGCCTGGGACCCGGTCCACCGCGAGCTGACCATCGACTTCGTGGTCCACGGCGACGAGGGCCTGGCAGGCCCGTGGGCGGCGCGCGCCCAGGCGGGCGAGACGGTCCGCTTCCTCGGCCCCGGCGGCGGCTACACGCCGGACCCGGCGGCGGACTGGCACCTGCTCGCGGGCGACGAGAGCGCCCTTCCGGCGATCGCGGTGGCCCTGGAGCAGCTGCCCGAGGGGGCGAGGGCGCACGTGCTCGTCGAGGTCTCGGACGCGGCCGAGGAGCAGAAGCTGGCGACGGCGACGGGCATCGAGGTCACCTGGCTGCACCGCGGCGACCGGCCGACGGGCGAGGCGCTCGTCGAGGCGGTCACGGCCCTGGACTTCCCGGCGGGTGACGTGCACGCCTTCGTCCACGGCGAGGCCGGCTTCGTGAAGGAGCTCCGCCGGCACCTGCGGATCGACCGGGGCGTGGGGCGCGAGCGCCTGTCGATCTCGGGCTACTGGCGCCTGGGCAAGTCGGACGAGGCGTGGCGCGCGATCAAGCGCGAGTGGAACGACCAGGTGGAGCGCGAGCAGGAGAACTGACGCGAGCGGAGGATCGAACCGCGACGAAAGGGCCCGGGGCGGCGAAAGCCCCGGGCCCTTTCGTCACCCCGCTCCCACGTCCCGCGCCCGGCCGAACGTGCTCTCCGAGGCGTCCATGTGGGCCAGGCGGCGCAGCGCGGAGAAGATCACGTCGCCGAGGACCGTGCCGACGACCGCGCTCTCCACGAGCTCCTCCCGCGCCACGTGGCGCGCCACGTAGTCCAGATCGGCTCGCGCCACCTGCTCCGCCGCGTCGGCGTACGTGTCCAGGACTTCGACGAACCGCCCGTGGCCGAGTTCGTCGAGCGCCACGAGGGCCGTCGCGAGGGCCTCCGACGCCGGTCCGGAGGGGTCGGCGTGCCAGCCGCGTGCCTCGATCAGCCCGGCGACCGTCTTCCGCGCCTCCTCGATGCCGTCTCCGGGTTCGCCCTCGTAGCGCGGCACCAACGGCTTGGTCGCCGCGCCCAGCACGTCGTGCACCGGCCGCTCCGGGTCGTCGACCGCCGTGACCACGCCGCGGATCCCCGCCACCGACAGGCCGCCCACATCGAGGAGCGCCCGGATCAGGCGGAGCCGCTGCACATGCGTCTCCCCGTACGAGGCCTGGTTCGGGCTTGTCAGCTCTCCCGCGGGCAGGAGCCCTTCCCGTACGTAGAACTTGATCGTCGGCACCGACACCCCGGTCCTGCGACTCAACTCTCCGATGCGCACAGTGCGTTCACCTTCCAGTTCCTTCTCCGGCCTTGCCGACCGACATCCCCATCATAGATAGTGGCGCTATCAGATAGCGGCAAGTGCCACTATCCATACACTCCCACGGGGGGATTCGTATGTCTTCGTCCAGCCCGCACACCTCGGTCGCGCCACCGGCGCGGCTGCACCGCCCCCTGGTCTGGTTCGCCGCCTCGATGGGCGTCCTCGCCGTCGTCTCCGCCATCGGCATCGTCGTCGACGACCGGATGCTGGTCGGCGTCCCCATCTGGACCAAGCCGTTCAAGTTCTCGGTCTCGTTCGTCGCCTACGGGCTCTCACTGGCCTGGATGCTCTCGCTGCTCCCCCGCGGCCGGCGGGTCGGCTGGTGGGCCGGGACGGTCCTCACGATCGCCAGTGTCGTCGAGATGGTGCTCATCACCCTCCAGGTGATCCGGGGCACCCAGAGCCACTTCAACCAGCAGACCCCCTTCGACGCGGCCGTCTTCCAGATCATGGGCGCCACCGTCGCCGTGCTGTGGCTGAGCGCCCTGGTCATCGCGGTGCTCCTGCTCCGCGCCCGGATCCTCGACCGGGCCATGGCCTGGGCCGTCCGGCTGTCCTCCCTGATCGCCCTGGCGGGCGCGGCCGTCGGCTTCCTGATGGTCCGTCCGACACCGGAGCAGCTGGCCGCCGACAACCCTCCGCTCATCGGCGCCCACAGCGTCGGCGTCCCCGACGGCGGCCCGTCGCTGCCGGTCACCGGCTGGGCGACCACCGGCGGCGACCTGCGCATCCCCCACTTCTTCGGCATGCACGCGCTCCAGCTGCTCCCGCTGCTGCTGATCGTCCTCTCCGCCCTCGCCGCGCGCTCCGCCCGCTTCCCGGCCCTCGCCCGCCTGACGGACGAGCGGGTACGGCTGCGCCTCACGCTCACGGCCTCGGCGGCGTACGCGGCAACCTTCGTCCTGCTGACCTGGCAGGCACTGCGCGGCCAGGCGCTGTTCGCCCCGGACGGGGCGACGCTCGCGGGCGCGGGAGCGATCGTCCTGCTCGGGGGTGCCGCCGCGGCGCTCTCCCTCCGTACCCGCACCGGCACCGACTCCCCCGCCCCCGCGCGTACCGAGGAGATCACGGCATGACCGGCTTCCTCTTCGAGCTGACGTTCTTCCTCGCGGCGCCGTTCTGGCTGCTCATGATCTTCGCGCCGAACTGGCGGGGAACCGAGCGCATGGCCGCCTCACCCCTGACCGTGCTGCCGCTCCTGGTCCTCTGGGCGGTGTTCGCCGTCCCCGTCCTGCCCGAACTGTGGGCGGCGGTCAGCAGCCCCGACATCGACACCTTCCGCGACCTCACCGTCCTCGCGAACGGCGCGAGCGCCCTCTGGGCCCAGGTCATCGCCTGGGACCTCCTCCTCGGCCAGTGGATGTACCGCGAGGCCCGCCGTCTCTCGATCCCGCCGCTCCTGATGGCCCCCGTGCTCCTCCTGACCATCCTGCTCTCCCCGCTCGGACTGCCCCTCTTCCTGGCCGTCCGCGCGATCCGGACGACCTCGACGAAGCGCCGGCCGGTGCCCGCACCGGCATGACGGCCCGATGCCCGGGTGCCCCCCGTGTGGGCGATCGTCCCGAGCGAAGCCGAGAGCTTGCGGGAGGGCGGGCACACGGGACGGCGCCCTTCAGCGGCGCCTCCGCGTTCCGCGCCTGGACCCGCACCCCAGCGGCGGCGCACAACGTGGTGCGGGTCAGGGCGCGGGAGCCTCTGACGCCGGCAAGGGCGCCGTCCGTTGTGCCCACCCTCCCCCAAGCTCTCGGCTTCGCTCGAGCAGGGGGGCCCCATCGCCCCTTGCGGAACGCCTGCCCACAACGGCGGTGGGTAGGCACCGGCCGTCAGGCGGTCGTTCGTTTGCGGGCCGTGAGCTGGAAGAGGCGTGCGGTGTGCATGTAGGGAGCGCGCGCCGTCGTGGCGAGCTCGAGCCGCTCCAGGTCCGCGTAGTACGCCGGGTCGTACTTGCGCGCGTCGTCGGTCAGATAGTCGCAGAAGCTCCGGATGCCGTAGTGCCCCACGTCCCGGCAGCCGAGGTCCCCGAGGACCGGGATGATCTCCTCCGCCGTGTGGAGGGTCAGCTCGGAGTCGAACATCTCGTTCCGGAGCAGGTCGCTGTCGAGTGCCGCCAGGGCGGCGGCAGGGTCCCGTTCCCGGACGGCGATGTTCAGGGGCGCCGAGTGCCGGTTGATCGCCATCACGGACAGGAGCCCTCCCTCCTTCAGCGGGGCGAGTGCCGTCGCCAGGGTGCCGGGCACGTCGTCCACGTACTGCAGGAGGTTGTGGCACAGCACCACGTCGAAGCCGCCCCCGGCGATCTCCGCCGGCAGTGCGTGCACATCCGCCCGGACACAGGTCACCCGTTCCGACAGCCCCCTCTCCGCGGCACGCGCCCCGGCCGCGGCCAGCATCGCCGGCGCGAGGTCGACCACGGTGACGTGGTGGCCCCGCGCGGCGAGCCGCATCGCGTCACCGCCGTCGCCGCCCGCGAGGTCGAGGATCCGCAGCGGCCCGCCCCCGGAGCCGTCGTCGAGGTGGCGCATGAGGTTCGCCTCGGCGAGCGTGTACCGGAGGCGGCCCCAGGGGGCGTCCTGCCATTCCTGCCAGGTGGCCATCGCGGCGTCGAACTTCTCGGGATCCTGAGCCATTCCGCGACGATAGCCGCACGCCCCACCGGGTCTCAGTTCCGGGCCCGGACCGTGGCCAGGACGTCCCGGTCCGGCTGGAGCGTGAGGCTCGGGACCGGGCGTATGCCGTCGGTCGTGAGGTCGAGGTGGTAGCGGCGGGCGAGGACCGCGAGGACGAGGACGGCCTCGACGAGAGCGAAGCGGGTGCCCAGGCAGACGCGGGGCCCGCCGCCGAAGGGGTACCAGGCGTACTCCGGTATCTGCTCGGCCGGTTCGCCGTCCTCTCCCGTGAGCCAGCGCTCGGGGCGGAACGCCTCGGGATCGCCGTACCAGCGGGGGTCGCGGTGGGTGGCCCACTGGCTGGACCAGACGCGGGTCCCGGCCGGGACGGGGGTGCCGCCGAGGGTTGCGCCCTCCTTGGCTATGCCGGTGAGGAGCCAGATCGTCGGGTACAGGCGGAGGGTTTCCTTGATGACCGCCTGGGTGTAGGTGAGGGAGGCGTAGTCGTCGTAGCCGGGCTCGTGGTCGGCGAGGACCCGGTCGAGTTCCCCGGTGAGGGCGTCGCGGACCCGGGGGTTGTGCGACAGCAGGTACCAGGCCCAGACGAGGGTGGAGCTGGTCGTCTCGTGGCCGCCGATGTAGAGGGTGACCGTCTCGTCGCGGATCTCCTGGTCGGAGAGGCTGGCCCCGGTCTCGTCGCGGGCGGCGAGGAGCCGGCTGAGGAGGTCCGGACGGTCGGTGTCGCCGTCCCGGTGGCGGGAGACCACCCGGGAGACCTCGGCGTCGATGACGGCGGTGGCCCGCTTGATCCGGGCACGTCCGGGGGTGGGGACCCAGTCGGGCAGCAGGGCGCCGATGCCGCTGAACTCGGCGCCGATCTCCTTCTGCGCGACATCCATCGCGCGGCCGATGGATTCGGCGTCGGCGGCGGTGTCGACGCCGAAGATGGTGCGGACGGCGACGAGTTGGGTGAGAGCGGCCATCTCCTTCTTGATGTCGACCTGCTGCCCGTCGGTCCAGCGGTCGGCGAGGTCGACGGCACACTCGGCCATCGTCGCCGCGTAGGACCGCACCTGCTTGGGGCGCACGGACGGCTGGACCAGGGACCGCTTGCGCCGCCAGTCCTCGCCCTTCGCGACGACCACGCCGTTGCCGAGCAGCGTGCGGAAGGCGATGCCGAGGTCGGGCTGGTCGAAGGTGCGCTCGACCTCGGTGAGCAGCTCGCCGATGTTCTCCGGGTGGGCGATGAAGAGGGCGGGACCGCGGCCGAAGCGCCAGCGGACGAAGTCCCCGCGCTCCCGGAGCTGTTCGAAGAAGGCGAGGGGGTCCTTGCCGAAGGCGGGGAGGTTGCCGAGGAGGGGCACACCTCGCGGCCCGTCGACGAAGACCGGAGCCGACGCCCGGCCGGCCGGTCCCCCAGCGGCAGGCCCCCCGTCGCTCGCCCCTCCGCCCACCGGTCCCCCGTCGCCCGGCGCCTCCGCCGGCTGTTCTCCGTCTCGCGCCCCGGCGTCCGGGCCGGCCTGCGTGGTCATCCGCGTTCCCCTCCCCAACCGACTTCCCCTGCTTGCGAGTCCATGCAAGCGGAAGCCCCGGCCCCCGCGCCACCCCTGTGGACGACGACCTGTGGACAACCCCTGTCGGCGGCATGCCAAGGGGCCTGTGGCGTGTGCGCCACGGGCCCCTCCGGAACCGTCGAACCGTCAGCCGACCGAGCTGTACGCGACGACGCCGCGCAGCAGCGCGTCCACGGCCTTTCGGGCGTTCTTGGCGACCGTGCTGTTCTCCTTGGGCGCCGCCGCGGCGATCTGTCCGAGGACGTCGATCACCTGCTTGCACCAGCGGACGAAGTCGCCCGCGGGCATCTCCGCCTCGCGCAGCACCTCGTCGAGGCTCTTGTCGGAGGCCCACTGGTAGGCGGCCCAGGCGAAGCCGAGGTCCGGCTCGCGCTGGCCGACACCCTCCGCCTGGTTGATCTTGAACTCCTCTTCGAGGGCGTCCAGACGGCCCCAGATCCGGACCATCTCGCCGAGCGCCACCTTGGCGTTGCCCGCGGGCAGCTTGGGCGCGACGGCGTCGTCGGCCTGCCGCGCCTCGAACACCAGCGCCGAGACGCAGGCGGCGAGTTCGGCCGGGGTGAGGCCCTCCCAGACGCGGTCGCGGAGGCATTCGCTGGCCAGCAGGTCGAGCTCGCCGTAGAGCCGGGCGAGCCGCTTGCCGTTGTCGGTGACATCGTCGCCGCGCAGATAGTCGAGCTCGGTGAGGAGCGCGACGATCCGGTCGAAGGTGCGGGCGATGGTGTTCGTACGGCCCTCGATGCGCCGCTCCAGCTGCTGGGTGTCGCGCTGGAGACGGTGGTAGCGCTCGGCCCAGCGGGCGTGGTCCTCGCGCTCGTCGCAGCCGTGGCAGGGGTGCGCGCGGATCTCGGTGCGCAGCCGGGCGATCTCGCGGTCGTCGGCCGCGGCGGCGCGCTGCCGCCGGTGGCGCTCGGGGTTGATGTGCCCGGCCTTGCTCCGCAGGGCGGAGGCCAGGTCGCGGCGGGACTGCGGGGAGCGCGGGTTGAAGGACTTGGGGATCCTCATGCGCTCCAGTGCCTCGACCGGGACCGGGAAGTCGATCGAGGCGAGCCTCTTGACCTGCCGCTCGGCGGTGAGGACGAGGGGGCGCGGCCCGTCGTGGTGCTCGAAGCCGCGGTGGCCGTTGGTGCGGCCGGCCGGGATGCCCGGGTCGAGGACGAGGGCGAGGCCCGCGAACTTGCCGGTGGGGACGTGGATGACGTCGCCGGGCTTGAGCTTCTCCAGGGAGTCGGCGGCCTGGGCGCGGCGCTGGGCGGCGCCCTGCCGGGCCAGTTCCGTCTCGCGGTCCTTGAGGTCGCGGCGGAGCCGCGCGTACTCCTCGAAGTCCCCGAGGTGACAGGTCATGCCCTCGCGGTAGCCCTGGAGTCCCTCCTCGTTCCGCTGGACCTGGCGCGAGATGCCCACGACGGAGCGGTCGGCCTGGAACTGGGCGAAGGAGGTTTCGAGCAGCTCGCGGGAGCGGTGCCGGCCGAAGCCCTCGACGAGGTTGACCGCCATGTTGTACGAGGGCTTGAAGCTGGAGCGCAGGGGGTACGTGCGCGTGCCGGCGAGTCCGGCGAGGTGCTCCGGGTCGAGAGCGCGCTGCCAGAGGACGACGGCGTGGCCCTCGACGTCGATGCCGCGGCGGCCGGCACGGCCGGTGAGCTGGGTGTACTCGCCGGGGGTGATGTCCGCGTGCTGCTCGCCGTTCCACTTGACGAGCTTCTCGAGGATGACGGTGCGCGCGGGCATGTTGATGCCGAGGGCGAGGGTCTCGGTGGCGAAGACGGCCTTGACGAGGCCGCGGACGAAGAGCTCCTCGACGACCTCCTTGAAGGTCGGGAGCATGCCGGCGTGGTGGGCGGCGATGCCCCGCTCCAGTGCTTCGAGCCACTCGTAGTAGCCGAGGACGTGGAGGTCCTCGGTGGGGATCGCGGCCGTGCGCGCCTCGACGATCTCGCGGACGCGCAGCCGCGCCTCGTCGTCGTTGAGCCGGAGTCCGGCGTAGAGGCACTGCTGGACGGCGGCCTCGCAGCCGGCGCGGCTGAAGATGAAGGTGATGGCGGGCAGGAGCCCTTCGGCGTCGAGGCGCTCGATCACCTCGGGGCGGCCGGGGGTCCAGATCCGGGAGCGCTGGCGGCGCTCGCGCTCGCGGTCGGCCTCGCGGACCATCTTGCCGCGCCGCCGGTCGCGCGGGTTGTACGTGCGCGTGTTCTCGGTGCGGGCGAGGCGGAGGAGGTCGGGGTTGAGCTCGCGCCGGGAGACGCCGCGGCCGCCGTGGTCGGTCTCCTCCTCGAAGAGGTCGTACATCCGGCGTCCGGCGAGGACGTGCTGCCAGAGGGGTACGGGGCGGCTCTCCGAGACGATGACCTCGGTGTCGCCGCGGACGGTGTCGAGCCAGTCGCCGAACTCCTCGGCGTTGGACACGGTCGCGGAGAGCGAGACGAGGGTGACGGATTCGGGGAGGTGGATGATCACTTCCTCCCAGACGGCGCCGCGGAAGCGGTCGGAGAGGTAGTGGACCTCGTCCATCACGACGTATCCGAGGCCGGAGAGGGCCTGGGACCCGGCGTAGAGCATGTTGCGGAGGACTTCGGTGGTCATGACGACGATCGGGGCGTCGCCGTTGACGCTGTTGTCACCGGTGAGCAGGCCGACCTTGTCGGCGCCGTACCGCTTGACGAGGTCGGCGTACTTCTGGTTCGACAGCGCCTTGATGGGTGTCGTGTAGAAGCACTTGCGGCCCTGGGTGAGGGCGAGGTGGACGGCGAACTCGCCGACGATGGTCTTGCCGGAGCCCGTGGGCGCGGCGACGAGTACGCCCTTCCCCGCTTCGAGTGCCTGGCACGCCTCGATCTGGAAGGGGTCCAGACCGAAGTCGTACAGCTCGCGGAAGGGGGCCAGTGCGGTGGCCTGCTCGGCGTTGCGGGCGAGGGCGGCCGCGTACGCCTGGGCTGGTGTGAGGTCCTCTGTCATCTTGTTCTCGAGCCTACCCGCCACCTCTGACAGTGACGCGATCTTTATCGAGGGGATGCGGAGGGCCTGATTCCGGGGGTGCCGGGGCGAGGACGTCGCCGGTCATGCGAAAGTCCCCCCGGACTCGGTCCGGGGGGACTCTGCAGGATGACTCTGCAGGATCAGGTGATGTCGTCGTACCCGTTGAGCCGCTGTGCGCTCGCTCCGCCGTGCTCCCCGGTGGCCTGCTCGGGCAGGGCACGGGCGGCGCTCACGGGCTCGACGGCCCCGACGGCCTCGGGGGTGAGGTCGAGCGAGGAGGCCTCGTCGTCGTCCAGCTCGGCGTCGGGGTTGCCGCGCCTGCGCCGCCGGTCGTTGAGGAGGGAGAACCCGACCGCTCCGAAGTACAGGATGGTGATCGGCCCGGCGAGGGCGATCATGCCGACGGGGTCGGTGGTCGGGGTGATGACGGCGCCGAAGATGAAGACGCCCATGATCACGCCGCGCCACCAGCCGGCCATGCGGCGGCCCGTGAGGACTCCGGTGAGGTTGAGCATCACCAGGACGAGCGGGAGCTCGAAGGCGAGGCCGAACACGAGCACCATGCGCAGGGTGAAGTCGAGGACGTCGTTCAGCGACAGGAGGTTCGCGGAGCCCTCGGGCGTGAGGCTGATGAGGACCTTCACGCTGACGGGGAGGATGAGGTACGCGAGGTAGGCGCCGGCGGCGAACAGCGGCACGGCCGCGCCGACGAAGGCGTACGTGTACCTCTTCTCGTTCTTGTGCAGCCCGGGCGCGATGAAGGCCCAGAGCTGGTAGAGCCAGATCGGGCTGGCGACGACGAGACCCGCCGTCAGGGACACCTGGATCGTCGTGCTGAAGGGGGCCATCAGCGTGTTGAAGGTGACGACCGCGCAGTTGCCGCCGTCGCTGGTGACGCCCTTGGCGCAGGTCGGCACCGACCTCGACAGGAACTGCAGGAGCTCCTCGCTGTACACGAGGGCCACGATCGTCACTGCTGTGATGGCGAGGAGACCCTTCGCCAGTCTGTTGCGGAGTTCACGCAGGTGCTCCACGAGGGGCATCCGGCCCTCGGGATCCTTCTCCTGCTTGCGGGCAGACTTGGGCAACCCACGTCCTCATCTCGTGCGGCAGCCGCCGCACGGTGCGGCGGCCGCGGCGGACCGGGTCAGCGCTTGGTGGTGTCCGAGGGCTCGGTCACGGGACGCGCGCTGGTCACGTCGCCGGGAGCGGCCTGGATGGTGCGGGGGGCGGGCTCCTGCGTCCCGGCGTGCGGCGGGTCGGCGGGGGCGCTCTGCTGGTCGTCCGCCTTCATCGCCTTGGCCTCGCTCTTGAGGATGCGGGCCGACTTGCCCAGCGAGCGGGCCATGTCCGGGAGCTTCTTGGCGCCGAACAGGAGGATCACGACGACGAGGATCAGAATGATCTCGGTGGGGCCGAGCCTACCCATAGCTGTTTACCTTCTTCACCGAGGCGACATGGAGTGCGTGCCCGGCGGGTCGGACATGCGTCCGGCCACCGCGCTGCCTGCGATCGTAACCCGCAGGAGTAAACGCGGGGCAATGCCCGTGCATACTCCGGATTGCGTCCCACGGGCCCTGACCGGGCCCTTCGTGCAGCGTACGGTACGGCCTCAGCGGAGCGTCTCGCCGGTCCTGGCGAGTCCGACGGCGGCCGTTTCGAGCTCCTCGGCGGCCTGCTGTATCCGCTGTGTGGTGTGGGCCACTTGACGGCCGAGGCGCTGGACCTCCAGGAAGACCTTGACGGCGAGGCCGCCGAGGACGGCGAGACCGAGGAAGCCGAGGGCGATGGCGAGCATGGGCCAGAACATGTGCTGAGCCTAGACGTTGGCGCGTACGGATCGTTCAGACGGTGGTGTGCAGGCGCAGGGTGCGCACGCCGCCGCCGGTGAGGAGTTCGACGATGCGTTCGCCCGCGGGCTTGCGGACGGAGCTGCCGCACTCGGGGCAGGTGAAGGAGTAGAAGGTGGTGCGCCGACTCGCCCCGATGGCGAGGCGCAGGGCGCTCGCGGAGAGTTCGAAGCGCGCGCGGCAGTCGGGGCAGGCGGCCTTGAAGAGGACCGGGGCCACGGACGCCGCAAGACCCTGCATCACGGACATCTCCCTCATCTCTCTCGACTCTGGCATCACTTCGGCGACAGTGACCTGTCGCACGGTCACAGCGGTGACGACGTCCCGGGCGCGGTCACGTGAGCAACAGCGTCCCGGGAGCGGGGAACGTCACACACCCTCGTACGCGGCGAGCGCGGCGGCCGCCGCCGTGCGCGCGCTGTCGGCCAGCTCCGCCGGCGCGACGATCCGCCCGTCGCTGCCCAGCCGCAGCGCGAGCCTGCGCAGCGAGGCCGGGTCCGGCGTCCGCAGCGTGATCCGCAGCCCGCCGTCGGGGAGCTCCTCGGCCCGGTCGTGCGGGTAGTACTCGGCGACCCAGCGCCCGCCGGGCCCCACCTCGACCACGACCTCCGGGTCGTCGGCCGACGGGTGGACCAGGCCCTCGGAGAGGTCGCGCAGCTCCAGCTCCGGCGGCGCCGCGTGCTCGTCGAGGATCCGGATCTCGGCGACCCGGTCGAGCCGGAAGGTGCGGCGCGCCTCGGAGAGCCGGCACCACGCCTCCATATAGGTGTGGCCGACGGCGAAGAGGCGGATCGGGTCGACCTCGCGCTCGGTGAGCTCGTCGCGGGCGGGCGAGTAGTACCGCACCCACAGCCGCTTGCGCTCCGAGATGGCCCGGTCGACCTCGGCGAAGACCCCGCCCTCGGACTCGAAGGTCACCGAGAGCCGGGCGCTGGCCCCGGCGGCCTCGCCGGCCGCCGCCTCCAGCTTGGCGGTGGCGCGCAGCAGGGCGTCCCGGTCGCTCTCGCGGAGCCCCGGGAGGGTGGCGACGGCCCGGGCGGCGACGAGCAGCGCGGTGGCCTCGTCGGCGGCGAGCCGCAGCGGCTCGGCGACGTCGTCGGGGTTGTGCCACCAGATCCGGTCGCCGTCGGTGTCGATGTCGAGGAGGTCGCCGCCCCGGAAGCTGGTGCCGCACATGGGCAGCACGTCCAGGTCGGAGATCAGCTCGTCCTCGGTGATCCCGAAGGCGCGCGCCACGTCGGCGACGTGGGCGCCGGGGCGCTCACGGAGGTAGGTGACGAGGGAGAGCATCCGCCTCGTCTGGTCGATCGCGTTGGCAGCCATGCGGTACGTCTCCCCCTCAGCCCTTGGCCACGGCGCGCAGCCGCTCCACCACATCGGCCCGCAGATCGGCGGGTTCCAGTACGACGACGTCGGGGCCGAACTCGACGAGCCAGGCGTCGAGCCCGTGCCCGTACGGGATCTCCAGCTCGTCCCAGCCGTCGTCACCCTCGGTCACCGCCTGGGCGCGGGCCCGCAGCGGGTAGCCGCAGCCGGCGCGCAGCCGGATGCGGGCGGAGCGGGTGGCGGTCTCGCCGGCCCAGCTCTCGACGGTCTCCCGGACGGTCACGACGTCGGGCACGGGCGCGGTGAAGGCGCCGGCCCGGGAGCGGACCTTGCCGGTGATGCGGGAGAGCCGGAAGACGCGCTCGGCACCGCGGTCGCGGTCCCAGCCGGCCAGGTACCAGTGTCCGCGCCAGCACTCGAGGGTCCAGGGCTCGACCTGGCGGGTCTCCGGTCGGGCGGCGTTGGCCTTGCGGTAGTCGAAGACGACGGGCCTGCGGTCGCGGCAGGCCAGCATGAGCGGCTCGAAGGCGGCCTCGTGGACCGGGATGCGCGGTTCGAGGGCGCTGGGCTGGGTCTCGTACGAGTCCCCCGCCTCGGGCATGCCGGCGGCGCGGAGCTTCTGCAGGGCGCCGCTGGCGGCCCCGGCGAGGCGGGCCTGCTGCCACACCTTGGCGGCGAGGCCGAGCGCGGCGGCCTCCTCGGCGTCGAGGGTGATCGGCGGCAGCCGGTTGGAGTCGCGGCGGGCGAGGTAGCCGGTCTCGCCGTCCAGGTTCTCGACGGTCTCGATGACCAGACCGAGCTCGCGGAGATCGTCCTTGTCCCGCTCGAACATGCGGTTGAAGGCGTCGTCACCGCTCGCTTCGAGGTACGCCTCGATGGAGCCGCGGAGCTCCCGCTTGCTCAGCGGCCGGCGCGTCCCGAGCAGACACAGCGCGAGATTCATCAGCCGCTCGGACTTGGCAATCGCCATCGACGCCCCGCACCCTTCCGCCGGATCCACTTCTCGGACGTCCGACCGTACCGCCCCGGGGTGTCGGGGACCAAAGCCGAGGGCCCCCGCCATGGACGGCGGGGGCCCCGGAACGACCTGGATCGGGTCGGTGCTACTTCACGGCCACGAGGTCGCAGACGAAGATCAGCGTCTCGCCCGGGGCGATCGCGTTGCCGGCGCCACGGTCGCCGTAGGCGAGGTGCGCGGGGATGATCAGCTGGCGGCGGCCGCCGACCTTCATGCCCTGGACGCCCGTGTCCCAGCCCGCGATGACCTGGCCGACGCCGAGCTTGAACTCGAGCGGGGTGCCGCGGTTCCAGGAGGCGTCGAACTCCTCGCCGGTGGAGAAGGCCACACCCACGTAGTGGACCTGCACGAACTGGCCGGCCTTGGCGACCTCGCCGTCACCCTCCCAGAGGTCCTTGATCTCCAGGTCCTTCGGCGGCTCGCCACCCGGGAAGTCGATCTCGGGCTTCTCGATGCTCACTGAACTGCTCCTCAAACCGATGAACTGCGCGATGATGAACCGCGCGAACGGGACAGTCTTACATCTTCGTCAGGATGTCCACGGCGAAGACGAGCGTGGAGTTCTTGGGAATCCCCTGCTTCTCCTCGTTGCCGAACGCCTCCGACGGCGGGGCGACGATCAGGACACGGCTGCCGATCTTCTTGCCGACGAGACCGTCCTTGAGGCCCTTCAGCGTCAGCTGCGGGAGCGGGAAGTTCGCGGGCTTGCCGGTGGTGTACGTCGAGTCGAAGACCTTGCCGTCCTTCCACAGGGCGGCGACGTAGTTCACGACGACCGTGTCGGTGGCCTTCACGGCCTCGCCGTTGGCCTCCAGCACGTAGTTCGAGACGAGCTTGGTCGGCGGGTCGGTCTTCGGGACCGTCAGCGAGGGGGCCTTGCCGTCGGTGTTCGTACCGACCTTCGGCAGGTCCTTGTCGTCCTGGGCGACCACGGTGCCCGTGGCGGACTTCGGGATCGTCACGGCCTTCAGGATGTCCACGACGAAGACGAGGGTGGCGTTGGGCTTGATGTCGCCCTGGCCCTGCGCACCGTAACCGAGCTCCGGCGGGATGCCGATCTCGAGGCGGCTGCCGACCTTCTGGCCCTCCAGGGCCTGGTCCCAGCCCTTGATGACCTGACCGGCGCCCAGCGTGAGGTCGAAGGGCTGACCGCGGTCGAAGCTGTTGTCGAAGGGGGTGGTGGAGTCCCACGCCTGGCCCAGGTAGTTCACCTGGAGCGCGTCGCCCTTCTTCGTCACCGGGCCCGTGCCCTCGCTGATGACGTTGACCTTCAGTTCCTTGGGCGGGTCGCCCTCGCCCTTGGAGAGGGTCGGCTTCTCCCCGAACTTCTCGCCCGCGGTGATGGCGGGGAGTCCGTTCTTCATCGAGGCGGAATCGGAGCCCTTGTCGTCGCTGCCGCACGCCGCTGTGGAGAGCAGCAGCAGCGGGACGACGAGAAGGCCGGCAAGTCGGCGCACGTGTTCCTCAGATCTCAGACGGCACAGTAGTTGTGCCGACACTCTAGGCGTTCCTCCTGTCACGTCGAGGGCCCCGCACGCCGAACGTGCGGGGCCCTGCCGGTCGGTACGACCTGCCTACATTCCGGCGATCAGCTTTTCCACCCGGTCGTCGACGGAGCGGAACGGGTCCTTGCACAACACCGTGCGCTGCGCCTGGTCGTTGAGCTTGAGGTGGACCCAGTCGACGGTGAAGTCCCGCCGCTGCTCCTGCGCACGGCGGATGAAGTCGCCGCGCAGCCGGGCCCGAGTGGTCTGCGGGGGCACCGACTTGCCCTCGAAGATCTTCAGGTCGTTGCAGATGCGGGCCGCCTGCCCGTTCTTCTGGAGCAGGTAGTACAGCCCGCGACGACGGTGGATGTCGTGGTAGGCGAGGTCTATCTGCGCGACCCTCGGGTTCGACATGGTCATGTTGTGCTTGGCCCGGTAGCGCTCGATGAGCCGGTGCTTCATGACCCAGTCGATCTCGGTCTCGATCCGGTCGAGCTGCTCGCTCTCGATCGCGTCGAGCGTACGGCCCCAGAGCTCCAGGACCTGGGCGACGGTGCCGGAGCGGATGCCGCGCCGGTCGACGAAGTCCACGGCCTTCTCGTAGTACTCGCGCTGGACCTCCAGGGCGGAGGCCTCCCGGCCGCTGGCGAGCCGGACCTTGCGCTGGCCCGTGATGTCGTGGCTGACCTCGCGGATCGCCCGGATGGGGTTCTCCAGGGTCAGGTCGCGCATCACCGTGCCCGCCTCGATCATGCGGAGCACCAGGTCGGTGGCGCCGACCTTGAGCAGCATGGTCGTCTCGGACATGTTGGAGTCGCCGACGATGACGTGCAGCCGGCGGTAGCGCTCGGCGTCGGCGTGCGGCTCGTCCCGGGTGTTGATGATGGGCCGCGAGCGGGTGGTGGCCGAGCTGACGCCCTCCCAGATGTGCTCGGCACGCTGGGAGACGCAGTAGACCGCGCCACGCGGGGTCTGGAGGACCTTTCCCGCGCCGCAGATGAGCTGCCGCGTCACGAGGAACGGAATGAGGATGTCCGCGAGCCGGGAGAACTCCCCGTGGCGGGCGACGAGATAGTTCTCGTGGCAGCCGTAGGAGTTTCCGGCCGAGTCGGTGTTGTTCTTGAAGAGGTAGACGTCGCCCGCGATTCCCTCCTCGTGCAGGCGGCGTTCGGCGTCGACGAGCAGGCCCTCGAGAATGCGCTCGCCGGCCTTGTCGTGGGTGACCAGTTCGGTCACGTTGTCGCATTCCGGTGTGGCGTATTCCGGATGCGAACCCACGTCGAGGTACAGGCGGGCGCCGTTCCGCAGGAAGACATTGCTGCTGCGGCCCCATGACACGACACGGCGGAAGAGGTAGCGCGCCACTTCGTCAGGAGACAGTCGGCGCTGTCCCCTGAACGTGCACGTGACGCCGTACTCGTTCTCCAGCCCGAAAATGCGGCGGTCCATGTCTGAACATTACGCCTGACGGCGTGCGCTGAAACCGGGTTGGGCGTTCCCGTTGCGATCATTTTCCGATCAGTGCGCGTTCTTTTCGGCGTGTACGGCGGTGGGGACCGTCTCTCCGTCGGCGTGTCGCACGACACCGCCGGCGACCGCGGGGGCGGCGAGGACACGGCCCGTGGCCAGCAGGACGAGCAGCGCGACGAGGCCGCCCGCGCCGGCCACGGCGAACCCGGCCACCGTTCCGGCCAGTTCGATCGCGGGTCCCGCCGCGGCGGAGCCCAGGGCCGCGCCGACGGTGAAGGTGGTGACGAGCCAGGAGAAGGCCTCGGTGACGGTGCCGCTCGGGGCGTGCCGGTCGACCACGATGAACGCGCAGGCGAGGACGGGGGCCAGGAAGAACCCGGAGAGCACCGTCAGGGCGGTCATGGCGACGGGGCCGGGGGTCAGCATGAGCGGCAGGTAGCAGACCGCGAGGAGGCCCACGAGGACCCTCAGCCGCCGCTCGGGCGCCCCGGACCACTGCCGGGCGCCGTACAGGACACCGCCGGCCAGCGCGCCGAGGCCGAGGGCGGCCATCAGCCAGCCGTACACGGACGGCGTGCCCCGGTCGTCGGCGTAGGCGACGGCGGCGACCGTGATGGAGCCGAGGGCGAGGCCGACGAAGAAGAACGAGCCGAGGAGGGCGAGGAGCCCGGGCGAGCGCAGGGCCCCCAGCCAGTGGGCCTCGCGGGCGGCGGAGCGCCAGGTCCGGGACGGCTCGGAGAGGACGACGGCGAGGGCGCCGAGCACCCCCAGGACGTTGATGACGACGAGGGCGGCCGCGGGCGAGCGCAGGGCGACGAGGAGGGTCACCAGGAGCGGGCCGACGGTGAACATGACCTCCTGGGCGACGGCGTCCAGCGCGTACGCCCGGTGGACCCGGTCCTCGCGGCCGAGGACGCTCGGCCACAGGGCGCGCAGGCCGCCTTCGAGGGGCGGGGTGAAGAGCCCGGCCACGACGACGGCGGCGTACGCGAGGGCCAGGTGACCGATGCCGGTGAGGGCGAACAGGGCCATGCCGAGGGCGGAGAGCACGGCGGCGGGCAGCTGGACGCGGGGCTGGCCCCTGAGGTCGACGGCGCGGCCGAGGAGCGGCTGCCCGACGGCGTTGGAGACGCCGTAGGCCGCGATCAGGCCGCCGGCCAGGGTGTAGCTGCCGCCCTGGTCCCGGACGAACAGGGTCATGGCGATGGGCCCGGTGCCGTTGGGCAGGCGCCCGACGAGCGTTCCGGCGAGCAGCCGGGCGGCGTGCGGTGCCCGGAGTATGTCGAGATAGCCGCCGCGTGCCGTGGCCTCGGTGGCCATGTGGGTCTCCCCTCCGCCCCGGCCCCGCCGAGGTTTTACGTATAACGTCCTGAGTCATACGTACCATGACGGCTGTACGCGGGTCCACCCCGCGCCCCGGAACGTCCGACGCGGAGGCTTGTGTGCAGACCCCGGAACCCATCGGCGGCACCCGCCCCACCAGCCGGGACGTGGCACGGGTCGCGGGGGTCTCCCAGGCCACCGTCTCCCTGGTCCTCGGCGACAAGTGGCGCGGACGCGTCTCCGAGCGCACCGCCGGGGCCGTGCGGGAGGCCGCGTCCGAGCTCGGCTACCGGCCCAACCTGGCCGCCCGCAACCTCCGGCTCGGACGCACGCGCACGGCCCTGCTGGTCGTCCCGGCCCTCACCAACGAGTTCTTCGCCCACGTCTACACGGGCGCCGCGGCCGCCGCGGCCGAGCACGGATTCGGCGTCGTGCTCTACCCCTCCCCCGACGGCGTGGGCCCCGCCCGCGACCCCTTCGCCTCCGCGCAGGCCGCCCTCGACGGCGTCATCGCCTCCTCGATGGCGACCGACGCCCTGGAGGCCTTCCGGGGCGGCGACCTCCCGCTGGTCATGCTCGACAGCGACCCCGCCGACCCGGGCGCCGCCGCCCATGTGAACCTCGACGTCGCCGACGGCATGCGCCGGGTCACCGACCACCTGCTCGCCCTCGGCCACCGCCGCTTCCTCCACCTCGCGTCCGCGGCCCCGTCCTGGACCTTCGACGTACGGGCCGAGGTGCTCTCCCACGCCCTGCGCGGCGCGGACGTGCGCACCGTGCGATCCCCGCTGAACGCCGCGGACGCCTGGGAGGCCGCCGGGACCGCCCTCGCCGCTCCCGGCGCCCGGCCCACGGCGGTGATCTGCGACGACGACATCCTCGCGGCCGGCGTCTGCAAGGCCGCACGCCGGCTCGGGCTGCGGGTCCCCGAGGACCTCTCGGTCACCGGCTTCGACGACATGGCCCTGGCCACCGTGCTGGAGCCCGAGCTGACCACGGTCCGGCTGCCCGCCGAGGAGTTCGGCCGGCGGGGCATGGAGGCTCTCCTCGCCGTTCTCGCGGGCGAACGGCCCGAGCCGGTCTCCCTGCCCGTCGCCCTCGTCCCCCGCGGCTCCTCGGGCCCCGCACCGGCCTCCTGAGCCCGGAAACGCCCGAGGGGCCCCGGTCCGTGCGGACCGGGGCCCCTCGGGGCGGAACCGACTACTCCTCGGGAGCCTCGTCCGAGGGCTCGTCCGTCTTCGCCGCCGCCGCGTTGTCCGCCTCCAGGAGGCGCGACAGCTGACGGCCGACGATCCGCTTGAACTTGCGCTGCTGCGGACGCGTGCGGTCCAGGACCGCCACCTCCAGACGCTCCGCGGGGATCTCCCGCTCGGTGCCGTTGGTGTCCCGCGACAGCGCCTGCACGGCCAGCTTCAGGGCCTCGGCGAGCGTCATGCCGTCCCGGTGCCGCTGGTCCAGGAAGGAGCTGATCTGCTCGGCGTTCCCGCCGACCGCGACCGAGCCGTGCTCGTCCACGATCGAGCCGTCGTGCGGGAGCCGGTAGATCTGGTCGCCCTCGGGCTCGGAGCCGACCTCGGCGACGACCAGCTCCACCTCGTACGGCTTCTCCCCCGCGCTGGAGAAGATCGTGCCGAGGGTCTGGGCGTAGACGTTGGCCAGGCCGCGCGCGGTGACGTCGTCCCGGTCGTAGGTGTAGCCCCGCAGGTCGGCGTAGCGCACGCCGCCGATGCGGAGGTTCTCGTACTCGTTGTACTTGCCGGCGGCCGCGAAGCCGATCCGGTCGTAGATCTCGCTGAACTTGTGCAGGGCACGGGACGGGTTCTCACCGACGAAGACGATGCCGTCGGTGTACTGGAGGACGACCAGGCTGCGGCCGCGGGCGATGCCCTTGCGGGCGTACTCGGCCCGGTCGGCCATGGCCTGCTGGGGTGAGACATAGAACGGCGTGGACACCGGCTACCGTCCCTTTCTTCCGGTCTGAAGGGCTTCTACGGGCGACGACGGGTCAGAGCAGGGCGGCGCGCGGCCCGTCGGGCTGCTCCAGACGCCGCTCGGTGACCGATCGGGCCAGCTCGGAGGATTCCGCCTCGGTGAGCCTGCGGAAGCCCTCGTCGGTGATGACGGTGACGATCGGGAAGATCCGGCGGGCCATGTCGGGACCGCCGGTCGCCGAGTCGTCGTCCGCCGCGTCGTACAGCGCCTGCACCACCAGTGTGGTGGCCTGCTCCTCGGTCAGGTCGGCGCGGTACAGCTTCTTCATCGAACCGCGCGCGAAGATCGAGCCGGAGCCGGTGGCGGCGAAGCCGTGCTCCTCGGAGCGGCCGCCGGTCACGTCGTACGAGAAGATCCGGCCCTTCTCCTTGCCCTCGTCCCAGCCCGCGAAGAGCGGCACGACGGCGAGGCCCTGCATGGCCATGCCCAGGTTGCCCCGGATCATGGTGGAGAGACGGTTCGCCTTGCCCTCCAGGGAGAGCGTCGCGCCCTCCACCTTCTCGAAGTGCTCCAGCTCCAGCTGGAACAGCTTGACCATCTCCACGGCGAGGCCGGCGGTGCCGGCGATGCCGACGGCGGAGTACTCGTCGGCCGGGAACACCTTCTCGATGTCCCGCTGCGCGATCATGTTCCCCATGGTCGCCCGCCGGTCACCGGCGAGCACGACGCCACCGGGGAACGTGGCGGCCACGATGGTGGTGCCGTGCGGCGCCTCGACGATCCCCTCCGGCAGCTTCCGGTTCCCCGGGAGCAGCTCCGGCGAGTGATCCGCCAGGAAGTCCATGAACGAGGACGAGCCCGGCGTCAGGAAGGCCGCCGGCAGACGCCCGGTGCTACGAGGGTTGGCTTCCACGCGATTCCTTCCGGGTGGGAGAGTCGGCCCGCCGTGGGAAGCGCGGGGCGATCTTGCGTACTGTGCACGGACCTTACCCGTGCCACCGCTTGTCATCCGTCCCCGGACCCACGGCTTTCTCCGGGGCTCCGGGGACGGAGGTCGACAGGCGCGTGGGGCGGCTACTCGCCGCCCTTCTGAACGAAGCTTCGAACGAAGTCCTCGGCGTTCTCCTCGAGTACGTCGTCGATCTCGTCCAGGACGGAGTCCACGTCGTCGCTCAGCTTCTCCTGGCGTTCCTTGAGGTCGGAGCTCGCCTCGGTGGTGGTCTCCTCGACCTCCTCCGTGGATCGCGTCGCCTTCTGCTGTCCGCCGCCGGTGTCCTTGGTCGCCATATCCCTCACCCCGCTCGAATCGGCCCGCTCGGTTGAGTCCGTACAAGATCAGACCCTATAGGTCGGGTCTGACTTCGGCCCCGCAGTTTCCACAACGCCCGGGCACTGATTCCATGATTCCCAGTGCCGGGGTATTTCAGGCCCCTGGCAGGCCCCTGGTTCAGCCCCCCGAAAGGACCCGCACCAGTTCCTCCGCCGTCCGGCAGCGGTCCAGGAGCGATTTCACGTGCGCCTTGGTGCCCCGCAGCGGCTCCAGGGTCGGGACGCGCTGGAGCGAGTCCCGGCCGGGCAGGTCGAAGATCACCGAGTCCCAGGAGGCCGCGGCGACGTCGTCGGCGTACTGCTCCAGGCAGCGGCCGCGGAAGTAGGCCCTGGTGTCCTCGGGAGGCGCCGTCTCGGCCCGCTCCACCTCGTGCTCGTCCAGGAGCCGCTTCATGCGCCCGCGCGCCACCAGGCGGTTGTAGAGGCCCTTCTCGGGGCGTACGTCCGCGTACTGGAGGTCCACCAGGTGCAGCCGGGCCGCGTCCCAGTCCAGGCCGTCGCGGCGCCGGTAGCCCTCCATGAGCTCCCGCTTGGCGACCCAGTCCAGCTCGCCGGCGAGGCTCATCGGATCGGTCTCCAGGCGGCCCAGGGTGTCCTCCCAGCGCGTGAGGACGTCCATGGTCTGCTCGTCCGCGTCCGAGCCGTACCGCTCCTCCACGTACTTCCTGGCCAGCTCGAAGTACTCCATCTGGAGCTGCACCCCGGTGAGTGTCCGGCCGCTGCGGAGCGTGATCAGGTACTGGAGGGTCGGGTCGTGCGAGACCTGGTGCAGGGTGCGGACCGGTTGGTCGACGGCGAGGTCGACGGTGATGAAGCCGTCCTCGATCATGGAGAGGACGAGGGCGGTGGTGCCGAGCTTGAGGTAGGTGGAGATCTCCGAGAGGTTCGCGTCGCCGATGATCACGTGCAGGCGGCGGTACTTCTCGGCGTCGGCGTGCGGCTCGTCCCGGGTGTTGATGATGGGCCGCTTGAGCGTCGTCTCCAGGCCCACCTCGACCTCGAAGTAGTCGGCGCGCTGGCTGAGCTGGAAGCCGTTCTCCCGGCCGTCCTGGCCGATGCCGACCCGTCCCGCGCCGGTGACGACCTGGCGGGAGACGAAGAAGGGGGTCAGGTGGCGCACGATGTCCGAGAAGGGGGTCTCCCGCTTCATCAGGTAGTTCTCGTGCGTGCCGTAGGAGGCGCCCTTGTTGTCGGTGTTGTTCTTGTAGAGGTGGATGGGCTGGGCCCCGGGGAGCTGGGCGGCGCGCTCGGCCGCCTCCGCCATGATCCGCTCGCCGGCCTTGTCCCAGAGGACGGCGTCGCGCGGGTTGGTGACCTCGGGGGCGCTGTACTCGGGGTGGGCGTGGTCCACGTAGAGCCGGGCCCCGTTGGTGAGGATCACGTTGGCCAGGCCGATGTCCTCGTCGGTGAGCTGGCTGGAGTCGGCGGCCTCGCGGGCGAGGTCGAAGCCGCGGGCGTCCCGCAGCGGGTTCTCCTCCTCGAAGTCCCAGCGGGCGCGGCGCGCCCGGTGCATCGCCGCCGCGTAGGCGTTGACGATCTGGGACGAGGTGAGCATGGCATTGGCGTTCGGGTGTCCGGGGACGGAGATCCCGTACTCCGTCTCGATGCCCATTACTCGCCGTACGGTCATGCGGCCCTCCTTGCCCGGCGGCGCTCACTGTGCGCGACTCGGCGGTACCGATGAGCCTAGAGCGGCTCCGCGCTGGTGGGGAGATCAGTTGCAGTATTTCCTGTTTCCCTGTGATGCCGGGGGAAATGCTGGATGGAATGCGTCGGCTGCGGATGCCCGGTTTCCGGACATCCGCAGCCGGTGGGCGTTTTACAGGTACTGACCGGTATTGGCCACCGTGTCGATGGAGCGTCCGGTGTCCGCGCCCTGCTTTCCGGTGACGAGCGTGCGGATGAACACGATCCGCTCGCCCTTCTTTCCGGAGATCCGGGCCCAGTCGTCGGGGTTGGTGGTGTTGGGCAGGTCCTCGTTCTCCTTGAACTCGTCCACGCACGCCTGGAGGAGGTGGGAGACCCGGATGCCCTTCTGGTTGTGGTCGAGGAAGGCCTTGATGGCCATCTTCTTGGCCCGGTCGACGATGTTCTGGATCATCGCGCCGGAGTTGAAGTCCTTGAAGTACAGGACTTCCTTGTCGCCGTTGGCGTACGTGACTTCGAGGAAGCGGTTCTCCTCGGATTCCGCGTACATCTGCTCGACGACGGACTGGATCATTCCGTGGGCGGCGGCGGCCTTCGAGCCGCTGTGCTCGGAGATGTCGTCCGAGTGGAGCGGCAGGTTGGCCGTGAGGTACTTCGCGAAGATGTCCTTCGCGGCCTCCGCGTCCGGACGCTCGATCTTGATCTTGACGTCGAGGCGGCCGGGCCGCAGGATCGCCGGGTCGATCATGTCCTCGCGGTTGGAGGCGCCGATGACGATGACGTTCTCCAGGCCTTCCACGCCGTCGATCTCGGCGAGCAGCTGCGGGACGATGGTGTTCTCCACGTCCGAGCTGACACCGGATCCGCGGGTGCGGAAGAGGGATTCCATCTCGTCGAAGAAGACGATGACGGGGGTGCCCTCGCTCGCCTTCTCCCGGGCACGCTGGAAGACGAGGCGGATGTGCCGCTCGGTCTCGCCGACGTACTTGTTGAGGAGCTCGGGGCCCTTGATGTTGAGGAAGTAGGACTTCCCCGCGGGCTGGCCGGTCACCTCGGCGACCTTCTTGGCCAGGGAGTTGGCCACGGCCTTCGCGATCAGCGTCTTGCCGCAGCCGGGCGGGCCGTAGAGCAGGATGCCCTTGGGCGGCCGCAGTTCGTGCTCCTTGAAGAGGTCCGGGTAGAGGTAGGGGAGCTCGACCGCGTCGCGGATCAGCTCGATCTGGTTGCCCAGACCGCCGATCTTGTCGTAGTCGACGTCCGGGACCTCTTCGAGAACGAGCTCTTCGACCTCGCTCTTGGGGACCACTTCGTAGACGTAGCCGGACCTGGAGTCGAGCAGCAGGGCGTCGCCGGCGCGGATGGTGACGTCCAGCAGAGGCTCGGCGAGCCTCACCACCCGCTCCTCGTCGGTGTGCCCCACCACCAGGGCGCGCTCGCCGTCCTCGAGGATCTCCTTGAGGGTGACGATGTCCCCGGCGCGCTCGAACTCCATGGCCTCGACCACGTTGAGCGCTTCGTTGAGCATGACTTCCTGGCCGCGCTTGAGCTCTTCGAGCTCGATGCTCGGGCTGACGTTCACCCGGAGCTTGCGGCCCCCGGTGAAGATGTCGCACGTGCCGTCCTCGTTCGCCTGCAGGAAGACACCGAAGCCGGCCGGCGGCTGCGCGAGCCGGTCGACCTCCTCCTTGAGGGCCACGATCTGGTCGCGGGCCTCACGGAGCGTGTTCGCCAGACGTTCGTTCTGCGCGGACACGCCGGCCAGGTTGGTCTGCAGCTCGACGATCCGCTCTTCGAGAATCCTCGTGTGGCGCGGAGAGTCGGCGAGCTTGCGGCGCAGGACGGCGATTTCCTGCTCGAGATAGGCAACCTGACCGGCGGGGTCTTCAGACCCCCGCCCCGGCCGGATGCCGCGGTTGATGTCGTCGTCGTGGGCTGCCACGGTCCTCACCTCCTCCAAGGGGAGCTGGACGCTTCCTGACCCTACCTGCGTGGGTGGTGATTGAAACCCCTAGATCAAAAAGACTCCGGGGTGTGTCCGATCTTCACCCTTGCGCTTCCCCTCTCGCCAGGGGAATACCCACCCTTCACCGCTTGAAAGCGGGCGGTTGTATCGTCGTCATTGGTCAACACCCGTCAGGGGTGGCCCGACTTATCGCGCGAAGCAGAAACGGCAGGAGATATGACCGTGCAGCACGAGGCCCCCGCATCGGGCGCCGAGGAGGCGCTTGAGGTCTGGATCGACCAGGACCTGTGCACCGGGGACGGGATCTGCGCGCAGTACGCTCCCGAGGTCTTCGAGCTCGACATCGACGGGCTCGCGTACGTGAAGAGCGCCGACGACGAGCTGCTCCAGGACGCGGGCGCCACCACGCCGGTGCCGCTGCCGCTCCTCCAGGACGTGGTGGACTCCGCGAAGGAGTGCCCGGGCGACTGCATCCATGTCCGCCGGGTCGCGGACAAGGTCGAGGTGTACGGCCCCGACGCCGAGTGACGGCCGGGGCCTGATCCGCCGGAAGGCCCTCAGACGCCGCGGGCTTCGGACTGGCCGCCGCGGACGAAGGCGCCGCCCTGCCAGCGCCAGCTGACCTGCTCCTTCTCGTCGGGGCAGCAGCTGGGCACCTCGGGGGACGAGTAGCCGAGCAGGGTGGCGCGCACGGCCCCGTCGCGGACGGCGAGCTCGGTGACGCTCCGGTGCTGGTCCGGCGCGACGAGCGTGGCGACCACGCGCGCGGGGCTGCCGTTCTCCTTGCCGCGGGTGAGGACGTAGACGCCGCTCGGCGGGGTGCCGGAGCCGGCTTCGCAGTGCACGACTGCGATCGTCTCGGGGTTCCCGTCGCCGTCGAGGTCTCCGGTGGCCCGCTTCGCGACCGTACGGGGGCCTCCCCCGCACTCCAGCGGGTAGTCGGCTCCGGCGGCCTCGGGGGCGGGTGCCGGGCGCGGGGCGGCGGCCGGTGCGCCGGTGGCTCCGGCGGGGCCGGGCTGGAGCAGTCCGGCGAGGGCGACGACCGCGGCGGTCGCGGTGGCGGTGGCCAGCCAGTGGGCCGGCCGGGCGTCGGTGTGGGCGAGGTCCGCGAGGTCCGGGGCGGCGGAGTGCTGCACGCGAGACGTCTCCTGTGGGGTGGTGCGACGGGGTTCCCGGCATCGTGCCACACGTCACAGGGGGACGGAACAGCTGGGGTCGGGGTCGTCCGGCCGGTCTTCGCGGCGGCGAACATGAGGACGCCGCCGTCGAGTTCTCCCGCGTGGGCGGGGAACTCGACGGCGGCGCGGTGTGAATGTCGGAACGTCAGCCCTTGTTGGGGCCCTCGTAGTCCTCGCCGTAGGCGCCCTTGGCGGGGCGGCGGCGGCGCATCGGGGGCTCCACGCCGTCCGCGAGGCGACGGGCGGTGACGAGGAAGCCGGTGTGGCCGATCATGCGGTGATCGGGGCGGACGGCGAGGCCCTCGACGTGCCAGTTGCGGATCATGGACTCCCAGGGCTGCGGCTCGGCGTAGCAGCCGAACTCGCGGATGGACTCCACGGTGCGGGCGAGCTGGGTGGTGGTCGCCACGTAGCAGCAGAGGATGCCGCCGGGGACCAGGGCCTTGGAGACGGCCTCCAGGCACTCCCAGGGCGCGAGCATGTCCAGGATGACGCGGTCGACGTCGGTGTCGGACAGGTTGTCCTGGAGGTCGCCGACGGTCAGCTGCCAGGCCGGGTGGGGGCCGCCGAAGTAACGCTCGACGTTGCCCTTCGCGATCTCGGCGAAGTCCTCGCGGCGCTCGTAGGAGTGCAGCATGCCGCTGTCTCCGATGGCGCGCAGGAGGAAGCTGCTCAGCGAGCCCGAGCCCACCCCGGCCTCCACGACGCGCGCGCCGGGGAAGATGTCGGCGAAGGCCAGGATCTGCCCCGCGTCCTTGGGGTAGACCACGGCTGCGCCGCGGGGCATGGACAGGACGTAGTCGGGGAGCAGGGGGCGCAGCGCGAGGTAGGCGACGTTTCCGGTGGTACGGACAACGCTGCCCTCGGGGGCGCCGATCAGTTCGTCGTGCGGGAAAGAACCCTTGTGGGTGTGGAAGTTCTTTCCCTCTTCGAGCGTGAACGTGTAGTGACGGCCCTTGGGGTCGGTCAGCTGAACCTGGTCCCCGACCTTGAAGGGCCCGCGTCGGCGGGCGGCACCGGTCGGTTCGGACATGTGACCAGAGTACCGGGGTCAGGAGGAGGGTCGTGCCATGGCCCGGACGAAGGCCCGCTCGACGTCGGTGGTGGCGAGGACGCCGTAGATCTCGCCGGTCTCCTCGATGACGAGGTACTCGGTGGCGGGGCTGGCGCGGAGGTGGTCGAGCAGGGGCTGGCCGGTGAGTTCGGCGGGGACCCGCATGCCGTCGGTGAGGTCCTGGGCGAGGGTGCTGACGGCGACCCAGGGGCGGCGGTGCTGGGGCACGGCGGCGATGGCGGCCTCGCGGACGATGCCGGTGGGTTCGCCGGCGCCGTCGACGACGACGAGGGCGCGGGCGCCGGCCTCGTTGGCGCGGCGGAGGGCCTCGGAGAGCGGCGTGGTGGGTTCGACGGGGATGGCGCGGCGGGTGAGGGCGCGGGCGCGGAGCTCGGGGAGGTGCTCGCGGAGGCGGGCCATGCGGAGGCTGTTGCCGGCGCCGGTCCAGATGATGGCGGCGAGGATCGCGGCGAGGAGGGCGTCGGTGACGGTCTCGAAGCCGCTGATGTCGTCGGTGGAGTTGCCGAGGAGTCCGGTGCGGGTGAGCAGGGGCAGGCCGACGAGGACGAGGACGGCGAGGGCGCGGCCGACCCAGGCGGCGGCGACGGTGCCGCTCATGGGCTTGCCGGTGATCTTCCAGACGGCGGCGCGGAGCATCCGGCCGCCGTCGAGGGGCAGGCCGGGGAGCAGGTTGAAGATCGCGACGATCAGGTTGGAGATCATCAGGCCGCCGAGGAGGACGCCGGGGACGGTGCCGGGCTCGACGGCGTACAGGGAGAGGTAGAACACGCCGGCGAGGACGAGGGAGAGGAGGGGGCCGACGAAGGCGAGGACGAATTCGCGGCCGGGGGTCTCGGTCTCCTTCTCGATCTCGGAGACGCCGCCGAAGAACTGGAGCTGGATGCGGCGCACCGGGAGTTTGAAGCGGAGCGCGGCGAGGGTGTGGGCCAGTTCGTGGACGAGCACGGAGGCGTAGAAGGCGACGGCGAAGAAGAGGGAGACGAGGTAGCGGGCGGCGCCGAGCTCGGGCAGGACGCGGTCGATCTGGTCGCCGAAGACCCAGGTGATGAGGGCGGCGACGACGAACCAGCTGGGGGCGACGTAGACGGGCACGCCGAAGGGCCGTCCCATGAGGATCCCGCCGCCGGGCTCCTCGGTCCGCTGCGGCTTGGGCTCGTCCTGGTTCACGGGTTCCTTTCGTCGCGTGGTGTGACCCGCGTCGGTGCGTCACGGTTCGATCATGCAGTGCGACGGGGTCCCAGGTCGATGGTATGCCGCGCGATGTCGGTGGCGGGTCGTAGGGTCTTCGTCATGAGTACGAGCGAGCAGCCGCCGGCGGAGCCGCGGGCGCCCATGTCGTTGTCGCCCTCGCGGGCGAGCGATTTCATGCAGTGTCCGTTGCTGTACCGGTTCCGGGTGATCGACCGGCTGCCGGAGAAGCCGAGCGCGGCGGCGACGCGGGGCACGCTGGTGCACGCGGTCCTGGAGCGGCTCTTCGACGATCCGGCGGTGGAGCGGACGGCGCCGCGGGCGAAGTCGATGGTGCCGGGGCAGTGGGACCGTCTTCTGGAGTCGAAGCCGGAGCTGGGTGAGCTGTTCGCGGAGGATCCGGACGGGGAGCGGCTCGCGGGCTGGCTGGCCGAGGCGGAGAAGCTGGTCGAGCGGTGGTTCACCCTTGAGGATCCGACGCGTCTGGAGCCGGCCGAGCGTGAGCTGTTCGTGGAGACGGAGCTGGAGTCGGGGCTGCGGCTGCGCGGAGTGATCGACCGGGTCGACGTGGCGCCCTCGGGCGAGGTGCGGATCGTCGACTACAAGACGGGGAAGGCGCCGCGGCCCGAGTACCGGGACGGCGCGCTGTTCCAGATGACGTTCTACGCGCTGGTGGTGTGGCGGCTGAAGCGGGTGATCCCGCGGCGGCTGCAGCTGGTGTACCTGGGCAGCGGGGAGGTGCTGACGTACGACCCGGTGGAGGCGGATCTGCTGCGGGTGGAGCGGAAGCTGCACGCGCTGTGGGACGCGATCCGGCTGGCGACGGAGTCGGGCGACTGGCGGCCGCGGCCGACGAAGCTGTGCGGTTGGTGCGACCATCAGGCGGTCTGTCCGGAGTTCGGCGGGACTCCCCCGGTCTATCCGCTGAAGATCGTTTCCGCGCGCCCGCCGGAGTCGGGTGAATCCGGGCAGGGCAGAATGGACCCGGCCCAGCCGTCTTCCTGAGCACCGCCCGCGCCGACGTGGGCGCACCTCGTGAGCTCAGTCCCGTGAAGGAGCCCTTGTGACGATCCGCGTCCTGTTGGTCGACGATCAGCCGCTGCTGCGGACCGGCTTCCGGATGATTCTGGAGGCGGAGCAGGACATCGCGGTGGTGGGTGAGGCCGGGGACGGTCTGCAGGCGCAGGAGCAGGTGCGCGCGCTGCAGCCGGACGTGGTGCTGATGGACATCCGGATGCCGCGGATGGACGGGGTGGAGGCGACCCGGCAGATCACGGGTCCGGGGCGGGACGGTCCGGCGAAGGTGCTGGTGCTGACGACCTTCGATCTGGACGAGTACGTGGTGGAGGCGCTGCGGGCGGGGGCGAGCGGCTTCCTCCTGAAGGACGCTCCGGCGAACGAGCTGGTGCAGGCGATCCGTGTGGTGGCGGCGGGCGAGGCGATGCTGGCTCCGTCGATCACGCGCCGGCTGCTCGACAAGTACTCGGCGCATCTGCCGACGGGCGAGGAGCAGGTTCCGGACACGCTGAACACCTTGACCGACCGTGAGGTGGAGGTGCTGAAGCTGGTGGCGCGCGGCCTGTCGAACGCGGAGATCGCGGCGGACCTGTTCGTCAGCGAGACGACGGTGAAGACCCATGTGGGTCATGTGCTGACGAAGCTGGGCCTCCGGGACCGGGTGCAGGCCGCGGTGTACGCGTACGAGAGCGGTCTGGTGCGGCCGGGGGCCGGCGGCCAGTAGGGCCCCGGGCGCGGCGAGGACGGACGAGGGCCCGGTGCGCGGGATGCGCACCGGGCCCTCGTGTGTGTGGAGCGGGGGTGTCAGCCCTTGCGGATCTCCCAGAAGCGGAAGACGGTCGAGGCGTCGAGGGTCCATTCGAGGCCGGTGACGTCGTCGCGGGCGACGGCGTACTGCTTGCCCTGCCACAGCGGCAGCACCGGGAGCTCCTCGGCGACGAGGTCCTGGAGCTTGCCGTACTCGTCGGCGGTGGCGGCGCGGTCGGCGATGGCGGCGGTCTTCGGGATGAGGGTGCCGGTGATGGTGGTGTTCTCGTACCGGTTGTCGAGGACGTTGCCCTCGCCGAAGAAGGGGCTGGTGAAGTTGTCGGCGTCGGGGTAGTCGGGGACCCAGCCCTTGACGTAGACGCCGTACTTCCCGGCGGCGATGTCCTTCTCGTACTGCTCGAAGGCGACGGACTTGACGTCGGCGTCGAAGAGGCCGCTCGCGTTGAGCTGTTCGGCGATGGCCTTGAGCTCCTGGTCGGTGGCCGGGCCGTAGCGGCTGGGCGTGGACCAGAGGGTGAGCTTCACCTTCTCGGTGATGCCGGCGGCGCGGAGGGCCTTCTTGGCCTTGGCCTTGTCGGGGGTGCCGTAGGTGTCGAAGAAGGCGGTGTTGTGTCCGGCGATGCCGGCCGGGACGATCGAGTAGAGCGGGGTGGCCGTCGACTTGTAGACGTTCTCGACGAGGGCCTCGCGGTCGACGAGGTGGGCGATGGCCTTGCGGACGCCGAGCTTGCCGACGACCGGGTCCTCCACGTTGAAGACGAGGTGCTGGACCTCGGCGCTGCTGCCCGGGACGACCTCGATGCCCTTGTCGGACGTCGTGGCGGAGTTCTCCAGGGCGGCGATGTCGTCGGCGGAGAGGCCTCGGTAGGCCACGTCTATGTCGCCGTCGGCGAAGGCCTTGGAGAGCGCGACGCGGTCGCCGCGGTAGAGCTTGAGGGTGACCGCGCCGTTCTTCGCCTTGGCGTCGCCCTTGTAGCCGGTGTTGACGGAGAAGGTGGCCTCGCTGTCGCTGAAGGAGTCCAGCTTGTACGGGCCGGAGCCGGTGGCCTTGCCGTCGGTGCGCAGGGCGTCGGCGGGGTAGTCGCGGTGGTCGACGATCGAGCCGGCGCCGGAGGCGATCTTGCTGGGGAAGGTGGCGTCCGGGACCTTCAGGCGGAAGACGACGGTCCGCTCGTCGGGGGTCTCGATGGTGTCGATGGTGGAGAGCAGCGGCGCCGGGCCGGAGGGGTCCGCGATCTTGAGGGCCCGCTCGAAGGAGAACTTGACGTCCTCCGAGGTCAGCTTGTTGCCGTTGGAGAAGGTGAGGCCCTCGCGCAGGGTGCAGGTGTAGACCTTGCTGCCGGCGGAGAAGTCGCACTTGTCGGCGGCATCGGGCTCGGGCTCGGAGCCGCCCTTGGGGAAGGCGAGGAGGGACTGGAAGACGTTGTTGAACAGCAGCCAGGAGCCGGGGTCGTAGCCGGCGGCGGGGTCGGTGGCGAGGATCTCGTCGGACATGCCGACGCGCACGCCGCCTCCGGAGCCTCCGGAGCCGCTTCCCTGCTCGGTGCCGCAGCCGCTGAGTAGGGCGGCGGACAGGCCCGCGGCGAGCGGAGCCGTCAGCCACTTGTTGGTTGCCTTCACAGAACTTGCCTCTTGATCTCTTGTCAGGCCGGCCGCGCGGGGCGCGCGGCCGGGACAACGAAGGGGTCAGGCGGTGCCTCGGCCCAGTTCCCACAGCAGCAGGTCGGAGGAGGTGTTGAGCGCGTACTCGACTCCGTTGAGGTCGTCGCGGGCGGCGACGTACTGCTTGCCCTGCCACAGCGGCAGGACGGGGACGTCCTCGGCGACGATCTTCTGGATCTGCGCGTAGACGGGGCTTGCGGCGTTGCGGTCGGCCTGGCGGCGCGAGCGCGGGATGAGCTTCTCGCGAACGGTCTTGTTCACGTAGGGGGTGTTGAGGAAGTTGTCGCTGTCGAGGAACGGCGCGATGTAGTTGTCCGGGTCCGGGTAGTCCGGGAACCAGCCGAGGCCGTAGACGGCGTAGTCGCCGCGCTTCTGGGCGGTGCGGAACTTGGACCACTCGGCGCCCTTGACGCTGGCGTCGAAGAGCTCGCTGGCGATGAGCTGCTTCTTGAGCGCCTCGAACTCCTGGGCGGTCTCGGCGCCGTAGTGGTCGGTGGTGTAGTTCAGGGTCACCTTGACCGGCGTCTTGACGCCCGCGTCCTTGAGGATCTTCGCGGCGCGGTCCGGGTCGGGCTCGCCGTACGCGTCGAAGAAGGGGGTGGCGTGACCGGTGATGCTGGAGGGGATCAGCGAGTACAGCGGCTCGGCGGTGGGTCCGTAGACGAGGTTGACGAGGGCGCCCCGGTCGACGACGGCGGCCATGGCCTGGCGCACGGCCTTCTCCTCGACGGAGGGGGCCTTGGTGTTGAAGCCGAGGTAGCGGATCTCGAGGCCGGGGACCTCGGTGACGCGGATGCCGTCCTTGGGCGTCTCGGTGAGGTCCTTGATCTGCTTCTGCGACAGGGAGCGGGCCATCATGTCGATGTCGTCGCTCTCCAGGGCCGCGCCCATGGCGCCGGCGTCGGCGTAGGGACGCAGTTCGACCCGGTCGTTGCGCAGGGTGATGTCGCCCTTGTAGGCGGGGTTCTTGGTGAAGACGAAGCGGGTGGCCTTGTCGCCCTCGCGCTCGACCTTCATGGTGTACGGGCCCGAGCCGTCGACGTCGAAGCCGTCGCGGAGCTGGTCGGCGGCGTACTTGTCCTTGCTCAGGATGCCGGCGACGGGGGTGGACAGCTTGTACGGGAAGGTGGCGTCGGGGGTCTTGAGGTGGAAGACGATCCCGTCGGTGCCCTGGGTCTCGACGGTGTCGATGTTCGCGAGGAGGGCGGCCGTGCCGTTGTCCGACTTGATCTTCAGGACGCGCTCGATGGAGTACTTGACGTCCTCGGCGGTGACGGGGGTGCCGTCGGCGAAGGTGAGGCCCTCGCGGAGCGTGCAGCGGTAGCTCTCGCTGGCCTTGTCGGAGAATCCGCAGCTCTTGGCCGCCTCGGGGACGGGCTCGCCGCCGCCGCGGGGCACGTGCAGCAGGGTCTGGACGGTCTGGCGCAGGATGTTCCAGGCGCCGGTGTCGTAGGCGAAGGCCGGGTCGAGCGGGGCGGGGGCGTCCTCGGTGGCGATGAACTGGTCCGTGGTGCCGACGACGATCGCTCTGCCTTCCTCGGCGCCGCCGCAGGCGACGAGCAGGGGGGCGAGCAGTCCGGCCACGGCCGGCAGCACCAGGGTCTTGCGGTTCATCAGGGACGATCTCCTCATCCGGCACTGGGTACAGCGGTCAGTGAAAACTCCGCCGACTGCCGCCCGGTCGGGGCGGGAGCGATCGGGCCGGGTGTTGCGATCGGTCCTGTGTTCACGGCGACTTGGGTATGCGCCGGTACACGCGGTTTATGCGGCGAAGTACTCGCGAAAGATTAGTGCGCGGCGCCGGTACCCCTTGACCGGGGCCGTACAGGGGCGTAATCGCAGAGTGATCATGAATGCATGAGTCTCGATAACCATGCGCCGGACGTTGCGGACGACGCTTACTCAATCGGGACACAGGGGGCGCCGAAACATCCGCTTTTGAGACACGGAACGAGAACGGGCCACCCACCGCCCGGCACTCTGAGTGACCAAGGTCACGTAGGTGCTTTTCGGTGAATGGCCCGGCTGCTTTCGCCTGATCGCCTTCCTCAGATAAAGCTCAAATTCCCGTGATCAAGGTCCGCAGGAACGGCACGTCGACCTCTTCGAGAGAGCGCACGACCACCCGGCCCGGGGAGGGCGCGATCGGGGCGACGGAGGGCACCGCGACGACGCGGCAGCCCGCCGCCTCGGCGGCCGCCACACCGGTCGCGGTGTCCTCGATGACGGCGCAGAGCGCGGGGTCGGCGCCGACGCCCTGGGCGGCCGTCAGATAGGGCTCGGGGTGCGGCTTGGTGCGGACGACCTCGTCGCCGGCGACGGTGAGGGTGAAGCGGTCGCGGCCGAGCGAGGCGAGGACCCGGTCGATGATCCGCCGGTGCGAGGCGGAGACCAGGGCGGTGGGGATGGAGTGCCGGGCGAGCTCGGCGAGCAGCCGCTCGGCGCCCGGCATGAGGGGGACACCCCGGTCGATGCGCTGCTCGAACTTCTCGTTGAGCAGCACGGTCAGCTCTTCGAGGGTGATGTCGGCGCCGGTGGACTCGATGAGGTAGCCCGCGCTGCGGGTCATCGGGCCGCCGACGACGATGTCCCGCCAGGCCTCGTCCAGCCGGTGCCCGAGGTCCGCGAAGACCTCGACCTCGGCGTCCCACCAGAACCCCTCCGTGTCGACGAGGGTCCCGTCCATGTCGAGGAAGACCGCCTGCAGGGCGGAGCTGCCGTTCGTACGGAACAGGGACGCGGGGACCGTACTGGTCATCCGGCACACCTCCATGGAGGGACGAGAAGGCCGGCCCCCCTCCCCGGTACGGGGAGGAAGACCGGCCTGCACTGGACCGACAAGTGTACGTCGCGATCACAAGGAACGCGTGTATTTACCGCACGCGGTCACCGCGCGGTCACCGTGCGTTGAAGTACTTCGCCTCGGGGTGGTGGATGACGATGGCGTCGGTGGACTGCTCGGGGTGGAGCTGGAACTCCTCGGAGAGGTGGACGCCGATCCGCTCCGGACGCAGCAGGTCCGCGATCTTGGCGCGGTCCTCCAGGTCGGGGCAGGCGCCGTAACCCAGCGAGAAGCGGGCGCCGCGGTACTTCAGCGCGAACATGTCCTCGACGTTCGCCGGGTCCTCCCCGCCGAAGCCGAGCTCGGCGCGGACGCGGGCGTGCCAGTACTCGGCGAGGGCCTCGGCGAGCTGGACGGAGAGGCCGTGCAGCTCCAGGTAGTCGCGGTAGGAGTCGGACTCGAAGAGCTTGGCCGTGGCCTCGCCGATCCTCGAGCCGACGGTGACGACCTGGAGGCCGACGACGTCGGTCTCGCCGGACTCCTCCGGGCGGAAGAAGTCCGCGAGGCAGAGACGGCGGCCGCGGCGCTGGCGCGGGAAGGAGAAGCGGGTCCGCTCGTTGCCCTCCTCGTCCAGGATGATCAGGTCGTCGCCCTTGGAGACGCAGGGGAAGTAGCCGTGGACGACGGCCGCCTCCAGGAGGTTCTCGGTGTGGAGGCGCTCCAGCCAGCCGCGCAGCCGCGGCCGGCCCTCGGTCTCGACGAGCTCCTCGTACGCCGGTCCGTCGCCGGCCCGGTTCTGCTTGAGGCCCCACTGGCCCTTGAAGAGGGCGCCCTCGTCGAGCCAGGACGCGTAGTCCTTCAGCGGGATGCCCTTGACGACGCGGGTGCCCCAGAAGGGCGGGGTCGGCACCGGGTTGTCGGTGGCCACGTCGGAGCGGCCGCCGGGCTCCGGCTCGTCGACCTGGAGGGTGGCGGTGGCGCTCTTGGCGACCCGGCGCTGCTTGAGCTCGGGGAGTACGGCTCCGGGGACGCCGCGCTTGACGCCGATGAGGGCGTCCATGAGGCGCAGGCCCTCGAAGGCGTCGCGGGCGTAGCGGACCTCGCCCTGGTAGATCTCGTGGAGGTCCTGCTCGACGTAGGCGCGGGTGAGGGCGGCGCCGCCGAGGATCACCGGGTACTTGGCGGCCAGCTCGCGCTGGTTCAGCTCCTCCAGGTTCTCCTTCATGATCACCGTGGACTTCACGAGGAGGCCGGACATGCCGATGACGTCGGCGTTGTGCTCCTCGGCGGCCTCCAGGATCGCGGAGACCGGCTGCTTGATGCCGATGTTGACGACGTTGTAGCCGTTGTTGGAGAGGATGATGTCGACGAGGTTCTTGCCGATGTCGTGGACGTCGCCGCGGACGGTGGCGAGCACGATCGTGCCCTTGCCCTCGGCCTCGGACTTCTCCATGTGCGGTTCGAGGTGGGCGACCGCCGTCTTCATGACCTCGGCGGACTGGAGCACGAACGGCAGCTGCATCTGGCCGGAGCCGAAGAGCTCACCGACGGTCTTCATGCCGTCGAGCAGGGTGTCGTTGACGATGTCGAGGGCCGGGCGGGTCTCCAGGGCCTCGTCGAGGTCGGCCTCCAGGCCGTTCTTCTCGCCGTCGACGATGCGGCGCTTGAGGCGCTCGTCCAGGGGCAGGGCGAGCAGCTCCTCCGCCTTCCCCGCCTTCAGGGACTTCGCCGTCGCGCCCTCGAAGAGGGCCATCAGCTTCTGCAGCGGGTCGTAGCCCTCGGCGCGCCGGTCGTAGGTCAGGTCGAGGGCGGTGGTGACCTGCTCCTCGTCGAAGCGGGCGATCGGCAGGATCTTCGAGGCGTGGACGATCGCCGAGTCGAGGCCCGCCTTGACGCACTCGTCGAGGAAGACCGAGTTGAGGAGGATGCGGGCGGCCGGGTTGAGGCCGAAGGAGATGTTGGAGAGGCCCAGCGTGGTCTGGACGTCCGGGTGGCGGCGCTTCAGCTCGCGGATCGCCTCGATCGTCGCGATGCCGTCCTTCCGCGACTCCTCCTGGCCCGTGCAGATCGTGAAGGTGAGGGCGTCGATGAGGATGTCCGACTCGTGGATGCCCCAGTTGCCGGTGAGGTCCTCGATGAGGCGCTCGGCGACGGCGACCTTGTGCTCGGCCGTACGGGCCTGGCCCTCCTCGTCGATGGTGAGGGCGATGAGGGCGGCGCCGTGCTCCTGGGCCAGTCGGGTGACCTTCGCGAAGCGGGACTCGGGTCCGTCGCCGTCCTCGTAGTTGACCGAGTTGATGACGGCCCGGCCGCCCAGCTTCTCCAGGCCGGCCCGCAGGACCTCCACCTCGGTGGAGTCGAGGACGATCGGCAGGGTGGAGGCGGTGGCGAAGCGGCCGGCGAGTTCCTCCATGTCGGCGACGCCGTCGCGGCCCACGTAGTCGACGCAGAGGTCGAGCATGTGCGCGCCCTCGCGGATCTGGTCGCGGGCCATCTCCACGCAGTCGTCCCAGCGGCCTTCGAGCATGGCCTCGCGGAACTTCTTCGAGCCGTTGGCGTTGGTCCGCTCGCCGATCGCCAGGTACGAGGTGTCCTGGCGGAACGGCACGGTCTGGTAGAGCGAGGCGGCGCCGGGCTCGGGGCGCGGGGAGCGCTCGGGGGGCGTGAGGCCCTGGACCCGCTCGACGACCTGGCGCAGGTGCTCGGGCGTGGAGCCGCAGCAGCCGCCGACCAGGGAGAGGCCGTAGTCGCGGACGAAGTTCTCCTGCGCGTCGGCCATCTCGGAGGCGGTGAGCGGGAAGTACGCGCCGTCCTTGGTGAGCACGGGCAGGCCGGCGTTCGGCATGCACATGAGGGGCGTACGGGAGTGGCGGGCGAGGTAGCGCAGGTGCTCGCTCATCTCGGCGGGGCCGGTGGAACAGTTCAGGCCGATCAGGTCGATGCCGAGGGGCTCCAGGGCGGTCAGCGCGGCGCCGATCTCGGAGCCGAGCAGCATGACGCCGGTCGTCTCGAAGGCGAGGGAGCAGATCAGGGGGACGTCCACGCCCAGGGCGTCCATCGCGCGGCGCGCGCCGATGAGGCTGGACTTGGTCTGCAGCAGGTCCTGGGTGGTCTCGACGATCAGGGCGTCGGCGCCGCCGGCGAGGAGGCCCTCGGCGTTCTGCTGGTAGCCGTCGCGCAGCACGTCGTACGCGATGTGGCCGAGCGAGGGCAGCTTGGTGCCGGGGCCGATCGAGCCGAGCACCCAGCGCTGGCGGCCGTCCTTGGCGCCGAACTCGTCGGCGACCTCGCGGGCGATCCGGGCGCCGGCCTCGGAGAGCTCGAAGATCCGGTCGGCGATCTCGTACTCGCCGGCGGCCGAGTGGTTGGAGCCGAACGTGTTGGTCTCGACGCAGTCGACCCCGACCTCGAAGTACGCCTCGTGCACCGAACGGACGATGTCGGGCCGGGTGACGTTGAGGATCTCGTTGCATCCTTCGAGGTTCTGGAAGTCCTCGAGGGTGGGGTCCTGGGCCTGGAGCATGGTGCCCATGGCTCCGTCGGCGACGACGACTCGGCTGGCGAGTGCCTCGCGGAGGGCGGCGGCGCGGTTCCGGCTGTCAGCGGAAGGGGTCGGCAACGAGGCCATGGATGAGCTCCCTGGGATGCGACGGCTGTCGGCTTTGCGCCCTCGGGGGAGGGTGCACGGGGCCAGCGTAACCGCGCTCGGCCCGGGGTGGACACGGCGTCCCACGGGCCGGACGGCATCCTGTGTGCGGGGACTCCCGGTCCTGCCCCTCCTTGGCCGACACTGTGTGGTGTGACGCGAGGTCGGCATCGACCGATAGTGTTCAGCATTGTCGAACAGTGTGAGAAGGGTGAGGGGCCGGGCGATGGCGAAGAACATCCAGTCGCTTGAAAGAGCGGCGGCCATGCTGCGACTGCTCGCGGGCGGCGAGCGCCGGCTCGGACTGTCCGACATCGCGTCCTCCCTCGGACTCGCCAAGGGCACGGCCCACGGCATCCTGCGCACCCTCCAGGCGGAGGGCTTCGTGGAGCAGGACGCGGCCTCGGGCCGCTACCAGCTGGGCGCGGAGCTGCTGCGGCTCGGCAACAGCTATCTGGACGTGCACGAGCTGCGGGCGCGCGCCCTGGTCTGGACGGACGACCTGGCGCGGTCCAGCGGCGAGAGCGTGCACCTGGGGGTGCTGCACCAGCGGGGCGTGCTGATCGTGCACCACGTCTTCCGGCCGGACGACAGCCGGCAGGTCCTGGAGGTGGGGGCCATGCAGCCGCTGCACTCCACGGCGCTGGGCAAGGTGCTGTCGGCGTACGACCCGGTGGCGCACAGCGAGGTGCTGGAGATCGAGCGCGAGGCGTTCACGCCCCGGACGACCACGGAGCTCGGCGACTTCGAGTCGCTGCTCGACATGACGCGGGCCCGCGGCTGGGCGGCGGACGTGGAGGAGACCTGGGAGGGCGTGGCGTCGGTGGCGGCGCCGATCCACGACCGGCGGCGGATGCCGGTGGGCGCGGTGGCGGTCACGGGCGCCGTGGAGCGGGTCTGTCCGGGCGGGGAGCTCCGTCCGGAGCTGGTGGCCGCCGTGCGGGACTGCGCCCGCGCCGTCTCCAGGGACCTGGGGGCGAACCGCTTCTGACCGCGCGTGCGGGCTCGGTCACGGACCGCCCGCCAGGCAACAGAACCCGCCGGTAACGATCGCGTTATCGGCGGGTTTTTCACTTCCCGAACCCTTGACGCGCTGTTAACCCCGGGGCAAAACTTCCGTTCATCGGTCGGCATTGTCGAACACCTACCGGCAATCGCGCTAAGGTGTCACAGTGCCAAGGGCCGGCAACGCCCTCACACGAGGGCGCGGACCACCGGAGTGACCCGTGGTTCGCCTTCCCCTGGACGAAGGACAAAGGAGTCGCGGGTGTCCAGCTCCGACATCTTCCTCGGCGAGACCATCGGTACCGCCGTACTCATTCTGCTCGGCGGCGGTGTGTGTGCCGCCGTCACGCTCAAGAGCTCCAAGGCCCGCAACGCGGGCTGGCTCGCGATCACCTTCGGGTGGGGCTTCGCCGTCATGACGGCCGTCTACATGACCGCTTCCCTCTCGGGAGCCCATCTGAACCCCGCCGTCACGGTCGGCATCGCGATCAAGGACGGGGACTGGAGCAACGTCCCGGTCTACATCGCCGGCCAGATGCTCGGCGCGATGATCGGCGCGGCGCTGGTCTGGGTGGCCTACTACGGCCAGTTCCAGGCCCACCTCACGGACCCGGAGACCATCGGCGAGAAGCCGATCGAGGGCCCCGGCCCGGTGCTCGGCATCTTCTCCACGGGCCCCGAGATCCGTAACACCTGGCAGAACCTGGCCACCGAGATCATCGGCACCGTCGTGCTGGTCCTGGCCGTGCTCACCCAGGGCCTCAACGACAGCGGCAAGGGCCTCGGCGTCATCGGCGCCCTGATCACCGCGTTCGTCGTGGTCTCCATCGGCCTCTCGCTCGGCGGCCCGACCGGTTACGCCATCAACCCGGCCCGTGACCTCGGCCCGCGCATCGTGCACGCCCTGCTCCCGCTGCCGAACAAGGGCGGCTCCGACTGGAGCTACGCCTGGATCCCGGTCGCCGGTCCGCTGATCGGTGGCGCCCTCGCCGCGGGTATCTACAACATCGCGTTCGCCTGAGCCGTCCTTCTTCCAGACTTCCCTTGGAGCACACCGTGACCGACGCACACACCTCCGGCCCGTTCATCGCGGCCATCGACCAGGGCACCACCTCCTCGCGCTGCATCGTCTTCGACAAGGACGGCCGGATCGTCTCGGTCGACCAGAAGGAGCACGAGCAGATCTTCCCGAAGCCGGGCTGGGTCGAGCACGACGCCGCCGAGATCTGGACCAACGTCCAGGAGGTCGTCGCCGGCGCGCTCGAGAAGGCCAACATCACCGCCGCCGACGTCAAGGCCATCGGCATCACCAACCAGCGCGAGACCACGCTGCTCTGGGACAAGAACACCGGTGAGCCCGTCCACAACGCCCTCGTCTGGCAGGACACCCGCACCGACGCCCTCTGCAAGGAGCTCGGCCGCAACGTCGGCCAGGACCGCTTCCGCCGCGAGACCGGCCTCCCCCTCGCGAGCTACTTCTCCGGCCCGAAGGTCCGCTGGCTGCTCGACAACGTCGAGGGCCTGCGCGAGCGCGCCGAGCGCGGCGACATCCTCTTCGGCACCATGGACTCCTGGGTCATCTGGAACCTCACGGGCGGCGTCGACGGCGGCCACCACGTCACCGACGTCACCAACGCCTCCCGCACCATGCTCATGAACCTCCACACCATGGCCTGGGACGAGAAGATCCTGCAGTCCATGGAGATCCCGGCCACCGTGCTGCCGGAGATCCGCTCCTCCGCCGAGGTGTACGGCACGGTCAAGGGCGGCATCCTCGACGGCGTCCCGGTCGCCTCCGCGCTCGGCGACCAGCAGGCCGCCCTGTTCGGCCAGACGTGTTTCGCCGAGGGCGAGGCCAAGTCCACGTACGGCACCGGCACCTTCATGCTGATGAACACCGGTGACAAGATCATCAACTCCTACAGCGGCCTGCTGACCACGGTCGGCTACCAGATCGGCGACGCCAAGCCGGTCTACGCCCTGGAGGGCTCGATCGCCGTCACCGGCTCGCTGGTGCAGTGGATGCGCGACCAGATGGGCCTGATCAAGTCCGCCGCCGAGATCGAGACCCTCGCGTCCTCGGTCGAGGACAACGGCGGCGCCTACTTCGTGCCGGCCTTCTCCGGCCTGTTCGCCCCGTACTGGCGCTCCGACGCGCGCGGTGTCATCGCCGGCCTCACCCGGTACGTCACCAAGGCGCACATCGCCCGCGCCGTCCTGGAGGCCACCGCCTGGCAGACCCGCGAGATCACCGACGCCATGACGAAGGACTCCGGCGTCGAGCTGACCGCGCTCAAGGTCGACGGCGGCATGACCTCCAACAACCTGCTGATGCAGACCCTCTCGGACTTCCTGGACGCGCCCGTCGTGCGTCCGATGGTCGCCGAGACCACCTGCCTCGGCGCCGCCTACGCCGCCGGTCTCGCCGTCGGCTTCTGGCCGGACACCGACGCGCTGCGCGCCAACTGGCGCCGGGCGGCGGAATGGACCCCTCGCATGGACGCCGACAAGCGTGACAGCGAGTACAAGAGCTGGCTCAAGGCCGTCGAGCGGACCATGGGCTGGATCGAGGACGAGGAGTAATACGAGATGACCACCCTGCAGAGCGTCCCTGCCCTCGGGACGCACCCGGCTGCCGGTTCCCTGCCGAGCCGCGCCGAGACCCGGGACCAGCTTTCCAAGGCGACGTACGACCTCCTGGTGATCGGCGGCGGCATCCTGGGCATCTCCACCGCCTGGCACGCCGCACAGTCGGGCCTGCGGGTGGCCCTGGTGGACGCCGGCGACTTCGCCGGCGCCACCTCGTCCGCCTCCTCCAAGCTGCTCCACGGCGGTCTGCGCTACCTGCAGACCGGCGCGGTGAAGCTGGTGGCGGAGAACCACTTCGAGCGGCGTGCGGTCTCCCGCCAGGTGGCACCGCACCTCGCCAACCCGCTCACCTTCTACCTGCCCGTCTACAAGGGCGGCCCGCACGGCGCGGCCAAGCTCGGCGCCGGTGTCTTCGCCTACAGCGCCCTCTCGGCCTTCGGCGACGGCGTCGGACACCTGCTCTCCCCCGCCAAGGCCGCGCAGGACGTGCCGGAGCTGCGCACCGACAACCTCAAGGCCGTCGCCGTCTACGGCGACGACCAGATGAACGACGCCCGCATGGCGCTGATGACGGTCCGCGCCGCCGTCGACGCCGGCGCCACCGTCCTCAACCACGCCGAGGTCACCGGGCTGCGCTTCACCCGCGGCCGGGTCACCGGAGCGGACCTGAAGGACCGCACCACCGGCGACGAGTTCGGCGTGAACGCCCGCCTCGTGCTCAACGCCACCGGCCCGTGGGTCGACCACCTGCGCAGGATGGAGGACCCCAACGCGGCCCCCTCCATCCGCCTCTCCAAGGGCGCGCACCTGGTCCTCAAGCGGACCTCGCCGTGGAAGGCCGCGCTGGCCACCCCGATCGACAAGTACCGCATCACCTTCGCCCTCCCCTGGGAGGACATGCTGCTCCTCGGCACCACCGACGAGGAGTACGAGGGCGACCCCGGCCAGGTCGAGGTCACCGAGAAGGACACCGCCCAGATCCTGGACGAGGCCGCCTTCTCCATCCGCGACCAGCAGCTCTCGCGCGACCTGATCACGTACTCCTTCGCCGGCCTGCGGGTGCTCCCCGGCGGCCCCGGCGACACCTCCAAGGCCAAGCGCGAGACCGTCGTCACCGAGGGCCGCGGCGGCATGCTGTCGGTGGCCGGCGGCAAGTGGACGACCTTCCGCCACATCGGCCGCACGGTGATGAAGAAGCTGGAGCAGCTCCCCGGCCACCCGCTCGGCGAGGACTACGAGCCGGTGTCCGCGCTGCCGAAGCGGCTGCCGCTGCCCGGCATAGCCAACCCGAACGCGGTCGCCCACCGGCTGCTCGTCGACGGTCCGGCGCCCGGCCCCCGGATGGCCGCCGACACCGCCAAGCACCTGGCCACGCACTACGGCTCGCTCTCCTTCGACATCGCCCGGATGGCGAACGAGAACCCGGAACTCGCCCGCCGGATCCACCCGGACGCCCCGGAGATCTGGGCGCAGGTCGCCTACGCCCGCGACCACGAGTGGGCCGAGACGGCGGACGACGTGCTGCGCCGCCGTACGACGCTGACCATCCGCGGTCTCGCGACGGACGAGATCCGCGCCGAGGTCGAGTCGATGCTGCGGAAGTAACTCCACGGTGCACAGGGGCGGTTCCTCCTCGGGGGAGCCGCCCCTGACGCGTGCCATGCGCCCGCCACACCCCCGCAACACTCGGCGCGCAGAGTGGGGACATGAAGTTTCAGGTGCTCACGATCGTCCACCACTCCCCGCACCCGCTCACCGGCGAACTGCTCTCCGCCGCGGACCGGTTGGAGCAGGTCGTCACGCTCGGCGAGACCGCCGAACGGCTCGGCTTCGACGCGTACGCGGTCGGCGAGCGGCACGCGGGCGCGTTCCTCTCCTCGGCCCCGACCGTCCTGCTCGCCGCGCTCGCCGCCCGCACCCGCCGGATCCGGCTGCTCACCGGCGTCACCGTGGTCGCGATCCTCGACCCGGTCCGGGTCGCCGAGGACTACGCCACGCTCGACCAGCTCTCCCGGGGCCGGCTCGAACTCGTCGTCGGCAAGGGCGCCGAGGCCGGCCACTTCGACCTCTTCGGCCTGGACGAGGAGCGGCAGTGGGACCTCCAGAAGGAGAAGTACGAGCTGCTGCGCCGGCTCTGGACGGAGGAGGGCGTCGACTGGGAGGGCGAGTTCCGGCCGCCGCTGAAGAACGTGACCACGGTCCCGCGGCCGTACGCCGGTCCGCCCAGGATCTGGCACGGCTCGGCCACCAGCCTCAACTCCCCCGAGCTGGCGGCGAAGCACGGCGATCCGCTGTTCACGGCCAACGCGATCCAGCCGCGCGAGGCGTACGCGAAGCTCATCACCCACTACCGCGAGAAGTTCGAGGAGTACGGCCACGATCCGGCCCACGCGCGCGTGGCGGCCGGTTCCGGCGGGCTGCTGATCGCCGACACTCCCGGGCAGGCGGTCGGCCGGTACAAGGAGCTGTACGAGGCGAAGGTGCGGCAGAGCTTCAAGCCGCACCTGGAGGGCAGGGCCGGGTACAACACCCCCTTCCGCACGATCGAGGACGCGATCGCGGACGGCCCCCAGCTGATCGGCTCGCCGCAGCAGATCATCGACAAGATCCTCGGCTACCACGAGCACTACGGGCACGACCTGCAGTCCGTCACGGTCGACACGTTCGGCCAGTCGACGGCCGAGCAGACCGAGACGCTCCAGCGCTTCGCGGAGGAGATCGCGCCCGTCGTGCGGAGGGAGGCGCCCAGCACCCTGTGGGAGGAGTGACTCCGCCGTGTGCGGAGGCGAGTTCCTGGGTAGTCGATCAAGGCCGCACGGGTTTTCGGGGATGTCCGGGGACTGCGGGCGGACCACCGGAAAGCCGTAAGGTGGGGCCGTACGACAGGAACTTCGAATAAGGAGGCGCTGGGTGATCGAGCTCGAGGGGGTACCCGAGCTGATCGACCCGGTCATGGTGGCCGCGTTCGAGGGCTGGAACGACGCCGGCGACGCCGCCTCCACCGCGGTCGCCCATCTCGACCGGGAATGGAAGGGCGAAGTGTTCGCGGCGCTCGACGCCGAGGACTACTACGACTTCCAGGTCAACCGCCCCACGGTCTTCCTGGACAACGGGGTCAGAAAGATCACCTGGCCGACGACCCGGCTCTCGGTGGTCAGGGTCGGCGGCGAGAAGCCCCGCGACCTGGTGCTCGTGCGCGGGATCGAGCCCTCGATGCGCTGGCGCTCGTTCTGCAACGAGCTGCTCGCCTTCGCGCACGAGCTGGGTGTGGAGATGGTGGTGATCCTGGGCGCGCTGCTCGGGGACACCCCGCACACCCGGCCGGTCCCGGTCAGCGGAGTGACCTCCGATCCGGACCTGGCGCGGACGATGGACCTGGAGGAGACCCGGTACGAGGGCCCGACGGGCATCGTGGGCATCCTCCAGGAGGCGTGCACGCACGCGGGCGTGCCGGCGGTGAGCCTGTGGGCGGCGGTGCCGCACTATGTGTCGCAGCCGCCGAACCCGAAGGCGACGCTGGCGCTCCTCAACCGTCTGGAGGACCTGATCGGGCTGCGCATCCCGCTGGGCGAGCTGCCCGAGGACGCGCGGGCCTGGCAGCTGGGCGTGGACCAGCTGGCCGCCGAGGACAGCGAGGTCGCCGAGTACGTGCAGACGCTGGAGGAGGCGCGGGACACGGCGGAGCTTCCGGAGGCCTCCGGCGAGGCGATCGCCCGCGAGTTCGAGCGGTATCTGCGGCGGCGCGACCCCGGGGTGGCGACGGAGGGCGGCGAGACCTCGTTCCTGCGGGACCCCGGCAGCGGCCGGACCCGGCCGCCGAAGCCGGAGCAGCCGGGGCCCGAGTCGGTCCCGGGCGGGGACGGCGGCGCGGAGACCGGCGACGGACCCGAGGGATCCGGCGACGGACCCGAGGGATCCGGCGACGGGCCCGAAGGGTCCGGAGGACCCGACGGCGCGACCGGAGAGTAGAGGACGGAACGGGAGGGGTGCCCGAGGGCGCCCCTCCCGTTCGTGCGTCAGGCGCAGCCGAAGCGGGCCGCCGCCCAGTCGCCGTGGTCGCCGCTCTTCGACCCGTTGGTGTCCGTGATCTTCAGCCGGACGTGCCGGGCGCCGGTCACGTCGACGTTCACGGGCAGGGTCGCGGAGGCGCCGGTCAGCCGGGGCGAGGTCCACAGGACCCGGCCGTCGGCCTCGACGGAGAAGGCCACGTCCCCGTAGCCGTTGATCTCGTCGTCGATGCCGACGTCGGCGGTGAAGCTGGTGCAGCGGCCGCCGAGGTAGACCTCGATGTCGGAGTCGGCGTGGGCGCCGATGCCCTTCTCGTAGGTCGTTCCGGCCAGGGTGAGCGTGTGGCCGTCGGAGGCGCCGGACTCGCCGTTGGAGCGGTCGCGCTCCGGCGGTCCCCAGCCGTTGGTCGCGCGCAGCCACGCGAGGTCGCTCGCCCAGGCGTCGGCCGTCGGTGCCGGGGGCATCACCCCGATCGCGAACCGCTGGACGGCGGTGCGGTCGGTGCCCGCGGCGCGGTACCGGGTGGTGGCCGTGAGGGTGGCCTCGCCGGGCTTGGCGTCCGCCGCCGGGGTGACGGCGACCTCGACCCGGCGGGTGGTGCCGGCCGGGACGCGGGCGATCGGGGCGGCCGGGGTGACCGTCCAGCCGGCGGGGGCGTCGAGGGAGACCCGTACGTCGGTGGCGTCCCGGGTGCCGGCGGTGACGTCCACGGCGACGGTGCCGGGGGTGCCGGCGCCGAGCTCCTGCCCGGTGGGGGCGGCGAGGGCGGCGGAGGCGCCGGGGACGGCCCCGCCGACGGCGCTGGTGTCGGTCAGGCGCAGCTCGAAGGCGCGGTCGGTGGACAGGGCGGCGGTCTTGATCCGGACCACTCCCCCGCGTTCGTCGCGGTCGTACCACCAGCCCTGGGCGGCCGCGTCGAAGGCGGCGCGGGAGGTGAGGGCGGGCAGCGGGCGTCCGTCGAGCTTCACCGTGCCGGGCGCGTCGCCGGTGTGGACGGTGAAGGCGTACGGCCGGGCGGCGGGCTTGCCGGTGTACGAGCCGGTGGCGGCGCCCAGTCGGACGGTGACGTCGCCGGGGCCGGACTGCGGGGCGTCGACCTCGGCGCGCTGGGTGGTGTACTTCCCGGTGCGGTGCTCGCGGGTGACGCCGTCGTCCTCGTACAGCTCGAAGGAGGAGCTGCCCTTCGGGTAGACGTCCCAGGCGATCGGGTCGCCGGGGGCGCGGTCCTGGTAGGAGCGGATGGAGCCGGGCCACATGGGGACGGCCGCCCCGGCCCGGACGAAGAGGGGCAGGGTGTCGAGCGGGGCGCTGTAGTCGTCGACGGTGACGGGGCCCTGGTAGGTGCGGCCGTTCCAGTAGTCGATCCAGGTGCCCTCGGGGAGGTAGATGCCGTCGCGCTCCACCGCGTCCTGGTAGACGGGGGCGACGAGGAAGTCCTCGCCGCTGAGGAACTCGTACTTCGCGGCGTCGGTCGCGGCCTTCGGGTCGTCCGGGTATTCGAGGGCGAGCGGCCGGGCGAGGCCGACGCCGGTCTTCGTCGCCTGGTGGGCGTGGCTGTAGATGTACGGGAGCAGGGCCTCGTGGAGCTTGAGCGAGGCGCGGTTGACGGCGGTGTACGGCTCGCCGTACCGGAAGGGCTGCTTGTCGTTGGCGGCCCAGCCGTCCATGGTCATGGTGACGGGCAGGAAGGACTTCCACTGGAGGTCGCGGGTGTACGTCTTGGCGCTGCCGCCGAAGATGCCGTCGACGTCACCGGTGGTGTACGCGAGTCCGGACATGGACGCGCCCGCGTACGTGGGTATCTGCCAGCGGATGTACTCCCAGCTGCCGGACTGGTCGCCGGACCACTGGACGCCGCAGCGCTGGGCACCGGACCAGCTCTCGGGGGCCCAGGTGAAGCCGCGGGCGTCGCTGTTGGCCTCGATGCCGGCGTGGGCGTCCTTGCAGCCGTCGAGGGCGAACTTGTAGCCGGAGCCGACCCAGGCGACGTCGAGCTTGGCGACGCGCTGGCCGGCCTTGACCTGGTCGGCGAGCTTGTCGATGCCGTCCTCGGTCCACAGGCCGAGCTTCATGTCGCGCTCCGCGAGGCCGGCGGAGGTCTCGGCGAGGTTCTCGTAGCCGCAGCCGTAGCCGTCGTTGACGAGCATCCAGCCGTTCGGCATGTCGTTCGCGACGTAGCCGTCGGCGACCTTCAGGGCGTCGAGGGTGTGGCGCTCGCCCCGGTTGGCGTTGTGGAGGTAGCAGTCGGAGTCGCCGATCTCCAGGCCGTAGACGGGCGGCAGGAAGGGCTTGCCGGTGAGCCGGGTGTACTGGCCGATGACGTCCTTGAGGGCGCCGGTGCCGCTGCCGGCGAAGTAGTAGGCGTCGAAGCGCTGTTCCTTCGCGCTGGTGGTGACGGGGTCGGTGAAGGCGTAGGTGTTGGGCGCGTAGGTGTTGCGGTAGACGCCGTAGCCGGCGGAGGAGAGGTAGAACGGGACGGAGTTGGGGTGGCCGCCGTCGTTCCAGTTGTAGTCGACGCCGACCTCGACGGTCTTGCCGCGGTGGGAGGTGTTGCCGCGGCCGTTCTGCATGCCGGCGCCGTAGAACTGCTCGTCGGCGCCGCGGGCGAGGGTCTGGACGGTGCGGTCCTGGTTCCAGGTGAGGCCCTGGGTCTCTGTCCAGAGCGGGGTGCCGTCGGCGCGCACGGCCGAGAAGCGCAGCGGTGACTTGGTGGCGCGCAGGGTCACCTTGGCGGTGGCGAGTTCGTACCGGTCGCCGAGGTCGCGCCAGCGGGTCGCCGGGGGCGGTCCCTGGGGCAGCGTGATGTCGGTGCCGGTGGGGTCGGTGAACCTGCCGTCGGGGGCGAGTTCGATACGGAAGGTGTCGGCGGTGACGAAGGAGACGCGGGCCTCGGTGTGGCCGGCGGTGAGCCGGTAGACGGCCCCGTCGGCGGCGAAGCCCGTGATGTCGCCGACGGTGGTGTCGGTGGGTGTGGCCGACGCGGTGGAGCCGGGTCCCGCGAAGGCCGCGAAGAGCCCGAGGACGGCTCCGGCGAGTGCAACTTTCATGCGTGATGATGATTGCATGGAGGTTGTTTAGCGCAGGAACGAGCAATCCCGCCAGGACAAAACGGAACCGCCCTCGGACTTCGACGAGAAGTCCGAGGGCGGTTGCCTGAAAGGGAGTTGTGCGGTCCTGCTCGTTACAGGGCGACACCGAGCAGTGCGTCGACAGCGCGCGAGACGAGACCGGGGGCGGACTCGTCCGTGCCGCCCTCGGCCGTCTGGAGCGCGGCCCAGCGGTCCACCGCGGCGAGCGCGGTGGGCGTGTCGAGGTCGTCGGAGAGCGCCTCGCGGAGCTCCTCGACGAGCGCGTCGGCGGACGGGCCGTCGGGGCGCGAGACGGCGGCACGCCAGCGGCCGAGCCGCTCCACGGCCGTCTCCAGGACCTGGTCGGTCCACTCCCAGTCGTCGCGGTAGCGGTGCGAGAGGAGCGCGAGCCGGATGGCGGCCGGGTCGACGCCGTCGCGGCGGAGCTTGGAGACGAAGACCAGGTTGCCCTTGGACTTCGACATCTTCTCGCCGTGCAGGGCGACCATGCCGGCGTGGACGTACGCCTTGGCCATGGGGAACTCGCCCGTGAGGGTCTGGGCGTGGGAGGCGCCCATCTCGTGGTGCGGGAAGATCAGGTCGGAGCCGCCGCCCTGCACGTCGAAGCCCATGCCGAGGTGGTCGAGGGCGATGGCGACGCACTCGATGTGCCAGCCGGGGCGGCCGGCACCCAGGCTGCCGCCGTCCCAGCTCGGCTCGCCCTCACGGGCGGCCATCCAGAGCATCGGGTCGAGCGGGTTCTTCTTGCCCGGGCGGTCCGGGTCGCCGCCGCGCTCGGCGGAGAGGTGGCGCATCAGCTCGGTGTCGTAGTTCGACACCTGGCCGAAGTGCGGGTCGGACTCGACGGAGAAGTAGATGTCCCCTTCGAGCTCGTAGGCGGCGCCGGAGTCCCGGAGGCGTTCGACCAGCGGGATGATGCCCGGTATGGCCTCGACCGCGCCGATGTAGTGCTGCGGGGGCAGCATCCGCAGGGCGGTCATGTCCTCGCGGAAGAGGGCGGTCTCGCGCTCGGCGAGGCCCACCCAGTCGATGCCGTCACGGATCGCGCGCTCCAGGAGCGGGTCGTCCACGTCCGTCACGTTCTGGACGTAGTGCACCTGCCGCTTGGTGTCGAGCCACACGCGCTGAACGAGGTCGAACGCGTTGTAGGTCGCCGCGTGACCCATGTGGGTCGCGTCGTACGGCGTGATGCCGCAGACGTAGATACGGGCGACGGGGCCGGGGGCGAGGGTCACTCGTCCACCGGTCGCGGTGTCGTGGATCCGGAGGTCGCGGCCCTTGCCGGGAAGGGCGGGGACCTCAGAAGCGGGCCAGGCATGCATGACCCGAGCGTAACCGGACAGGTGTTCCGGATACGAACCGGATCCGGGATCTTGACCGATTAGGCGCTCTTGCGGGTCGGAGGCGTGCGTGCATACCCCCCAGGGGTCCAAGGCCCCCCGGGGGATGTGGCCGAAAATCTTCGGTCGCTGCTGTGACCGACGCCGCAGGCGGGCGGCCGGGGGCCGGACCGACGGCCGGGGAGACCTCAGACGGGCGGCCAGGGAATCGCCGGCCACTGACCCGAGGGCTCCGGATGCCGCCCGGTGGCGCGCAGCGCCTCCACGCGGGCGCGTACGGCCGCGACCTCGGCTCCGGTCAGGAGTTCCTCCAGTCGGGTGACGAGCGGCGCTCCCGGGACCAGGGACCGGTCGAGCGCGTCGAGCACCCCGGCCGCCTCGGCGGGCAGCTCCTCGCCCGCCCAGCCCCACAGCAGGGTGCGCAGCTTGTCCTCGACGTGGAAGGTCACCCCGTGGTCGATGCCGTAGAGCCGCCCGCCCGGGGCCGGCAGCAGATGCCCGCCCTTGCGGTCGCCGTTGTTGATGACGGCGTCCAGGACGGCGAGCCGGCGCAGCTCGGGCGTGTCGGCGTGGACGAGGAGCGCGGTGCGGTCCTCGTCGATCTGGGCGGGTCCCACGGCCTTCCAGCCCTCGCCCGGCTCCTCGTCCTCGGTGAGGGCCAGGAGCCGCGCCCCGGGGTCGGCCTCGATCCACAGCTGGACCATGCCCTCCCCGTACGGCCCGTCACGGAGCACGGTCGGCGGGATCAGGCCCCAGCCGGTGGCCTCGGAGATCTCGTACGCGGCGACCTCGCGCTGGGCGAGGGTGCCGTCGGGGAAGTCCCACAGGGGCTGCTCCCCCGCGACGGGCTTGTAGACGCAGGCGGCTTCCCGGCCCTCGTGGGCGACGGAGCAGTACAGCACCGCGTTGGACGCCTCGCGGACCCGGCCGCGCACGGTCAGCTCACCGCGCGCGAGCAGCTCCGTGTCGCGCGGGCTCTCGGGGCTGCTCATGCTCCGCGGCGGTATCCGTTCTGGCGCGGGCAGACGTGCCCCTCGGGGTCCAGCGGCAGGCTGCACAGCGGGCAGGGCGGCCGGCCGGCGTTGACGACGTCCAGGGCGCGCTTGGCGAAGGCCCGGGCCTGGGCCCCGCTGAGCCGGACCCGGAGCATCGGCGGACCGTTCTCCTCGTCCTGGAGTAGCCGCTCCTCGGCCTCGGCGAGGTCCTCCTCGGAGTCCACGTCGAGCTCGACGAGCGCCTGCGCCTCGACGATCATGCGCTGCTCCTCGCCGTCCCAGGCGAGGGCCATGGTGCCGACCCGGAACTCCTCCTCGACGGGCACGTCGAGGGGGGCGGTGTCCGCGATCTCCGCGGGGGCGACCGCCGGCACGGGCGCGTTGCCCCCGGTGCGGCGCACGACCTCGTCGAGGAGTTCGTCGATGCGCTCGGCGAGGGCGGCGACCTGGGTCTTCTCCAGGGCGACGCTGGTGACCCGGCCGCCGGCGGACGCCTGCAGGAAGAACGTACGGCGGCCAGGCAGCCCGACCGTGCCGGCCACGAAACGCTCCGGTGGGTCGTAGAGGAACACCTGACGGGACACGTTCCCGGCTCCCTTGAGTCTCGACAGTCGTACTACAGCGGCGCGTCCACCCTACTGCGCGAGCGGATCACGGTGCGCCCGCACCACCACCGACCTCAGCGGTCCCGCTGCTGTCGGGGTGCTCCCGGGGGGCGAATCCGGCGAAGTCCCCGGTGTCGCCGAGGCGGAGGAGGAAGGGACGCACGCGCGTGTAGCGGATCGCGGTGACCGAGCAGGGGTCGACGTGGATGCGCTGGAAGAGGTCCAGGTGGAGCCCGAGGGCGTCGGCGACGATCGCCTTCACGATGTCCCCGTGGGAGCACATGAGGTACGTGGCGTCCTCGCCGTGCTCGGCCTCGACGCGGGCGTTCCAGTCGCGCACGGCCTCGACGGCTCGGTTCTGCATGGCGCGCATGGACTCGCCGCCGGGGAACTCGGCGGCGGAGGCGTGCGCCTGGACGATCTCCATCAGGGGCTCGTCGCCCAGCTCGGCCAGCTTGCGGCCGGACCAGTCGCCGTAGTCGCACTCGTTGATCCGGTCCTCGACGTGGACCGGGAGGCCGGGGCGGGCCTCCAGGAGCGGCCGCAGGGTCTCCCGGCAGCGCTGGAGGGGGCTGGTGACGACCGCGGCGAGCGGGACGTCCGCGAGGCGCCCGGGGAGCGCGGCGGCCTGGGCGGCCCCGCGCTCGTCGAGCGCGATCCCGGGCGTGCGCCCGGCGAGGACCCCGGAGGTGTTGGCGGTGGAGCGTCCGTGCCGGACGAGGATCAGGGTGGCCATGCGGGCCAGCCTAGGCTGCCGCACGCGTGCGTGTCGGGGCCGTTCGAGGGAGAATGCGCGGCGTGATCGTGGACTCTGCCATCTACCGGGACGGGCGCCGCACGGACGGCCCCGCCGACCTCTCCGACGCCCTGGAGGAGGCGCGGGCGACGGGCGACGCGTTCCTGTGGGTGGGGCTTCACGAGCCCTCGGAGGCGGAGTTCGCGCATGTCGCCTCGGAGTTCGCGCTGCACCCGCTGGCCGTCGAGGACGCCTTGAAGGCCCATCAGCGGCCCAAGCTGGAGGTCTACGACGACTCGCTCTTCGTGGTGCTCAAGCCGATCGTGTACGAGCCGGAGAGCGACCGGGTCTCCTCCGGCGAGCTCATGGTGTTCATGGGCGACTCGTTCGTGGTGACGGTCCGGCACGGCGAGGGCGCTCCCCTCGCGGAGGTCCGCCGGCGTCTGGAGGCCGAGCGGGAGGTCCTCAAGCACGGGCCCACGGCGGTGCTGTACGCGGTGAGCGACGCGATCGTGGACCACTACCTCGACGTGGCGGCCGAGCTCCAGGTCGACCTGGAGGAGCTGGAGGCGGACGTCTTCGCGCCCAGCGGCGGCAATCCGTCCAACACCGCGGAACGGATCTACACGGCGAAGCGGCAGGTCCTGGAGTTCCGGCGGGCGAGCGGCCCGCTGGCCGGGCCGATGGCCCGGCTGACGACCGGTTCGGTGCCGTTCGTGAACGAGCACGCCCAGCCCTTCTTCCGTGACGTCAACGACCATCTGCTGCGCTCCAACGAGCAGGTGGAGGGCCTCGACCGGCTCCTGTCCGACGTGCTGTCGGCCCATCTCGCGCAGATGGGCGTCCGGCAGAACGACGACATGCGGAAGATCTCGGCCTGGGCGGCCATGGCCGCGGTCCCCACGATGGTCGCGGGGATCTACGGGATGAACTTCGAGCACATGCCGGAGCTGCACTGGGAGGGCTCGTACCCGGTGGTGATCGTGGTGATGGCGGGCATCGTCGTCGCCCTGTACCGGGTCTTCAAGCGGCGCGGCTGGATGTAGGCCCCCGGCGGCCCGCTCAGAAGGCGGGGGCGGGGGTCGCGGGCCCGCCGAGGGCGTTCAGCCGCTCGGGCATCCGCAGGTCGACCATCCTGTGCCAGCCGGCGGCGCGCTCGTACACGTACACGGCGTGGATCCCGGCGGCGAGGACGGCCGCCTTGGGCTTCGGCCAGTTCAGGATGCGGCCCATGTGGCGCATCACGGCGAGACTCACGTCGCGGTAGACCTGGATCTCGGCCAGGGCGGATGCGCGCAGGGTCCGCTGGATGAGCCGGCCGTGGCCCTGGCGGGCGAGCCGGAGCAGCTCCTCGTGGCAGTAGGCGAGGTGGTTGTCCTCGTCGTTGCAGATCATCCGGATGGCCCTGCCGAGCTCCGGGTGGTCGCCGAAGTGCTTCACGAGCAGCTGCATCTGGTCGGCGGCGCGCTCCTCGGTGACCCTGCTGTGCGCGAGGTAGACGACCACGTCCTCCTCGGTGAGCGGCCGGTCGGCGCGGAGCTTCTCGTGCGCGAGTCCGATGCCGCGCTGTTCGAGCAGCATCGTGTAGTCGGTGTCGGGGGGCACGGGGACGGGTTCGAGACCGCGCTTCTTCATCAGCGCGTTGAAGATCCGGCCGTGCTTGTCCTCGTCGGCGCCGTGCCGGGTGATCTTGGGTGCGAGGGCACGCATGCCGGGCGCGACGAGGGCCGCGATCCGGGCGTTCTCCCAGCCTCCCTGGGACTCGCCGCTCGCGGCGATGGAACAGAAGAGCCGGAAGGACTCGTCGTTGTCGATGATTTCCTGGAACAGGCCCTTGGCCGTGAGCATCGCCGCCACCTCCGTACGCCCCCGGAGCAACGAGTCAAATGCGGTCCGGGGCATCGGGCAACAGGAGGGCGTGACCACTCGGCCGAAAGAGTGAGCCGCGGGGGCGTAACCGAAGGCACCGCGAACCCGTTGTGCTGCACGACGGCCGTGGCGGGGAAGACCCCCGAGCCCCCACCACGGCCGCAGGCCACCCTTCCTTGACGGGGCCCTCGCACCGTGAGGCCCCAGGGGCCTCACGGGCTTCGAGCCCCTGCGCCGGACTCCGTCCGTCGGGTCCGGCGCCACGCCACACGGTTACGCGAGCCCCGCCCGCTCCATCGCCTCGACGCCCGCCCGCAGGGCCGCCACCCGCTCGTCCAGGGTGAAGCCGGCCGGGGCGAGGGTGAGGGTGGTGACCCCGGCCTCCGCGTAGGCCGTCATCCGCTCGGCGATCCGCTCGACGGAGCCCAGCAGCGTCGTCTGGTCGATCAGCGAGTGGGGCACGGCGGCCGCGGCTCCGGCCTTGTCGCCGGCCAGGTACTTGTCCTGGACCTCGGCGGCCTCCTTCTCGTACCCCATGCGCTGGGCGAGCTGGTTGTAGAAGTTCTGCTTGCGGCTGCCCATTCCGCCGACGTACAGCGCGGTGTACGGGCGGAACACGTCGGCGAGCGCGTTCACGTCGTCGCCGAGGGCGAGCGGCAGGGTGGGACAGACGTCGAAGCCGTCCATGGTCAGGCCGGCCTTCTCGCGGCCCGCGCGCAGGTGCCGGAGCGCGGTCTCCTCCAGGTGCTCGGCGGAGGGGAAGATCAGCAGGGCGCCGTCGGCGATCTCGCCGGTCTGCTCCAGGTTCTTCGGCCCGATCGCGGCGATGTAGAGCGGGATGTGCTCGCGCTGCGGGTGGACGGTGAGCTTGATGGGCTTGCCGGGGCCGCCGGGGAGCGGCAGGGTCCAGTGCTCGCCGTCGTAGCTGAGCCGCTCACGGGTCATTGCCTTGCGGACGATCTCGACGTACTCGCGGGTCCGGGCGAGCGGCTTGTCGAACTTCACGCCGTACCAGCCCTCGGAGACCTGCGGTCCGGAGACGCCGAGGCCGAGGCGGAAGCGGCCGCCGGTGAGCGAGTCCAGGGTGGCGGCCGTCATCGCCGTCATGGCGGGCTGACGGGCCGGGATCTGCATGATCGCGGAGCCGACGTCGATCCGCTCGGTCTGCGCCGCCACCCAGGAGAGGACGGTGGGGGCGTCGGAGCCGTAGGCCTCGGCGGCCCAGCAGACGTCGTAGCCGAGGCGGTCCGCCTCCTGGGCGACGGCGAGGTTGTCGCCGTCCATGCCGGCGCCCCAGTAGCCGAGGTTGATGCCGAGCCGCATTCCACGCACCCCTTACCCATCGGTAACGTCTGTTTGGCCGGACTCTAGCGCGCGCGTGGGCCATCCGTCAGGACGTGGTTGTCCACAGGCTCTCTCCGCGTGGTGCCCTGGCCAGTACTCTCGCGCCCATGGAGCAGAGGCATCTCGGACGTACCGGCCTGCGTGTGTCGCGCATCGGACTCGGCACCCTCACCTGGGGACGGGACACCGACGAGCACGACGCCGCCGAGCAGTTGAAGGCGTTCTGGGACGCGGGCGGCACGCTCGTGGACACCGCCGACGTGTACGGCGGGGGCGAGGCGGAGTATCTGCTCGGCCGCCTGATGGAGCGCCTGGTGCCCCGGCAGGACCTCGTCCTGTCGACCAAGGCCGGCAGCGTCCCGGACCCCGACCGGCGTACGGACGGCTCGCGCGGGCACCTGCTCGCCGCGCTCGACGCCTCCCTCGCCCGGCTCGGCACCGACCACGTGGACCTGTGGCAGCTGCACGCCTTCGACCCGTACACGCCCCTGGAGGAGTCGCTCCAGGCCCTCGACATCGCCGTACGCAGCGGCCGGGCGCGGTACGCGGGCGTGGCCAACTTCTGCGGCTGGCAGCTCGCCAAGGCGGGCACCTGGCAGCTCGGCGGCGACCGGACCCGGCTCGCGGGCGCCCAGCTGGAGTACTCGCTGCTCCAGCGGGGCGTCGAGCGGGAGGTGCTGCCGGCCGCGATGGACCTCGGCATAGGCCTGCTGCCCTCCTCCCCGCTGGGGCGGGGGGTCCTGACGGGGAAGTACCGCAGCGGCACGCCGACGGACTCGCGGGGCGCCTCCGAGACGATGGCGCCCTTCGTGGAGCCGTACCTGGACGAGGCGGCGAGCCGGATCGTGGACGCCGTGGCGACGGCGGCGGACGGGCTCGCGACGACCCCGCTCCACGTGGCCCTCGCCTGGGTCCGGGACCGGCCCGGAGTGACCGCGCCGATCGTGGGCGCGCGCACGGCGCGGCAGCTCACGGCCGCGTTGTCAGTGGAGGCCCTTAGTCTTCCTGACGAGATCTGTCGGGCGCTGGACGATGTGTCGGCGCCCGTGCACCGCTATCCGGATCACGACTGGAGCACCTTGTGACCGAGCCTTCCGGGGAGACCGCGCCCGAGGCCGTGGAGCCCGCCGACCGGCCGGGGACGGCCGAAGAGCCGGGAACGGACGCAGAGCCGGGCGGGGACGAGAAGCCGGGTACCGCCGAAGAGGCGGGGACGCCCGAAGAGCCGGATGTGAACGAGAAGCCCGAGGCGAGCGAAGAGCCCGGCGCGGACGAGAAGTCCGGGGCGGACGGCGAGCCCGGCGCGGACGAACAGCCCGAGGCGGACGGCGAGCCCGGCGCGGGCGGGGCCGCCGAGGGGGCCGGTGCGGGTGAGTTGAGCGAGGCTCAGGCCGAGCTTGCCGCGCAGCGGGAGCTGCGGGCGAAGATCGAGGCGCGGAAGGCCGAGAAGAGCGGCCCCGTGGTGAGCGGAGCCAAGCTGAGCGGCACGGCCGCCGACCTCCTCGCGGCCGTCCGGGCCGTGGAGGGCGGCGCCGGCTCGGGCAGCACGTTCTACGAGGCGGCACCCGAGCCCCGCCGCCCCGCCGCCGAGGCGGCCCCGGCGATGACCGTGCGGCCCCCCGCACCGGAGCGGCCTGCGGCGCCGGCGCCCGGCACCACGGCCGCCGTCCGGGAGGTCCTCGCCGAGGGCGGCGCCCCCGAGGCGCTGGCCGTCCAGGTCGCCGCCGCGCTCGGCGAGGGCGCGGCCACCGCGCTGCGCGAGGACCCGTGGCAGCTGCTCGCCGTGGCCGGGGTCCGGCCCGAGCAGGCCGACGGTTTCGCGCGGGCGCTGCTCGGCCCCGCGTGCGGCCCCGGCGACCCGCGCCGCACCGTCGCCCTGACCGTGTGGCTCCTGGAGCGGGCCGCCCTCCAGGGGCACACGGCCCTGGAGATCGGGACCGTGCGCGCCGGACTCGCCGGACACGCGGTGCCCGACCCCGAGCAGGCGGTCGAGACGGCCGTCTCCGAGGGCGCGGTCCTCGTCTTCCAGGAGGAGGAGACGGCGGAGGAGCCCTACGACGGCGAGGACGACGAGGACGACGAGGAGGCGCCCGCACCCGCCGCGGAGCAGGAGCCCGCCACTCCCGTCCTCCTCGGACTCGACCGGTACGCGCTCGCGGAGGAGAGCCTCGCGGACGGTCTCGCCCGGCTGGTCAGGACGGCGACGCCCGCCACCTGGGAGGGCGCCGAGCTCGAGCGTGCCGCCGGGGAGCACGGCCTCGTCCTGCACACCGGCGGAGAGGCCTCGCGCGCCGAGCCGGTGGCGCTGGCCGCGGCGGCCCGTGAGCGCGGGCTGCGCACCCTGGTGGCCGTCCACGCGGACGCCGGGCGCCAGGCCGCCGGGGCGGACGCGGTGACGGTCGCCGCCCTGCTGTCCGGGGCCGCGGGCCCCGGCCGGGACGAGGACGGCGCCTTCGCTCTGGACCTGCTCGTGGTCCTCGACGCGCCGCAGCTGGACGTGGAGACCGGCGCGATGCTGGTGGAGTCCCTGCCGGACGGCTGCCGTCTCGTGCTGAGCGGCGACCCCGAGGTGCTCGGCGCGCCGGGCGCGGGCCGGGTCTTCGCGGACGTGCGCGCGGCCCGTGTGTGCCCGAGGATCGCCTCCCGCGTCCCCGACCCGGGGCCGCTCGGCGAGCTGGTGTCGGGCATCGGCGTCGGCGAGCTGCACCAGGTCGAGGCCCCCGGCAAGGAGGTCGTGATCGTCCCGGTGCGGGACGCGGGCGAGGCCGTGCACCGTACGGTCCAGCTGGTGGCGGACTCGGTGCCCCGGGCGATCGGGGTGCCGTCCGAGCAGACGCAGGTCGTCACGGTCGGCCACGGCGGCTCGGCCGGCACGCGCGCGCTGAACGCCGCCCTCAAGCAGCGGCTGAACCCCGGCCCCGGCCGGTTCGGGGGCTACGACCCCAGGGACCGGGTGGCGTACGCGCCCGTGCCGGGACGCACGGTGACCGGCACGGTCCTCTCGGCCGACGCCGAGGGACTGCGGCTGCGCTGCGGGGACGACGAGCTCCTCGTACCGAAGGAGCGGGTGGAGTCGGCGCTGCGGCACGGCTGGGCGCTCACCGCGCACCAGGCGGCCGGGGCGCGCTGGCCCGCGGTGGTCGTGGTGCTCCCCGGGGACGCCGCGGGCGGCCTGAGCCGGCCGTGGGTGTACACGGCCTTCGGCCGGGCCGAGCGCCATCTGTCGGTCGTGCACGGCGTGGACCAGGCGCTGGCCCGCGCGGTGGCCGAGGGGGTGGCCCCGGAGCGCACGACGCGACTGCGGCCGCTCCTGGAGGGGCTGCTCGCCGCCGACGAGGAGAAGTAGCGGCACGGGACGAAGGAGGGGGCCGGGACACCGCAGTCGGTGTCCCGGCCCCCTCGCGTCCCCTGGGAGGCCGGTCGGAGGTCAGGCGTCGGGCATCGAGGCGTCAGACGCCCGCGCCGCCGGCCGCCACGTCCACCGGCTCGTCCTCGTCCTCCTCCTCGTCGAAGACGGAACTGACGTCGAAGCGGCAGACGATCCGCTCGGGATCGGCGTGGTCGAACGGGGCGCCGAGCCACTCCCCCGGTTCGGGGAGCTCCTCGGCGGCGGTGACCCAGAGCGTGGAGTCCCCCTCCTCCAGGCCGAACTCCTTGTGCCGGGAGGCGATCTCGTCCGGTTCGTACTCGCCGAAGAGCACGCCGAGCGCGGCGAGCGGCGAGACACCGGCCTTGGCGGCCGCCGCCGTGTCCGCGTCGTCGCCGAGCTCGGCGACGCGGCGGGCCTGGGCGAGCAGGCGTTGTGGTTCCGCCACGGCGTAGTCGCGGCGGATCAGGAGGCTGACGGCGTGAGGTTCGTCAGGTCCGGTGTACGGCGGCAGGTTGCCGTCGGCTCCCGGGATCTCGAAGGGGGTGACCTCGTCGTAGCGGTCGTAGAGGAGCTCGTCGTACGCCTCGGCCGCCGAGGCGAGGGCGTTGAAGGCTTCGTAGACGGCCGTGTCGTCGTCTCCCGTGCGGCGTTCGACCGCCGCGAGGTGACGGTCCAGTGCGGTCTTGACCGCCTCGGCGGCGGCACGTACCTCGGCAGCGGTGGGCTGCGCAGCATCAGACATGGGACAGACGCTATCCGTACCGGGCCCGTGCCCGCACAATAGATGCGATGCCGGAATACGAATTTGTCGACGTGTACGTGCCGCGCGGTGTCTCCCGCAAGGAGGCGACGCGGCTCCTGACCGACCATGCCGAGTACGGACACTGGGAGTTGGACCGTCTGAGCCTCCACCGGGACGGGAGCCGCAGAGTGCGGCTGAAGCGGCGGATCATCCGCCAGGTCCGGGCGACCTGGTAGCCGGAAGCAGTCCGACGAGAAACGAGAAGGGGCCCCGCGGTGTGCGGGGCCCCTGTGCGTGGTGCGTGACCGCGGCGGCTCAGGCGGCGCTGCGGGCGCGGCGGTAGATCAGCGAGCCGGCGAGCAGCAGTCCGGCACCGGCGGGGACGATCACGCCGAGCGGACCGGAGCCGGTCTCGGCGAGCTCCTCGACGGCGCGGGGCGGGGTGACGATCTGGGCACCGGGAGTGTTCGGCCCGCCCTCGCTGCCGGGGGTACCCGGGGTGCCGGGAGTGCCAGGGGTGCCGGGGGTGCCAGGGTGGCCGGGCGTACCGGGGTTACCCGGGGTGCCAGGGTTACCGGGAGTGCCAGGGTTACCGGGGGTGCCGGGGTTACCAGGATTCCCGGGGTTGCCGGGGTTGCCCGGGTTACCGGGGTTCCCAGGGTTGCCCGGGTTCCCAGGGTTGCCCGGGTTACCCGGATTCCCAGGAGTGCCCGGCCCCTCCTCGCCGTACCCCGTGTCGCCGCCGTTGGCGCAGTCGTTGCCCGTGACGGCGTTGCCCAGGCCTACGCCCGTGACGTTGTTGCCGCAGACGTTCACCGGGACGTCGACCGGGACCTGCACGTTGTTGCCGGAGCCCACGCCCGGAGAGTTGCTCGTGTGCCCGCCGGCGGAGGAGCCGCTCCCGGACGAGGAGGTGTTGGCGCACGTATTGCCAAAGGCCGGATTGAGTACTCCGACGACATTGACGGTGTTTCCGCAGGCGTTCACCGGTACGTGCACCGGGACCTGGACGGAATTTCCGGACGCGACGCCCGGGGAATTCATGGCCGTACCGTTCGCGCCGGAATCGGCGTGCGCATATCCGCCACCGACGGCGGCGAAAACGCCTCCCGCGGCCGCGACGGTGATAAGGCCCTTGCGCGTGACCTGTCGCATAGCTTGTTCCTGCCTGCTCGGCTGAGAAAGAGTGCCACCGGGCGGTCGGCCCGGGGCGGAATGGCCACCGGCCCCGGAGTGCATGGCACGCACTCCGAGGCCGGACCGGCTCACACCCTCAAGGGGCGAGGCGCAACGTCAGGCGTTGACGCAGGTGTTGCCGAAGGCGGGGTTCAGCAGCCCGATGACGGACACGGTGTTGCCGCACACGTTGACGGGAACGTGGACCGGCACCTGGACGACGTTGCCCGAGAGGACACCGGGGGAACCGATGGCCGCACCCTGGGCACCCGCGTCGGCAACGGCCATGCCCGCACCCGCGAGAACGAGACCGCCGGTGGCAGCCGCAGCAGCGACGACCTTCTTGATCATTATTCCTCCTAGTTGGCAATGCGGCCCCAGCCGCGGACCGCATCACCTGTAACGAGGGGGAATGGTGAGGGCTACGAGCCCCCACGCGCATTCACTCTTTCCGGTCACATGCAAACGGGCGGACGAATTCGAAGCGGATCCTGTGGCCCTCAGCAGGCGTCGAGGAAACGGTCCAGGACCCGGACGCCGAACTTGAGGCCGTCCACCGGGACCCGCTCGTCCACGCCGTGGAACATGCCGGCGAAGTCGAGCTCGGGCGGCAGCTGGAGCGGCGCGAAGCCGAAGCAGCGGATGCCGAGGTCGTCGAAGGACTTGGCGTCGGTGCCGCCGGAGAGCATGTACGGCACGGCACGGGCGATCGGGTCCTCGGCGCGCAGCGCCAGCTGCATGGCGTCGACCAGCGCGCCGTCGAAGCTGGTCTCCAGGGCCTTGTCGCCGTGCACGTCCTCGCGCTTCACGCGGGGGCCGAGGATCCGGTCGAGGTCGGCCAGGAACTCCTGCTCGTACCCGGGCAGGAAGCGGCCGTCGACGTGCGCCGTGGCCTGGCCCGGGATCACGTTCACCTTGTAGCCGGCGCCCAGCATGGTGGGGGCGGCCGAGTTGCGGAGGGTGGCGCCGACCATCTTGGCGATGCCGCCGAGCTTGGCGAGGGTGCCGTCCATGTCCTCGGGGTCGAGCGGGGTGCCCAGGGCGTCCGAGAGCTCGTCCAGGAAGGACCGCACGGTCTTGGTGACCCGCACCGGCCACTGGTGGCGGCCGAGGCGGCCCACGGCCTCGCAGAGCTCCGTGATGGCGTTGTCGTCATTGGTCATGGAGCCGTGGCCGGCGGTGCCCTCGACGGTCAGCCGCATCCAGTGCATGCCCTTCTGGGCCGTCTCGACCAGGTAGAGCCGCAGGTTCTCGTTGACGGTGAAGGAGAAGCCGCCGACCTCGCCGATCGCCTCCGTGACCCCGTCGAAGAGGTCGCGGTGCTTGTCGACCAGGTGCCGGGCGCCGTAGGTGCCACCGGCCTCCTCGTCGGCGAGGAAGGCGAGGACGATGTCGCGCGGGGGCTTGCGGCCGCTGCGCAGCCGGTCCCGGACGACCGCGAGGGTCATCGCGTCCATGTCCTTCATGTCGACGGCACCGCGGCCCCAGACGCAGCCGTCGGCGATCTCGCCGGAGAACGGGTGGTGGGTCCAGTCCTCGGCGTTGGCCGGGACGACGTCGGTGTGGCCGTGGATGAGCAGGGCCGGACGCGAAGGGTCCTCGCCCTCGATCCGGGCGACGGTGGAGGCCCTGCCCTTGTGCGACTCGATGATCTTCGGCTCGAGTCCCACCTCCGCGAGCTTCTCGGCGACGTACTCGGCCGCCGCCCGCTCCCCCGGACCGGAGTGGTCGCCGTAGTTGCTGGTGTCGATGCGGATGAGGTCACGACAGAGGTCCACCACCTCGTCCTCGCCGCTGACGCTCCGGGTCGTGTTCGACTCGCTCACGCTGCTTCCTCCCACTACGTGCCCCACGTGCTTCCTTGTGATCTCCCCCATCCTCCCGCGTGGCCCCCTCACCGCCCAAGGGCGCCGGGGGGCCCGACACGCCGCTGTCACGTGCCGGGGGCCGAACGGGGGTGGTGATCGACCCGCTCAGATCTTTGCTATTGTTCTGTTCGTCGGAAGGGCCGAGCGGCCCGGAGGACAGACACCTTGTCCGGGTGGCGGAATGGCAGACGCGCTAGCTTGAGGTGCTAGTGCCCTTTATCGGGCGTGGGGGTTCAAGTCCCCCCTCGGACACCAGCGAAAGGCCCCACATCATGTGGGGCCTTTCTCGTTACGGCAGTAGGACCCGGTGCGACGCAGAACGAAGGCCCCCCTCTCCCCCCTCCCCCAGCGGGACGGGATCGATCCGGTGCGGGTGCGGCTGCCCGAGGACCCCGAGGGGGTCTGGGGAACCGTGGGCGCGCATCTGCGCGACCGGTACGCGGGCGCGATCGGGGCCGGGCAGGTCGAGGAGATGCTGCTGAGCGGCCGTTTCATGGGGGTGGACGGCCCCGTGGGCGGCGACGAGCCGTACACCGTGGGGCGGTACCTCTGGTTCCACCGGGACTTTCCGGTGGAGACCCCGGTGCCGTTCCCGATCGGAGTGGTCCACCGCGACGAGCGGATCCTGGTCGTGGACAAGCCGCATTTCCTGGCGACGATGCCCCGGGGCCGGCACGTGACGCAGACGGCCATGGCGCGGCTGCGGCGGGAGCTGGGGGTGCCGCTGCTGCAGCCCGCGCACCGTCTTGACCGGCTGACGGCGGGGCTCGTGCTGTTCGTCGTGCGGGAGGAGGACCGGGGGGCGTACCAGACGCTGTTCCGGGACCGGGCCGTGCGCAAGGAGTACGAGGCGGTGGCTCCGTACGATCCCGGGGTGGAGCTGCCGGTGACGGTGCGGAGCCGGATCGAGAAGGAGCGCGGGGTGATGGCGGCCCGCGAGGTGGCGGGTGAGCCGAATGCCGAGAGCCGGATCGAGCTGGTGGAGCACGGGGGCGGCCTCGGGCGGTACCGGCTGGTGCCGGTGACCGGGCGGACGCATCAGCTGCGGGTGCACATGAACGGTCTCGGGCTGCCGATCCTGCACGATCCGGTGTATCCGGTGGTGCGTGAGGACGGGCCGGAGGACTTCGGGCGGCCGCTGCAACTGCTGGCGCGGACGCTGGAGTTCACCGACCCGTTCACGGGTGGGGAGAGGCGTTTCGAGAGCCGGCTGGCGCTCAGTGGCCTCGGTTGATCCACTCCTGGAGGTGGGGGGCCTCCGTGCCGATCGTGGTCGTGTCGCCGTGGCCCGTGCGGACGACCGTCTCCGGCGGGAGGCCGAGGAGCTTCTCGCGGATCGAGTCGACGATCGTCGGGAAGTCCGAGTAGGACCGGCCGGTGGCGCCCGGGCCGCCCTGGAAGAGGGTGTCGCCGGTGAAGACGGTGCCCAGGTCGGGGGCGTACAGGGAGACCGCGCCGGGGGCGTGGCCGGGGGTGTGGAGGACCTTCAGGTCGGTGCCCGCGATGGTGAGGACCTGACCGTCGGCGAGTTCTCCGTCCGGGGTGTGGTCCGGGTGGGTCAGCTTCCACAGCGGCTGGTCGGCCGGGTGGAGCAGGATGCGGGCGCCGGTGGCGGCCGCGAGGGCCGGGGCGGCGTCGATGTGGTCGTCGTGGGCGTGGGTGCAGACGATGGCGCGCAGGGCGCGGCCGTCGAGCGCGGCGAGGATCGCCCCGGCGTCGTGGGCGGCGTCGATGACGATGGCCTCGGTGTCGTCGCCGACGATCCAGACGTTGTTGTCGACGTCCCAGGTGCCGCCGTCGAGGCTGAAGGTGCCGGAGGTGACCAGGTGGTCGATGCGGGCGGTCATCGGAGGACCACCACCGAGCGGAGGACGTCGCCCTCGTGCATGCGGGCGAAGGCCTTCTCGACGTCGCCGAGGCCGATGGTCTCGGTGACGAAGGCGGCGAGGTCGATGCGGCCCTGCTGGTGCAGGTCGATGAGCATCGGGAAGTCGCGGGACGGCAGGCAGTCCCCGTACCAGGAGGACTTGAGCGCGCCGCCGCGGCCGAAGACGTCGAGGAGGGGCAGGTCGAGTCGCATCTCCGGGCTGGGGACGCCGACCAGGACGACCGTGCCGGCGAGGTCGCGGGCGTAGAAGGCCTGCTCGTACGTCTCGGGGCGGCCGACGGCCTCGATGACGACGTCGGCGCCGAAGCCGCCGGTGAGCTCGCGGATCGCCTCGACGGCGTCGGCGGTGCGGGAGTTGACGGTGTGGGTGGCGCCCATCTCCTTCGCCTTGGCCAGCTTGCGGTCGTCGATGTCCACGGCGATGATCTTCGCGGCTCCGGCGAGGCGGGAGCCGACGACGGCCGCGTCGCCGACGCCGCCGCAGCCGATGACGGCGACGGTGTCGCCGCGGCCGACGTTGCCGGTGTTGATCGCGGCGCCGATGCCGGCCATCACGCCGCAGCCGAGGAGGCCCGCGACCTCGGGGGCGACGGCCGGGTCGACCTTGGTGCACTGGCCGGCGGCGACGAGGGTCTTCTCGGCGAAGGCGCCGATGCCGAGGGCCGGGGAGAGCTCCGTGCCGTCGAGCAGGGTCATCTTCTGCTTGGCGTTGTGGGTGGCGAAGCAGTACCAGGGGCGGCCGCGGGTGCAGGCGCGGCAGGTGCCGCAGACGGCGCGCCAGTTGAGGATCACGAAGTCGCCGGGGGTGACGTCGGTGACGCCCTCGCCGACGGACTCGACGATTCCGGCGGCCTCGTGGCCGAGCAGGAAGGGGAACTCGTCGTTGATCGCGCCCTGCTTGTAGTGGAGGTCGGTGTGACAGACGCCGCAGGCCTGGATCTTCACGACGGCCTCGCCGGGGCCGGGGTCGGGGATGACGATCGTCTCGACCCGTACCGGTTCGTTCCTGCCGGGGGCGATGACCCCCTGGACGTGCTGCGGCATCGCGAACTTCCTTTTCTCCGAACGGATCTTGCAAGGGATCTTGTAAGGCTCTTGCGTACCACTATCTCCTGACAAAAGGCGAGACCCCCGCAGGCCGTGCCTGTGGGGGTCCCGCCGTCTCCCGTGGGGGGAGTATCAGTCCTGCTGGGCCGCGGAGGTCGCGCGGACCCGGCGGCGGACCAGGAACCAGCCGCCGGTGAGCGCGGCCGCGATGAGCGGCAGGCAGTTCACGGTGGTGCGGCTGATGCCGCCGTCCATCCACATGAGGACGAGAACGGAGGCGAGGAAGCCCAGGGTCACGATCTGGGTGTACGGGGCCCAGGGCAGCTGGTAGCCGGGGCGGGTGACCTTGCCCTGCTCGGCGCGGCGGACGAACAGCAGCGAGCAGACCATGATCATGGCCCAGGTGCCGATGATGCCGATGGAGGCGAAGTTGAGGACCAGTTCGAAGGCCTCGCCGGGCATGACGTAGTTGAGGGCGACGCCGAGGACGCCGAAGCCCGCGGTGAGGAGGATGCCGCCGTAGGGGACGCCGCCCTTGTTCATGACGCCGGTGAACTTCGGCGCGGAGCCGGAGAGCGACATGGAGCGCAGGATGCGGCCGGTGGAGTAGAGGCCCGAGTTGAGGCTGGAGAGGGCGGCGGTGAGGACGACGAGGTTCATCACGCCGGCGGCGCCGGGGATGCCCAGCTTGTCGAAGACGGTGACGAAGGGGCTCTGGTCGCCGGAGTACGCGGTGTACGGGAGGATCACCGCGAGCAGGATCACCGAGCCGACGTAGAAGAGGCCGACGCGCCACATGATCGAGTTGATCGCCTTCGGCATGATCTTCTCGGGGTTCTCGGTCTCGCCGGCGGCGACGCCGCAGAGCTCGACGGAGGCGTAGGCGAAGACGACGCCCTGGATGAGCAGCAGCATCGGCATCATGCCGTTGGGGAAGATGCCGCCGTTCTCGGTGATGTTGGCGAGGCCGGGGGTGTGGCCGCCGACCTCGTGCGAGGTGACGACGAGGAAGATGCCGACGAGCATGAAGGCGACCAGCGCGGCGACCTTGATGATCGCGAACCAGAACTCCATCTCGCCGAAGTACTTCACGGAGATGAGGTTGGCGGTGAGGACGACCGCGAGGGCGATCAGGGCGAGGACCCACTGCGGGATGTCGCTGAACATGGCCCAGAAGTGGGCGTAGGTGGCGGCCGCGGTGATGTCGGCGACGGCGGTGGTCGACCAGTTGAGGAAGTAGAGCCAGCCGGCCGTGTAGGCGCCCTTCTCGCCCATGAACTCACGGGCGTAGGAGACGAAGGCGCCGGAGGAGGGACGGTAGAGCACCAGTTCGCCGAGGGCGCGCACCACGAAGAAGGCGAAGACGCCGCAGACGGCGTACGCGATGAAGAGGGACGGGCCCGCCTGGGACATGCGGCCGCCGGCGCCCAGGAAGAGGCCGGTGCCGATGGCGCCGCCGATGGCGATCATGTTGATGTGCCGGGACTTGAGGTCCTTGCGGTATCCGGCGTCGCCGGCGTCCACGTGGGGGGAGGCGGCCGTGTTCGCCTGTGCGGCGGACAGCGGCTCGGCCGCGATGACGCGGTCACTCATGGAGTTGTTCGCCTTCGTGAGGGGGAGCTGTGCGGTGCCCGGCCGTACCTGGTGTGGGGGGTGTCCCCATGACGGGGGAGGGTGTCCCCGGCACGGCCAGCGCACATCCTCACGGCAACGGCGCCCCACTGACTGTGGCGCATATCACTGAACGCCCATATTTGAGCTAGTTCAGAGCTTTACGGGCGGGTAACAGCAGGTGAACTACGGAGCGAGGACGTCAAGTTCCCGCAGGGCGCCGACCGCGATCTGACGGGTGAGCTCCTCGGCGCGGGCCGCGTCCCGCTCCCGTACGGCCTCGGCGACCTGGACGTGGAGGGTGACGGCGGCCGGGTCGGGGTCCTCGAACATCACGTGGTGGTGGGTGCGGCCGGTGAGCACCTCGGCGACGACGTCGCCGAGGCGGGCGAACATCTCGTTCCCGGAGGCGTTGAGCACGACCCGGTGGAAGGCGATGTCGTGGACGAGGTACTCCTCCAGGCGCCGGCCGCGCGAGGTGGCGACCATGCCGAGGGCCTGCTCGGTGAGCTCACGGCACTGCTCGGGAGTGGCGTTCAGGGCGGCCAGGCCGGCGGCGACCGGTTCGACGGCCGAGCGGAGCACGGTGAGCGAGCGGAGCTGACGGGGGCGGTCGGCGCCGGCGAGCCGCCAGCGGATGACCTGGGGGTCGTACACGTTCCAGCTGGCGGTGGGGAGCACGGTCACGCCGACGCGGCGGCGGGACTCGACGAGGTGCATGGACTCCAGGACCCGGACGACCTCGCGGACCACGGTCCGGGAGACGTCGAAGCGCTGGGCGAGCTCGTCGGTGCGCAGCACGGTGCCCGGCGGGTACTCGCCGGCGGTGATCGCGAGACCCAGGGTGGCCAGGACGTGTGAGTGGAGCCCCTGGGCCGGTGTCGTCATGGCGATCAGCCTATGCGCGCGGACGCGTGTGATCACACCCGGGAATTAAAAGTACGACTTTTATGTCACAGACTCTTGAATACGTCGTACCCAATGGGTTTCATGAGCGCGACGGATTCACCGAATCGATGTCGAAGAAGACAGCGAGGCACCCCCCATGAGCACCACCCCCCTCTCCGCTCCCCCGGTCGTCGTCGTGATGGGCGTCGCCGGGACCGGCAAGACCACCATCGGTCCGCTGGTCGCGGAGGCGCTCGGCCTGCCGTACGCCGAGGGCGACGACTTCCACCCGGCGGCCAACGTCGCCAAGATGTCGGCCGGCGTCCCGCTGGACGACAGCGACCGGGGGCCGTGGCTCGACGCCATCGGGGAGTGGGCGCACGGCCGGGCCGGACTCGGCGGGGTCGTGAGCAGCTCCGCGCTCAAGCGGATCTACCGGGACCGGCTGCGTGCCGCCGCGCCCGGGGTCGTCTTCCTGCATCTGACCGGTGACCGGGAGCTGATCGAGGGGCGGATGGCCGCGCGCAAGGGCCACTTCATGCCCACCGCGCTCCTCGACTCCCAGTTCGCCACCCTGCAGCCGCTGCAGGACGACGAGGCCGGCGTCGCCGTCGACGTCTCCGGCACCCCCGAGGAGATCACCGCCCGCGCCGTCGCCGCCCTGCGCGGCCTGGCCGGCTGACCTCTCCTCCGTACCCCCGCACCCCCGTACCCCTTCCTGCCCGTACGAAGGACACCACCGTGACCAGTCTCAGCGTCGAGACCCTGGCAGCGGACGCCGCCGAACCGATCACCTCGGCAGGCAACGCCCAGCTCGGGATCGCCGTGCTCGCCGGCATCGCCGTCATCGTCCTGCTCATCACCAAGTTCAAGCTGCACGCGTTCCTGGCCCTGACCATCGGGTCGCTGGCGCTCGGCGCGTTCGCGGGTGCCCCGCTCGCGGACACCATCAAGTCGTTCAGCACCGGACTCGGCAACACCGTGGCCGGTGTGGGCGTGCTCATCGCGCTCGGCGCGATCCTCGGCAAGCTGCTCGCCGACTCCGGCGGCGCCGACCAGATCGTGGACACGATCCTGGCGAAGACCGGCAAGCGGGCCATGCCGTGGGCGATGGTCCTGATCGCCTCCGTGATCGGACTGCCGCTCTTCTTCGAGGTCGGCATCGTGCTGCTGATCCCGGTGGTCCTCATGGTCGCCAAGCGCGGCAACTACTCGCTGATGCGGATCGGCATCCCGGCGCTGGCCGGTCTGTCCGTGATGCACGGCCTGATCCCGCCGCACCCCGGCCCGCTCGTCGCGATCGACGCGGTCGGCGCCAACCTGGGCGTGACCCTCGCGCTCGGCCTGGTCGTCGCCATCCCCACCGTGATCATCGCCGGTCCGGTCTTCTCCAGGTACGCCGCCCGCTGGGTGGACATCCAGGCGCCCGAGGCGATGATCCCGGCCCGCCCCTCCGAGGACCTGGAGAAGCGCCCCGGCTTCGGCGCCACCGTCGCGACCATCCTGCTGCCCGTCGTCCTGATGCTGGTCAAGGCGCTCGTCGACATCGTGGTCGACGACCCCGAGAACGGCGTGCAGACCGTCACCGACGTCATCGGCTCGCCGCTGATCGCCCTGCTCGCGGCCGTCATAGTCGGCATGTTCACGCTGGGCCGCGCGGCCGGCTTCACCAATGAGCGGCTGAACCGGACCGTCGAGAAGTCCCTCGCCCCCATCGCCGGCATCCTTCTGATCGTCGGCGCGGGCGGCGGCTTCAAGCAGACCCTGATCGACATCGGCGTCGGCCAGATGATCCTCGACTTCTCGAAGGACTGGTCGATCCCGGCCCTGCTGCTGGCCTGGCTGATCGCGGTCGCGATCCGGCTCGCGACCGGTTCCGCCACGGTGGCGACGATCTCGGCGGCCGGCCTGGTCGCCCCGCTCGCCGAGGGCATGTCGACCGGTGAGATGTCGCTGCTCGTCCTCGCCATCGGTGCCGGTTCGCTCTTCTTCAGCCACGTCAACGACGCCGGGTTCTGGCTGGTGAAGGAGTACTTCGGCATGAGCGTCGGCCAGACGGTCAAGACCTGGTCGGTGATGGAGACGATCATCTCGGTCGTCGGCATCGTGTTCGTGCTGCTGCTGTCGCTGGTGCTGTAGGCGGCCGGGCAGGTGCGGGAGCCCCGGAGGTCCTTCTGGACGTCCGGGGCTCCCGTGCGTTCAGCCCCGCAGCAGCGACAGGACCTTCACGCCCAGCTCCAGGGCCTCGCCCGGCTCGTCCACACACTGCTGGAGGTCGACGAAGCAGCCTTCGGCACCGGTGTCCCGCACCCCCGCGAGGACGGCGGCGATCGCGTCCGCCGTCGCGCCCGGGGCCGGGTTGTGGCGGATCTCGCGGCGCAGGGCGCCGGGGTCCCGGCCGGCCTCCTCGGCGGCGCGCCGGGCCTCGTCCCACAGGTGCCCGGCCACGCCGGGCGGCATGACGGCGCCGACCCAGCCGGCGGCCCGGCGGCCGACCCGGCGCAGGGCGGCGGGGCTGAAGCCGCCCAGGTAGACGGGCGGGCCGGCCGGCCGGACGGGGCGCAGGCCGACGTACGAGGTGGGGATGGTCCAGTGCGGCCCCTCGTGGCCGAACTCCTCCTCGGTCCAGATGCCGTGGAGGACGTCGAGGAGCTCGTCGAGGAGGGCGCCGCGGCGGCGGAAGTCGGCGCCGGTGGCGGTGTACTCGTCGCGGAGCCAGCCGATGCCGAGTCCGACGTCGAGGCGGCCCTCGCTCACCCGGTCGAGCGAGGTGAGCGAGCGCGCGAGGAGGACCGGCGGGTACCAGGGGCCGTTGAGGGTGCTCGTGCCGAGCCGGGCGCGGCCGGTCGCGGTGGCGGCGACGGTGAGGACGGTGAGCGGGTCGAGGAAGGTCTTGTACTGGTGGGGGTACGGGTTCTCCGGGGTGTGTCCCGGATAGAGGTCGCTGGGGGCGACCGGGGTGAGGGCGCGGTCGCCGACCCAGAGCGAGTCGAATCCGGCCTCCTCGGCGTCCCGCGCGAAGGCGGCGACGAGGTCGGCGCGGGCGTGGGTGCCGTACTGCGGCAGAGCGATGCCTATGTCCATGGCCTCATCCTGGGCAGCGGGTCGGCCCGCGACACGAAGAGCCGGGCCTGTGACCCGCGCCACATGCGCGGCGTGGCGGTCAGCCGACCGCCTTCGCCGCCGCCCGGCCCGCCGCCCGGCCGGAGAAGACGCAGCCGCCGAGGAAGGTCCCTTCGAGGGAGCGGTAGCCGTGGACTCCGCCGCCGCCGAAGCCGGCCGCCTCGCCCGCCGCGTACACACCGTCCAGGGGCTCGCCGCCCTCCGTCAGGACCCGGGAGTCGAGGTCGGTCTCCAGGCCGCCGAGGGACTTGCGGGTGAGGATGTTGAGGCGTACGGCGATCAGCGGGCCGGCCTTCGGGTCGAGGATGCGGTGCGGGGACGCCGTGCGGATCAGCTTGTCGCCCAGGTACTTGCGTGCGCCCCGGATCGCCGTGACCTGGAGGTCCTTGGTGAAGGGGTTGGCGATCTCGCGGTCGCGGGCGGTGATCTCGCGGCGCAGCGCGGCCTCGTCGATCAGGGGCTCGTCGGTGAGCGCGTTCATGCCGCGGACGAGGGCGTTGAGGTCGTTCTCGACGACGAAGTCGACGCCGTGGTCCATGAAGGCCCGGACGGGTGCCGGTACGTCGGCGCGGGCGCGGCCGAGGACGTCACGGACGGACTTGCCGGTGAGGTCGGGGTTCTGTTCGGAGCCGGAGAGCGCGAACTCCTTGCCGATGATGCGCTTGTCGAGGACGAACCAGGTGTGGTCGTGGCCGGTCCGCATGATGTGTTCGAGGGTGCCCAGGGTGTCGAAGCCGGGGAAGAGCGGGACGGGCAGCCGCTTGCCCGTGGCGTCGAGCCAGAGGCTGGACGGGCCCGGCAGGATGCGGATGCCGTGGCGGGCCCAGATGGGGTTCCAGTTCTCGATGCCCTCGGTGTAGTGCCACATCCGGTCGCGGTTGATGTGGTGGGCGCCCGCCTTCTCGGCGATGCCGAGCATCAGTCCGTCGACGTGGGCGGGGACGCCGGAGAGCAGCTTGGCGGGTGGGGTGCCGAGCCGGGCGGGCCACTGCGCGCGGACGAGGTCGTGGTTGCCGCCGATGCCGCCGGAGGTGACGATCACGGCCTGGGCCCGCAGTTCGAAGGCGCCGGTGGCCTCGCGGCTCGACGCGGTGCCGCGGGCGGCGGTGGAGGGGGCCAGGATCTCGCCGGAGACCGTGTCGACGGTTCCGGCCGTGCGGCCGAGTCCGGTGACGCGGTGGCGGAAGCGGAGGTCGACCAGGCCGCGGGCGGCGCCCTCGCGGACCTTGCGCTCGAAGGGGGCGACGAGACCGGGTCCGGTGCCCCAGGTGATGTGGAAGCGGGGTACGGAGTTGCCGTGGCCGTTGGCGTCGTAGCCGCCGCGCTCGGCCCAGCCGACGACGGGGAAGAAGCGCACCCCGCGCGCGTGGAGCCAGGCGCGCTTCTCGCCGGCGGCGAAGTCGACGTACGCCTCGGCCCATTTCCTCGGCCAGTGGTCCTCGGTGCGGTCGAAGCCTGCGGTGCCGAACCAGTCCTGGAGGGCGAGGGCGTGGCTGTCCTTGACGCGCATCCTGCGCTGTTCGGGCGAGTCGACGAGGAACAGGCCGCCGAAGGACCAGTGGGCCTGGCCGCCGAGGGACTGCTCCGGTTCCTGGTCGAGGAGGATCACGGAGCGGCCGGCGTCGACCAGCTCGGCGGTGGCGACGAGGCCGGCGAGGCCCGCCCCGATCACGATCACATCAGCGTCGTAGGACATGGACCGCATCTTGGATACACGGATGTATCGAGTCAACCGTCCGAGCCCTCTCGGGACGTTTCCGTTTTCTAATGTCGAGCATTAATATGACGGTATGGCAAGGACGTCAGGGCCCGAGACCCGGGAGAAACTGATCCGCGCGGCCGAGGAGCTCTTCGCCGCACAGGGCGTCCACGGCGCGCAGCTGCGGGACGTCGTGGCCCTGGCCGGGCAGGCCAACCCCTCTGCGGTCCAGTACCACTTCGGCTCGCGCGCCGGACTGCTCGACGCGGTCATGGCCGGCCGCCAGACCCGTACGGAACAGGTGCTCGCGCCCCTCTTCGAGACCGCTCTCCTCGCCGGCGCCCTCCTCGCCGGCGCCGAAGACGAACTCCGGCGGCTGGTCGCCGCGCTCGTCACCGCCGAGGCCAGTGAGCTGCGCACCGACCGGGGCCGCCGCTGCCTGCGGATCTCCGCGCAGCTCAGCCACGAGAGCGGCGTCCGCACCCGCACCCCCCACCCCACGCTCGCCGGCACCGTCTACTGGCGCCTGATCGAGCGGATCGCGGACCGTCTCGCCGCCGGCGGGCTCCCCGAGCCGCTGCTCCTGGAGCGCCTCGACCTGGCGCTGACCGTGGTGGGCGCGGCCATGGCGGACCGGGCCCGGCAGTACCTCGACGGCACCGAGCCGCTCACGGACGAGCCGCTCTTCCTCGCCGATCTCGTCGAGACCACCACCGCGCTCCTCCGGGCCGCACAGCCCCGGAGCGTCTGAACAGCCCCCCGAAGACCCCGAAGGGACCTTCCATGAACGACCTCACCGGCAAGACCGTGCTCATCACCGGCGGCGCCCGCGGCCTGGGCGCCGAGGCCGCCCGGCTGGCCGTCGCCTCCGGCGCGAACGTCGTGATCACCGACGTCCTCGACGAGGACGGCAAGGCCACGGCCGACGCGCTCGGCGAGCGGGCCCGGTTCTTCCACCACGACGTGACCTCCGAGGAGGAGTGGGCGGCGGCCGTCGCCTTCGCGGTGGCGGAGTTCGGCGGGCTGCACGGTCTGGTGAACAACGCCGGCATCTCCACCGGCGCGTTCCTGGAGACCGAGTCCGTGGAGCACTTCCGCAAGGTCCTCGACATCAACCTGACCGGTGTCTTCATCGGCATGAAGGCCGCGATCCCGGCGATGAAGGAGGCCGGCGGCGGCTCGATCGTCAACATCTCGTCGGCCGCGGGCCTGATGGGCCTGGCCCTCACCGCCGGGTACGGCGCCTCGAAGTGGGGCGTGCGCGGCCTGACGAAGATCGGCGCGGTGGAGCTCGGCACGGCGAAGATCCGCGTCAACTCCGTCCACCCCGGCATGACCTACACCCCGATGACGGCCTCCGTCGGCATCGAGCGGGGCGAGGGCAAGTACCCGAACACGCCGATGGGCCGGGTCGGCGAGGCCGACGAGATCGCCGGCGCGGTGGTCTTCCTGCTCTCCGACGCCGCCTCGTACGTGACGGGCGCGGAGCTCGCCGTGGACGGCGGCTGGACGACCGGTCCGACCGTCAAGTACGTCATGGGGCAGTGATGTTCGGGGCAGTGATTTCATGGGCGCATGAGCGCCTCTGAAGAGATCCTCGACGTCGTCGACGAGCACGACCGGGTCGTCGGACAGGCCCCGCGCGGTGAGGTGTACGCGCGGGGCCTGATCCATCGCTGCGTCTTCATCCGGGTCCGGGACGCCGGGGGCAGGGTCTTCGTCCACCGCAGGACGCCGACGAAACTGGTCTTCCCCTCGATGTACGACATGTTCGTCGGCGGGGTCGTCGGCGCGGGCGAGTCCTACGACGAGGCCGCGCTGCGGGAGGCCGAGGAGGAGCTCGGGGTGTCCGGGCTGCCCCGCCCCGAGCCGGTGCTGCGGTTCCTGTACGACTCCGGGGGCGTGGCCGGGAAGTGGTGGTCGGCGGTCTACGAGGTCCGCTGCGAGCTGCCGGTCAGCCCGCAGGTGGAGGAGGTCGCCTGGCACGGCTTCCTCACGGACCGGGAGCTGGCGGAACGCCTCCCCGGGACGGCCGGCGCCTGGGACTGGGTGCCGGACGGCCTCGCCGCGTACGAGATGCTGCGGGCGCGGGGCGGCCACGGGGCGGGCTGATCAACCGGCCGTTAGGGTGCACGGGTGAGCGAATTCGTGCAGAGCCTGCGGCTGTGGTTCGCGCCGCGGCGGATCAGGGACGAGGGCGAGACCCCCGACTACCGCTTCTCCCTGGCCAACGAGCGGACCTTCCTCGCCTGGATCCGGACCGCGCTCGCCCTCGTCGGCGGTGGCTTCGCCGTCGACCAGTTCCTGCCGGACCTGCGCTGGGGCGTGCGCGTCGGGCTCGCGCTCGCGCTGCTCGCCGCCGGAGTGCTGTGCGCCCTGCGCGCGGTGAACCACTGGGTGCGCTGCGAGCGGGCCATGCGGCGCGGCGAGGACCTGCCGGTGTCCAGGTTCCCCGCGGTGCTCAGCCTCGCGGTGGCCGCGGTGGCGCTCGCGATGGTGGTGCTCGTCGTCTTCGGCTGGGCCGGGCGGTGACCGAGGCCGCCGAGACCCGGGACCCGGGGCTCCAGCCCGAGCGGACCCGGCTCGCGTGGCGGCGTACGACCCTGTCGTGCACGGTCGTCGCGGTGCTCGCCATGAAACTGACCGTCAGCGACGAGATCACCGCGAAGGAACTGACCGGGTTCGCGCTGTCGTCCCTGGTGTGGGTCGCCTTCCTGGCCGTGGCGCACCGGCGGATCCGCTCCCTGGGCGCGGCCCGGCCGCTCCCGCTCTCCCACCGGGGCGCGCTGCTCGCGGCGGGGTGCACGATCGCGCTCGCCGTCTTCGGGGCGGCGGTGATCTGGTGATCCCGGGCCTCTAGGCCGGGCCAGGGGGGACTTTCCGGACACGGCCTCAGGGCACCGTGACCACGACCTTGCCGTTGAGGCCGCCCTCCGCGTTGGCGCGCTGGGCCTCGGCGGCCCGTTCCAGCGGGAACGACCTGGCCACCCGTACGGTGAGGACGCCCGCGTCGGCCAGGTCGGCGAGGGCCGCGAGGTCGGCGGCGTCGGGGCGGGTCCAGAAATAGGTGCCGCCGAGGGCGAGGACCTCGCCGTCGGCGATCGACGCCAGGCGGCCCTGCGGGGCGAGGAGCGGGGCGGAGAGCTTCAGGAACGGGCCCCCGATGGTGTCGAGGACGGCGTCCACGCCCTGCGGGGCGAGGGCGCGGACCTGGTCGGTGAAGGTCGCCTCGTCGTAGCGGACGGGGTCGGCGCCGAGCTCCGCGACCCGTTCCAGCCCCGCGTCCCTGGCCGCGCCGATGACCCGGCAGCCGAGGTGGCGGGCGATCTGCACGGCCATCGAGCCGACGCCGCCGGCCGCCGCGTGGACGAGGACGGTGTCCCCGGGCCGTACCGCGAGGGCCCGATGGAGCGCCTGGTACGCGGTGAGACCGGCGAGCGGGAGGGCCGCGGCCTCCTCGAAGTCGAAGGTGCGGGGCTTGCGGGCGAGGGTGCGGACGGGGGCGGCGACGTACTCGGCGAAGGTGCCCCGGGAGAGGAAGTCCTCGCGGACGTATCCCATGACCTCGTCGCCCACGGCGAACTCGGGGACGGAGAGGCCGAGCCGGACGACGACACCGGAGACGTCCCAGCCGGGGACGACCGGGAAGACCGCGTCCATCATGCCGTCGAGGTATCCGGCCTGGCACTTCCAGTCGACCGGGTTGACGGCGGCCGCCCGCACCTCGATCAGGACCGCGTCCGGTCCGATCTTGGGCTCGGGCAGCTCGCCGTACTCCAGGACCTCGGGGCCGCCGTACCGGCTGTAGCTGATCGCCTTCATACCCCCGACCCTCGGTGCGACCGGGCCGGCCCGCAAGCCGGGGCGCAGGTCGCCCGCGTCAGCCGCCGAGCGCCACCGGCGGCGGGAGCATGGCGCGCGGGTCGCGGCCCGAGGTCCAGAGGCCGATGAGGAAGGCGGTGGTCGCCTCCAGGAGGTCCGCGTGCGCCAGTGGGCCGGCGACGAAGGGGGCGCAGCCCAGGTCGGCGGCGAGGGTCGAGACGAGGGCGAGGGCCGCCTCGTCGTCCCCGCAGAGGGGGACGGCCAGCGGTCCGTCCGCGAAGACGGGCGGAGTACGGCTCCACACCGCCGGCGTGACGTGGTTGAAGGCCTTCACCACCCGGGCGCCCGTCGCGGCGGCGAGGATACGGGCGGCGCCGGGGCCCTCGCCGGTGGTGAGGACCGGGCCCGGTCCCACCGCGTTGGTGCAGTCGATCAGGATCCGTCCGCCGAACGAGCCGACGGGGCCCACCGTTTCCAGGGCCGGCAGTACCGCGTCGTACGGCAGGGCCAGGACGGTCGCCTCGCCGAAGCGGGCCGCCTCGGCGAGGGTGCCCGGCCGGGCCCCGGTGCGCGCGGCGAGCGCGGCGGTCCGTTCCGCGTCCCGGCCGCCGACGAGCACCTCGTGGCCCGCCCTCACCCATCCTCCGCCGAGCGCCCGTGCCATCGCTCCCGTACCCAGTACTCCCACCCGCATGGGGCGTCCTCCCTCACGTACCGTTGTGCGTGCTGACATGAACGACCGTAGGCGGGGGGTGACTTACCGGATGGTTCCCGACCGGGTCCTCGCGGACTGCCGGGCGCGGCTGGGCTTCGACCTGCTCTCCCACACCTGGAACGGGGTCGTCCTGTACGCGCTCGGGGACGGTCCGCGCCGGCCCGGTGAGCTGCGGACGGCGATCGGCGGGATCAGCGCGAAGGTGCTGACGGAGACGCTGCGGCGCCTTGAGGGGTACGCGCTCGTGGAACGGCGGGCGTACGAGGAGACGCCGCCCCGGGTCGAGTACGCGCTGACCGCGCTGGGGCTTTCGCTGCTCGGGCCGATCGAGGCGTTGGGGCGGTGGTCGGCGGAGTACGGGGACGCGTTCGTGGCGGCGCAGGGGTGGGACGCGGAGTAGGCCGTTCCGACTTCCGCCCGGCCGGGGCCGACTGGCACTCTTCCCCTGTCCAGTCGGGCTCTCATCCGGGGGAATCCCTTTGTCTGCCACGTCCACCGATCCCTATGTGGTCACGCTCGCTCCGCAGGTGCACGCCTTCGTCCAGCCCGACGGCGGCTGGTGCCTGAACAACGCCGGCTTCCTCGGCGACGCCGAGGAGTCGCTGCTCGTCGACACCGCCGCCACCGAGCGCCGGGCGCGGCTGCTGCGCGAGGCGGTGCTCGCCGAGGGGCTGCCGCTGCCGCGGACCATCGTCTCCACCCACCACCACGGCGACCACACCTACGGCAACGGGGTGTTCAGCCCCGAGGCGCGGATCGTGGGCCACGAGAACTGCCGGTCCGAGCAGCTCGCGGCCGGGCACCAGCTCCATCTGCTGTGGCCGCAGACCGACTTCGGGCGGGTCGACATCCTGCCGCCGTCCCTCACGTACAGCGAGCGGCTCACCCTGTACGTCGCCGGGATCGAGGTGCGGGTGCTGCACCCGGGCGCCGCGCACACCACCGGCGACTCCATCGTCCATCTCCCGGAGCAGGGCGTCGTCTTCACCGGCGACCTCGTCTTCCACGGCGGGACGCCGTTCCTGCCGATGGGTTCGCTCGCCGGTTCGCTGCGCGCGCTCGACCTGCTGCGGTCCCTCGACGCGCCGACGGTCGTGCCCGGGCACGGGCGGGTGACCGACCCCTCGGCGTACGACACCACGGAGCGGTACCTGCGGTGGGTGGCGGAGCTGGCCGCCGAGGGGTACGCGAAGGGGGCGACGCCGCTGGAGACGGCGCGGCGGGCCGAGCTCGGCGAGTTCGCCGCGTGGCGGGAGAGCGAGCGGCTGGTGGCGAACCTGCACCGGGCGTACGCGGAACTGGAGGGGCTGCCGGAGGGGTCGCCGCTGGATCCGGTGGCGGTGTTCGGGGACATGGCGGCGATGAACGGCGGGGTGCCGGTGTCCTGCCACGCGTAGCCGCGGCGGCCCGTTGTGGGCGCGCTTCCGCCGCCGTTGTGGGCATGCGTTCCGCCGGGGCGGAACCGGTGGGCACAACGGAACGGCGCCCTTGCCGGCGCCAGAGGCTTCCGCGCCCTGACCCGCACCACGTTGTGCGCCGCCGCTGAGCTGCGGGTCCAGGCGCGGAAGGCGGGGGCGCGGCCAGGCGCGCCGTCCCGTGTGCCCACCCGTCCCGCCCAGCGGGACGATTGCCCACACGGGGGGGTGGGTGGGGTGCGGGACGATTGCCCACACGGGCGGGGCGCGGGCCCACACGGGCGGGGGTACCGCCCAGCGGAGGTGCGGGCCCGCAACGGGGGGGCGCTACCAGCGGGGCGGGGTCCAGGTCGGGGTCACCGTGCGCATCGCCGCCGTGTCGTCCCTGTTCCGGTACGTCCCGTCGTCCTTCAGCCAGCGGTCGTGCAAGCCGGCGAGCGCCCCGCGGTCGAGGTGCACGCCCAGGCCCGGCGCGTCGGAGACCGCCAGGCGGCCCTCGCGGAAGACGGGGCGGGTCGTGACGACGTCCTCCGTCTGCCACGGGTAGTGCGTGTCGCAGGCGTGGTGGAGGCCCGGCAGGGTGGCCGCGACCTGGGTCATGGCGGCGAGGCTGATGCCCAGGTGGGTGTTGGAGTGCATGGAGAGCCCGACGCCGTACGTCCGGCAGAGCGCGGCCAGTTCGCGGGTGCGGTGGAGTCCGCCCCAGTAGTGGTGGTCGCAGAGCACGATCCGTACCGCCCCCTCGGCGAAGGCCTCAGGGACCTCCTCGAAGGTGGTGACGCACATGTTGGTGGCGAGCGGTACGTCCGTGCCCGCGGCGACCGCCGCCATCTCCGCCGTGCCGCGCGCCGGGTCCTCCAGGTACTCCAGGACGTCCTCGAGTTCGCGCGCGACGGCGAGCGAGGTCTCCACGGACCAGGCGCCGTTGGGGTCGAGGCGCAGCGGGCGGCAGGGGAACTCCCGCGCGAGGGCCCGGACGGCGGCGATCTCCTGCTCGGGCTCGAAGACCCCGCCCTTCAGCTTGAAGGAACGGAAGCCGTACTCCCGGTCGAAGCGGCGCGCCTGGGCGACGATGCCGGCCGGGTCGAGGGCCGGGCCCCACTCGTCCGTACCGGCCCACTTGTAGAAGAGGTACGCGCTGTACTCGACCTCGTCGCGGACCTTGCCGCCGAGGAGCGCGTGGACGGGCAGGCCGAGGGTCTTGCCGAGCGCGTCGAGGCAGGCGGTCTCGAAGGCGGAGACGACGGAGAGGCGGAGCTTCTCGGCCGTGCGGACTCCGCGCAGGCCGCTCGCGTCGACCCCCTCGTCCGTGTCCGGGTGCGGCACGCTCCCGGTCTCCGCCGCCAGAGCGAAGAGTCCGTTCACGTCCGTGACCGATCGGCCCGGGAGTTCCTCGGCCAGCCGGCGGGCGAGGTCCAGATAGACGGCGTCGCCGTACGTCTCGCCGAGGCCGCTCACCCCTCCCCTCGTGACGACTTCCACCACGAGTCGGGGCGTGTAGGGCTGGTGGACGCCCTGGGTGTTGAGGAGAGGCGGGTCGGAGATGAGGATCGGGGTCAGCCGGACTTCGTCGACGATCAGCTTCGCATCCATATGTGAACCCTATTTATGGATGCGATCGGAGACCAGAGGGCCGACGGCGCTTTCCCCGTGCCCCTCTGGACGACATACCGACTGGTCGGTCATCATGAACGCCGACCGAAGCCGATCCGGAGGTACGCACGTATGAGCTCCGCCCCGCCGCCAGGACTCGACCCCGAGCAGCTGCGCCGATTCCTCGACCGCGAGCGGCCCGGCCTTGTGTCCGGCCCCCTCGAAGCCCGGCTGATCGAGGGCGGCCGGTCGAACCTGACGTATGTCGTGAGCGACGGCACCGGCCGCTGGGTGGTCCGCCGGCCCCCGCTCGGCCACGTCCTCGCCACCGCCCACGACATGCGGCGCGAGCACCGGGTCATCAGCGCCCTGGCCGGAACGGGTGTGCCCGTCCCGGGGACGGTCCTGTTCTGCGCGGACGAATCCGTGCTCGGCGCGCCGTTCTACGTCATGGAGTTCGTCGACGGGACGCCGTACCGCTCGGCCCGCCAGCTCGCCCCGCTCGGCCCCGAGCGCACCCGTACGGCCGTCCTCGGTCTCGTCGACACGCTCGTCGACCTGCACGCCGTCGACCCGGAGGCGGTCGGCCTCGGCGACTTCGGGCGCCCGGAGGGCTTCCTCGACCGGCAGCTGCGCCGCTGGGGCAAGCAGCTCGACGCCTCGCGCGGCCGCGAGCTGCCCGGCATCGACGAGCTGCACGCCGCCCTCGGGCGCGCGCTGCCCGTCTCGCCCGCCCCGACCGTGATCCACGGCGACTACCGGCTGGACAACGTCCTCGTCGGCGAGGACGACCGGATCCGGGCCGTCCTCGACTGGGAGATGTCCACCCTCGGCGACCCGCTCACCGACCTCGGCCTCCTCGTCATGTACAGCACGCCGCTCGATCTCCCGGACTCCCCCGTCTCCACCACCGCCGCGGCCGCCGGACATCCGAGCGTCGCCGAGCTGGTCGAGCGCTACGCCGCCCGCTCGGGCCGCGACACCTCCGGCCTCGCCTGGTACACGGCGTTCGCCTGGTTCAAGCTCGCGGTGATCCTGGAGGGCATCCACTACCGCTGGACCCTCGGCCAGACGGTCGGCGCCGGCTTCGACCGCATCGGCGAACTCGTCCCCGTCTTCATCGACCACGGCCTGACCACCCTTCAGGAGGGCTGAACCACCATGGACTTCGCCTACGACGCGCGCACCGAGGAACTGCGCGCGAAGCTCCTCGCCTTCATGGACGAGCACGTCTACCCGGCCGAGGCCGTCGCCGAGGAGCAGCGCGCCCTGCTCGCCTCGCCCTGGGACACCCCACAGGTCGTGGACGACCTCAAGGCCGAGGCCAAGCGGCAGGGCCTCTGGAACCTCTTCCTTCCCGACGCGGAGTACGGAGCGGGGCTCACCAACCTCCAGTACGCGCCGCTGGCCGAGATCACCGGCCGCAGCCCGCAGCTCGCCCCGACCGCCCTCAACTGCGCCGCCCCGGACACCGGGAACATGGAGCTGCTCGCCCAGTTCGGCGACGAGGCCCAGAAGAAGCAGTGGCTGGAGCCGCTCCTCGCCGGCGAGATCCGCTCGGCCTTCGCGATGACCGAGCCGGAGGTCGCCTCGTCCGACGCGACCAACATCGAGACCCGGATCCGGCGGGACGGCGACGAGTACGTCGTCGACGGCCACAAGTGGTACATCTCCGGGGCGATGAACCCCGACTGCAGGATCTTCATCGTCATGGGCAAGACCGACCCCGACGGGCCGGACCTCCGCCGCCGGCAGTCGATGATCCTCGTGCCGCGCGACACCCCGGGCGTCGAGGTCCGGCGCGCGATGCAGGTGTACGGGTACGAGGACCACTACCACGGCGGCCACGCCGAGGTGATCTTCGACGGGGTCCGGGTCCCGGCCGCGAACATCGTCGGCGACGAGGGCGGCGGCTTCGCCATCGCACAGGCCCGGCTGGGCCCCGGCCGCATCCACCACTGCATGCGGCTCATCGGCATGGCGGAGCGTGCGGTCGAGCTGATGTGCCGGCGCGCCGTCTCCCGTACCGCCTTCGGCAAGGCGCTCGCCCAGCAGGGCGTCGTGCAGAACTGGATCGCCGACGCCCGGGTGACCATCGAGCAGCTGCGGCTGCTCGTCCTCAAGACGGCCTGGCTGATGGACACCGTCGGCAACCGGGGCGCGCACACCGAGATCCAGGCCATCAAGATCGCGACCCCGCGTGCCGTCGTCGACATCATCGACAAGGCCGTGCAGGCGCACGGGGCCGGCGGTGTCTCGCAGGACTTCCCGCTGGCCGAACTGTGGGCGGCTGCGCGGACGCTGAAGCTGGCGGACGGGCCGGACGAGGTGCACCAGCGGTCGCTGGCGCGGCGGGAGCTGAAGAAGTACCTCTAGGAGGGGTCCCTTACGGGCGCAGGGCCCGCAGCAGGAGGTCGGCCAGGTGGTCGGCCACCTGCTGCGGGGTGAGCGGGCCGTCCGGGCGGTACCACGTCGACAGGTGGTGCACGGAGCCGAAGTGGTAGTCCACGACGAGGTCGGCGGGCGTGGCGGAGGAGAAGACGCCCGCCCGCTGGCCTTCCTCGATCAGGGCCCGGAAGCGCTCGTGGTAGTGGCGCCGCTCGGACCGCACCTGCTTGTTCTTCTCGGGGCTCAGGTGGTGCATCGAGCGGAAGAAGATGGCGGCGTCGTCGAGGTTCTCGATCGTGGTGACGACGACGTCGGCGGCGGCGGCGCGCAGCCGGTCCTCGATGGGCTCGTCGGCGTCCGCGAAGGCGTCGAGCCGTTCCTGCTGGAGGCGCAGGACGCGGGAGTAGACCTCCTGGAGGAGGTCCTCCTTGGAACCGAAGTAGTGGTAGAGCGCGCCCTTGGTGACCCCGGCGGCCTCGACGATCTCCTGGACGGAGGTGCGGTCGTAGCCCTGCTCCGCGAAGAGCCGGGTGGCGGCGGCGAGGAGTCTCTGGGGGACGGGAGCGCCGTTCCCGTCCGTCGTCCTGGCCATGCTCCGCCGCCTTCCTCGATGATCGTTTTCGGTCACGGGAACGCGTTCCCGTCGGTAGATCTTCCCATCCGTCCGGGCCTACGGCTGACGGGTGCCCGTCTCCCAGGTCTGCTGGACGTGGTTCATCGTGCCGAGCCAGCGTTCGGGGTCGGTGGCGCGATTGCGGTAGTAGCCGGCGACCTCGGGGTGGGGCAGGACGAGGAAGCGGTCGGCGGCGATGGCGTCGAGGAGCGCGTCGGCGACGTCCTCGGGCTCGATGGCCGTGGGGGCGAGGACGAGCTCGCCGGCCGATCCGGCGGCGGTGAGCATGTCCGTACGCACGCCCTGCGGGCAGATGGCGTGGACCTTCAGGCCGCGGTGGCGGTAGGTGAGGGAGAGCCATTCGGCGAAGGCGTACGCGCCGTGCTTGGAGACGCTGTACGGCGCGGCGCCGATCATGGTGAGCAGTCCGGCGGCGGAGACGGTGGAGACGAAGCGGCCGCTGCCGCGCTCCAGCCACTCCGGGAGGAGGGCGCGGGCCGCGCGGACGTGGGCCATGACGTTGACGTCCCAGGCGGCGGCCCAGACGTCCTCGTCGGCGAAGGCGTCCCCGGGCGAGGAGAGTCCGGCGTTGGCGCACCAGATGTCGACGGTGCCGCCGAGGGCCTCGCGGGCCTCGTCGACGACGGCGGAGGCGTCGCCGGGGACGGCGACGGCGCCGATCTCCTCGGCTACGGCCTTGGTGCGCCCGGGGTCGAGGTCGTTGACGACGACCCGGGCGCCCTCGGCGGCGAAGCGGCGGGCGAGGGCGGCGCCGATGCCGCCGCCCGCTCCGGTGACGACGACGCCGGCGCCCCGGAGTCCGTTCGTGTCCGCGGTCATGGACCCACCTCTCGGCTGTGACGGCTCTGGGCCGTGACGACCCGGACAGACTAACCGGTCGGTATGGAGCGGCGGAAGACCCGTTCCGCACGCCTCGTTCCCCGGGGCCGTCAGGAGCGCTAGCGTGCGTGCCCATGTCACTGGCGAGGAGGTCCCGCATGAGCCTGTCGCGACGGAGTCTGCTGGCCGCGGGAGGCGGCGCGCTCGGGGTGGCGGCGACGGCCGGCGCCGCGTCCGCCGCGGGGGGCCACGGCCGGGTGCGGACGGGCTTCGAGCGGCTCGCGGCCGACGGATACGCGCTCCTCGCGGGCGAGCGGGTCGGCGTCGTCACCAACCCCACCGGCATCACCCCGGACGCGCGCCACGTCGTGGACGTGATGCACGCCGACGAACGGGTGGACCTGGTCGCCGTCTTCGGGCCCGAGCACGGCTTCCGGGGCACCGCCCAGGCGGGCGGCTCCGAGGGCCGGTACGACGATCCGGCGACCGGACTGCCCGTCTACGACACGTATCTGAAGAGCGGGCAGCCGCTCGCGGACGTCTTCACCGCCTCCGGGGTGGACACGGTCGTCTTCGACATCCAGGACGTCGGCGCCCGCTTCTACACGTACATCTGGACGCTGTACGACTGCATGGCGGCCGCCGCCCTCGCCGGGAAGCGGTTCGTCGTCCTGGACCGGCCGAACCCGGCGACGGGGCGGGCGGCGCTCGGGCCCGTCCTGGACCGGGCGTTCGCGACCTTCGTCGGGCGGGAGCCGATCGCGCAGGCGCACGGCATGACGGTGGCCGAGCTGGCCGGTCTCTTCAACGGCGAGTTCCTGGCCGCGCCCGTCGCCCTGGAGACCGTGACGATGACGGGGTGGCGGCGGTCGGAGTTCTTCGACGCGACCGGGCTGCCGTGGGTGCCGCCCAGCCCGAACATGCCGACGCCGGAGACCGCCCTCGTCTACTCCGGCACCTGCCTCTTCGAGGGCACGAACCTCTCCGAGGGCCGGGGCACCACCCGCCCCTTCGAACTCCTCGGCGCCGAGGGCGTCGACCGGCGGTGGGCGGAGGCGGCGAACGCCCTCGGCCTGCCCGGAGTGCGGTTCCGCGAGGCGTACTTCGCCCCGACCTTCTCCAAGTTCCAGGGGAAGACGGTGGGCGGGGTGCAGCTGCACGTCCACGACCGGGAGTCCTTCGACCCGGTACGGACCGGGATCGGACTGCTCGTCACGGCCCGGAGCTCCTGGTCCGGCTTCGCCTGGCGGGCGGACAACTGGATCGACAAACTGACCGGCTCGACCCGGGTACGGACCCTGGTCGACGCCGGTGCGGGCGTCGACGAGGTCGTCGGGGCGTGGGAGACGGACCTGGCGGCCTTCCGGGCGGTGCGCGAGGAGTATCTGCTGTACCGGTGACGGGGGTCGGCGGGATGTCCTCCGGTCGTCCCGCCGACCACGCCCGCCCCGTGGAGAAGCCGCGCGTCGTGCAGGTCTGGACGGGGCCGTGCGCGGGCATCCTTGCGGAGGAGCCGCCGCCCGCGCACGGGGCGCACTCGGCGCTGCGGCCCCCTCGACGTGGAGGGACGGGTCTGGTCGTGACCGGGATGAGTGTGGAGCCGTACCGGGAGATCTCCTTCGACAAGGACGGCGACGGGCCGCCGGGCCAGGCCTCCGAGCTGGCCGCGCTGGCCCGGCAGGGCGTCGGCGAGCTGGTGGTGTTCGCGCACGGGTGGAACAGCTCCCCGTCCGGCGCCACCCGGCTCTGCTCCGACTTCTTCGCCCCCTTCCCGGGGCTGCTCGCCCCCGGGGTGGAGGCGGGGTACGCGGGGCTCGTCTGGCCCTCGATGATGTTCACGGACGAGCCGGTGCCCGACTACCGGGCCCTGGTGACGGTCCTCCCCGAGAAGGAGCCGGTCATCGGGCGGCTCACGGAGCTCCTTGACGCGGCGCCGGCGTCGGAGGCGGCGTTCGAGGAGTTCGGGTCGCTGCTGCGGGAGTTGACGGACGTGGACGTGGAGTCCGTGGCCGTCGCGGAGCCGGTGCCGGAGTTCCTGGTCGCGGACCCGGTGGCGGTGTGCGCCCGGTTCACGGAAGCCCTCGAATCCGACGGAGCGGTCCCGGAGGAAGCCTTCGGCGCGGGGCTGAAGAAGTACTGGAAGGGCGCCAGGGAGGCGCTGCGGCAGGCCACGTACTACGTGATGAAGAAGCGGGCCGGGCAGGTGGGCGAGCACGGGCTCGGGCCGCTGCTCGGCGAGGTCGCGCGCGTCGCCCCCGGGCTCCGCGTCCACCTCGTGGGCCACAGCATGGGCGCCCGGCTCGTCGCGTACGCGCTGCGGGGGCTGCCCGGCGGGGCCCGGCCGGTCGCCTCCGTGACGCTCCTCCAGGGCGCCTTCTCGCACTACGCGTTCGCGGCGCGGCTGCCGCACGACCCAGGGCGGTCCGGCTCGCTCCGCGATCTGCAGAACCGGGTCCGGGGGCCGGTGGTGGCCTGCTACTCGCGGCACGACTCGGCGCTCGGGGTGATGTACCCGCTGGCGTCCCGGCTCGCGAACGACTCCGAGTCGCTGGCCGGGACGGCCGTGGAGCTGCTCGGCGCGGACGACCCGCGCTGGGGCGCGATCGGGCACGACGGCGTGCAGGCCGTGCCCGGGGCGGTGCGGCTGGGCCTCGCGGAGGCCCTGCGCGACGGGGTGCCGGACTCCGGGTGCGTGAGTGTGGACGCGGCCCAGGTGGTCCTCTCGCACAGCGACATCCGCCGTCCCGAGCTGGCCCGGGTCGTGGTCGCGGCGGCCCGGGTGGGCCGGTAGTCCCGGGCACCCCCCAAACCCACCGGACGCGCTGGTTCCGTCGGGTGACGGGCGTCTCTTCCACCCCGTTGATGGCTGCCATCGGAATTTCGATGGAACACGGCGGGGTTCCCGTTCGTCCCTCTGATAGCGCGGAAGGACCAGCGGCGGAGGTGGCGAGGTATGGCCGGTTTCCGGAGTCTCGCGAGACAGGTGCGCGATCCGGGGTGCGACACGGCGCTGCGCAGATACTCACTGCGCAAGTGTCTGGAGAGGTTCGCGCCGTACGGGCACCGCGCGACCTGGGACCATCTGTGCCGGCGGCACAGGTTCGGTCCCGAGGACCGGGAGCTCGACCCGGGGCGCCTCGTGGCGGCGCTCGACGAGCTGGAGGAGGCGCGGGCCGTGTGGCTCGCGTACGAGGAGCGGTTCGCCGCCCGGCGGCGGCGCGAGAAGCACGAGGGGCTGCGCGGGCTCGGCGCGCTCGACGACTGGCACCGGCGGGTCTGGGGCGGCAACGGCGTGGTCCGCTGCGGCGACCCGGCGGTGCATCCCTCGGACCCGCTGCCGGAGGTGCTGCGGCGGCTGATCGGCGCCCTGGAGCGGGGGCCGGGCGAGGCGTGCCCGGTGTGCTCGGGGCCGCGGATCGAGTGGGCGGGGCCGGGTGACCCGTACGAGCCGTGGCTGGGTCCCGTGTGCGGGGACTGCGGGGTGGGCGTCCCGCGGGCGGTGCTGACCTCGGGGGCGCTGGCCCGGGCGCGCGGGGACCGGCGCCGGCCGCTGGCCTCGGCGGCGTGAGCGCTTCGCGCGCGGTGCTCCAGGTGTGTCTCAACGGGTCTCGGGGGCCCGGGGACTCGGCGGCGGTCCCGATGACACCGGAGTCCCTGGCGGAGTCCGCGGCGCGGGCCGTGGCGGCGGGGGCCCGGGAGGTGCGGGTGCATCCCCGTACGCCGTGCGGCGGCACGTCGTTGTCGCCACGGGTGCTCGGGCCGGTCCTGAGGGCGATCGGGGCGGCGGTGGAGACTCCGGTGCGGATCACGACGACGGCTTCCGCCGAGCCCGACCCCGGACGCCGGGTGGAGCGGATCCGTTCCTGGACGGTGCTCCCCGGTCTGGTGTCGGTCGACTGGCACGCGCCGGGTGCCGAGGAGGTGGCGACGGCCCTCCTGGAGCGCGGGGTCGGGGTCGAGGCCGCGCTGTGGTCCGGCACGGAGGGCCCGGCCCGGTTCGCGCGCTCCCCGCTGGCGCCGAGGGTGCGGCGGGTCCTCGCGAAGGTCGCGGGACCGGACGACGATCCCCTGGCCACCGCCCAGGCCCTGCTCTCGGCGCTCGCCGTCCCGGCCGGGGTGCCGGTGCTGCTGCACGGCGAGGAGGGCGGCGCCTGGCCGGTGCTGCGGTTGGCCCGCCGCCTGGGCACGGATGCCCGGATCGGTCTGGAGGACACCTTGTTCCTGCCGGACGGCACCCGGGCGCGCTCCAACGCCGAGCTGGTCGCGGCGGCCCTGGCGGACTAGGCGGTGGTCTCCTCCGCCGGGCGGCGTACGGGGAGGAGGCGGGAGCCCGTCATCTGTTCGCCGAGACGGTCGTCGGGGTTGGACAGGACGCAGGTCTCCAGGGAGAGGCAGCCGCAGCCGATGCAGTCCGTCAGATGGTCCCGGAGCCGGCCGAGCTGCTTGATGCGCTCGTCGAGTTCGGTGCGCCAGGCCGCGGAGAGCCGGGCCCAGTCCTCGTTCGTGGGGGTGCGCTCCTCGGGGAGCTGCGCCAGGGCCTCCCGGATGGTGGCCAGCGGGATGCCGACCCGCTGCGCGGCGCGGACGAAGGCGACCCGGCGGAGCGTGTCGCGGCCGTAGCGGCGCTGGTTGCCGCTGGTGCGGCGGCTGCTGATGAGCCCCTTCGCCTCGTAGAAGTGCAGGGCGGAGACCGCGGCCCCGCTACGGGCGGAGAGCTGGCCGACGGTGAGTTCGTGGATCTTCTCTGGAATCTGCGGCACCCGTCGAACCCTACTGGTCCGTCACCGGCGGCCGTTGACAGCGGCCCCCGCACCCCACATGCTGAGCAAGCGCTTGGATACCGACCATTGGGTATGCCGCAATGCCGTACCAGAAGGGACGAGGAACATGGCCGAGCCGAGGATCTTCACCTCCGCCGAGGAGCTGCGCGCGGGGGTCGGCGAGCAGCTGGGACACAGCGACTGGGTGGAGATCGACCAGAAGCGGATCGACCTCTTCGCGGAGGCGACCGGCGACCACCAGTGGATCCATGTGGACCCGGAGCGCGCCGCCGCCGGCCCGTTCGGCACGACGATCGCGCACGGCTATCTGACGCTGTCGCTGCTGCCGCTCTTCGTCCCGCAGGTGCTGCGGGTCGAGGGCATGAAGATGGGCCTGAACTACGGGACGGAGAAGGTGCGCTTCCCCGCCCCGGTCCCGGTGGGCTCGCGGCTCCGCGCCACCGCCGTCCTGACGAAGGTCGAGGAGGCGGGCGGCGGTGTGCAGGTGACGGCGGCCGTGACCGTGGAGCGCGAGGGCTCCGAGAAGCCGGTCTGCGTGGCCGAGTCGGTCTCCCGCTACTACTTCTGAGCGCCGGCCATCCGGAGGACGAGGTCGGCGTAGAGCGCGCCGACCTCGTCGGCCGTCCGGCGGCCCTGCGTGTTGAACCAGCGCGAGACGTCGATGCAGAGCGAGAGCACGGCGACGGTGGTGCCGGGCACGTCCGCCACCTCGAACTCGCCCGCGGCCACGCCCTCGTTGATGATGCGGCGGATGACGGCCTCGGACTCGCGGCGCAGCTCCACGATCTCGGCGCGGTGCTCGGGGCCGAGGGCGTCGAGCTCGTACTGGACGACGCGCGCGGTCGTGTGGCGCTCGGCGTGCCAGCGGACGAAGGAGCGCACGGCGTCGGCGAGGCGCTCGGCGGCGGTGCCGTCGCGGTCGGCCGCGGCCCGGAGGATCTCCAGGGCCTTGTCGTGGCCGATGCGGCTGATCCGGTGGAGCAGCTCTTCCTTCGTCTTGTAGTGGATGTAGAGCGCGGCGGGGCTCATCCCGGCGCGGCCCGCGATGTCGCGGGTGGTGGTGGCGTGGTAGCCGCGCTCGGCGAACGCCTCGACGGCGGCCACGAGCAACCGCCGGGCCGCCTCGGGCGTGACCTCGCCCCAGGCCATGTCCTCGGCCTTGGGCGTCTCCTCCGCCGCACTCATCCCGCACTCCCTCTCGGACCCCGTCAGGACGAACACCATACAACGAAGGTGAGCAAGCGCTTAGATCCTGCGGGGGCTCATCCCAGCTTCTGGAAGGGGTCGTGCTCGGCGAGGAGCTTCTCCAGGCGGGCCTGGTCGACCCGGCTGACGATCTGACCGGCCTCCTGGCGGTCGCGGACGACCTTGGCGAGGGTGAAGGCCGAGGTCGTGAGGTAGAGGACCGAGATCGCGAGGAAGGCGCGGACCCAGGCGCTGGCGTCGAGCTGGAAGATGCCGATGCCCACGGCCGCGATCGCGATGCCGAAGGAGATGACGGCCTGCATGTAGTAGGCGGCGGTGTTCTGCTGCTTGACCGGTGTGTCGCTCATGCCGGACAGCATCGGACGGATGTGGCCGGCGCCACATCCGTCCGCGTACTCAGCGAGGTACTCAGAAGGCCGAGACCCCGGTCAGCGCCCGGCCGATGATGAGCTTCTGGATCTGGCTGGTGCCCTCGTACAGGGTCATGACGCGGGCGTCGCGGACCAGCTTCCCGACCGGGTACTCGTCGATGTAGCCGTAGCCGCCGAAGACCTGGAGGGCGTTGTTCGCGGCGCGGACGGCGGCCTCGGAGGCGTACAACTTGGCCTTGGAGGCGGCGGTGGCGAAGTCCTGGCCCCGGTCGATCAGATCGGCGACCCGCCAGGTGAGCAGCCGGGCGGCGTCCACGTCGACGGCGATGTCGCTGAGGAGCTCCTGGACCAGCTGGTACGAGGCGATGGGCTTTCCGAACTGCTCGCGCTCCCCCGCGTACCGCACGGCGGCGTCGAGGGCGGCCTGCGCGATGCCGACGCAGCCGGCGGCGACCGACATGCGCCCCTTGGCGAGGGCGGACATGGCGACGGCGAAGCCCTTGCCCTCGGGGCCGAGCATCGCGGCGGCGGGGACGCGGACGTCCTCCAGGACCAGTTCGGCGGTGGCCTGGCCGCGCAGGCCGAGCTTGCCGTGAACGGGGCGACGGGTGAGGCCGGGGCTGTCGGTGGGGACGAGGAAGGCGGAGACGCCCTTGTGGCCGGGGGTGTCGTTGGTGCGCGCGAAGAGCAGGACGACATCGGCCCAGGTGCCGTTGGTGATGAACATCTTGCTGCCGTTGACGACGTACGTGTCGCCGTCGCGCACGGCGCGGGTGGCCAGGTTCCCGGCGTCGGAGCCGGTGCCGGGCTCGGTGAGGCCGAAGCAGCCCAGCGCCTCGCCGGCCGCGAGCCGGGGCAGCCATGCCCGCTTCTGCTCCTCGCTGCCCCAGGAGGCGATGGTCTTGGCGACCAGGCCGAGGGAGACGGAGACGATGCCGCGCACGGAGGAGTCGCCGCGCCCCAGCTCCTCGGTGACGAGGCAGTACGCGAGGTGGTCGCCGCCCGAGCCCCCGTACTCCTCCGGGATGGTGAGCCCGAGGAAGCCGACGGCACCGAGCTTCTTCACGATGCCCCGGTCGACCTCCTCGGCGCGGTCCCACGCGGTCGCGTGCGGGGTGACCTCGCGCGCGACGAAGTCCTCGGCGAGCCGCCGCACGGCCTCCTGCTCCTCGCTCAGTTCCAGATTCATGCGATGCCACCCCACTCGGCCATTTAATTACCACTGCTAGTTTTCTTGTAGCGGGCCTACTATGTGCGCCATGGCCCGACCGCGCAAGCCCCTGCTCAGCCGAGAACGCATCGTCGAGACGGCGGGCGCGCTCGTGGACGCGGAGGGGCTCGCCGCGCTCTCCACCCGGCGGCTCGCCGCCGAACTCGGGGTGAGCGGACCCTCGCTCTACAACCACTTCCGCACGAAGGACGAGATCCTCGACGCGATCGCGGACGCGGTGAGCGCGAAGATCGACCTGTCGATGTTCGAGGAGGACGACGGCCGGGACTGGCGGACCGCGCTGCACGACTGGGCCGTCTCCTACCGCGCCGCCCTCGCCGACCACCCGCACATCGTCCCCGTCCTCGCCCAGGGACCCGGCCGCCGCCCGGCGGGCCTGAAGGTCGCCGACGCGGTCTTCGGCGCGATGGTCCGGGCCGGCTGGCCCCCGGCCCAGGCCACCTCCATCGGCGCCCTGATGCGGTACTTCATCACCGGCTCCGCCCTCGGCTCCTTCGCCCGCGGCTTCGTGGACGACGAGACCGCCTACGACCCCGCCGACTACCCCCACCTCGGCCGGGCCCACCTCCTCGCGGAGCACCGCCAGAAGGTCGACGAGGGCGCCTTCGAGACGGGCCTGCGGGCGCTGCTCGACGGTCTGCGGCTCCAGTACGAGGCGATCCCGCCCCGCCGGGGCGCAGCTCACGGTTCGGCCACCGCCGAAGCGTGAGTGGGGGAGGCTTGCCGTATGGCAGCCAGTGATCTCGCCGCGCTCGCGGCGCTCTTCGCGGACGAGAGCCGCGCCGCGTTCCTGCTCGCCCTGCTCGACGGGCGGGCCTGGACCGCCGGGGAGCTCGCCCGGCACGCCGGGGTGGCGCCGTCCACCGCCAGCGAGCACCTCGGGAAGCTGGTCGCGGGCGGGGTGCTGGCCGAGGAGCGGCAGGGCAGACACCGGTACGTGCGCCTCGCCGACCCCGGGGTCGCGCACCTCGTCGAGGACCTCGCCGCCCGCTCCGAACCCGAGGTGCCCCCGCCGCCGCGCTCGCTGCGGGCCGCGAGCGCCGGGCAGGCGATGGCGCGCGGCCGTACCTGCTACGACCACCTCGCCGGACGGCTCGGCATCGCGATCACCGAGGCGATGACGGACCGCGGACTGCTGCGCCAGGACACCGGGTTCGCGCTCACGGACCGGGGCCTGGCCTGGTTCGACGAGCAGGGCATCCCCCTCGTACGGAAGGGGCGGCGGCCCGTCGCGCGCGGCTGCCTCGACTGGACCGAGCGGCGCCCTCACCTCGCGGGGACCGCCGGCGCCGCGCTCTGCCGGCACGCGCTCGATGCCGGGTGGTGCGTCCGGATCGGATCGGAGCGGGCGGTGAAGGTCACGCCGGAGGGCGAGACGGCCCTGGCGGCGAGCCTGGGCATCACGGCGGACGCTCTGCGCTGAGCCCTTCGGGCCCACCGTCCCGCCCCTCGATATTGCGGTGAGCACCGAAGGGTTCGCGCCCTACCGTCGGGACATGCAGAAGCAATCCTCCCGGCTCGCGTTCGCCGCCGCCGGCGTCACCGTCGTCCTGTGGGCCTCCGCCTTCGTCTCCATCCGCAGCGCCGGGGCGGCCTACTCCCCCGGCGCGCTCGCGCTCGGCCGGCTGCTCGCCGGGTCGCTGGTCCTCGGCGCCGTGCTCCTGGTGCGGCGCGAGGGTCTGCCGCCCCGGGCGGCCTGGCCGGGGATCCTGGTCTCCGGGCTGCTCTGGTTCGGGGTGTACATGGTGGTCCTGAACTGGGGCGAGCAGGAGGTCGACGCGGGCACGGCGGCGATGATCGTGAACATAGGGCCGATCCTGATCGCCCTGCTCGGCGCGCGGTTCCTCAAGGAGTCGCTGCCGCCCCGGCTGCTCGCGGGCATGGCGGTCTCCTTCGCGGGCGCGGTGACCGTAGGCCTGTCGATGTCCGGCGGCGGCTCCGGCGGACACGCCTCCGTGCTCGGGGTGGTCCTCTGCCTGCTCGCGGCGATGGCGTACGCGGGCGGGGTCGTCGCCCAGAAGCCGGCGCTCGCGCACGGCAGCGCGCTCCAGGTGACGACCTTCGGGTGCCTGGTGGGGGCCGCGGCCTGCCTGCCGTTCGCGGGGCAGCTGGTCGAGGAGGCGGGCCGGGCGCCGCTGTCGGCGACCCTCAACATGGTCTACCTGGGCGTGTTCCCCACGGCGCTCGCGTTCACGACGTGGGCCTACGCCCTGGCCCGTACGACCGCGGGCCGGATGGGCGCGACGACGTACGCCGTGCCCGCCCTCGTCGTGGTCCTCGCGTGGGTGTTCCTGGGGGAACTGCCGGGCCTGCTGACGCTCGCCGGGGGTGCGCTGTGCCTCGCGGGCGTGGCCGTATCCCGCTCCCGGGCACGTGCGTCCCTGACCGCCGGAACGGCCGAATCCACCTGACAGGGCATACCCCCGGTTCCGGTCAGTTCGCGGGCGTCCCCGGCGGGGTGGGCGCCCGCGACCTGGGAGGAAGACGCGCGTCAAGCCTCAGTTCCGGCCGGACGGCCAAGAAGGCACGTTTCGCCGCCCCCCGGCCGGATAGTTTCGAGTCGGTCACAGCGCGGGCCGGAAGACAACGCTCCGGCCCTTCTCGCGAGTTCACGGGGGAGCTCATGGCGATTCAGCAGCGGGCGGAACGCACGAGGCAGGAGATCCTGTCCTCGGCCGCGCGGGTGTTCGACAGAGTGGGCTACGAACGGGCTTCCCTGGCGCGGATCGCCGGCGAGGCCCGGGTGACGACCGGCGCCCTGGTCTTCCACTTCGCGACCAAGTCGGAGCTGGCGACCGCGGTGCGCGGGCGCGCCCGGGCGGTCACCCGGATCACGGTCGAGTCGGCCTGCCTGTCCACGGAGGGCGTCGGCGGCACCGCGATCGACAAGCTGGTCATCACCACCCACGCGCTGATCCGGCTCTTCGAGACCGACCCCGTGGCGCGCGCCGGCGAACGCCTCGCCCGCGAGCTGCAGTCGACGGACCCCGGGCCCGGGCAGGACTGCCCCTGGCGGCGCGAGGTGGGCCGGCTCGCGCGGTCCGCGGTGGCGGAGAAGGCCCTGCGGCCGGGCGTGGACGCGACGGCCGTGGCGGCGCTGATCGGTTACGTGATCACCGGGGTGGAGCTGGAGATGCGCGCCCCGAGCGCGCCGGCCGACGAGCTCTGGCCCACCGAGAGCGCCACCCCGCACGGTACGACCGCCCCGCACGGCGCGGGCGCCCCGCACAGCACCGGTGGCCCGCACGGCACGAACGCCCCGCACAGCAGCGGTGGCCCGCACGGCACGAACGCCCCGCACAGCACCGGGGCCCCGCACAACCCGGCCGCCCTGCACAATCCGGCCGAGGAACGGCTGCGCCGCATCTGGGAGTTGATCCTGCCGGGGCTCGTCGACCCCTCCGCCCAGGCGGCCCGGGAGGCCTCGAAGGCGACCTCGCAGGGGAGGTCAGCGACCGCCTCCTGACGCGAGGAGCTCACGGGCGAAGGCCGTCAGTGAACGCCCGATGCGCTCGGCCGACAGGCCGAGTTGATGCCGCTGGAACTGGAAGAGCTCGGGCGACAGCGGACTGAGCGCGATGTCGATCAGGGGGTCGGGGTCCCCGACCCCGTGGTCGACGAGCAGCGTCCGGACATGGACGCGCCAGAAGCCGTACGCGCCCGTCCGGAAGCGCGCGGGGCCCGTCTCCGCCCCCAGGGCCAGCGGCAGATGCCGTTCGAGCAGATCGAGCATCGCCAGATAGAACGCGGCGAGCCGCTCCCCCGCCGGTGCGCCGGGGCCGAGCGGCGGCGGTCCGTAGATGAGCTGCCCCTGCAGCCGGCGCTCGTGCTCGTCGAGCAGCGCCACGGCGACCGAGGACGGATCGGGGAAGCTCCGGTAGAGCGTGGCGCGGCCCACGCCCGCGGCCTTGGCGATCCGGTCCATGGTGACCGACCGCGGGTCCTGCTCGGCGAAGAGCCGCTCGGCCGCGGCCAGGATCTGGGCACGGTTGCGCTCCGCGTCCGCGCGTCTGCGCGGGGCGACCGGCTGCTCGTCCGCGGCCTGAAGATCACCGAGGAGCCCGCCGACCCGGTGCACGGAGGCGGCTCCCCGACCTCGCTGCTCTTCCTCGCTCATGAATCAGACCTTACTTCCCCCGGGGCTAAGTGGACACCTTGTCCGTTTGCCATGTTGCGTGGCATGCTAAACGGACTCAGTGTCCACTTATCCGCTCGCCATCCCGCCCCAGGGAGATCCAGATGCACACCGCGCTCCTCGCCGCGGCCCTGCTGGTCGGCTGCCTCCTGGCCGTCCAGGCCTCGGTGAACCTCCAGCTCAACTCGGCCGTCGGCACCCCGTACGGCGCTTCGACCATCCAGCTCGGCGTCGCGACCACGCTGCTCGTCGTGCTCGCGGTGGCGGCCGGCGCGCTCGGCGCGCTCGGCAAGCTGCCCGACGTGGAGTGGTGGCAGCTGCTCGGCGGACTCGCCAGCCCCCTCTACATCACCAGCGGCATCCTGCTGTTCCCACGGCTCGGCGCCCTCGCCGCCGTCGGACTCTTCGTCACCGGCCAGATGTTCTCCTCGCTCGCCCTCGACCTCTTCGGCCTCCTCGGCCTGAAGCAGAAGGACCTGAGCGCCGGCATCGTCCTGGGCGCCCTCGCCGTCCTCGCGGGCATCGTCGTGATCATCCGGGGCATGAAGGCCGCGGCCCCTCCCGGTGCCCCCAAGATGTCCAGCGCCGGCCGCATCGGCTGGCTCGCCCTCGGCATCGTCGCCGGCGGCGTCCTGCCGGTGCAGGGCGCGGTCAACGCCCAGCTGCGCGCCCAGCTCAAGGAGCCCATCACCGTCGCCGTGATCAGCTTCGCCGTCGCGACCTTCACCATCGCCGTCGTCCTGCTCGTCCTCTACGCGACCCGGAAGACCCCGAAGCCCAAGATCGCACCGCTGAAGAAGATGCCCTGGTGGGGCTGGCTCGGTGGCGCCTGCGCCGCCGCGTACGTCACCGGCACCTTCCTGCTCATCCCCACCATCGGCGCGGCCGTGACCATCGCCCTGACCGTGACCGGGCAGCAGCTGACCTCGGCGCTGATCGACCACAAGGGCCTGTTCAAGCTCCCGCAGCGCTCCCTGACCAAGCCGCGCGCCCTGGGCCTCGCCCTGCTGATCGCCGGCTCCCTGACCATCCAGCTCGTCTGACGGGGGCCGGCGCCTCCCCCGGGCCCCCGCCCGGGGGACCCCCGGCCCGCTCGGTGCCTCGTGAAAGGCTGATCATGAAGACGTCCTACACCGCCGGGCCGGACATCCACGTCCTCCCCTCGGCCCTGCCCATCCCCGGTCTCGGCGACCAGCCGGTGAACGCCTTCCTCGTACGGTCCGGACAGCCGCTCCTCGTGGACACCGGCATGCCCGTGGACCGTGAGGGCTTCCTGGACTCCCTCTGGTCGCTGATCGACCCGGCCGACCTGCGCTGGGTCGTCGTCACCCACGACGACCGCGACCACACCGGCGCCCTCGCCCGGATCCTGGCGGAGGCGCCGCACGCGAAGGTGCTCGCCAACGCGATATCAGTGACGCGAATATCGGAAGAGTTCAGCATTCCGCAGGATCGGGTAGTAACCGCCAACCCGGGAAGTCGCGTGAAAGTCGGCGATCGTGAGCTGAGTTTTCACCGGCCGCCCACATTCGATTCACCCGGCACCCTCGCCGTCTTCGACCATTCCGATGGCACGCTCTACAGCTCCGACAGCTTCGGCACCGTCGTCGAAGAAATTCGCCAAGACTTCACCGAGCTTTCCGAGGAGGAATTCTTCCACGGCTTCGAGGTACTGAACCGTGCAATAGCCCCGTGGACCGCCCTGGTCGACGAGGCGAAGTTCCTCCGCCCCGTGCACGAACTGGCCGCACTGCGCCCCGCGCGGCTGCTCAGCGCCCACGGACCGACCGTCGAGGAGGCCGCCGTACCCCGTCTCTTCGGCGCGATGGCCCGCATCCCGTCCCTGCCCGCCTGGCTGCCCGACGCCGACCTCGACCTCGAGGCGGCGCTGGACGCCCACGAGTCCACCGCCGGCTGAGCCCGCTCCGCCCGCACCCGAACCGAGGAGAACCATGTCCGACCCGACCACCGCCGACCTGACCCCGCCGCGCGGAGTCGTCACCGTCTTCTCCGACATCTGGTGTTCCTTCGCGCACATCGCCATCCACCGGCTGCACACCACCCGGGCCCGCCTCGGCCTGGAGGAGCAGGTCTCCTTCGACCTGCGCGCCTTCCCCCTGGAACTGCTGAACGACGCCCCGAGCCCGCGCCCCGGCACGGACAGCGAGGTCGCCCGGATGGCCAGCCTGGAGCCGGCCGCCGGCTGGCAGCTGTGGCAGGCCAAGGACTGGCTGTACCCCTCGACGACGCTGCCGGCCCTGGAGGCGGTGCTCGCCGCGAAGGAGCAGAGCCTGAACGCCTCGGAGCAGCTCGACCTGGGGCTCCGCCGGGCCTTCTGGGCCGAGTCGCGCTGCATCAGCCACCGCAAGGTGATCCTGGACGTGGCCGCGGAGACGGGCGCCGTCGACGTCGACGCCCTCACCGAGGCGCTGGACGACGGGCGTGCCCGCCGGTCCCTGGCCGACCAGGCCGCGCTGTCGAAGAGCGACCGCGTGAACTGCAGCCCCCACCTGTTCCTGCCCGACGGCTCCGACCACGCCAACCCCGGCATCGACGTGGGCTGGGAGGGCGCCTACGGCATCGGCTGGCCGGTCATCGCCTCGGACGACCCGAAGGTGTACGAAGACATCCTGCTGCGGGCCGCCACGGAATAGCAGAACAAGCCGCCAAGGCGGCCGAACAACACTGACGACGGCCAGGCATTCCTATTCGAGGAATGCCTGGCCGTCGTTCCTTTTTTCCTTCCGCAGAACATCGCGGTGATTATTAATTGCGTGACCCGGCCGTTATTCGCAAGGCCGCTCGAACCTCCTACAGTCGTTTGCGCCGCCGGAATTCCGGACGAGTTTCGTATCGACAGCGGGAGTTCTTCATGTCGTTGACCGACAAGGCAGACGTCAGCACCTTCGTCGACCTCACCCAGCACGAGATCGAGGCCCTGAAGACCCGGTTCAACCTGGCCGACGCCCACACGCACCAGCGGCAGTCCGCCTCGCAGGAGCGGATCGTCTCCCGGCTCCCCGAGCTCTGGCACGAGTCCGAGTCGAAGCAGCAGGCCCACTTCGAGCGCCAGTTCATCAACGCCTTCTTCCGTCTGCACCAGCAGCCCACCGCCCGGGCGATGGACCGCACGCTCCTTTCGTACTCCGCCAGCGTCTCCACGATGGTGGCCGGCATGTTCCTCAAGCAGCGCGGGATGTCCGTGCAGCTGGTGGAGCCCTGCTTCGACAACCTGGTCGACCTGCTGCGCAACATGCAGGTGCCGCTCGGGCCGGTCGACGAGTCGGTGCTGCACGACAAGGACGCCATCTACGAGCGCCTCGTCGAGTCGATCGACGCCGATGCCATCTACCTGGTCGACCCCAACAACCCGACCGGGTTCACCCTGCTCGCCGAGAAGCTGGAGGGCTTCGCCGAGGTCGTGCGCTACTGCGTGGACCACGACAAGGTCCTGGTGATGGACTTCTGCTTCGCCTCCTTCGCGCTGTGCGACGAGGGCATCGGCCGCGTCGACATCTACAAGCTCCTGGAGGAGTCCGGCGTCACCTACATGGTCATGGAGGACACCGGCAAGACCTGGCCGATCCAGGACGCCAAGTGCGCCATGATCACCGCCAGCCGGGACATCCAGGAGGAGGTCTACAACCTCCACACCAGCGTCCTCCTGAACGTCTCGCCGTTCGTCCTCAACATGGTCACGCAGTACATCGAGGACTCCATCGCGGACGGCTTCACCTCCGTCCGCGACATCATCAAGACCAACGGCGAGGCCGCCCGCGCCGCCCTCGACGGCACCATCCTGGAGTTCCAGGAGCCGGTCGTCGGCACCAGCGTCGCCTGGTTCCGCATCAAGCCGGAGCACCTGACCGCCACCCAGCTCCAGGCCGTCCTCTTCGACGAGGAGGTGTACGTCCTGCCGGGCACCTTCTTCTACTGGAACACCAAGGAGAAGGGCGAGCGCTTCGTCCGCCTGGCCCTGGCCCGCGAGCCCGAGGTGTTCGCCGGCGCGATGGAGCGGATGCGGAAGGTGCTCGAGCGCTATGCCGGCTGACGCCACCCCCGAGGCCGTCGAGCACGCCCCCACGGTGTTCATCGACGCCACCCTCTTCATGGGCATGCACAGCAAGGACGACACCGTCCGCGTCGCCGCCAAGGCCTTCTTCGCGGCCCGTCTCGCCGCCGGGGAAGCCGGCCGGGTCGTCATGAACTGGGAGCAGGTCGGCCGCTGCGACGACCTGGTGTGGGGCTACGAGCGGGGCGTCCAGGACGACTACTACCCGTTCATGGACGTCCTCCACACCGACCTGGCCATCGACCGGGTCCCGTACGACGAGGACGACGTCCGGCGGGCCTTCACCGACCCCGCGCTCGACGGGCTGCCGGCGCACGAGCGCCTGCTGCTCGCCCAGGTCATCGGCCGCGGGGGCGTGCTGCACACCGCGAGCCCCCGGCTGCTCAAGGCGGCCGACGGTCTGCCCGTCCTGCCGCTCGGCGGCGGCGCGGAGCCCTCGTTCCCCTCGTACCTGGAGGACCTCTACCAGCGCTCGCTGGTGCTGACGGTCGACTCCGACACCCTCTGAACACCTTGCGAAGGGCACCCCACTCATGCCTGACACCTACTCCGGGACCGTCGTCCCGCTGATCACCCCCCTCGACGAGCACGGCACCGTCGACGAGCAGAGCGTCGTCCGGCTCCTCGACCACATCCGGGCCGAGGTCACGGGCCTCATGCCGGCGCTGACCTCCGGCGAGGGTTGGAAGCTCGACGCCCGGCAGTGGCAGGACGTCGTCACGTACACGGTCAAGCACGCCGCCGGCCTCCCGGTGCTCGCCGGGATCCAGCTCCCCGACACCGCCTCCGTGGTCGACCGGGCCCGCACGGCCGCCGAGATCGGCGCCGACGCCGTCGTCGTCACCACGCCCTTCGGCGCCGACGTGACGCAGGACCAGATCGTCGAGCACTACCGGGCGATCCGCGCTGCCCTCGACATACCGATCTTCCTCTACAACGAGGAGGCGCTGTCGGGCAATCGCATCGAGTTCGAGACCCTGATCCGGATCTGCAAGGAGATCCCCGGGATCGTCGGCATCAAGGAGTCGAGCGGCGACGCCGCCTTCACCCGCCGGATGGCCGAGGCCGGCACCGGCATCCCGGTCTTCGAGGGCTGGGAGAACCTCCTCGTCGACGCCCGCGGCATCCAGGGCTTCATCGGCCCGCTGGCCAACCTCGAACCCGGTCTGTGCAACGCGATGCTGGTCGACCCGACCCCGGACCGCCAGGCCGAGATCAACACCGTCTGCGAGAAGTACGGCGTCTTCAAGGACGACTGGTACCGGTGGGTCAAGAAGGAGCTGCACGCGCGCGGTGTGATCAGCTCCCCCACCACGCACGAGGAGGTCGAGGCGGCATGAGCACCACCCCCGCCTCCCCCACCGCCTCCGCCGTCCCGGTGGCCGCGCACTCGATCGCGGCCCCGGCGGCGACCGCCCAGCGCGAACTCCACGCCCTCTACCGGCGGGTCCCCAACCTCGGCGACTACGGCTCCATGACCGCGATCGAGGAGCGGTGGATCCTGCCGAAGGCCCGCGCGTACGAGGCCTCCGCGCCCCGCTTCGGCTCGGCCGGCGAACTGCTCCAGGCGCTCAAGGAGTTCCTCGCCGAGGAGGAGGCCGCGCTCCCGGAGAGCGCGACCTTCCTCGCCGAGCACGCCACGCTCGACCAGTTCAAGGTGATCGTGCGGCAGTTCGCGCTCGACGGGCTCACCGAGTCCGAGTCGCTGCTGCCGGTCGTCCCCCGGCTGCCGTACCGCTCGGCGATGGCGGTCTTCCGGGTCCTCATCGACGAACTCGGCTGCGGCAACGAGGAGAAGGCGCACTCCCAGCTCTACCGGGACCTGCTCACCGAGTTCGGCATGAGCCTGGAGCTCGACGACTACCTCGACGAGACGACCCCGGAGTGCTACGCGTACGTCAACATGTTCCACTGGCTGGCGAGCCGGGCTCCGTCCCCGCAGTACTTCCTCGGGGCGTACGCCTACTTCGAGACCAGCGTCCTGTACGCCTTCCAGAGCTTCGCCCGCGCGGCGCGGCGGCTCGGGATCGTCCACGACGCCTACTACACCGAGCACCTGTACATCGACTCGTACCACTCCAATCACATGCGGACGGCGATCCGCGCGCTCGACGAGCCGGACTTCGCGAAGATCTGGGCGGGCGTGCGGCTGACCTCCGACATCGTGGGCGAGGCCACGGAGGCGGCGATCGCGCGGGCGCGGGAGACCGTCGCATGACGGCCGTGCCCGCCGCGCGGCGGGGCTCCGGCGAGCCCACCGTCCGCCAGGTGACCGAGGACCTGGTACTGGTCGAGGTCGGCGGCCGCAAGGTCCTCGCGGCCGCCGTCTGCCCCCACCGCGGGGGCCGGCTCAAGTACGGCAGGGTCGACGGGGACAGGCTGCGGATCACCTGCCCCCTGCACCACACGACCTTCGACCTGACCAGCGGCGAACGCACCTCGGGGGCGGCCTGCGCCGCCCTCCGGGTGGTCGACGTGCTGCCCGGCCAGGACGGTCCCGAGGACCTCGCCGGGGGCGCCTCATGACCACCACACCGACCGGGGCGGCGTCCACCGTGACGCCGCCCCGTGCGGCGCTCGACCACGACGGCATCGCGCCGGTGCCCGACGCGGAGCGCACCTCGACGCCGGGCGACTTCGGCTGGATCTGGCCCTCCGCGCAGTTCTCGTTCGGCACGGTGGTGCTGGGCGCGCTGCCCGTGGTCTTCGGCCTGGGCTGGTGGGCGTCGGCGAGCGCGATCGCGGCGGGCGTCGCCGTCGGGACGGCGCTGCTCGCGCCGCTCGCCCGGTTCGGGGTCCGCACCGGCACCAACGATCCGGTGGCGAGCGGGGCGCACTTCGGCGTGCGGGGCCGGGTCGTCGGCAACCTCATCACGGTGGTGACGGCGCTCGGCTTCTTCGCGATCGCGGTGTGGACGGGCGGCACGGCCGTGATGGTCGCCGGGCACCGGCTGCTGTCCACGCCGACGGGTCCGGGCGCGCTGACCGTCGCGATGTTCGTGACGGCGGCGGCGGTCGCCCTCGTCGCCGTGCGCGGTCACGAGACGCTGGTCCGCACGTACCGGATCACGGCGGTCACGGGCGGGGCGGTCCTGCTCGGCACCGCGCTCGTGCTCGCGCCGAAGTTCGACGCGGGGTACTCCGGCGGGGCCCTCGCACTCGACAGCACCCTCCACACCTGGCTCCTCGCGGCGACCGCGTCCGCCACGGTGCCCCTGTCGTATGCCACGTTCCAGGGCGACTACACCCGCTACATGCCGGCCTCGACCCCCACCGGCCGGGTGGTGCGGGCGAGCGGGATCTCGATGTTCCTGAGCAGTCTCGCGGCGCTGCTCACCGGCGCGTACGTGACGACGCTGTTCCCCGTGCCCGACGAGCCGTGGCTGCAGGGCCTGACGGACGCGGTGCCGGGCTGGTTCGCGGTGGCGGTGGTCGTGTTCGGCTTCGCGGGCACCCTGCCGCAGGCCGGGCTCTGTCTGTACGCGGCCGGGCTCTCCGCCAACTCGGTGTTCTGGCGCTCCTCGCGGGCCGCCGTGACCACCGTCGTCGCGCTGCTCGCGGCGGCCGTGCTGTACCTGGGGGCGGTGGTGTACGACGCCATGGACGCGATGTCGGCGTTCGTGACGCTGCTGCTCACGGTCGTGGCCCCGTGGGCGGCCGTGCTCTCCGTCGGGTACGTGTTCCACCGGGGCCGGTACGACGCGGAGGCGCTGCGCGCGTTCACCACCGGCGGCGGCGGGCGGTACTGGTACACGGGCGGGGTCAACGCGAGGGCCGTCACGGCCTTCGCCGCGGGCTCCTTCGTGGGCGTCCTGTGGGTCAACAACCCCCTGTACACCGGCCCGTTGACCGGCCTCACGGGCGGAGTGGACCTGAGCCTGCCGGCGTCCTTCGTGGTCGCCGCCGTGCTGTACGGGGCGCTGTGCCGGTTGTGGCCGGAGCCGCTGCTTCCGCCGTCACGAACGTCGAGGTGATGCCATGTCGATGCCCACGAGCCGGCTGACGGTCCGGTCGGCCGTCGAGGAGGCGGACGGCGTACGGGGGCTGCTCCTGGCGGATCCCGAGGGCGCCGAACTCCCGCCCTGGGAGCCCGGTGCGCACCTCGAGGTCACGCTGCCGTCCGGGACGGTCCGGCACTACTCGCTCTGCGGCGACCCGGCGGAGCGGAGCACGTACCGGATCGGGGTGCTGCGCGAACCGGCGGGCCGGGGAGGCTCCGAGGAGCTCCACACGGCCGTCGGGGAGGGCACGCTCCTGGGGGTGCGGGGTCCGTTCAACCGGTTCCCGCTGGTGCCCGCCGAGCGGTACCTCTTCGTCGCGGGCGGCATCGGCATCACCCCGCTGCTGCCGATGATCCGCTCCCTGCCGCCGGGGACGTGGACGCTGCTGTACGGCGGCCGGAGCCTGGCCTCCATGGCGTACCGCGAGGAGCTCTCCGTACTCCCCGGGGTCACGCTCGTCCCGCAGGACACGGAGGGGCTGCCCGACCTGGACGCCGTCCTGGCCCGGCAGCCCGCCGGGACGGCCGTGTACTGCTGCGGCCCGGAGGGGCTGCTGCGGGCGGTGGAGGAACGGTGGCCGGGACCGCTGCACACGGAGCGGTTCGGGGCGGCTCCGGCGGAGAGGCCCGTCGGCGAGGACGGCTTCGAGGTGGAGCTGCGGCGCAGCGGCCGGACCCTGCGGGTGGAGCCCGGCCGGACCCTGCTCGACGCCGTGCGCGAGGTGGTGCCGGGGGTGGCGTACTCCTGCGAGGAGGGCTGGTGCGGCACCTGTGAGACGAAGGTGCTCGCCGGGACGCCCGAGCACCACGACTCCGTCCTCGGCGAGGACGAGAAGGCCTCGGGGACGACGATGATGATCTGCGTGGGGCGGTCGTGCGGCCCCCGCCTCGTGCTCGATCTCTGACATGGGGAAGCCCGTACCGGCCGGTGCGCCGGTACGGGCTTCCTGGCGCTGTCAGTCGAAGACGACCAGGGCGCGGCCGCCCTTGCCCGCGAGCATGTTCTCGAAGGCGCCCGGGATGCCGTCCAGGGTGATCCGCTCGGTGACGAGGGCGCCCAGGTCGAGCCGGCCGGCCCGGATGTGCTCCGCGAGCACCGGCAGGTCCTCGGCCGGGTTCGAGTTGCCGTAGACGCAGCCCGCCAGGGTGCGGCCCCAGTGGAAGAGCTCCAGGGCGTTGAAGGTGACCTGCTGGTCCTTGCCGCCGATGCCGACGACCGTGGTGCGGCCGCCGCGCCGGGTGGACTCCCAGGCGGTGCGGATGGTGACGGCCCGGCCGACGCACTCGACGGCCACGTCGACGCCCTGGCCCCCGGTCAGCTTCCGGATGTCCTTGGCCGTGGTCTCGGAGGCCACGACGTACTCGGTGGCGCCCGCCGCCCTCGCGAGCGCCTCCTTCTCCGGGGAGACGTCCACGGCGACGATCGTCGACGCGCCCGCGATCCGGGCGGCCTGGAGCGTGGCGAGGCCGACCCCGCCGACGCCGAAGACGGCGACGGTCTCGCCCTCCCGGACCCTGGCGGAGTGGTGGACCGCGCCCCAGCCGGTGAGGACGGCGCAGCCGAGCAGGGCGGCGTCGGCGAGCGGCACCCCGTCGGGGACGGGGAGGACGCAGTTCGCGGCGACGACCGTCTCCTCGGCGAAGGCGGCGACGTTGAGTCCGGGGTGGAGCTCGGTGCCGTCCTCGGTGCGGGCGTGGATGTTCGCGGCGCCGGTCAGGGCGTTCGCACAGAGCCAGACCTCGCCGAGCGAGCAGGGGTGGCAGCTGCCGCAGGACGGCGCCCAGTTGAGGACGACGCCGTCGCCGGGGGCGACATGGGTGACGCCCTCGCCGACGGAGAGGACGGTGCCCGCTCCCTCGTGGCCGAGGACGGCCGGGACCGGCACGCGCATGGTGCCGTTCGAGAGGGAGAGGTCGGAGTGGCAGACCCCGGCGGCGGCGAGCCGGACCCGGACCTGACCGGGTCCGGGCTCGGGGAGTTCGATGCCGGTGATCTCCAGCGGAGAGCCGACGGCGGGCAGGACGGCGGCGCGGATCACGCTGTTCGCTCCTTCTGCGCTCAGAACTGCAGGGACTTGGTCTGGAGGTACTCGGCGAGGCCGTGCGCGCCGAGCTCCCGGCCGACGCCGGACTGCTTGTACCCGCCGAAGGGGGCCAGCGGGTTGAAGCGGCCGCCGTTGATGTCGACCTGGCCGGTGTCCATGCGGCGGGCGAAGGCGACGGCCTCGGCCTGCTCGCCCCAGACGGCTCCGCCGAGGCCGTAGACGGTGCCGTTGGCGAGGGCGAGGGCCTCGTCCTCGTCCTCGTACCTCAGGAGCGAGACGACGGGGCCGAAGATCTCCTCCTGGGCGATGGTCATGTCGGGCGTGACGTCGGCGAAGACGGTCGGGGAGACGTAGTAGCCGGTCTCGCGCGGGGCCTCGGGGCCGCCGGCGACCAGCCGGGCGCCCTCCTCGATCCCCTTCTCGATGTAGCCGCGCACCCGCTGCTGCTGCTTGGCGTTGACGAGCGGGCCGACGCGCTCGCCGGGGACGTACTTGGCGACGGCCTCGGCGGCGAGCGCCACCGCCTCCTCGTACCGGTCGGCGGGGATCAGCATCCGGGTCCAGGCGCTGCACGTCTGGCCGGAGTTGGACATGACGTTGCCGATGCCGACGGCGACGGCCTTGGCGAGGTCCGCGCTCGGCAGGATCACGTTGGCGGACTTGCCGCCGAGTTCGAGCGCGACCCGCTTGACCGCCCCGCCCGCGAGGGCGCCGATCCTCTTTCCCACAGCGGTGGAGCCGGTGAAGGAGACGAGGTCCACGTCGGGGTGCTCGGCGAGCGCCTGCCCGGCGACCGGGCCGAGGCCGGTGACCAGGTTGAAGACGCCGGCGGGCAGGCCGGCCTCGTGGACGGCCTCGGCGAAGAGCTGGGCGGTGAGCGGGGTGTCCTCGGCGGGCTTGAGGACCGTGGTGCAGCCGGCGGCGAGGGCCGGGGCGACCTTGGCGACGATCTGGTGGAGCGGGTAGTTCCAGGGGGTGATCGCGGCGACGACGCCGACCGGCTCGGCGTAGACGGTGGAGTTGCCGACCTTCTCCTCGAAGGGGTGGGTGGCGGCGAGTTCGGCGTACGAGCCGGCCACGGCGATCGGCAGTCCGGCGTGGACCGCGGCGGCGAGCTGCGGCGGGGCGCCGAGCTCGGCGGTGACGGTGGCGGCGATCTCCTCCGCGCGGGCGGCGAGCGCGTCGCGGAGGGCGGCGATCCGGGCTCCGCGCTCGGCGGGCGGCGTGGCGGCCCAGCCGGGGAGCGCGGCGCGGGCGGCGCGGACGGCGGCGTCGACGTCCTCGGCGGTGCCGGCCGGGACGTGGCCGATGACCCGCTCGTCCGCCGGGTTGATCACCGGGATGGTGTCCGTGGAGGAGGCGGGGCGCCACTCCCCGCCGATGTACATCGCGTCGTGGGCCTTCATCCGCTCTCTCCTCTGCGTTGCCGCTTCCTCGTCCGACCCAAACTAGCGCTGTTAGTTTTCGGGCGCCAGGGTCCGCCGGAGTGCCCCCGGTCTCACCCGGCGGCGCGCCACGGCCCCGCTCGATCGTGCCGCCCGGGCCGGCGCACTGTCCACGTCGGTCCTGCACAGGGGTACGCGACGGGAACTGGCGGAACCCCCCTTGCCGGTCCCGCGCCGCCGCCCCCACCCACCCCCCGTGTGGGCCCACGCCCGACGGGGCGGCGCCCACCCGCCCGTGTGCACCCTCGCCCGTCCGGGGCGGCGCCCCCCACCCACCCCCCGTGTGGGCCCGCGCCCGGCCGGGGCGGTGCCCCCGCCCACCCCCGTGTGGGCAATCGTCCCGCTGGGGCGGGACGGGTGGGCACACGGGACGGCGCCCTCTAGCGGCGCCTCCGCGTTCCGAGCCTGGACCCGCACCCCCAGGGCAGCGCCCATCGTGGTGCGCGTCAGGGCACGGAAGCCTCTGGCGCCGGCAAGGGCGCCGTCCCGTGTGCCCACCCTCCCCCAAGCTCTCGGCTCCGCTCGAGCAGGGGGGACCCCCATCGCCCCTTGCGGAACGCCTGCCCACAACGGGGGTGGGCGGGGGCATCGCCCCGGCGGGACCAGCGCCCGCAACGGGGCGCGGAAGCGCAGGCCGCAGCGGGCGGCGGGGGTGCGGGCCGGGCCAGTAATTCCCCAGTAACGCCCCGGTCCTAGCGTCCCCGACCAAGCCCGCCCCATCACCCACCAGGACCTTCCCCCGAGGCCCCGGGACGGAGGGGCGCCGGCTTCCCCCGTACCAGCGATGGAGGAGCCACCCACATGCACCCGCCCCGCTCACCGCTCCGGTCACCCCTCCGGCGCGGAACCACCGCCTGGGCCGCGGCCGCCGCCACCGCCGCGGCCCTGCTCGCGGCGCCCGCCGCGACCGCGACCGCGGCACCGGCCTCCGCGCCGTCACCCCACGCCACCGTCGACCCCGGTGTCACCGCGACCGTCGACGCGGGCGGCGAGGCGACGTTCTTCGTGGTCCTCGCCGAGCGCGCCGACCTCTCCCGGGCCCGCGCCCAGCGCGGTCACGAGAACAAGGCCCGGACGGCCTTCGAGACCCTGCGCGCCGAGGCCGGCCGCAGCCAGGCCTCCCTCACCCGCTTCCTCGACCGGGCCAAGGTCGGCTACGAGTCGTACTGGATCGCCAACGCCGTCAAGGTCACCGGCGGCAAGGCCCTCGTCGAGCAGCTCTCCGCCCGCCCCGACGTGGCGGCCCTCCGTCAGGAGCGGCACTACGCCCTCGACGCCGTCGAGCAGAGCTCCACGGCCGCCGAGGAGGCCGTGACCCCCGAGTGGGGCGTCAAGGACATCAAGGCCGACCAGGTCTGGTCGCAGTACGACAACCGCGGCGAGGGCATCGTCGTCGCGAACGTCGACTCGGGCGTGCAGTTCGACCACCCCGCCCTGAAGGGCAACTACCGGGGCAACCTCGGCGACGGCACCTTCAGCCACGACTACAACTGGTACGACCCGACCGGCCAGTGCACCGGCGGCACGCCCTGCGACAACAACGGCCACGGCACCCACACCATGGGCACCATCGCCGGCGCGGGCGGCATCGGCGTCGCCCCCGGGGCGAAGTGGATCGCGGCCAAGGGCTGCGAGGCCCGCAGCTGCTCCGACTCCGCGCTCCTGAAGTCGGGCCAGTGGATCCTCGCGCCGACCGACCGGAACGGTCAGAACCCGCGCCCCGACCTCGCCCCGGACATCGTCAACAACTCCTGGGGCGGCGGGAACACCACCTTCTACCAGGACATCATCACCTCCTGGAACGCCGCCGGGATCTTCGAGGCCTTCGCGGCCGGCAACTCCGGCAACGGCGTCAGCTGCTCCACCACCGAGGCCCCCGGCGCCCAGGCCCCGGCCTACGGCGTCGGCGCCTACGACGTGAACGGGAAGATCGCCTCCTTCTCCGGCTTCGGTCCCTCCGTCGTCGACGGCTCGATGAAGCCCAACATCTCGGCCCCGGGCGTCGACGTCCGTTCCTCCTGGCCGGGCGGCCTCTACCGGGCGATCTCCGGTACGTCGATGGCGACCCCGCACGTCGCCGGCGCCGTCGCCCTGCTCTGGTCCTCTGCGCCCTCCCTCATCGGCGACATCGACGCCACCCGGGCCGCCCTGAACGGCTCCGCCCGTGACGTCGACGACACCCACTGCGGCGGCACCGCGGCCGCCAACAACGTGTGGGGCGAGGGCAAGCTGGACATCCTCGCCGCCGTGGACCGCGCCCCGCACACCGCGGCCACCGTCACCGGCACGGTCACCGACCGCGCCTCCGGCTCCCCGCTCGCCGGAGTCACCGTCACGGCCGCCGCGGCCTCCGGCTCCACCGAGGGGACCCGGCGCACGGTGACCACCGACGCGGCCGGCGCCTACCGGCTGACGCTCCCCGCCGGCACGTACACCCTCACCGCCGGCGGCTACGGATACCGGGACCTCACCGAGAACGGCCTCACCGTCGCCACCGGCCAAGCCCTCTCCCACGACCTCGCCCTGGAGGCCGTGCCCGCGCACGCCGTCACCGGCACCGTCCTCGACGTCACCGGAAAGCCCCTGAAGGGCGCCACCGTCCGCTTCACGGACGCGCCGCTCGCCCCGGTCGTCACCGACGCCTCCGGCGCCTTCCGCTTCCCGGCCGTCGCCGAGGGCTCCTTCACCCTCACCGCGACCCCGGCCGCGCCCGTCCTGTGCAACGGCGTCTCCACGACCGTCCTCACGGTGGACGGCGACGAGAACGTGACGGCCGCGCTGCCCGCCCGTACCGACGCGTCCGGCAACGGCTGCCTGCCCGCCTCGTACGCCTGGACCACCGCGTCGACGAAGCTCGCGCTCTCCGGCGACGAGAACGCGAAGACGATCGCCCTGCCGTTCCCCGTCTCCTTCTACGGCGTCACGTACAACCAGGCGAGCGTCACCACCAACGGCCTGGTCAACTTCCTGGCCCCGCGGCTCGGCGACTACGCCAACACCGCGCTGCCCTCCCCCGGCCAGCCGAACGGCATCCTCGCCGCGTACTGGGACGACCTGACCCTGGACGCCAAGTCGGCGGTCAGGACCGGGACCAGCGGCACCGCCGGACAGCGCAGGTTCACGATCCTCTGGGAGAACGCGGCCCTCGCCGCCGACACCACCAAGCGCGTCACCTTCGAGGCCGTCTTCGAGGAGGCGACCGGCGCGATCGTCCTCCAGTACCAGTCGATCGGCGCCGACGCCCTGGAGGCAGGCGGCTCCGCGACCGTCGGCATCGAGAACCAGGCCGGGACGGACGCCCTGCAGTACTCCTTCAACGAAGCGGTCCTGAAGGACCGTTCGGCCCTCCGCATCTTCCCGAAGGCGGCGTGATGACCCACCGTTCCCGGCGCGGCGTGCGCCTCGCCTCCGCCCTCGTCGCGGCGGGCCTCGCCCTCACCGCGCTCCCCGCGACCGCCGCCCACGCGGTCGGCGAACCCGTCGCCCCCGACGGCGCGCGCATCCTCACCGACGCCCAGGCCGACGCCCTGGAGCAGCGCGCCGAGGCCCCGGGGCCCCTGGACGTCACCCCGCAGAACGAGCCGTCCACCGGCTCCCTCGCGGGGGCGGCCGAGGACGGTTCCGCCTCCGGCGTGAGCGTCACCCAGGCCTCCGCCCTGGAGACGTACCGGGGCCTGGCGGACACCGCCCAGCTCGACGGCGGGCACGGCGACTTCCTCGCCGTGCACAGCCTCGGCACCGTCACCCGGCTCCCCGCGGACGGCCGCACGGTCTGGAAGCGGGACAACGCCTCGCTCTACGCCGACTGGCAGGTCACCAACATCCGGCCCTGGCAGACCGAGCCGTACCCGGCGCGGATCACCACCGGCTTCCACGCCAACAGCCCCTTCGCGGACAGCTCCGACCGGGGCTGGGCGCAGGGCGACCTCACCGGCGACGGCGTCGCGGACGTCGTCTTCACCGCCGACGTAGGCACGAGCCCGTACCGCCCCTTCACCTCCCCCGGCTCGACGCTCACCACGGGCACCTTCGTCACCGTCCTCGACGGGGCCACCGGCCGGACGCTGTGGTCGAAGCTCTTCGCCGACGCCCAGCAGGTCACGCTCGTCGACGGCACCCTGCTCGTCGGCGACCAGCCCTCGACCAACCTCAACTCCGCGAAGGACGCCACCGCCGCCCTCCGTGCCTTCCGCTTCTCGTACGCCGACGGGAAGCTCTCCCCCTCGGCGACCTGGAGCTACGAGACGGCTCAGCGCAACGGCCGTTGGGGTTCCACCCTCCCCCTCGGGGGCGGACGCGTCGCGGTCTCCTGGTACGTGAAGAAGACGGCGACGGCCCCCGCCACGGGCCGCACCATGGTCCTCGACACGGCCGACGGCTCGGTGATCTGGCAGACGGACAACGACCTGTACTCCCGCCAGCTCGCCCACGACCCGGCCCGCGGGCGTCTGGTCGCCCTGGAGCAGGCGGACTACCGGGACGGCGTGCGGTACGAACTCGCCGCCTACGACCCGGCCGACGGCACCCGCACCGTCCTCGACACCCGCGTCAACGCGCTCGGGATCGGGTTGCGGATCGGCCAGCTGCGCGGGGACGAGGCGCCGGAGTACGCGATCAGCGAGTCGACGCTCGACGAGTACCTGTACGTCAACACCGCGACCGTCCGCGCCCTGGACGGCGGCGACGCGGCCGAGCTGTGGTCCCGCACCGTGAAGCGCGGTGCGGACAACGCCAAGGACGGCGACTCCGCGCTCGGCCTGAAGATCGTCGACGGCAAGGTCCTCGCCTCGTACTTCACCACCGAGGGCAAGGAGACCGCCGCGAACCCGGGCGGCACCCGCTTCGGCACCCTGGCCGCGCTGAACGGCCGGGACGGGGAGGTGCGCTGGCAGCACAAGGGCGCGGACGCCTCCCCGATCTACGCCCAGCCGTACCGCGAGGGCGACGAGTGGCGGGTCCGGACCGTCGACAGCGAGCAGAACATCCGCTCGTACGGACTCGGCAGCGGGCGGCAGACCTCCGTCACCCCCCTCCAGGCGAACCTGACCACCGGCCTCGCCGCCGATGTGAACGGCGACGGACGCAAGGACGTGATCGTCGGCGGCCAGTCCCAGGGCCTGTGGGCCTACGACGGCCCCTCCCTCGCCTCCGGGAAGCCCCGCCTGCTGTGGCAGACGACCCTGCCGGGTTCCGTGCAGGGCGACATCCGCATCGCCGACACCGACGGCGACGGCCGGCGTGACGAGCTCGTCGTCGCGGCCGACACGGCGACGGTGGTCGTCGACTCCGGCACCGGCCGGGTCCGCAGGACGATCGACGGCAAGGGCCAGTTCGTCCGCTCCGTGACGGTCGGGGACCTCGACGGGGACGGCGACGACGAGATCCTCGTGCCGACCGACGCGGTGCGCGCCTACGCCGGCGACGGGCACGCGCTCTGGGAGTACACGCCCGCGCCCGGCCTGGCCTTCTCCGACCTCGCCGTCGCCGTCGCCGAGGGCAAGGTCCTCGGCTCGTACCAGACGCGCGGCGTGAACGACGGGACCGCCGTGGTCGGCGGGACGGCGCTCGACGCCCGTACGGGCAAGGTCCTCTGGTCGGCGGACCCGACGTGGACCGGCGACCCGGACACGAAGATCTACGCGGCGCAGCTCTTCCACGGGGTGTACGCCTCGCCCGGCATCCCGTACGCCGACGGGCACGCGGTCGTGTACTCCTGGATCGTGCGGGAGGGCGCCTTCTGGACCACCTACTTCGAGTTCCGCGACCTCCGCACGGGCAAGGTGGTGCGCACCGGCACCGGCGGCGGCGCCTGGACGCTCGGCAACTGGTTCACCGGCGACGAGGGCCTGATCCTCGCCGGCACCGCCTCGCTGCACACCTTCGCCAAGGACGGCCAGGAGTACGGGATCTACACCCTGCCGACCCTGCACCGGGCGGAGTTCGCGACCGGCCCCGGCGGCCGGCGGCTGATCGTCGGCGGCACCGAGGGCGCGGCCTACGTGTGGGACCCGGCGGTGCTCACCGGCGGCCAGAACTACCCGAACCACCTCACCAAGCTGGGCGGGTACGCGACGCAGAACCTGGTCGTCGCCGACCTCGACGGCGACGGCGTGGACGAGTTCGTCGGACTCGGCAAGGACGACACCGGCTTCGACCGGACGATCGAGCTGTCCGGCGGACGCTATCTGCTCCAGGACGACGCGATGCACGGCATGGTGACGGGCCGCCTGACCGCCCAGTAACCCGCGTACTGCCCCGAGACCCCCGTCCGGACCACCGGCCGGGGGTCCCCGGCTTCCCCTGGACCGCCCCATTCCGGTGCACGGGGCACCCATTACAGTGGGCGCCCTCATGAGCGCAGACATACCAGCGGACGCACCACCGGGCGCACCTCCGGTGCTGCGGGTGCACCTCCTCGGCGGGTTCCGGGTGGACCGGGACGGCGGGCCGCCGCTCGCCGAGCGGTGGCCGCGCCCGAGCGCCCGGACGCTGGTGAAGCTGCTCGCGGTCTCCCCCGGGCACAGTCTCCACCGTGAGCAGGCGCTGGAGATCTGCTGGCCGGACGCGGATCCGCAGGCCGCGCTCGGCAGTCTGCGGGTGGCGCTCCACGCGGCCCGCCGGGCGATCGAACCCGAGCTGGCGCCCCGGGCGGCCTCCTCCTATCTGACGGGCGAGGGCGCGCTGCTGCGCCTCGATCCGCGGACGGTACGGATCGACGCCGACGAGGCCGAGGCCCTGGCGGAGGCGGCGCTCGCCCACGGCGGGCGCGCCGGACTCGCGGCCGCCGTGGAGGCGTTCACGGGCGATCTGCTGCCCGAGGACCGGTACGCGCCCTGGGCGGAGGCCCGCCGCGAGCGGCTGACCGCCCTGCGGGAACGCACCCTGGTCGCCCTCGCCGCCGCCCATCTGGCGGCCGACTGCCCCGAGGAGGCGGTGGCGGCGGCCGAGCAGGTCCTGGTGGCGGCCCCCGCCGAGGAGGAGGCGCACCGGCTGCTGATCGAGGCGTACGTCCGGCAGGGGCTGCGCCGGCGGGCGGTCGCCCAGTACCACCTGTGCCGGGAGGCGCTGGACGCGGAGTTCGGCGTGCGGCCGGGACCGGAGACCGAGCGGCTGCACCGGGCCGCCCTCGCCACCACCCCGCCGGCCTCCCGGTCGGTGGGGCCCACGCTGCCGGCCGTGGTGCGCCGGCCGCCCGGCACTCCGCTGCGCGGCCGGGACGAGCTCCTCGCCCGACTGCTCGCCGCCGGCTCCCCGCCCGTACTCCTGCTCACCGGGGAGGCCGGGCTCGGCAAGACACGGCTGGCCGGGGAGGTGGCCCGCCGGGCGGCCGCCGAGGGGACGGTCGTGCTGTGGGGCGCGGGGCACGACGCGGAGGGGCACACGCCGTACGGACCGTTCGCCGAGGCGCTGGACGGCTGGCTTGCCGGCCGGCCGACGGCCGAGCGGGCCAGGACGGGGGCGGAGTATCCCGAACTGGCGGCACTCCTGCCGTCCTTGGGGCGGGTGCCCGCCGGGGGTGGGCGCAGTCCCGAGGAGGAGCGGGACCGGCTGTTCCGGGCGACGGCGGGGCTGCTCGGTGAACTGGCGGCGGAGCGGCCCGTCATGGTGGTGCTGGACGACCTCCACGCGGGGGACGCGGGCTCGTTCCAGCTCCTCGGCCATCTTGCCCGCCGGGCCAGGGAGTCCGGAAGGGCTTGGCGATTTCTCGCCACTGTCCGCCCGGAGGAACTTCCCGCCACCGACCCTCGTCGCCAGGTGCTCGACCTGCTGGTCCGCCAGTCGCTGGCGGGCGCGGTCGAACTGCCCCGGCTCTCCCGCGAGGCCTGTCTGGCCCTGACGGCCGACGCGCTGGGCACCGGAAGCCCCGCCCCCGAGCGGGTGTGGGAACTGTCCCTCGGCAACCCGCTGTTCGCGCTCGAACTGGCGCGTGCGGTCCGGGACGGCGACGGCCGGGCAGGCGCCCCCGAGGGAGTGCGCCAGCTGGTGGCCGAGCGCCTCGGCCGGCTCGGCCCCGGGGCCCGCCGGGTGGTCGACGCGGTCGCGGTCGCCGGTCAGGACGCGGCCCTCACCGAGGTCCTCGACGTGGCCCGGCGCGGCGGGCATCCGCGGCTCTCGGCGGCCGAGGCCACGGAGGCCGTGGAGGCGGCCGTCGCCGCCTCGGTGGTCGAGGAGCGGCAGGTGGTCTCCGAGGGCCGGCCGGTCGCCGGACTCGCCTTCCGGCATCCGCTGGTGAGGCTCACCTGCTACGAGGGCCTGTCGGCGGCCCGCCGCCGGCTGCTGCACTCGGCGTACGCGGAGGCGGTGCTCCGCCGCCGCCCGGAGGCCGTGGACACGCTGGCCGCCCATCTGACCCGGGCGGACGACCCGCGCGCCACCGGCTATCTGCGGCAGGCCGCCGAGCGGGCGGCGGCGCTCTACGCCAACGACACGGCCGACCGCTACTACGCCGAACTCACCGACCGGCTCGACGCGCTGGCCGCCGACTCGGCCCGGGCACGGATCGACCGCAGCGCCGTCCTGCGCCGGCTCGGCCGCTTCGACGAGGCGGCGCGGCTGCTCGGCGAGGCGCTGGAGGAACTGGGCCGGCGCGGGGACGCGGACGGCCGTGTCCTGGCGGCGGCGCGGCTCGCGGAGCTCATGCCGAAGACGCGGGGCACGGAGGACGGCTTCCGGCTGCTCGACTCCTGCCCGCCCGCTCCGGACACACCGGCGGCGGTGGCGAGCGCCCACCATCTCTCCCGCGGGGTGCTGTGCTTCGTCGCGGGCCGGTACGAGGAGGGTGTCGTCGCCGCGCGGGCCGCGGAGGACGCGGCGCAGGCGGTGACGGGACCGGAGCGGCGCGGGCTGCTCGCCAGGGCGCTCGCGGCGCAGGCGACCTCGCTGGGCCTCGCGGGCCGCTTCGGGCAGGCGGGGCCGGTCGCGGACCGGGCGCTGCCGCACGCCGAGGCGTACGGCGACCCGCAGCTGCTCGCCTCGGTGCTCTCGGTACTGCGCGAGACGGCCCGCCGGGCGGGGCGGCTGCGGGAGGCGATCGACACCGGCCGCCGGGCGCTCGCGCTGGCCGAGCGCTCGGGCGATCCGACGGCGACGGTCTTCGAGCGGGCGAACCTCGCGGAGCTCCACCTTCTCGTGGAGGAGGTGGCGGAGGCGCGGGAGCTGGCCGAGACGGCGGTGCGGGACACCGGTTCGCACGCCGGGTGGTGCGCGCCGTACGCCCTGGTGGCGCTCGCCCGGGTGCGGATGCGGGCGGCCGAGCCGGGCGGTGGGGAACTCCTCGATCCGGCCGAGCGGACGGCCCGGGCCCAGGGGGACCACCAGGCCGGGTACGAGGTGCGGTCGGCGCGCGCCGAACTGGCCGTACGGGAGGGCAGGCCCGAGGAGGCGCTGCGGCTGCTCGCGGACTGCCGGGAGACCGGTGCCGCGCATCTGACGGCCTGGGCCCTCCTCGCGTGCGGCCGGGCCGCGGAGGCCGCCGAGACGGCGGGAGCCGAGGTGGAGCGCGCGGAGCGGGCCGGGGAACGGCTCGCGGAGACGGAGGCCCGTACGGCGCACGCCGCCGCGCTCGCGGCACTCGGCCGGGAACGGGAGTCGGCGGCCGGCTTCGACCGGGCGACCGCTCTGGCGGAGGCACTTCCGTATCCGGCGGGCGCGCGCCGGGTGGCGTGGGCCCGCGGGGTGAGAGGGACGGACGGCGCGCCCGGGGCGGTCTGACCCCGACACGCCCCGGCCGACGGAGCGGCTGGATTCCGTCGGCCGGGGCGTGGGTTCGTGGTGGTGGTCAGATCTTCTGGGCGATCTCGGTCAGGTGGGCGAAGACGACGATGTTCGCCTCGTAGCCCTTGCCTCGGTCGAAGGTCCCACCACAGGTGAGCAGCCGGAGTTCGGGCCGCCCGGTGTCTCCGTACACCTCCTTGTCGGGGAAGTCGCTCTTGGCGAACGTCCGGACCCGGTCGACCGTGAAGACGGCGACCTTGCCGTCGGCGCGGGCGACCCGGACGGTGTTGCCGGGGCTGAGCGAGTTGAGGTTGAGGAAGACGGCGGGCCCGGTGCGGGTGTCGCGGTGGCCGACGACGACGGCGGTCCCGCGCTCGCCGGGGGCGGGCCCCTTGGCGTACCAGCCGACGACACGGGGGTCGTCGACGGGCGGTGTGCCGAGCCGGCCGGAGGCGTCGAGGCCGAGTTCGATCACGGGGGCCTCGATGGTGATGGCCGGGACGGCGACGGTGACGGGGCGCGAGCGGGCCAGCGGCGCGGGCGGGGGTGCCGGCCGCGGCGTGGGCGTGGCCTTGGGCAGTGCCCTGGTCTTCGCCTTGTGGTCCAGGGCGGCGGGTGCTCCGGCCGCCGTCGTCGCCCGGCCGGAAGCGGCGGGGCCTGCGGCGAGCGGCGGGGCGGCCGGTTCCTCGTCACCGGCCCACCAGACGCCCCCGGTCACCAGGACGGTGGTCACGACCACGGTCCTGGCGAGCCGGAGCAGGCGCCGCTGCCTGCGGGTGAAGCGGGACCTACGCGGCGCCATTGCCGCGGCGGCGCGAGCGGCGGATCAGGACCAGTCCGGCCGTGCCGGCGAGGCCGGCGGCGACGGCCGCCCCGACGCCGAAGGCGGAGGAGTCCTCGGCGGCGAGCTGCGCGCTGCCGCCGCCGCCCGCGCCGACCGGGCCGTGCGGGGGCTTGCCGTGACCGTGGCCGCCGTGGCCGCCGTTTCCGCCGTTGCCGTTGCCGCCGTTGCCGTTGCCTCCGTTGCCGTTGCCGCCATTGCCGTTGCCACCGTTGCCGTTGTTCTGGCAGTTGCTGATGACGTTGAAGACCTTCGACTTCGGTGCGCCGAGCTTGCCCTCCCAGGTCCACTCGACCTTGTACATGCCGATCGGCAGGGAGATCGGTCCCGCGGCCCCGTCACCGTTGGTGTTGAGGACCACGGTCCCGGACCGCAGCGGGTTGCCCTGGTTGTTCCCGGGCGGGCCGGGCTGCGGGTAGATGGCGTAGTCGATGCTCGGGAGGCCGTCGAAGTTGAGGGCGGCGAGGCGGAAGGGGCAGTCGACGCGGGGCTCGTTGACCGGGCTGGTGTCGGCCGTCGTCGACTGGTGGACCTTGACGTCGCCGTCGTCGCCGGGCGCGGCGAAGGCCGCCTGTGCACCCCCGAGGGTGACGGCGCTGAGCGCCATGGTGGCGAGCGTGGCGCGGAGCAGGGTGCGGGTGGGGGGTGTCGTCATGAGGAAAGTCCTCCAGTCGTGAACTCATCGGACGCCTAGTGCGATAATCCGACTATCCGTCACGACATGGACACGGAGGGTGGCGACGCGTCGCCACCCTCCGTCTTCCACCCGTCCGGCGCACTCCCGGCCACGAGCGGCCGGGAGTGCGCCGGACCAGGTCAGATGATTCCGAAGAGGATCCCGGCCGCGAGCACGACCAGCGAGGTCAGCGCGGCCCACTTCACCGTGAACCTGGTGTGGTCGCCGAACTCCACCTTCGCCATGCCGACGAGCACGTACACGGCGGGCACCAGCGGGCTCGACATGTGCAGGGCCTGGCCGACCAGCGAGGCCCGGGCGATCTCCAGGGGCGACACGCCGTGCGCCGCACCCGCTTCGGCGAGGACCGGCAGCACGCCGAAGTAGAAGCCGTCGTTCGACATGAAGTAGGTGAGCGGAATGCTCAGCACACCGGTGACCAGGGCCATGTGCGGGCCCATGCCCTCGGGGATGGCGCCGACGAGCCAGTCGGCCATGTGCTTGACCATGCCCGTTCCGGTGAGGACCCCGGTGAAGACGGCGGCGGCGAAGACCATGCCGGTGACGTTGAGGACGTTGTCCGCGTGGGCAGCGATGCGCTCCTTCTGCTCGGCCATCTTCGGGTAGTTGACGGTGAGCGCGAGCGCGGCACCGAGGAGGAACAGCACCGGGATCGGCAGCAGTTCGAGGATCATCGCGGTGAGCAGCGCGATCGTGAGCCCGGCGTTGAACCAGTACAGCTTGGGCCGGAGCGTCGTACGGTTCGGGTCGAGCCCCTGGAATCCCTCACCGGCGCCGACGCCGACGCCCGTACCCGTGCCGCCCGCGGCACCCGTCGCCGCCGCGCCCCCGGCCTGGCCGTTGCTCTTGCTCTTGCTCTTGCTCTTGCTGTCGCCCGTGCCGCCGCCCGCCGTGACCAGCACCGCGTCGGTCTCCGGGGCCAGGGCCTCGTCGAGGGTCAGGTAGCCGATGCGCTTGCGCTCACGGCGACCCAGCACGTACGCCAGGGCGAAGACGAAGAGCAGGCCCACGCCGAGCGCGGGGATCATCGGCACGAAGATGTCGCCGGCGTCCAGCTTGAGCGCGGTCGCGGCGCGGGCGGTGGGGCCGCCCCACGGGAGGGTGTTCATGACGCCGTTGGCCGTGGCCGCGACACCCGTCATGACCACCAGGCTCATCTTGAGCCGCTTGTAGAGCGGATACATCGCCGAGACGGTGATCATGAACGTGGTGGAGCCGTCGCCGTCCAGGGAGACGATCGCGGCGAGCACCGCCGTACCCACGACGACCCGTACGGGGTCTGCCTTGCAGAAGCGCAGGATGCCCCGGACGATCGGGTCGAAGAGGCCGACATCGATCATGACGCCGAAGTAGACGATCGCGAACATCAGCATCGCGGCGGTCGGCGCCAGCTTGCCGACGCCTTCGATGACGTAGTCGCCGAGCTGGGCCCCCTGCCCGACCGCGACGCAGAACAGCGCGGGAATCAAAACGAGCGCCGCGATCGGCGACATCTTTTTCAGCATGATCAGAACCAGGAAGGTCGCGATCATGGCGAAGCCGAGGACGGTCAGCATGGAGGACACCTCACGTTCACCCTTGAACTGCCGCCGAGCGGCGGTGCGGATGACGGTAGGTGCCCTCTTCTGCCGTTAACAAGATGTTGACGCGTGAGCAATACGAGCAAAACCCCAGGTCACGGCGGTGGTGGTGCTCAAAGCCGGGCTACAGGGGCGACACCTCGACCGGGAAACCGTTCAGGACGGCGGTCCCGGACAGGGGGTCGATCCGGGACCCGTCGAGCAGCTGGTTGACGTTGACGCCGGGACGCGCGGACGCGACGGCGAGCCGGGTGCCCGGCCGGTCGTGACCCCAGCCGTGCGGGAGGCTCACGACCCCCGGCCGCACGCCGTCGGTCACCTCCACCGGCACCTCCAGCTCACCGCCCTCCCCCTTGATCCGGGCGAGCCCGCCGTCGGCCAGCCGGAGCCGCTCCGCGTCCTCGGGGTGCACCTGGAGGGTGCAGCGGTTCGAACCGCCGCCCAGGGCCGGCGTGTTGTGCAGCCAGCTGTTGTTGGAGCGCAGGTGCCTGCGCCCGACGAGCTGGAGGGTCCCCGGCTCCGGTACGGCGTCGAGGGCGGCACGCAGCCGGGGCAGGTCGGCGGCGAGGGGCTCCGGGAACAGTTCGATCCGTCCGCTGCGGGTCTTGAGGAGCGCCGGCAGGCGCGGCTTCAGGGGCCCGAGGTCGATGCCGTGGGGGTGCGCCTTCAGCTCGTCGAGGGTGAGGCCGTACGGGCCGAGCCGCAGCATCAGGTCGAGTCGACGCTCGGCCCCGGTGGCCCCGGTGAGCCGGGCGGCGAACTCCTTGGGATCCGCGCCGTACGCCGGCGAGTGCTCCTGCGTCACGGCCTTGGCGAGGGTGGTGTCCACGGCGAGGTCGTCGACGGCGGACGGTGGGGCGCCGTGCATCCCCGAGACGGCGAGGATCAGCCGGGCGTGGATCTCGCACTCGTCCATGCGGTCCGCTTCGAGGGGAACGGCCGCAGGCGTGTAGCGGGCCTGGTCGCGGACGGCGAAGGCGTTGAAGGCGAAGTCGAAGTGGGCGCTCCGCGAGGGCGGCGGCGGGGGCAGCAGGACGTCGGCGTGGCGGGTGGTCTCGTTGAGGTACGGGTCGACGGCGACCATCAGGTCGAGGGAGCCGAGGGCCGCGTCGAGGCGGTCCCCGTCGGGCGCGGAGAGGACGGGGTTGGCGGCGACGGTGATCAGGGCGCGGATGCGCCCCTCCCCCGGCGTCTCGATCTCCTCGGCGAGGGCGACGAGCGGCAGCTCGCCCTTGGCCTCGGGATGGTGCGAGACCCTGCTGTGCCGGCGGCCGAGGGGGAAGCCCCTGCCGGGGCCGGCGGGACGCGGGGCGGGCGCGGTGGCGGAGAGCGGGAAGAGCGCGCCGCCGGGCCGGTCGAGGTTCCCGGTGAGGACGTTGAGGACGTCGACGAGCCAGTTGGCGAGGCTGCCGTACGCCACGGTGGAGCTGCCCATCCGCCCGTACACGGCGGCGCTGGGCGCGGCGGCGAGCTCCCGGGCGAGGGCACGGATGGTGTCCGCGTCCACGTCGCAGGCGGCGGCGACCGCCTCGGGGCTGAACTCCCGCACCGCGGCCCGTACCTCCTCGACGCCCTCCACATGGGCGGCGAGCGGGCCGAGGTCGGTGAGCTCCTCGTCGTAGAGGGTGTGGACGAGGGCGGCGAGGAGCAGCGCGTCGGCGCCGGGGCGGATCGCGACGTGCCGGTCGGCGAGGCGGGCGGTGCGGGTGCGCCGGGGGTCGACCACGGTGAGGGTGCCGCCGCGCCGGCGCAGCGCCTTGAGCCTGCCCGGGAAGTCGGGGGCGGTGCACAGGCTGCCGTTGGAGTCCAGCGGGTTGGCTCCGAGGATCAGCAGGTGGTCGGTGCGGTCCAGGTCCGGCACGGGGACGGCGAAGGGGTCCCCGAAGAGGAGTCCGCTGGAGACGTGCTTGGGCATCTGGTCGAGCGTCGACGCGGTGAAGAGGTTCCTGGTGCGCAACGCGCCGATCAGCAGGGGCGGGTAGAGGGCGCCGGCGATGGTGTGCGCGTTGGGGTTGCCCAGGACGATACCCACCGAGTCCGGCCCGTACTCCTCGACGAGCGGACGGATTCGGGCGGCGATGGTGTCGAACGCCTCGGCCCAGGTGGCCTCCTGGAGTCTGCCGTCCTTGCGGACCAGCGGGGTGCGCAGCCGGTCGGGGTCGGCGTCTATCTCGGGGAAGGAGGCCCCTTTGGGGCAGATGAACCCCTTGCTGAAGACGTCGTCGCGGTCACCGCGCGCCCCGGTGACGCGGCTTCCGTCGAGGGTCAGGGTGAGTCCGCAGGTCGCTTCACAGAGGGGGCAGATGCGCAGGGCGGTGGGCATGGCGTCTCCCTGGGTGCGTCGGGTGACGCCGAGCCTACCGACCGGTAGGCACGGGCGGGAGGGGCCTGCGGAAGGTCACGAGAGCGAGGGCGCCAGATAGGCGTGGAGCAGGCACCGCGTCTCGGCGACGAGCGCCGGGTCTCCGGCGGGGTCCGCGCGGAACGCGAGCCGGACGAGGGCGTCGGCGGTCTCGACGCCGACGAGGACCTTCCGGTGCAGGTCCTCGTCGGCGGTGCGGCCCAGATGGGTGGCGAGGAGCGCGCAGAGCCGTTCGGCGACGAGCCGGTTGGGGTCCTCGACGACGGCCTCGGCCGGGCCGTCCGCCGCGGCTTCTCCGGGGGCGGCGGCGGGCACGCCGAAGTCGACGAGCGCGAAGCCCGGGACGGTCCGCTTCATCTCGATGAACTCGTCGAGGACACCGTCGATGGCGCGGTGCGCGTCGAGGATCGGCGCCCCGGCGAGGCGGTCCGAGACCCGCTCGGCGTACCGGTCGAGGTTCCGGTGGGCGAGGGCGGCGACCATCGCCCGCTTGTTGCCGAAGAAGCGGTAGACGGAGCCGATGGGGACACCGGCGCGGGCGGCGACGGCGCGGGTGCTCAACTGCTCGTACCCGGTCTCGTCGAGGAGTACGGCACAGGCGTCGAGGATCCGGGCCAGCCGCTCGGCGCTCCGCTGCTGCACGGGGGCACGACGGAGGGCCGGCTGGGTTCGGCGGTGGGTCTGGGGCACGGGGTCCATGATGCCGCTCCGGTCCGGTGGAGGCGATCAGGCGATCAGCAGGCCGATGCCGCCGAGGGTGTACGCGATCATCAGCACGAACAGCGGGAGTTGGCCGGCGACGGCCCGGGCGGGCGGGAAGAGGCGCACGGACCGGTCGTGCGCGGCGACGACACCGAGGACGTGACCGGTGACGATCGCGGCGACCTGGAGAGTGGCGAGGCCCCCGGGACCCAGTGGTGGAGCGGGCGAGGGGGCGTTGTCAGTGCCCGCTGCCATGATGACTGTACGTGGTCCTTCGGTCACGAAAAGCGAGAAGTAGTGCGCCACGAGATAGCCGAGGGCGATGGGCAGGAGCGAGTGGGCGAAGGAGGTGAGCGGAGTGGTGAGTCCGGGGTTCATCAGACGCAGGGCGCCGGCGCAGAGGCCGTAGCAGGCGGCGGCGAGGGCGACGGCGGCGAGGAGGCCGAGTGTGGCGGTGGGGACGGGGCCGAGGGCGGAGGTCTGGAGGGTGGTGATCCAGCGGGGGTTGTCGGAGAGGCCGTCGTAGGCGGTGGAGCCGAGGAGGACGCAGACGGTGGCGACGAGGCCGGGGGTCTGAGGGGTGGAGTCGAGGCCGTGGAAGGGGGAGCGCAGGACGAGGCGGCCGTCGGCGCGGCGGCCGAGGGGTGAGAGCCGGGCGAGAAGGGAGGAGTAGACCTCGAAGGGGTCGGCGTGGGCGAACCACCGGTCGCCGTGGCGGGCGGCGCCCAGGAGTTGGACGGCGGTGTGGGCGGCGAGGGCGATCAGGAGGGTGGTGGTGGAGGCGTTGTCGGGGGCGACGAGCTCCAGCCAGGTGAAGAGGAGGAGTCCCGCGGCGGCGGGCCGGATGCCGAGGGAGGCGGGCAGCGGACGGGGGTTCCCGGGCGGGCGGAGGGAGTGGAGGGCCCGCAGGGGGTTGAGGAGGCGCCAGACGGGGCCGAGGAGGAGGGAGGCGGGGACGAGTCCGACCCAGAGAAGGACGTAGAGGGCGCCGGGCGCGGGATTGCGGTCGGGGTCGTCGGGGCCGAGGAGGAGGTGGAGGAGGAAGAGCAGGGCGATGGCGGCGCCGAGGAGGCGGAGGGCGGTTCGGGTGGCCGGGGCGTCGGCCACCTGCTGGAGGGCGGCGGGGAGCGGGCGACCGGAGAGGTCGCCGCGGAAGCGGGAGGAGGACCAGAGCAGTCCGAGGGCGAGGAAGGAGACGAGCAGGGCGGTGAAGGCGCCGGCGTAGGCGTAGAAGGGAGAGAGGGGGAGGTCGTGCCGGGAGCCCACGCCGTGGGCGAGCGTGAACCCGAGCTGACCGGCGGGGGCCTGGGCCGTGGGAGGGGTGGTCATCGGACGACGAGTTGGGTCAGCACGAGTCCGGACTCGTGGGTCTCGACCTCGAAGAGTCCGGTGCGGTCCGCGGTGAGGGTGAGGGTCGCGGGTGTGCCGGGAGGGAGGGGGAGTTCGCGGTCGTAGCCGTGCACGTGGAGGGTGTCGGCGCGGTCGCTGGTGACACGGAGGGTGAGGCGCTCGCCCTTCTTCAACTCGATGCGGGAGGGAGGTGGCTCGACGGTCGTTCCGGTGATGGTGAGCGTGACGGTCCGGCCGGGGTCGGCGGGCCGGGGGCTCGACGGCGCGGAAGCGGGAGGGGAGGTGGCGGCGGGTGTTCCGTCGAGGCGGACCGTGGCCTGGACGGGGGCGCCGGCGACGGCCCAGACGGTGTGGTCGTCCGCGTGGAGCCGGACGGTCAGGGTGTGGGCGCCGGGCGGCACGTAGCCCCAGGGGCCGTAGAGGCGGGAGGTCTCCCGGCCGTCGACGAGGAGGCGGGCGTGGCCCCGGCCCGGGAGGGCCGCGCCGCCGGTGCTCTCCGGGGTGAAGCGGAACCTCTCCACCGTGAGGTGGACGTTCCAGCCGCCCTCGGAGTCGGGGCGTGCCTCGGCCCTGACGGTGGGCGCGTCCGCCGCGGGGAGTTCACGGAGCCGGTGTCCCCCCTCGTCCCGGGCGGGGAGCAGGGTGCCGCTGCTGCCGGTGGCCTCCTGGTGGCTGGTGCCGGGCTTGTGGTGGGTGGTGGCCCGCCCGCCGCAACCGGCGAGGAGCAGCACGGCGGCGGTCACGGCGGCGACCAGAGGGGCGACGGCGAGGCGGGTGGCGGCGAGGCGGGCGACGGGCTGGCGCGGAGCAGCCAGGCGGGCGGCGACCGGGCCCGGGGTCGCCAGGCGGGTGGCGGACGGGCGCGAGGCAGCCAGGCGGGAGCCGACCGGGCCCAGGGCCACCAAGCCGGTGGCGGACGGGCGCGGGGCAGCCAGGCGGGAGCCGACCGGGCCCAGGGCCACCAAGCCGGTGGCGGACGGGCGCGGGGCAGCCAGGCGGGAGCCGACCGGGCCCAGGGCCACCAAGCGGGCGGCGACCAGGCGCGGGCCTGGCAGGCCGGTCGCGACCGGGCCCGGACCCGCGCGGCGGGCCGTCACCTGACGGCCGGTGGCCGGAAGGGAGGCGGCCGGAGGGGTTGTGGCCGGAGAGCTCATGGCCGGAAGGGAGGCGGCCCGAGAGGTGGTGGCCCGAGAGGTGGTGGCCCGAGAGGTGGTGGCCCGTCGCGGGCTCATGTCGTCACCGCTTCCGGGCTGTCGGTCGGGGGCTCGGCCGAAGGGTCGGTGGTGCGGTCGGTGCGGCCGGCGCGGGCGGTGCGGGCGGGGTTGGCCGGGCGGGGGCCGGATGCGATGACTGCCCACAGCACCCAGACGACGCCGAGCAGGAGGCGGAGCCAGGCGGGGCTCACGGGGATGCCCGGGACCATGAGGACCGCCTTGTCGAAGGCGTCGAGCAGGGTGAGGGCGCCGAGGGCCACCGTGGTCCAGGCGAGGACGGGACGGGTGGGGCGCAGGGCGAGGCCGATGAGGGTCCACCAGGCGCCCATGAGGAGGAGCGCGACGGCGGGGAGGGAGGTGGGCGTGAGGGCGAGGGTGGAGGCGGCGACGTCGAGGGCGAGGCCCAGGAGGCCGAGGAGGGTGGCCGCGCCGGCGAGGCGGTTGCCGCGCAGTCGGCGCCACCAGAGGGCGCCGCCGACGAGGGCGAGGACGAGGGCGGTGCCGAGGGCGAGCTGGGTCTCGACGCGCTGGAGGCCCCGGGCGCCGTACCAGTCGCAGCCGGCCGGGAGGCGGCGGGCCTGGACGTTGTAGTCGGCGCAGACGAGGAGCTGGGCGAGTTTGACGGGTTCGCCGACGAGCCGGTCGGTGTTGCCGGAGACCTCGCCGCGGCGGGCTCCGCAGGCGGGCGGGGCGCCGGGGGTGGCGGCGCCGGCGTCGGACTGCCAGCAGTTGCCGTCGCCCTGGCCGTCCCACCAGACGTCGGTGCGGTTGGGGCGGGCGTGGCTGGCCTTGTCGACGCCGAGGTGGTTGCCGGCGTAGCGGTTGTGGTGGGAGGTGTCGGTCTGCTTGCCCCAGGCGGACTCGCCGCGGATGAAGGCGGGGACGGCGCTGAGGAAGAAGGCGGCGCGCTGGTGGCCGTAGACCCAGTTGTTCTCGTAGAGGTTCCAGTTGCCGCCCGCGGTGATGATGCCGGTGCCGGGCGGCATGGAGATCTGGGGGCAGACGACGCCCTGTTCGTAGCCGCGGTCGACGGGCGGCTTGGCGCAGGTGCCGTCGGCGACGTACGGGTAGTAGTTCTGGTTGTTGTCGTGGATGAGGTTGCGTTCGAAGCGGGCGTGGTTCTGCGGGAGTCCGGGGTGGCCGGGGAAGGCGGAGTCCATGGAGGCGCCGCCCATGTTGTGGTCGAGCTCGTTGTCGTGGACGTAGACGGAGTCGCCGGCGGTGCCGGAGTAGCCGACCATGTTGTGGTGGCTGCGGCAGCCGGTGATCTCGATGGAGTAGCGGGGGACGTCGTAGCCGCGGCCGTCGTTGATGTTCGAGGCCGAGCCGGGGTAGATGCCGGAGTCGCCGTTCCCGTAGGACTCGCAGTTCTTGTAGAGGCCGTGGTCGGAGGCGAAGGTCAGGAAGCCGTACTCGTCGTTCCAGCGGGTGAGGACGTCGTCGATGACGAAGCCGTCGGCGGCGAGGATGTAGAGGGAGTTGAAGGTGGTGCGCTGGGCGGTGAAGTTGCGGAAGTAGACGCCGTCGGAGCCGTCGGCTCGGATGGCGTTGAGCTTCTGGTACTTGGCGTCGACGACGACGTCGAGGCGGGAGGCGCCGGTGCCTTCGATCTGGAGGTTCTTCTTGCCGAGGATCGCGACGAGGTTCTGGTTGTGCGGGCACCGCCGCTGCTGGGCGTAGCTGAGGATCTGGTAGCCGAGTGCGGACTTGGGGGCCTTGAGGGTGGCGCAGGCGCCGGTGGGCGACGGCAGGGAGGGCTCCTCCTCGTAGAGGCCGGGGAGGATCGCGATGGTCATGCCGGGGCGGTCGACGGCGTCGACGGCCTGCTGGAGGTGGCGGTAACCGCTTGTGGCGCAGCGCGCGAAGAGGGCGAGGTTGCGGGCCTTGAGGGCGGTCGGGAAGCCGGAGATCCGGCGTGCGAAGTCGGCCCGGTCGGTCTTGCAGACGAGGAGGTCGGGTTCGCCGGTGCGGAGTGTCGGCACGGTGCCGGTTCCGTCGGGGAGGGTGACGGGCCGTTCCTCGTGGGCCTGGGCGAGAGGAGCGGTGAACAGGGCCGCGGCGAGCGCCACGAGCACGACCGAGAGCACGGAGACGAATCTTCGGGTCCACGAGGTCCACGACATGCGCGTGAGAGTAGAGGAATGTTCACCTTTTTGGACCCCTCGTGCACGGACCAAAAGGCCGGCCGGGGCCGATGCCCCGTTGACGTAGGGCGCGCGGAATCCTACGGTCATCCATAGGATTCCCTTGCGGGCTCAGGACAGGAGCGGTCGATGACCACGGAGCAGGCCAGGAAGACGGCCGAGGCGCTCACCTACAGCACCGGTTTCGGCAACGAGCACAGCTCGGAGGCGGTCCCCGGCGCACTGCCGGACGGCCGTAACTCGCCGCAGCGCGCCCCCCTCGGCCTCTACGCCGAGCAGCTCAGCGGCAGCGCCTTCACCGAGCCGCGGTCCCACAACCGCCGCTCCTGGCTCTACCGGATCCGCCCCTCGGCCGCGCATCCGCCGTTCACCCGGATCGACAACGGCGCCCTCGTCGGCTCGCCCTTCACCGAGACCGTGCCCGACCCCAACCGGCTGCGCTGGAACCCGCTGCCCGAGCCCGCCCCCGGCACCGACTGGCTGGCCGGCCTGTGGACGCTCGGCGGCAACGGCGACGCGACCCAGCGGACCGGCATGGCCGTGCACCTCTACCACGCCAACGCCTCCATGGAGCGGGTCTTCGGCGACGCCGACGGCGAGCTGCTGATCGTCCCGGAGCGCGGCGGCCTCCTCCTCCGCACCGAGCTGGGCCTGCTCGCCGCCCACCCGGGCGAGGTGGCGCTGATCCCGCGCGGCGTCCGCTTCCGCGTCGAGCTCCTGGACGAGACGGCCCGCGGCTACGTCTGCGAGAACTACGGCGCCCCCTTCCAGCTCCCGGACCTCGGCCCGATCGGCGCCAACGGTCTCGCCAACGCGCGTGACTTCCGGGCCCCGGTCGCCGCCTACGAGGACGTCGAGGGCCCGGTCGAGGTGGTCAACAAGTACTGCGGCAACCTCTGGTCGGCGACGTACGGCCACTCGCCGCTCGACGTCGTCGCCTGGCACGGCAACCACACCCCGTACGTCTACGACCTGCGTCGTTTCAACGTCATCGGCACCATCTCGTACGACCACCCGGACCCGTCGATCTTCACGGTCCTCACCTCGCCCTCCGACACCCCGGGGCTCGCGGGCGTCGACTTCGTCGTCTTCGCGCCGCGCTGGCTGGTCGGCGAGGACACCTTCCGCCCGCCGTACTTCCACCGGAACGTGATGAGCGAGTACATGGGCCTCATCGAGGGCGCGTACGACGCCAAGGCGGAGGGCTTCGTGCCGGGCGGCGGCTCGCTGCACAACATGATGTCCGCGCACGGCCCCGACCGGGAGACCTTCGACAGGGCGAGCGCCGCCGAGCTGAAGCCGCAGAAGATCGACGACGGCCTTGCCTTCATGTTCGAGACGCGCTGGCCGGTGACCGCGACCCCGCAGGCCGCGACCGCCGACCACCTGCAGAAGGCATACGACGACGTATGGCAGGGTCTTGAGCGCCACTTCCGGCCGTAGTGTCTCGGCCGTAAGCCCGTAGCCTTCGTACGGAGAACCCGTGACCGCCTTCGCTCCCGACTCGCTGGTCCTGAACCGCAAGCTGCCGCTCTGGTATCAGGTCTCGCAGTCGCTGCGCGCCTCGATACTGGGCCGCACGCCCGACGCCTCGCTGCGGCTGCCCACCGAGGAGCAGCTCGCCGCCCACTACGGCGTGAGCGTGCTGACCATGCGCCAGGCCCTCAAGGAACTGGAGGAGGAGGGCCTGATCAGCCGGCACCGGCGGCGCGGCACGTTCATCGAGCCGGGCGCGCGGCGGTCCACCCCGCGCCGGCTGCTCGGCTCGATCGACGCGATCGTGGCCCAGCAGTCGGGCGAGCGGACGACGGTCCTCGGGCACGGCACGGAGCCGGTGCCCGGGGAGCTCGCGGAGTACTTCCCCGACGTGCCTGAGGTCGTGGCGTACCGCCGGCTGCGCTGCGACGGGGAGAGCGGCGAGCCCACGAACTGGGCGGAGAACGCGGTGCGGCCCGAGCTCGCCGCGGCGATCGACCCGGCCGACCTGGAGCGCTGGCCGATGACGAAGGTGCTGCGGGACGTGGTCGGGGTGCGGATCAGCCGCATCACGGACACGGTCGAGGCCCGTCTCGCGGACCCGGAGACGGCGGGGCTGCTCCAGGTCCCGCTGCTCTCCCCGATCCTCCACTACACCGGCGTGACGTACGACGAGGACGGCCGGGTCGTCGACGTGGCCCGCATCCGCTACCGCGGCGACCGCTTCTCCTTCACGGTCACGGTGGAAGCGCACTGAAGGCTGTCGTTAGCATGCGGGGCGTGACGGAAGCCCCCGGAGCTGTCGACGACGCACCCCTCCTCGACGAGCTGATGCCGTGGTCCGTGGCCCCGCTGCGGTTCGGGCGGTCCTGGATCGTCGCCCCCGACGCCCGCACCCTGCGGACCCGCTGGGACCGGATCGTGGCCGCCGAGGGTCCCGAGCGGGAGGCGCTGTTCCGGCCGAGCCGGGCGCGGACCCAGGCGAGCGCGGTGGGCGCGCTGCCCGGGCAGCGGACCGGCACCACGCGGTTCGCGCGCGAGTCGGGGCCGTGCCCGGAGCCGGTGCGGGTGGCACAGGGGCCGTTCGACGAGCAGTGGCTGCTGCCGGACCACCGGCTGATCGACACCGCCCGCCCGGAGCTGTGGCGGGTCGCCGGGGAGCCGCAGTTGTTCGCCGTCGAACAGGGGTGGGTGCCGGGGGCGGCGGGACCCGCGCTCCTGGTGACGGCGGCGCTGCCGGAGGGCCGCTCCCCCGCGGGCCGTCCGGGCCGCATCCGGCCGCTGTTCCGGCGCCCCGGCGGCCGGGAGCCCAATCTCGCGCCCGGCCTCCTGGACTTCCTCGGGAGGCGGTACGGGTGCGAGGTCGACGCCCATGACTGGCTGGCGTGGACGGCGGCCGCGGCCTTCCCCTCCCCCGCCGGCTGCCGTGTCCCGCTCACCGCGGACCCGGAGGTGTGGGCGGCGGGCGTGGCGCTGGGCCGGGAGCTCGCCGATGTGCAGCTGCGCGGCGCCCTGAGCGGGACGAGGCCCCGGCTGCCGGGCGGGCGGCGGCCCTATGTGCGGGCGGCGGTCCCGGCGCGGCCGGCGACGATGACGTACGACTCCGAGGCCGAGGCGCTCGACGTCGGCGGGGGTCTGATCTCCCCGGTGCCGGCGGAGGCCTGGGAGTACCGGGTCGGCGGGGTGCGGGTCCTGGAGCAGTGGTTCGCGCACCGGACGGCCCCGGCGGAGCCCGGTTCCCTGGAGGCGATCGGACCGGCCGCCTGGCCACAGGAGTGGACCTCGGAACTCCTTGAGCTGGTCACGGTGCTCGCGCTCCTCGGTGCGCGGGAGCCGGAGCGCGCGGCGCTGCCCGCCGGAGGCGTCGGGAGGGCGGAGCTCGACGCGGCCGGGATCCTTCCCGCGCCGCCCTGGTCCCGCCGCCCCGCCTCCGTGCTGGACCATCAGGAGGAGGGTCCGGAGGGCCAGTTCATGCTCCTGTGACGGGCGCTCCGGCGACCGGCGGGTCGAAGGAGTCGAGGAGCCGGGCGATGGTCATCGCGAAGATCTCGTCCGCGTCGACGGGGGCCGCGGGGGCCTCGGCGAGCAGTGCGGCGAGCTGCGGGTACCGGCCGCTCGCCACCTGCCCCATGAGGTAGGCGCCGCGCACCGCCTGCTCCTCCGCCTCGGACCAGGGCAGTCCGCGGGCCCGTTCGGCGATGGCCTGCTCGTTGGCGACGGTCGCCATGACCGTGCCGTTGACCATGGCGATCAGCTGCATCTTGAGCCCGGCGGGCTGTTCCAGGGGGGCGAGGCAGCCGAGGCACCACTCCAGGAAGCGCAGGGCGTTGGGGCTGAAGCCGTAGGCGGTGGTCATCACCCTGGCGAGCCAGGGGTGCCGGTACATGATGGCGCGGCTCTGGTGGGCGATCGCGGTCATGTCGGCGCGCCAGTCGCCGCTGGGCTCCTCCGGGAGCTCGTACTCGCCGCTGACCGCGTCGACCATCAGCTCGTACAGGTCCTCCTTGCGGGGGACGTAGTTGTAGAGCGACATGGTGCCGCAGCCGAGTTCGGCGGCGACGCGGCGCATGGAGACCGCGTCGATGCCGTCGGCGTCGGCGATGCGGACGGCCGCGGCCACGATGTCCCGCCGGCTGTAGGCCGGTTTCGGGCCGCGGCCCGCGCGCTCGGGCCGCGCCCAGATCACTTCCGGTTCGGCCGCTCGGCCCGCCATGGATCATCACCTCGCTCCCCATCGTAGTTACGTACGCCGTACGTAGTGGGGTATGGTCACGCCATGACTACTACGTACGCTGTACTTAGTGAAGGTCTGCGGAAGCGCTACGGCGACGTCCACGCCCTCCGCGGCCTCGACCTCGCCGTCCCCGAGGGCACGGTCTGCGGCGTCCTCGGCCCCAACGGCGCCGGCAAGACCACCGCCGTCCGCGTCCTCACCACCCTGGTCAGGCCCGACGCGGGCAGCGCCCTGGTCGCGGGCCACGACGTGGTGCGCGACCCGGCGGGGGTACGGAAGCGGATCGCGGTCACCGGGCAGTACGCCTCCGTCGACGGCGACCTCACCGGCGCCGAGAACCTGCGGCTCTTCGCCCGGCTCCTGCGCGCCCCGCGCTCCCGCGCCGACGAGCTCCTGGAGCGCTTCGGCCTGACCGCGGCGGCCGGACGGCCCGCCCGCACCTACTCCGGCGGCATGCGCCGCCGCCTCGACCTGGCCGCGAGCCTGCTCGTGCCGCCGCGGGTGCTCTTCCTCGACGAGCCCACGACCGGACTCGACCCGCACAGCCGGAACGGGATCTGGGACGCCGTACGGGAGCTGGCCGGGCAGGGCACGACCGTGCTGCTGACCACCCAGTACCTGGAGGAGGCCGACCAGCTCGCCGACGACATCGTGCTCATCGACGAGGGCCGGGCCGCGCAGCGCGGCACCCCGGCCGAACTCAAGGCGCTCGTCGGCAGCTACGCCGAGGTCGTCGTCGCCGACCCGTCCGCCCTCGAAGCAGCAGCCGCCGTCCTCGACCAGCTGACCGGTTCCGCGCCGGTCCTCGACACCGAGCGGCGCACGGTCGGCGCGGTGACCACGGACACCACGCTCACCCTCCCCCGGATCGTCCGCGAGATCGACGCCGCCGGGGTCCACCTCGTCGACGCCTCCCTGCGCCCGCCCACCCTCGACGAGGTGTTCCTGCGCCTCACCGACCGGAAGGAGCTCGTCGCGTGAGCGCCCTCGCGCACGACGGGACCGCCGTCCTCGGCCGCCACCTCCAGCGGATCCGGCACGCGCCCGCGATCACCGTCATGACCCAGACGATGCCGATCGTCTTCCTGCTCTTCTTCGGATACGTCTTCGGCAGCGCGCTCGCCGCGCCCGGCGCCGAGTACCGGGCCTTCCTGGTGCCCGGCATGCTCGTCGCGACGGCGGCGGGCGGCCTGATGACGGGCATGTTCCAGGCCGCGCAGGACTCGCACCGCGGCGTCATGGACCGCTTCAGGACCATGCCGGTGAGCCGCGCCGCCGTCCCCCTCGGGCAGGCCCTCGCCGACCTCCTCGCGAGCGCCGTCGGCACGGTCCCGCTGATCCTGGTCGGCCTCGCCATGGGCTGGCGGATCGAGGGCACGCTCCCGGAGGCCCTGGGCGCCTTCGGCCTGCTGCTCCTCTTCCGCTTCGCGACGACCTGGGTCGGCATCCTGCTCGGCCTCGCCTCGAAGAGCGAGGAGGCGGCCGGGCAGCTGGGCAGCGCGACCTTCATGCTGCCGCTGCTCTCCAACGCGTACATCCCCACAGACGGCATGCCCGGCTGGCTGCGGACGGTCGCCGAGTGGAACCCCATCTCGGCGGTCACCACAGCCGTGCGGGACCTCTTCGGCAACGCGCCGATCCTCCCGGACGCGGCCTGGCCGGTGGCCCACCCGGTCGCGGGCGCGCTGCTCTGGTCCCTCGGCCTGATCGCCGTCTTCGCCCCGCTCGCGGTGCGCAGATACGCCCGGGGGTGACGCACCCCCTGATGACAACGACCGGCCGGGCACGGTAGGCAGGACGGTCATGAGCACTCAGCCACTCCCCCTCGCCGGAGTCACGGTCGTCGCCGTCGAGCAGGCCGTCGCCGCGCCCTTCGCCACCCGCCAGCTCGCCGACCTCGGCGCCCGGGTCGTCAAGATCGAGCGCCCCGACGGCGGGGACTTCGCCCGGGGGTACGACACCGCCGCCCAGGGGCTCGCCTCCCACTTCGTGTGGTGCAACCGCGGCAAGGAGTCGGTGGCGGTCGACCTCAAGGACCCCCGGGGCCTGGCGCTCGTCCGGAGAATGGTGGCCGGCGCCGACGTCTTCGTGCAGAACCTGGCGCAGGGCGCGGCGGCCCGCCTCGGCCTCGACGCCGCCACCCTGTGCGCGGCGCACCCGTGGCTGATCGCGGTGGACGTCTCGGGGTACGGGGCGGAGGGGCCGTACGCGCACAAGCGGGCCTACGACATGCTCGTCCAGTGCGAGGCGGGGCTCGTGTCGGTGACCGGCACGCCCGAGCAGCCCGTCAAGTCGGGGATCCCGGCCGCCGACATCGCGGCCGGGATGTACGCCTTCTCCGGCGTCCTCGCCGCCCTCGTCCGGCGCGGCACGACCGGCCGGGGCGGTCCGGTGGAGGTCTCCCTGCTCGACTCGCTGGCCGAGTGGATGGGGCATCCGCTGCACCACGGGATGCACGGGGGCACTCCCCCGGCGCGCACGGGGCTCGCGCACGCGGTGATCGCCCCGTACGACGCCTATCCGACGGCGGACGGCGGTCTGGTCCTGCTCTCCGTGCAGAACGACCGGGAGTGGCGGCGGCTCGCCGAACAGGTCCTCGGCCGGCCCGAGCTCGCCGAGGCCCCGGAGTTCGCGACGAACACGGCGCGGGTGGCGGGGCGCGGGGCGACGGACGCCGTCGTCGCGGCGGCGCTCGCCCCGCTGACGGCGGGCGAGGCGCTGGCCCGGCTCGACGCGGCGGGCATCGCCTGCGCCCGGCTCAACTCGGTCGCGGAGCTCGCGGACCACCCGCAGCTGACGGCCCGTGACCGCTGGCGGGCGGTGGAGTCGCCGGTGGGGCCGCTGCGTTCGCTGCTGCCGCCGATCGTGTTCCCGGACGCGCCGGAGCCCCGGATGGACCGGATCCCGGCGCTCGGCCAGGACACGGACGAGGTGCTCGCCGAGCTCGGGGTGCCGGAGGCGGAGCTGAAGGAGCTGCGGAGCGCGGGCGTGATCGCCTGACGGGGAGGGGACGCGGGCGCGATCGCCCGACGGGGAGGGGACGCGGGCGCGATCGCCCGACGGGGAGGGGACGCGGGCGTGATCGCCCGACGGCGAGGGGACGCGGGCGTGATCGCCCGACGGCGAGGGGACGCGGGCGTGATCGCCTGCCGGGGAGGGGCGCGGGCGTGATCGCCCGACCGGGAGGGGCGCGGGGATGATCGCCTGCCGGGAAGCAGGGCCGGCCTTCGTACGGGCGCGCTGCGGGTGTCGTGACGCGCGCCCCCTGTACGAGCCGCTCGGGGCACTCCGGGTACGACGGAGCGCCGGACGGGCGGGGACACGTCCGGCGGGGTCGTGGTCGGGGCCGTACGGGCGGCCGGGAGGTCCGGGCTAGCGGCGCGTGCCGAAGAGCGAGCGGCGCAGCCGGCGGAGCGGGGCGAAGAGCGAGACCCGCGCGCTGCGGCTGCGGTGACCGTGCACCGGCGCCTCGTGCGTACGCGTCGTCAGTTCCCGCATGAGCAGCGTCGCCTCGGCGACGTCGCGCTGGGGCACGGCGGGGCCGCCGAGCACCGCGAGATGGCGGTCGAGCCGCGAACTGGTCGCGCTGCTCCCGCAGGTGATGGCAGGCACTCGCGGCCTGCTGCGCATTGCTATCTGTTCCATGTCACTCCCCACCCGTACAAGGGCACCCGGCCCGGGCAGGTTAACCCTATCGCCCCATCGTGACACCCGTGTATCCCGGCGGCGGGATTCACCGCACTCGTACGGGGGTTGACGGTGACTGTGCGAATCCATCTGATTCCAGGGCGAGTTGGACAGCACTCGAACACCTGCCGAACCGTCACGAACCATCCTGCACCCCGGACCGTCATCCGCGGACACGAGGGCGGGTGTGATCTCCACCACCAAGATCGTCCGGACCGCCCGCCGGGCACCCCGCGCAGGACCGGAGCCGTGCGGACGCAGCTCGGCTACCGTGGATCCATGACGGTGATCGCGGGTCGCTACCGGCTTCTCGACGTCCTCGCCGAGGGGGCGACGGGCACCGTCTGGCGCGCCCTGGACGAGACGGACCGGCACGAGGTGGCCCTCAAGGAGTTCCGCGCCCCGGCCGGACTCCCTGCGGACGAGGTGCCCCTGTTCCACGCGCGGCGGGAGCGGGAGGCGCGGGCCGCCGCCCGGATCGCCCACCCCTCCGTCGTACGGGTCCTCGGGGTGGTCACCGAGGACGGCCGGCCCTGGGTCGTGACGGAGCTGGTCCGCGGCCTCACCCTCGCCGAGACCCTCGACGCGGCCGGCCCGCTGCCCGCGCGGGAGGCCGCGCGCGTCGGCGCCGAGGTCCTCGCCGGTCTGCGGGCCGCGCGGGAGGCGGGCGTACGACACCGGGGCGTGACGCCCCGGCAGGTGCTGCTCGCGAACGACGGGCGGGTCGTGGTCACCGGCTTCGGCGGCGCGCCGGACGAGGACGGGGGACCGGCGGCGGAGCTGCGCGGCGTCGGGGCGCTCCTGGAGGCTGCGGCGGACGACCGGTCCGGGCCGGCGGGGGCCCTGATCGACGAGCTGACGGGCGAGGAGCTCGCCGTGACGGCCGATCAGGTGGAGCGGGAGCTGCGCCGCGTGGCGGCGGGCGGCACACCGAGGACCGGGGAGGTGCCGGTGGAGGCTTCGGCCCCGCCCCGCACGGACGGGGGCGACGAGGCCGGTGGCGGGACGTCGCCCGCGCCTTCCCGGCGGCCGGGGCCGGCACGCACGGCGCCCCGACGGGGGCCCGTCCTGGTGGCCGGGCTGGTCGGGGCGCTGCTGATCGCGGGCGCGTTGACGTATCAGGCGGTGCGGGACGAGGGGCCGGGCACCGGGCCGGGACCGGGCGGTGTCACGAGCACCGCTCCGGCGGGACCCGGCGGGACGGCTACAGCGCCCCGTTGAGCGTCGGCAGGTAGCCGCCGGACTGTCCGGCGGCGGTCGGGTGGTACGACTCGCCGATGTTGAGCCAGTTGACGCTGTGCAGCCAGGACGAGCTCGAGCAGATCTCGTGTCCGGTGAAGGCGGGGACCACGCCGGCGAAGGTGAAGCCGTGGTCGGCCGCACGCTTGGCGGTGGCCGCGTTGAGGTAGTCGGAGGCGCCGTTGATGGCGCTGCGCTCGTTCTCGCTCAGGCCGGCGATGCAGCTGCCGCCCAGTTGGTAGAAGCGCGGGTAGCCGAGGACGACGACGTGGGCGGAGGGCGCCTTGCTGCTGATGGCGTTGTAGACGGAGTCGAGCTTCCCGGGGAGCGTGGAGTCCACGTAGGCCTTGGCTTGATTCACGCGGTTGATGCAGGTGGCCTCGGACTGGAGCACACAGGTCGTCATGACGTCGGCGAAACCGGCGTCATTTCCCCCGATCGTGATGGAGACCAGGTCGGTGGCGGCCGAGAGGGGGCCGAGCTGATTGGCGGTCACATCACCCGTTCGGGCGCCCGAGCAGGCGGTGAAGGCGAACGAGGAGGGGGCGTTCGCGTTCTTCCAGAGGACCGGGTACGCCTTCGTGGAGCGCTTGCAGTCGCCGCTGGCGCTGTCGTAACTCCCGGAGCCGACACCGGAGGAGTACGAGTCCCCCAGGGCCACGTAGTCGAGTGCGGCGGTCTCGGCGGCCTGGGCGGCGCCCGCCCCGGTGAGGGCGAGGACGGCACCGAGGAGGAGCGAGGACGAAAGGGCGGCAAAACGGGACAGTCTCATGGAACCTCCCTGTAGCAGGATCTCTGCGTTACCAGGTAGTAGCATCGGATCCGCCCCACCGGAAGTGTTCATGTCAAAAGTGAGGGTGAACAACGGCTGATCCTCCGTCAGGGACCGTTGATATCCGGCCAACCGGGACGCCCGCAAAACCCGGTGCGCCACCTTGTCGCTTGCCCGATCATGGGCGTCATGTCCGACACCCCCGCCGTACCGTCCACCCCACGGCAGCCGACGACCGCGTCGCTGCCCGTCATCGTCAACCTCGACGACAGCGACTCACCCGGGGACGTCCTGGACGCCCTGTTCCTCGACCGCTTCGCGACCGGGGAACAACCGCACGCGCACAGCACCACCCTGGACCGGGCGAAGCCCGACGCGACCCTGCTCCCCGAGGGGGCCAGGGTGCTGCGGGCCGCGAAGGACGACGACCGCAGCTCGGTCCTCGCCGAGGGCGAGGGCTGGACGATCCTCTCCTCCCGCTGGAACCGGCGCGCGGACGTGACCGTCACCGCGACCGACCCGGAACTGGCCAGGCGGATCCTCGACGAGGCCACGGACGGGGCGAAGGACGAGCCGGAGCCGGAGCCCGAGGACGTGACGATGGGCTTCTGGTACGTGGCTCCGCAGCGCGGCCCGCGCCGGATGACCCGCCGGATCAGCGCCGGGACCTGGGAGGAGGTCCGGCCCAACTACTCGGCGCCGGTGGCCGACGCGATGGACCGGCTGATGAAGGTCACCCCGGAGGACATCGCCGGCCGGCTCCTGCTCCTCCACGGCCCGCCGGGGACGGGCAAGACCTCGGCGCTGCGGACGCTGGCCCGGGCGTGGCAGGACTGGTGCCAGGTGGACTGCGTCCTGGACCCGGAGCGGCTCTTCAACGACATCGGCTATCTGATGGACATCGCCATCGGCGAGGACGACGGCACCTCGAAGGAGCGCTGGCGGCTGCTGCTCCTGGAGGACTGCGACGAGCTGATCCGCGGCGGGGCGAAGCACACCGCGGGGCAGGCCCTGTCCCGGCTGCTGAACCTGACGGACGGGCTGCTCGGCCAGGGCCGCAACGTCCTGGTCGGGGTCACCACCAACGAGGACCTGGAGCGGCTGCACCCGGCGGTGGTCCGGCCGGGCCGCTGCCTCGCCCGCATCGAGGTCGGGCCGCTGAGCCGGGCCGAGTCGGTGGAGTGGCTCGGCCGCGCGGAGGACGTGCCACGCGAGGGCGCGACGCTGGCGGAGCTGTTCGCACTGCGCCGCGGCACGCCCTCGGCGGACCTCCCGGAGCCCCGTACGGCGGGGGCGGGTCTCTATCTCTGACGGGTGGGCCGTCAGTTGTCGTACGCCGCCCTCAGGGCCTCGTTCAGCGCGGCTTCCGCGGCCTCGCGGCTGAGGCCCAGCCGGCGGGCCTCCTCCGCGAACTGGGCGGCGGCGGTGGCGGCGCGGCGGGTCGCCGCGTCACCCGCGGCGGCGACGAAGGTGCCGTGGCGCCCGCGCGTCTCGATGACTCCGTCCGCCTCCAGGGCCTTGTACGCCTTGGCGACCGTGTTCGCGGCGAGGCCGAGCTGCTCCGCGAGCCCCCGTACCGTCGGCAGCTTGTATCCGACCGGCAGTCTGCCCGACCGGGCCCGCTCCGAGATCTGGGCTCGCAGTTGTTCGTAGGGAGCGGTGGTGGATCCGTGGTCCACGGCGATGGTGAGTGTCACCCCGCCGATTCTGCCCCCACCCCGCCGGAAAATGGGAGGCGGCGGTGCGGCCCGCGCCCGTAGCGTGCCACCACATGACTGTGATCGTCCGTGATGTACAGGCCCGAGACGCCGAGGGTTTCGCCCGGTTACGCCGGGCCGCTGTGCCCTTCATGCTCGCCACCGCCGAGCAGTGCGCCTTCGACTGGGCGCACGCCCACCCCGACAGCCACGCCCGCCCGCTCGTCGCCGTGACCGAGGACGGCATGATCATCGGGACCGTGCAGCTGAGGATCGCCCACGACGCTCCGGAGCCCGGGATCGGCTCCGTCAACGTCTACGTGGACCCCGCGCACCAGGGGCTCGGCGCGGGGACGCTGCTGCTGCGCGCCGCCGAGGAGCACCTCGTCGAGCGGGGCGCGCGCACGCTGTACAGCTGGGTCCTGGACGAGCCGGCGAACCGTGCGTGGGCGGAGCGGCGGGGGTACGCGCCCAGCCGCAGCGCCCACTTCCTCCGGCTCGACCTGACGACGGCCGAGCTGCCGCCGCTTGAGGACCTCCCGGCCGGTGTCGAGCTGCGCACGGCGGAGGACTTCGCGGCCGATCCCCGGCCGCTGTTCGAGCTGGACGCGGTGACGACGGCAGACGAGCCGGGCGATGTCGGCGCGGAGCTGGACGACTACGCGCACTGGCGGGAGACCACCTGGGACCACCCGCTGCTCGACCGGGCGCTGACGACGGTCGCGGTGGTCGACGGGGTGCCGGCGGCGTTCAGCGCGGCGCAGTCCGACGGTCTGGGCCGGTACTCCTCCGGGATGACCGGCACCGCGCCCGCGTTCCGGGGGCGCGGCCTCGCGAAGCTCGCCAAGAACGCCTCGCTGCACCGGGCGAGGGCCGCGGGCTGCGTGGAGGCGTTCACGAGCAACGACGCCGGCAACGGGCCGATGCTCGCGATCAACAAGTGGTTCGGTTATGAGATCGGCGCGACGGAGGTGCGGCATGTCCGGACGATCGGTTGAGATCACCCTGACGAAGGCGGGCCGGACGAAGATCCGTTACCCGGCCGAGGTGCTGAAGGAGGAGGGTGCCCGGCTCTCGGTGCGCGCCCCGTGGGCGGCCGAAGGGGTGCGGGACTTCGGCTTCGTGCGGTTCGAGCCGGGTGACGTGTTCGTCGAGCACTACTGGCGCGACCGCTGGTTCACGGTCAAGGAGGTGTGGTCGGCCGACGGGGCGCTGAAGGGCTGGTACTGCGACATCACCCGGCCCGCCGTGATCGACGGTTCCGGGGTGGTCGTCGAGGACCTGGACCTGGACCTGTGGGTGTCGGCGGACGGCAGCGAGGTGCTGCGGCTCGACGAGGACGAGTTCGCGGCGAGCGGTCTCGCCGCCTCCGACCCGGAGGCGGCGGCCCGTGCCGTGGTGGCCCTGGACGAGCTGGAGGTGCTCGGCCGGGAGGGCCTGATCGACCTGCTGGGCTGACGCGGTTCGACGTGCGCCCGATCGAACTGCTCGGTCAGCGCGGTTCGACGTCCACCCGATCGAACTGCTCGGTCAGCGCAGTTCGACGTCCGCCTGCTCGGCGGCGAGGAAGCCGGGCAGCGGCAGGCCCGACTCGCCGGCCGTGAGCTGCAGGAGGGTGGCCTCCACCCGCGCGGCGCCCGGCTTGTAGGCGGGCTCCTTCACGACGGCGCTGTTGGCCCAGGTGTGGAGGTGTCCGTCGCAGACGGCGCGGGTGCCGCCGATTCCGGTGGAGCGGCTCCCCTGCTTGAGGGTGGAGCTGACGAAGACGGGACCTTCGCTGTCGTCGAGGCAGCGGTACGTGCCGGAGACGGTGACCGTCGCGTCGGCGGCGAGGGTGCCGTACGTGTCGACGGTCAGGCCGTCGGCCCCTCCCGCGTGGGCGAGAGGGGCGACGGCGGCGGTGAGCAGGGCCGCTGCGGCGAGGACGAGGCGGACGCGCATGGGCGGGGTCCCTTCGGGGGTGGGGGGGAAGTCGCTGCCCGCCAGGGATACCGGATCCGGCCGCCGACCCTCCGAATCTCACTCCATCGGGGGCGAGTTGGGGGCCGGTACGCATACCGTCGTACGGTCAGTGCGCGGCGCGCCGGGCGGTCGTCGCCCTCCTCACCAGCGGCCAGGCGAGCAGCACCAGGACGACCGTGTAGACGGTGACCGAGAACGGGGTGTTCACCAGGCCCGTCAGGGAGCCGTCGCTGATCTGGAGGGCGCGGCGCAGCTGCTGTTCGGCGGCCGGTCCGAGGATGACGCCGATGACGGCCGGCAGCACCGGAAGGCCGTAGCGCCGCATCCCGAGGCCGATCAGGCCGATGACGAGCAGCACGATCAGGTCGAACGCCTCGCCGCCCACCGCGTACGCCCCGACGGCGGCGAAGAAGAGGATGCCGGCGTACAGGTACGGGCGCGGGATGCGCAGCAGCTTGGCCCAGACGGGCGCGAGCGGCAGGTTGAGCGCGAGCAGCAGCACCATGCCGACGAACAGCGAGGCGATGAGGCCCCACACCAGCTCGGGTTCCCGCTCGAAGAGCAGCGGTCCCGGCTGGATCCCGTACTGCTGGAACGCGGCCAGCATCACGGCGGCGACGGCCGTCGTGGGCAGCCCCAGCGTCAGCATGGAGACGAGCGTGCCGGCGGCGGAGGCCGAGGCGGCGGACTCGGGTCCGGCGACGCCCTCGATGGCGCCCTTGCCGAACTGGTCCTTGTGCTTCGAGAGACGCTTCTCCGTGACGTACGAGAGGAAGGTCGGGATCTCCGCGCCGCCGGCCGGGATCGCGCCGAACGGGAAGCCGATGAGGGGACCGCGCAGCCAGGACTTCCAGGTGCGGCGCACGTCGTCCCTGCCGAGCCAGGGGCGGCCGACCGGGATGGCCTCGCCCGAGCTGCGGCGCAGGTGCGCGGCGACCCACAGGGCCTCGCCGATCGCGAAGAGACCGACCGCGACGATGACGACGTCGACGCCGTCGGCGAGCTGGAGCGAGCCGAAGGTGAGGCGCTGCTGCCCGGTCATCTGGTCGAGCCCGACCAGGCCGATGGTGAGGCCGATGAGCAGCGAGGCGAGGCCGCGGATGCGGGAGGAGCCGAGGACCGAGGTCACCGCGATGAAGGCGAGGACCATGAGGGCGAGGTAGTCGGGGGCGCCGATGTCGACGGCGAGGGCGGCGACGGTCGGGGCGAGGACGACGAGCAGGATCGTGCCGATCATGCCGCCGGCGAAGTGGCCGACGGCGGCGGCCGCGAGGGCCTGGGCGCCGCGCCCGGCCTTGGCCATCGGGTTGCCCTCGATGGCGGCGACGACGGCCGCGCTCTCCCCGGGGGTGTTGAGGAGGATCGAGGTGGTGGAGCCGCCGAACATGGCTCCGTAGTAGATGCCGGCGAACATGATGAACGCGCCGGTCGGTTCGAGGCCATAGGTCACCGGGAGCAGCAGGGCGACGGCCATGGCGGGGCCGATGCCGGGCAGGACGCCGATGGCGGTGCCGAGGAGCACGCCGATGGCGGCCCACAGCAGGTTCATCGGGGTGAGGGCGGTCCCGAAGCCCTCGATGAGGGAGTTCAGGGAATCCATGGGTCAGATCACTCCCATCAGCGGGCCGCCGGGCAGCGGGACGCCGAGCAGCTTGTCGAAGACGGCGTAGGTGAGGAGCGAGAGGGCGGCGGCGATCAGCGGGTCGCGGTGGAGGTGGCGGCTGCCGAGGGCGTAGGCCGCGCCCCAGAAGAGGAGGGCTCCGGCGACCGGGAAGCCGAGGGGGCCGATGAGGACGGCGAAGGCGAGGAACACGCCGGTGAGGAGCAGGACCGTGCGCCAGTCGGCGGGTTCGGTCAGGTCGATGTCCTCGCCGCTCTCGGCCTCGCCCCGGCCGCCGCGCAGCACGTCGACGGTGAGGAGGACGGCGACGGCGAGGAGGCCGCAGCCGACGACGAGGGGCACCGTCGCGGGGCCGACGGGGCCGCGCCCCGAGACGTCGGCGTCGAGGGTGAGGGCGTCGGTGAGGACGAGGACGCCGAGGAGGAACAGGAGGGCACCGACGCCGAGTTCGGAGCGTCCGTGCAGCCAGGTCTTCGCGGTCGGCGTCACGGTGGTCCGCACCGTGGTCTTCTCGGTGGTCACAGTCCCAGCTCCTTGAGGACGGAGCCGACCCGCCGGTCCTGCTCGGTGAGGAAGGTGCCGAACTCGGCGCCGGGCAGGAAGGCGTCGTTCCAGCCGTGGGTCTTGAGCGACTCGCGCCACTGCGGGGAGCCGTGCAGGCCGGTCACGAGGGCGACGAGCTTGTCGCGCTCGGCGTCGGAGAGGCCGGGTGGGGCGACGATGCCGCGCCAGTTGGTGAACTCGGTGTCGAGGCCGGCCTCGCGGAGTGTGGGGGCGTCGAGGCCGGGGACCCGCTCCGCTCCGGTGACGGCGAGGAGGCGCAGCTCCCCCGCCTTGATCTGGTCGAGGTACTCGCCGACGCCGGAGACGCCGAAGCCGACCTTGTTGCCGAGGATGGAGGCGAGGAGCTCGCCGCCGCCGTCGAAGGGCACGTAGTTGACGTCCTTCGGCGCGATCCCGGCGGCCTGGGCCATCAGCATCGGGGCGAGGTGGTCGGGGCCGCCGGGCGAGGAGCCGCCGCCGACGGGCAGCTTGCCGGGGTCCTTCCTCCAGGCCGCGAGCAGCTCCTGGATCGTCTTGTACGGGGAGTCCTTGCCGACCACGACGATGTCCTGCTCCTCGGTGAGCCGGGCGATCGGGGTGGTGTCGGCGAGGGTCCTGGGCGTCTTGTTGGTGTGGACGGCGCCGACGACACCGAGGCCCATGGACATGGCGAGGCGGCCGTTGCCGCGTTCGCCGACGAGCCGGGTGAGGCCGACGGTGCCGCCCGCGCCGGGCAGGTTGAAGACCTCGACGTCGCCGGTGAGGCCGGCCTCCTCGACGTTCTTCGCGGCGGTGCGCGCGGTGATGTCGTAGCCGCCGCCGGGGGTGTTGGGGACCATGAAGCGCAGGCCGGGTATCGCGGTGCCCGTGTCGGAGCCGGTGCCCGGGCTGAGCAGCGGCGGGCCCACGAGCACCAGGAGAGCCGCCCCGAGGAGGGCGAAGGGGGTGCGCAACCGCACGTGTGCCGCCTCTCAGGTAGAAGGGAAATGGGGGTGTGAGGTGGCCCACATGTTGCCCTCGCGTTAAGAAGCTGTCTCTCTTCCGCAATCAACGGACGTTGTGGTCGTTGTGGTCGGGACCTAGCGTGGGTCGGCGTGACGAAGGTGCTGGTCGTGGACGACGACTTCATGGTCGCCAAGCTGCACTGCCGCTATGTGTCGGCGGTGGCGGGGTTCACCGTGTCCGGGGTCGCGCACAGCGGCGCCGAGGCGCTCCGCCAGGCCGAGCGGCTCCGCCCCGACCTCGTCCTCCTCGACGTCTTCCTGCCCGACATGGACGGGGTCCGGGTGCTGCGGGAGCTGCGCGCGGCCGGTCTGGGCATGGACGCGCTCTTCATCACGGCGGCGCGGGACGTGGGCACGATCCGCTCGGCCCTCCGCGCGGGCGCCCTGCACTATCTGATCAAGCCGTTCACCCAGGCCGCCCTGCACGAGCAGCTGCGCCATGTCGCCTCCCTCCGCAGCCGCCTCGACGAACTCGACGAGGCCCGCCAGGAGGACGTCGACCAGATCTTCGGCGCCCGCCCGCGCGGCTCCCGCGAACTCCCGAAGGGCCTCGCGCCCCACACGGCCGACCTGGTCGACTCGGTCCTCCGCGCCCACCCGGAGGGCCTCTCGGCCACGGAATGCGCCGAAGCGGGCTCCCTCTCGCGCGTGAGCGCCCGTCGCTACCTGGAGTACTTCGCGGAGACGGGCCGCGCGGAGGTCACCCTCCGCTACGGCGGAACGGGCCGCCCGGAGCGCCGCTACCGACGGCTGGGCTAGCTGTTCCTCAGCCGCCTCTTACCTGCGCCTTAACGCCGCCCTAAAGGCCGCGATCCGTGCTTCCTCCAGGGCTAGTTTGCTCGGCAACCCCCCACACACCCTCGTGAAGGAGTTGTCCCCCCATGACCTCTCGCCGTACGGCAACAGCCACCGTCACCACCACCACCGCCGCGCTGGTCCTGTCCGGGCTCGCCGTCGCGCCCGGGGCCTTCGCGCACGGGTCGATGACCGATCCGGTGAGCCGGGTCGCGGCCTGTTACGCGGAGGGACCCGAGGCGCCGAGGTCGGCGGCGTGCAAGGCGGCCGTGGCGGCGAGCGGGGCGCAGGCGTTCTACGACTGGAACGCCGTGAACATCGCCAACGCGGCAGGGCAGCACCGGCAGTTGATCCCGGACGGCAAGCTGTGCAGCGCGGGCAACGACAAGTACCGGGGGCTCGACCTGGCGCGGGCCGACTGGCCGGCGAGCCGCATGAGTTCCGGGTCCCACACCTTCCGGTACAAGGGGACCGCCCCGCACAGGGGCTCGTTCGCGCTGTACGTGACGAAGGACGGGTACGACCCGTCGAAGCCGCTGAAGTGGTCGGACCTGGAGGCGCAGCCGTTCGTGACGGTGACCGACCCGGGGATGCAGGACGGCGACTACGTGTTCCGGGGGACCGTGCCGAAGAAGTCGGGCCGTCATCTGATCTACTCGATCTGGCAGCGGTCCGACTCCCCCGAGGCGTTCTACACCTGCTCGGACGTGGTGTTCGGGCAGGACGGCGGCGGTACGGCCCCGGCGTCGACCGCTCCCGCCCCGGCCACTTCCGCCCCGGCCGCCCCGGCTTCCTCGGCGCCCACCGCCTCCGCGCCCACCGACGAGCAGATCCGGGCCGGTGAGGGCGAGTCCACCGTCGAGCACGGCGGCCACGGCGGCCACGGGGCTGCGGGCGGTACGACGGATCCCGCGCCCAACGCGCCCGCGCCCGCCGCCGGTTCGGGTTCCGGCGTGGAGCTCGCCGAGACGGGCGGCGACGCCACGACCCCGTATCTCGCGGTCGGTGGCGCCGCCGTGCTCGCGCTCGGCGCGGCGGTGCTCTTCGGGACGGCCCGGCGGCGCCGGACCCGCGGCTAGCCGATCACCGAGAGGCAGGTGGTCGGGGTCGCGTGGGCCGGGTCGAGGGCGTTGGCCACCTCGTGGAAGGTGACCCGGTCCACCGTGCCGATCGCCACGTGCTCGGACAGGTCGAGCGCGCACTTGTCCTGGATGAGGACGTTGGTGACGTTCGGTCCGGTCAGGAACTGGGTGCGGTACGGGGTGACGACCTCGTCGTACTGGCTCGCGATGACGTGGTAGCGGACCCCGGGCACGGTGTCGCCGCCCTCGTTGAGCTTGGTGATGAAGGCCGAGCCGGCGATCTGGTCGGCGAGGCCCGGGGTCGTGGAGCTGATGAGGTCCTCGGCGCCGGGGAAGTACGGCAGGAGCTTGGTGAGGCCGGACAGGGTGGTGCCGTGGTTGTCGGGGGCGATGCCGACGAGCGTGTTCACCTTCTCGGCCCCGCCGAGGAACTTGAGGTACCAGCGGGGCATCATGCCGCCCTGCGAGTGTCCGACGAGGTCGGCCTCGGGGGCGCCGGTGGCGGCGAGGACCCGGTCGACGTAGGTGTCGAGCTGTCCGGCGGACGCGGCGATGGGGCCGAGCCCGTTGAAGAGTGGTACGCCCGGCAGCTGGCCGTAGTCGAGGGAGAAGACGCAGTAGCCCCGGTTGACCAGGTAGGGGGCGAGGGCCAGCCAGTTGTCGACGGAGTTCCCGAAGGTGCCGTGGACGAGGACGACGGGCCGCGGGTGCTCGGCGGACGGCTTGCAGGAGAAGTCGTTCCAGCCGCGGCTGGGGGCGGTGTCGGCCTGGGCGGCGGCGGTGGGGGCGAGGGTGGCGGCGGCGGTGAGGAGCAGGACGGACAGCGCTCTGACCGTGCGCTTCCAGGACTTCGCGGACAGCATCGGGCGATCTCCTTGCGGCTCAAGGGGAAGGTGGGGGTGCTGTGCCCTGCGGTCCGGACCACAAGTGGGGATGCTCTTCAGCCAAGTTACGCACGGGTAGCGCACGGGGGGAAGTTACGCGTCGGTAAAAAGTGCCGTGTCGTCAGAAGGGGCGTCGACAGGGCCGTCGACAGGGCGCGTTCAGGCCGCCAGTGAGCCCGGGAGGATCGCCCGCGGCCCGTACTTCGCCCGTGCCCGGTCCGCCACCGCCTCGATCCGCCGGGTCTTCTCGTCCACCGGGTCCAGGGACAGCTGGTGCGCGGCCCCCTCGGCGTCCCTCAGGCCCTCGGCGCGCAGGGCGATGCCCCGTACCCGGGCCCGCTGGAGGCCGAAGGAGTCGTGGATCGTGTACGCGAGGGCGGTGAGCGCCGCCGAGTGGGCGGTCGCTTCGGGCAGGGTGCGGCTGCGGGTCGTGGTGCTGCGGTCGGCGTACCGCACGGTGACCGCGAGTCCCCGGCAGACCTGGGACTCGGTCCGCAGTCGGGCGCCCAGTTCCGTGGCGAGGGAGAGGAGGGCCCTGCGCTGTGCGGTCCGGTCGGTCTCGTCGTGCGGGAAGGCGCGCTCGGCGGCCATCGACCGGGAGGTCGCGTTCGGGACGACGGGGGTGCGGTCGATGCCCCGGGCCTTCTCCCACAGCTCGCGGCCGGCCTTCGCGCCGACGAGCCGCTGGAGCACGGCGAGGGGCGCATCGGCGACGCGGCCGGCGGAGTCGAGTCCGTAGCCGCAGAGGGTACGGGCGGTGGCGCGGCCGACGCCGTCGAGGGCGACGACCGGCCGGTCGCGCAGGAAGGCCGCCGGGTCCTCGACGACCAGGGTGACGCCGGGCCGGGCCTCGCGGGCCGCGAGCCGGGCCAGCATCGGGTTGGGTCCGGCGCCGATGACGCAGTCGACGCCGTGGAGGGCGAGCGCGCGGACCCGGATGACCGAGGCGAGTTCGGCGGGGCCCCGGCCGAAGTAGCGCAGCGCGCCGCGCACGTCGGCGAGCGCCTCGCAGGGCGGGGCGGCCTCGACGACGGGAGTGAACTCGCCGAGCAGGTCGACCAGTCGGGGCAGCATCACCTCGGCCCCGCCGCCTTCGAAGGACGTCGGCTCCAGGCGGAAACGTACGCAGAGGATCATCCGGCGCTCCCCGGGCTGCTGTGCCACAGCTTCCGCGACGGCGTCGCGGAGCCTTCCCCGGCCGGCCGGAGGTCGGCCCAGGGGTTCATCTCGTAGCCGGTGGACATCGTGATCCGGCGGCCGCTGTCGGCCGGGCCGTTCTCCTGCGACTGTGCGGACAGTCGCTCCCCCACCGCGTCCAGGCCGCCGGAGGCCCGCAGTTCGGCCAGTTCGGCGAGGTTCCAGGCGGCGGAGCCGACGACGCTGAGGCTGCGCGGGCCGCGCCGCTGCACCACGCCCCGGACGAGCAGCAGCCAGGAGTGGAAGACGGTGTGGGCGCACGCCGCGTGGGCGTCGTCGAAGAAGGCGAGGTCGACCAGGCCGGTGCCGTCGTCGAGGGTGCTGAAGATGACGCGTTTCCCGGAGCGGATGGGCGGGGTCTGGGTGGCGGCCTTGGCGCCCGCGACGAGGACGGTCTGTCCGTGGGCGACGGAGCGCAGCCGCCGGGCGGAGACGACGCCGAGTTCGCGGAGGAAGGCGTGGTGGTCGCTCATGAGGTGGCGGGAGGCGTCCATGCCGAGGATGCCGAGTTCGGCGCTGAGGCGTTCGGTGTCGTCGAGGTCGGGCAGTCCGACGGGGGCGGTCTTCCCGCCCTGGGCGAGCGGGAGCTGGCCGCCGTGGGAGGCGGCTCCCCGGTGGATGCGGCGGAGTTCGGTGAGGTGGAGGAGCAGGTCGCGGCGGTTGGCGCCGAAGGCGTCGAGGGCGCCGACCTGGGCGAGCCGTTCGGCGACGGGGGTGCGCGGGCGGGCCCGCTCCCAGAAGTCGAGCAGGGAGGCGTAGGGCTGTCCGCTCTCGATGCGGGCGCTCTCGGTCTCGCTGATGCCGTGGACGTCGGCGAGGCCGAGCCGGAGGCCCCACACCACAGGGTTCTCGGACACCAGTTCGATACGGTGGGCGACCGCGGACCTGTTCACGTCCAGCGGCAGCACCGGCACCCCGCGCCGCCGGGCGTCCGCGAGCAGCAGCCGCTTGGGGTACATGCCGGGGTCGTGGGTGAGCAGCCCCGCGTAGAAGGCGGCCGGGTGGTGCGCCTTGAGCCAGGCCGACTGGTAGGTCGGCACGGCGAAGGCCACCGCGTGCGCCTTGCAGAAGCCGTACGAGCCGAAGGCCTCGACGATCTCCCAGGTGCGGGCGACGACCTCGTCGGCGTACCCCCGGGCCGAGGCCCGTCCGGCGAACCAGGGCTTGATCCGGCCCTGCGACTCGGGGTGCGAGAGCCCGCGCCGGACCTGGTCGGCCTCGGCCCGGTCGCAGCCGGTCATGATCCGTACGATCTCGATGATCTGCTCGTGGAAGACGACCACGCCGTACGTCTCCTTCAGGGTCTCCTCCAGGTCGGGGTGCGGGTAGCGGACGGGGGCGCGGCCGTGCCGGGCCTCGATGAAGGGGCGGACCATGTCGGCGGCGACCGGGCCCGGCCGGAAGAGCGAGATGTCGACGACGAGGTCGTGGAAGGTGGCGGGCTGGAGCCGGCCGACCAGGTCGCGCTGGCCCGGGGACTCGATCTGGAAGCAGCCGAGGGTCTCGGTGGAGCGGATCAGCCGGTACGTCTCGGGGTCGCCCTCCGGGACCGCGTCGATGTCCGGCCGGGTGCCGGTGGCGCGCTCGACCTCGGTGACGGCGTGGGCCATCGCGGACTGCATGCGCACGCCGAGGACGTCGAGCTTGAGCAGTCCGAGGTCCTCCACGTCCTCCTTGTCGAACTGGGACATGGGGAAGCCCTCGCCGCTGGTGGGGACCACGGGGGTGCGGGTGAGCAGCGAGGCGTCCGAGAGCAGGACGCCGCAGGGGTGCATGGCGATGCCGCGCGGCAGTGCGTCGAGCGCCTCGACCAGCTCCCAGAGGCGGCCGAACTTCTCCCGTTCGCCCGCGAGTTCGCGCATTTCGGGCAGTTCGTCGAGGGCGGCGAGCGCGTCCCGGGCGCGGATGTGCGGGAAGGCCTTGGCGATCCGGTCGGTCTCGGCCGGGTCCAGGGAGAGGGCGGCGCCCACGTCCCGTACGGCGTGGCGGACCCGGTAGGTCTCGGGCATGGAGACGGTGGCGACCCGTTCGGTGCCGAAGCGGTCGATGATCGCCCGGTAGACCTCCAGGCGGCGGGCGGACTCCACGTCGATGTCGATGTCGGGCAGGGCGGTGCGGCGTTTGGAGAGGAACCGTTCCATCAGCAGGCCGTGCTCGACCGGGTCGGCGTGGGCGATGCCGAGGAGGTGGTTGACGAGGGAGCCGGCGCCGGAGCCGCGGGCGGCGACCCGGATCCCCATGGACCGGACGTCGTCGACGACCTGGGCGACCGTCAGGAAGTAGGTGGCGAAGCCGTGGTGGGCGATGACGTCCAGCTCGCGGTGCATCCGGTCCCAGTAGTCGCGCCGCTTCTCGTACCCCTTCAGGACCATGCCGGCGGCGGCCCGGGAGGTGAGGACGCGCTGGGCGGTGCGGTGCTCCGCGCCGACGAGGTACGGCTCCGGGAAGTGCGCGGAGCCGATGCCGAGGTCGTCCTCGGGGTCGACCAGGCATCCGGCGGCGACCTCCGCGGTCCGGTCGAGGAGCCGGTGGGCGGCGTCCCGGCGGAAGCCCGCGGCCTCGACGATCCGCTCGGCGACGGCCGGCATGCCGTCGGGTCCTTCGGCGCCCTTGAGCCAGGCCTCTCCGCTGTCGAGCTCCTTGCGGGGGTCGACGGGGACGAGGCGGCGGGCGGAGTCGAGGACGTCGGCGACCGGGCCCTGCCCGGGGTCGGCGTACCGGACGGCGTTGGTGAGGACGGGCCGGACGCCCTGCTCGGCGGCGAAGCCGACGGTACGGGCGGCGAGCCGCAGGGAGCCGGGCCCGGTGCCGGTGCGCCCGTGGTGGACGGCCTCCAGGCGGAGCGCGTCGCCGTACCGCTCGCGCCAGGGGGCGAGCAGCCGGGCGGCCCGGTCGGGGCGGCCGGCGGCGAGGGCGCGGCCGACGTCGGAGGCGGGCCCGAGCAGGACGAACAGACCGTCGCCGCCCAGGGCGGTCCTGGGCAGCAGGGGGTGTTCCGCTCCTCCGGCGTGGGCGGCGGTGATCATCGCGCAGAGGGCGGCCCAGCCGGTGCGGGAGCGGGCGAGGAAGAGGGCGCGGGGTGCGGACTCGTCGACGAAGGCCCCGCCCCGGACGGGGACCCGGCGGGCGGATCCGCGGTCGGCGGAGTCACGGCCTTCGGGTTCGGGGGCGCCGGGGGCCTCGTACGCGAGGTCCACGCCGAACAGGGGCCGGATCCCCTCCTTCTCGCACGCCTTGGCGAAGCGGACGGTGCCGGAGAGGGTGTCGCGGTCGGTCAGGGCGAGGGCGTCCATGCCCCGCTCGGCGGCGCGGGCGGCGAGGCGCTCGGGGTGCGAGGCGCCGTAGCGCAGGGAGTAGCCCGAGGCGGTGTGCAGGTGCGTGAAACCCGTCATGGCACACCTCCCGCGCTCCCGCGCCAACAATTCGTACGTACGTTCCCACCCCCTCGCTCCCCACCTTAGCTCACTTTCGAACGTTCGTGCGATAACCCGTTCGGGCCCATCCCACCTGCGGAAACGTCCCCGGCCCCGGAGCCTGGGGGGCATGAGCTTCGTCGACGAACTGAAAAGCGCCGTCACCCCCCGAGCCTTCCTGCTCGTCGTGGGCGTCTTCGCCCTCCAGCTCCTCTTCATCACCTCGTACGTCGGGGCCCTGCACCACCCGAAGCCGACGGACGTGCCGTTCGGCGTGGTCGCGCCCCCGCGGGTCGCCGAACAGGTGACCGGACAGCTGGGGAAGCTCCCCGGCGACCCGCTCGACCCGCGGACGGTCACCGACGAGGCCGAGGCCCGGCAGCAGATCATGAACCGGGACATCGACGGCGCCCTCGTCGTCGACGTCACCGGCCGCACCGACACCCTGCTCGTCGCCTCCGGCGGCGGCACCGTGCTCTCCTCCGCCCTGGACTCGATCTTCACCACGCTGGAGGCGACCCAGGGGCGCGCCGTGCGGACGGTCGACGTGGCCCCCGCCTCGCCCGAGGACTTCGACGGGCTCTCGGCCTTCTACCTCGTCGTCGGCTGGTGCGTCGGCGGCTACATCTGCGCCGCGATCCTGGCGATCAGCGCGGGATCGCGCCCCGCGAACCTCCACCGGGCGGTCATCCGGCTCGGTGTCCTCGCGCTCTACTCGGTGCTCAGCGGCATCTGCGGCGCGGTGATCGTCGGGCCGATCCTGGGAGCCCTGCCCGGCAGCATCCCGGCGCTGTGGGGGCTCGGCACCCTGGTGGTCTTCGCCGTGGGCGCCGCCACCCTCGCCCTCCAGTCCGTCTTCGGGATCGTCGGCATCGGCCTCGCGATCCTGCTGATCGTCGTCGCGGGCAACCCCAGCGCGGGCGGCGCCTTCCCGCTCCCGATGCTGCCGCCGTTCTGGAAGGCGATCGGCCCCGCCCTGCCGCCGGGCGCCGGCACCTGGGCGGCACGCTCGATCGCGTACTTCAAGGGCAACGACATGACCGCCTCGATGCTGGTCCTCTCGGCCTGGGCGGTGGTCGGCTCGGCCGTGACGCTGCTGATGTCCTCGCTGAAGCGCGCACCGGAGGCGGAGCCGATCGCCGGGGAGCTGGACGGGACCAAGGCGTAGCACCGGCCCGGAGCAGGCCCCCGCCGGACGGCGGGATCGTGGAAGGGGCCGAGTAGGGCCCGCAATCGGCCGAAGGTCCTGGAAAGAGCGGTCCCTCCGGCCGCCGTGAGGCTGCCGGAGGGACCGGTTTCGGACCCGGGATCAGTAGACGCTGACCCCGTACGCGCTGAGTGCCTCCGTCACGGGCTGGAAGAAGGTCGTCCCGCCCGAGGAGCAGTTGCCGCTGCCGCCCGAGGTGAGGCCGATCGCCTTGCTGCCCGAGTAGAGCGAGCCGCCGGAGTCGCCGGGCTCGGCGCAGACGTTGGTCTGGATCATGCCGTAGACGATGTCGCCGCCGCCGTAGTTCACGGTGGCGTTCAGGCCGGTCACCGTGCCGCTGTGGATGCCGGTGGTGGAGCCGCGGCGGGTGACGGACATGCCGACGGTGGCGTTGCCGGCGCTGGTGATGTCGACGCTGCCGACCATGCCGGACTTGGTGATCGAGGTGTTGGTGTAGCGCACGATGCCGTAGTCGTTGGTCGGGAAGCTCGACCCGGCCGTGGAGCCGAGGACGGTGGTGTGCGAGGAGTTGGACCACCAGGTCCCCGCGCCGTCGGTGCAGTGGCCGGCGGTGAGGAAGTAGTAGTTCCCCGCACTGTCCTTGACGTTGAAGCCGAGCGAGCAGCGCCAGCTGCTCGCGTAGATGGCGTCGCCGCCGGAGATCAGCTTGTTGAAGGTGCCGGGGGTGCGCTCGATGCGCAGCGCACCGGCGTTGGCCCCGGCCTGGCGCTTGATCTTGGCGATCTCGGCCGGGGAGACGGTGGAGTCGGCGGTGACGACGACCTGGCCGGTGGCGCTGTCGACGCGCCAGGCGGTGCCGGCCACGTCGGCCGCGAGGACGGCGTCGTTCGCGGCGGAGAGCTGGGTGGCGCTGAACGTCTGCGCGGAGTCGGCGCTGGCGGTGGGGACGCCGAGCGTCGCGGCGGCGGCGACGAGACCGGCACCGAGGGCGAGCAGCCGGAACTTCTTCGTGGGGGTGGTCACTTCGTGTTCCTCCTGTGGGGGGATCAGTGGGTGTCCGTGCGGGGATCAGAAGAGGCTGGGGAGCGGAGGAGCCCGGGGATCAGAAGAGGCTCACGTTGTACTTGGCGAGGGCCTCCGGCACCGGCTGGAAGAAGGTGGTGCCGCCGGTGGAGCAGTTGCCGCTGCCTCCGGAGGTGAGGCCGAGCGCCTTGGTGCCGTCGTACATCGCTCCGCCCGAATCGCCGGGCTCGGCGCAGACGTTGGTCTGGATGAGGCCCTTCACGGTGCCGCCGCTGGAGTAGTGGACGGTGGCGTTGAGGCCGGTGACCGTGCCGCTGCGGGTGCCGGTGGTGGAGCCGGAGCGCTTGACGGACTCGCCCACGTAGGCGTCGGCCGCGGTGAAGCCGCCGGGGTGGGTGAGCGAGGTGTTGTCGTAGCGGACGAGGGCGTAGTCGTTGCCCGGGAAGCTGGAGCCGACGGTGGCGCCGATCAGGGTCGACTGCGCCGAGTTGGTGTACCAGGTGTTGGCGACGTTGCCGCAGTGGCCTGCGGTCAGGAAGTAGTACGTGGAGCCGCTGCGCACGTTGAAGCCGAGCGAACAGCGGTAGCCGCCGCCGTAGATGGCGTCTCCGGCGCCGAGGAGCGGCTTGAAGACGCCGGGGGTGCGCTGGACCTTGAGCGCCCCGGCGTCGGCGCCGGCCGCTCTCCGGATCTCGGCGAGTCCGGCGTCGGTGACGGTGGAGTCGGCGGTGACGACGACCCGTCCGGAGGCGCTGTCGACGTACCAGGCGGTGCCGCCGACTCCGGCGGCGTCGACGGCGGCCTCGGCGCGGGCGAGCTGCGCGGCTCCGGCCGGGCCGGGCGCCGGGGTGGCCTGCGCGGCGGGGAGGCCGAGGGCGGTGGCGGCCGCGAGTCCGGCGGCGACGGCGAGCAGTCGGGTGCGCTTGTTCCTCACAGTGCTCCTCACATCCTTCTGGGAAAGCGGAGGGGCCCCGGGTGCGGGGCCCGTGAGGCGCCGTCAGGTGACGTGTTCCTGACATGCACCGCCAGTGATAGTGGCCCTCCCTGAGCGGACGCACAAGACCGCCGTACGGACGGACGCCCCCGGCCGTCGTGGCCGGGGGCGTCCGTCATCTACGCGCGTGGGCGAAGAACCCTGGTCAGGCCTGGTTCAGCCGCCGCTCGCCCGCCGCCACCGCGGTGTCGAGCGTGTTCCCGGGCGGCGGGAAGGGGCAGATGAAGTGGTCCACGAAGGCGCACGGCGGCAGCAGCGCGCGGTTGAAGTCGACCGTCACCGAGCCGTCCGCCGCCGGGGCCTCGGGCCGCAGGAAACGGAAGCGGTAGCTGTCCCGGCCGCTGGTGGCGTCCGCGAAGACCGCCCACAGGGAACCGTCGTCCTCGACGGCCACCTTGAGGACGTGCTCGCCGCCGTGCAGTTCGAAGACCAGCTCCCCGGAGAGCCCGAGGCCGCGCTCCCGGCCGTCGGCGTTCTCCACCCGTACGCTGCGCGTCTCCGCGTACGGACGGAACACGCCGGGCACCACCCAGCGCTCGTCGTACGGGGTGGCCTCGATGCCCCGGAAGGCGCGGCGCGCCTCCGAACCCGGGTCGAAGTCCCGTACGGCCCACAGCCCTTCGCGCCGCAGCACCACGAGCCGCCGGCCCGCCGACTCGACCCGGGACTCGTGGATCGGGCCGTGGTCGGCGGTGAGCCGGACCGTGCCGGCGAAGGGCTTGCCGTCGACGGTGAGCCCGTCCTCGGCGCCCGCCGTCAGGACCACCTCGTCACCGTCCTCCCGCCACTCGCCGGGAACGGCCGGAAGCCGCCCCTCGGGGAAGTCCGCGAGCCAGTGGGTGCCCGTGAGGGAGAGCGGGCCGTACGAGGAGGCGACCGCCGCCTCGCGCTGCTCGTGCCAGTGCTGCCAGTCCTGCGCGTCCTGCTGTGGATCCGTGCTCATGGTGTTCCACCTTTCCATACGGGCTCGGGAAGCCCGAGGTGCGAGCGCAGCGTGGTGCCCGCGTACTCCGTACGGAAGACCCCGCGCTCCTGCAGCAGCGGGACGACCCGGTCGACGAACTCGTCGAGGCCGCCGGGGGTGAGGTGCGGCACGAGGATGAAGCCGTCGGCGGCGTCCGTGGCGACGAACTCCTCCAGGGCCGCCGCGACCGTCGCCGGGGAGCCCACGAACGACTGCCGGGTCGTCGACTCGATGACCGTCTGACGGATCGACAGACCCTTGGCCTCGGAGAGCGCCCGCCACTTCCTGGCCACCGCGACGGGGTCCGCGACCCGCACCCGGCCCTGGACGAGCGTGGAGTCCGGATCGGGGTCGACGTCCGGAAGCGGCCCGTCGGGGTCGTAGCCGGACAGGTCGCGGCCCCAGATCTGTTCGAGCGCGAGGATCGCGTTCTGCGGGGAGACCTGCTGCCGGCGGATCACGTTCGCCCGCTCCCGCGCGTCGGCGTCGGTGTCGCCGAGGACGTACGTCACCCCCGGCATGATCTTCAGGTCGCCGGGGTCCCTCCCGTACCGGGCGAGCCGCCCCTTGACGTCGGCGTAGAACTCCCGGCCGGCCTCCAGGGTCGAGTGCCGCGTGAAGATCACGTCGGCGGCCGAGGCCGCGAACTCCCGCCCCTCGGCGGAGTCCCCGGCCTGGATGACGACCGGCTGCCCCTGCGGAGAGCGCGGTACGGGGAACTCTCCCTCGATCCGGAACTGCGGCCCGCCGTGCGCGAAGGGCCTCGACTCGCCGTCCGGGGTCCAGGAGTCCCACAGCCCCCGGACCGTGCCGAGGAACTCGGCGGCCCGGGTGTACCGGTCGGCGCGGTCCAGGTAGCCGCCGCGCCGGAAGTTCTCGCCGGTGAAGGCGTCCGAGGAGGTGACCACGTTCCAGGCGGCCCGGCCCGCGCTGAGGTGGTCGAGCGAGGCGAGCCGCCGGGCCAGTTCGTACGGCTCGTTGAAGGTGGCGTTGACCGTGGCGGCCAGGCCGAGCCGCCCGGTGACGGCCGCGAGGGCGTTCAGGACGGTGATCGACTCGGGCCGGCCGACGACGTCCAGGTCGTGGACGCGGCCCGCGTGCTCGCGCAGCCGCAGCCCCTCGGCGAGGAAGAAGAAGTCGAAGAGCCCGCGCTCCGCGGTCCTCGCCAGATGCTCGAAGGAGGAGAAGTCGATCTGCGAACCGGACCGCGGATCGGCCCAGACGGTGGTGGAGTTGACGCCGGGGAAGTGCGCGGCGAGATGGATCTGCTTCCGGCCCCGGCTCATGCGCCCGCCCCCGCCGTCGCGTACTGGCTGACCGGGCGGGCGAGTCCCAGGTGGTCGCGGAGGGTGGCGCCCTCGTAGGCCGTACGGAACAGGCCGCGCTCCCTGAGCCGGGCCACGGTCACCGCGGTGAACCGCTCCAGGTCCCGCTCCGGCACGGCCGGCACGAGGTGGAAGCCGTCGACCGCGCCGCCGCCGTGCCAGCCGGCGATCAGGCCGGCGAGCGCCCCCGGCCCGCCCTCGTACGCGTCGAGGTCGACGGTCAGCGAGAGCAGGACGCGCAGCTGCCCGGGGTCCCGGCCGTGGGCGCGGGCCCCCTGATGGAGTTCGGCGCGGAGGGCGGCGGCCTCCTCCGCCGAGGCGGCCCTGATCAGGGCGACGTCGGCGTGGTGGGCCGCGGTGTCCCGGGCGGCCGGGCGGGTGGCGTCGACGACGGTCACCGGGTTGCCCTGCGGGGGCCGGGGCACGATCGAGGGGCCCTTGACCGAGAAGGTCGCGCCCTGGAAGTTCACGTGGTGCAGCTTGCGGCGGTCGACGAACCGTCCGGTGGCCACGTCCCGTATCTCGGCGTCGTCCTCCCAGCTGTCCCACAGCTTCCGGGAGACCTCGGCGACCTCGCCGGCCTCCTGCCAGAGCTCGGCGGCGGGCGGCGCGGGACGGCGGCCGACGAGCCGGGCCTCGGCCCCGGTCGGGGAGACCGCGATCCGCCAGCCCGCCCGGCCCCGGCTCACCCAGTCGAGGGTGGCGACGGCGGCCTGGACGTGGAAGGGCTCGGTGTGGGTGGTGGTCACGGTCGGCACGAGACCGACGGAGCGGGTCTCGGGGGCGACCCGGGCGAGGACGGCGAGCGCGTCGAGGCCGGGCCCGGCGAAGGAGTCGTCGTGGGTGAGGAAGTCGAGCGCGGCGGCCTCGGCGATCCGGGCGAGTGCGACGGTACGGGCGGCGGTGTCCGGGCCGGGGCCGGCCCGGCCGGAGCCCGTGGCGAGCTCGGCGGCGAGGTGGAGCGGTCGGGTGCTGGTCATGCGGTCTCTCTCGGAGCAGGTGGGGGGCGGGTCAGTTCTTGGTGCGGGGCAGACCGGGCGGGTTGATCTCCGACTTCGGCACGGCCTCGGTGCTCAGCCCCCACCGCTTCAGGACCTGCGCGTAGGTGCCGTTCTCGACGATGTGGTCGATCGCGGCGGCGTAGGCGGCGACGAGGCCGCTGTCCTTCTTCGTGGTGGCCGCGATCTTGCCCTGGAGTCCGGCGCCCGCCCCGGAGAACTTGCCGACGGCCTCGGTCTGCCCGGCGGAGGCCACGTGGTACGCGACGGTGGGGTTGGGGCCGAGGTAGCCGTCGATGCGGCCGGACTGCAGGGCGAGGTAGTAGTCGGTCGTGTTGTCGTAGTACTTGATGTCGACGCCCTCGCGGCCGGCCTTCTCGTTCTGCCGGGACCAGTCCACGAGGATCTTCTCCTGGTTGGTGCCGCTGCCGACGGCGATCCGCTTGCCCGACACGTCCTCGGGGCCCTTCACCGTCCAGCCGGATCCCTTCTTCGCCTCGAAGGCGAGGTCGTCGAGCCGGTAGGTCGCGAAGTCGTACTTGTCCTTGCGCTCCTCGGTGACGGTGACGTTGGAGAAGACGCCGTCGTACTTGCCGCTGTCCAGGCCGACGAAGAGGTTCTCCCAGGAGACCGGGTTGAACTCGGGCTTCAGGCCGAGGGTGTCGGCGACGAGGGTGGCGAGGTCGACCTCGACGCCGATCAGCGTCTTGTCGTCGGTGGCGCGGAAGGCGAGCGGCGGGTTGCTCTTGGCGGAGACGCCGAGGATCAGGGTGCCTCTCTTGCGGACGGCCTCGGGCAGCTTGGCGGCGACGGCGTCGTCCTTGGCGGTGTGAACACGGTTCTGGTTCGGGCCGACGTTGATGCCGGTGTCCTTCTGTCCCTCCGGCTTGATCTGCTCGACGGCGGCGTCGCCCGAGCCGCAGGCGGTGAGCAGCCCGAGGGCGGTGAGCGAGGCGAGGGCGGTGAGGACGGTGCGACGGGTCTTCATGGCAGTACTGCTCCTTGGGGTGAGGGGCGGGCGAGCGGTGGGTGAGGGGTGGTCAGAGAACCTTGGAGAGGAAGGCGCGGGTCCGCTCGTGGCGCGGGCTGTCGAGCACCTCGGCCGGCGGGCCCTGCTCGACGATCCGGCCCTCGTCCATGAAGACCACGGTGTCGGCGACCTCGCGGGCGAAGCCGATCTCGTGGGTGACGACGATCATGGTGGTGCCGGAGGCGGCCAGGTCCTTGATGACGTCGAGGACCTCGCCGACGAGTTCGGGGTCGAGCGCGGAGGTGGGTTCGTCGAAGAGGAGCAGGCTCGGCTCCAGGGCCAGCGCGCGGGCGATGGCCACCCGCTGCTGCTGTCCGCCGGAGAGCTGCTTGGGGTAGGCCGCCGCCTTCTCGGCGAGGCCGACGCGCTCCAGCAGGCCCAGGGCCGTGGCCTCGGCTTCCTTGCGGGGTCGCTTCAGGGCCGAGACGGGCGCCTCGACGATGTTCTCCAGGACGGTGAGGTGCGGGAAGAGGTGGAAGTTCTGGAAGACGAAGCCGATCCGGGTGCGCTGCTTGAGGATCTCGCGCTCGCGCAGCTCGTAGAGCTTGTTCCCGGAGCGGCGGTAGCCGACGAGGACGCCGTCCACGCCGACCGTGCCGCTGTCGACCTTCTCCAGGTGGTTGATGGTCCGCAGAAGGGTGGACTTGCCGGAGCCCGAGGGGCCGAGGACGACGGTGACCTCGCCGGCCCGGACGTCGAGGTCGATGCCGCGCAGCACATGGAGGGGACCGAAGCGCTTGTGGACGGCGCGGATCTCGACCTTCGCCGTGGTGGCGTCCCCGGCGGTCCCGGCGGTCTTCGTGACGGAGCTCATCGGACGCTCCCCTTCGCGTAGTGGCGTTCGACGTAGTGCTGGACGACGGAGAGCGCGGTGGTGAGCAGGACGTACCAGGCGGTGGCGACCATGAGGAGCGGGACGACCCGGCCGTTGCGGCCGTAGACGACCTGGACCTGGTAGAAGAGCTCGCCGATCGCCATGACGGAGACGATCGAGGTGCCCTTGAAGAGCGAGATGATCTCGTTGGCGGCGTTGGGCAGGATCGAGCGCATCGCCTGCGGCAGCACGATCCTCCGCACCTGCCGGAGCCGGGGGATGCCGAGGGAGGCCGCGGCCTCCAGCTGGCCCTCGTCCACGGCGAGGACGCCGCCCCGGACGATCTCCGCCGCGTAGGCGGCCTGGTGCAGGGCGAGCCCGAGGACGGCGGCGCTCATCTCGCCGACGAGGCCCATGGTGTCGAAGGAGAGGAAGCTCGGCCCGAAGGGGATGCCGATGCTGAGCTCCTTGTAGAGGTAGGCCAGGTTGAACCAGAAGAGCAGCTGGACGATGAGCGGGATGGACCGGAAGGCCCAGATGTAGCCGAAGGCGACCGATCGCAGGAACGGGCTGGCGGACAATCGCATGAAGGCGAGGACGATGCCGATCGCGAAGCCGAGCGCGGTGCCGTAGAAGGTGAGCTGGAGGGTGACCCAGACGGCCCGGAGGATCGTCTCGGTGGTGAAGAAGGCGGCGAAGACGTCCCATTCCCAGCCGGGATTGGTGACGAGCCCGTGGACGAACTGGACGAGCAGCACGGCGGTGACCGTGACGGCCACCCAGCGCCAGGGGTGGCGCACCGGGACGACGACGAGTGCGGCGGACGTGGACGGCGTGGCGACCGGGTCTTTCGTGACGGGCGGATCGCTGGTGAGAGACATGGCGGTTCCTCGGGAACGGGACACGGGGAGGAGACGGAGGCGCGGATCAGGCGCTCAGCGGGGCGGGGAGGCGACACTCCCGGTCGCGCAGGAAGGTCAGGGCGGTCCGCGCGGTGACGTCGTTCTGTCCGAAGGCGGGCGCGCCGGTACGGGGCCGGGCGAAGCCGCTGCCGGTGCGGCCGGTGGTGTGCGGGCCGAGGGCGAAGCGGCGCGGGTGGGGGCGTCCGTCGTGCCCCAGGATCCGGCCGTCGGCGGGGTCGACGACGAGGAGGCCGTCGGTGGTGGTGCGGGTCCCCTCCTCGTGCAGGGCGCGGAGGAGCGGGCTGGCGGTGAGTTCCAGGGTGGGGTCGGGGATCCGGGCCTCGACGAGGGCGCGGGCCTCGGTCCACTCCCCCGGTGCGGCGGCGGACGCGGCCCGGAAGAGGCCGCGCTCCTCGTCGGCCTCGACGGTGACCTGCGGGCCGAGGAAGCGGACGACGCCGGCGCGGGAGAGCGCGAGGAGCTGCCGCAGCCGGGGGCCGGGCGGCCCGGAGGCGAGATAGCTGAAGAATCCGTGCCACCAGCCGTCGGACTCCAGGCGCTCGCCGAGCCGCAGGAGCTGGCCGTAGACGGAGAGCAGTCCGGCGAAGACGGCCGCGTCGGGGCTGTGGGCGGGGTCGTGGCGGCGGGTCAGGTCGTCGGTGATGTAGTCGCGCAGGCCCTGCTGGAGGGCTTCCGCGGAGTCGTAGCGGATGCCGTCCAGGGGGTGGTCGAGGGCGTCGAGGTCGAGCCGGTCGGCGGGGTCGGGGACGGCGGCGGCGACGACCGCGCCGAGCTCGGCCGAGCGGGGCGGCGCCTGCTCGTAGGCCTTCTCGAAGTCCCTCCGGGCGAGCGCGGTCCGCTCGGGGTGGGCGGAGAAGAGCCGGTGGTAGTGGGCCCAGCCGAGTTCCTTGTCGATGAGCGGCCACACATCGCGCCGGAAGTGGACCGGCCCGGGGCGGGCGAGCAGGGCGTCGGTCTGCGCGGCGCCGAAGAAGCGGGGCAGCGGGGGCCGTTCGCCGTCGAGGACGTAGCCGATCTTCGAGTGGTACGGGACGCCCCGGCGTGATCCGACGTGCAGCACCGGCTCCCTGCCGGAGGGCACGTAGACGAGCTCGTCGCCCTCGCCCTCGTACCGTCCGCCGCGGCCCTCGGTGAGCAGCACCATCAGGTCGACGAAGGCGAGGCCGAAGCCGCGGACGAGGACGGGTTCGCCGGCGGGCAGGGCGGCGAGGTCGGCGTCGGCGGTGAAGTCGGGAGGGAGGTGGACGAGCCGGTGGCGGGCGGCGAAGCCGGCGAGTTCCCGCTGTTCCCGGTCGGGTTCGGCGTCGAGGTGGCCGACGGTGAGGACGACGAGGTCGGCGAGGAGCGGCACGGCGCTGCCCTCCAGCCAGACGCGCTGGCGTCCTTCGCGGGGTCCGCCGATCCGCAGGACGGTGGTGCGGTGCTCGTGGACGGTGACGGTGGCGGGCAGGGCGTCGCGGGCCCGTTCGTACACCCAGCGCAGATAGGCGCCCTGCTGGGGGCGGGTGGGGAAGGTGCGGCCGTCGATGCCGGCCCATTCGGCGAGGGTGGGTCCGGGGCGGACGGGGCCGTCGAGGGCGACGGTCTCGTCGGTGAACATCGTGACGTCCTCGGCCAGGGAGTTCATCCAGAGCAGCGGGGACTGTTCGGTGCGCCAGATCCGGCCGGGGCCGGGCGGGTGCGGGTCGACGAGGTGGACGTCGAGGGGCTCGTCCCCGTACAGCTCGGGCAGGTTGGCGGCGAGCCGTTCGAGGAAGCCGGTCCCCCGCGGCCCGGCGCCCACGATCACGATCGACGGGGCGGTCGACGGGTGGCGGCTCATCGCGCACCGGCCGTTCCGCGGGCGTAGTGCCGCTCGACGTAGTACTGGCCGATGCCGAGGACCGAGGTGACGGCGACGTACCAGAGCGTGGCGACGAGGAGCAGCGGGACGACCTCGTACGTGCGGTGGTAGATGAGCTGGGTCGAGTAGAGCAGGTCCTGGACGGCGATGACGGAGACGATCGAGGTGCCCTTGAGGGTGCCGATCAGCATGTTCCCGGCGGGCGGGACGATCGCGCGCATGGCCTGCGGCAGCACGATCCGGGTGAGCCGGCGCCACCGGCCGAGGCCGAGGGACTCGGCGGCCTCGATCTGGCCCCGGTCGACGGAGAGGATGCCGCCGCGGACGACCTCGGCGGCGTAGGCGGCCTCGTGCAGGGTGAGGCCGATGACGGCGACGGCGACGGGGCCGAGGAGGTTGACCGTGTTCACGCCGAGGATCTGGGGGTAGAGCACGCCGATGTTGAACCAGAAGAGCAGCTGGACCAGGATCGGGGTGGACCTGAAGAACCAGACGTAACCCCAACTGACCGCGCGGAGCACGGGGTTGGCGGAGAGTCTGAGGACCGCGAGCAGGGTGCCGAGGACGAAGCCGAGGACCATGACGAGCGCGGTCAGCCACAGGGTGAGGCCGAGGCCGCGCAGCACGGACGCGGAGGTGAAGTACTCGGCGACCACGTCCCACTGGAAGGCCTTGTTGCGGACGACCGAGACGAGCGCGAGCGCGAGCAGGACGAGGACGACGGCCGCGGCGGCCCACTGGCCGGTGCGGCGGGTGGGGACGATGCGCGGGGGCGGCTCGGCCGGCGGGGCCGTGGACGGGGTTCTGACGAGGGTCGCGGACATGAGAGGGCTCCGTGGATGCCAGAGGGCGGATCGAACACGGGGTGCGCCTTCACACGCGCTGAGCCGCGGATCCGGGCCCCTCAGCCCGATCCGCCCTTCGAGGCTATGCGGTCAACACGCCCCGCTGTCAAGGGTGTCCGCACTGTGAGCCGTACGTCTCACCGTGGTTGACGCGGGAACGGATGCCTGTTCCACTGGGGCCATGCATCCGCAGCAGCTGGTCACGCGCTCCCACATCGACTTCGGTCGCGTGTGGTCCTCTTCCTGTTGAGCCGACCCTCTGCTTCTCCCTGCCCGCGTGCTGTATTCCGCGGCGCCTTCACACCCAGGCCCCTCGTGAGCGCCTGAACTCTCCCCTCACCGTTCCGTCCTTTCGCCTTCCTTCGCCCTGAAGGACCGTCATGACCTTCGCGCTGTCCGTGCACCGGACCACGACCACCGATCCCCTGGCCCGCCCGCTCCTGGAGGAGCTGGCCCACGAGTACACGACCCGGTACGGCGACGCGCACGATCTGAGCCGCTACCCGGCGGCGGAGTTCGCCCCGCCGCACGGCGCCTTCCTGCTCCTCCTTGAGCAGGGCAGGCCCGTGGCGGGCGGCGCCTACCGCCGCTACGACGAGAACACCGCCGAACTGAAGAGGATCTGGACGCACTCGGCGCACCGCAGACGCGGCCTCGCCCGCCGCGTCCTCACCGTCCTCGAACGGGAGGCCGCCGCCCGCGGCTACTCCCGGATCTACCTCACGACGGGGCCGCGCCAGCCCGAGGCCAAGGGCCTCTACCTGGCCGGCGGCTACCGCCCGCTCTTCGACGTGTCCGCCGATCCCGAGTCGATCGGCCCGCTGCCGTTCGAGAAATTCCTGGAGAACCCGAAGCCATGAGTACGCGCACGAGTTCCGGCACCGCACGCACCACCCTCGCCTTCGCCCTGATCACCGCGGCCGCGCTCGGCCTCACCGCCTGCTCGGGCGGGGAGCCCGCGACCGCCCCGGCCGGGGCCACCGGAGCGCAGGGCGCTCTGCCGACCGAGGACGTGGTGGCGGCGGTGCAGAAGAATGAGGCGGCGGCGAAGCTGCTCCCCGCCGATGTGCGGCAGCGCGGCAGCCTCACGATCGCCTCCTCGGTGGGAACCCCGCCGAGCTCCGCCTATCTGCCGGACGGCAAGACGGTCGTCGGGGCGGACGCCGACTTCTCGGCCGCCGTGGCGAAGGCCCTCGGTCTGGAGCTGAAGCGCGAGGTGGTCGGCTTCGAGGCGATCCTGCCGGCGCTCGGCAGCGGCAAGTACGACGTGGGCACCGGCAACTTCGGCGTGACCGAGGAGCGGCGCAGGACCATCGACTTCGTCACGTACGTCAACGACGGTCAGGGCTTCGCCACCCGGTCCGACTCCCCGCTGAAGGCCGTCACCGACCTCACCCAGCTGTGCGGCCTGAAGGTCGCGACGGGCGCCGGCACCACCTTCGAACGGACCCTGGAGCAGAACAAGGGCCGGTGCGCCGGGGCCGGGAAGCCGCCGTACGAGGTGAACGTCTTCAGCGAGACGGGGGCGGTCTGGATGGCGCTCCAGCAGGGGCGCAGCGATGTCGTGATGAGCACGATCAACGGCGTGCGGTACGCCGTGACGCAGCAGAAGAACGTGAAGTTCCTCAACGAGTACCGGCGCCTGGACGTCGGCTTCGCCTTCAAGAAGGGCACCCCGCTGGCACCGGCCTTCCAGGCGGCGGTGAACGGCCTGAAGGCCGACGGGACGTACGACCGGATCCTGAAGAAGTGGGGGGTGACCGCCTCGGGCATCGAGCGGTCGGAGATCTCCCCGCCGGAGATCCCGGCGCCGACGAAGTAGCAGCGGCGCACGGGATTCCGACGGGGTGTCAGCAGCCGTCGCAGGGGCAGCAGCAGTCGCAGTCGCAGCATCCGCCGTCGGGGCAGTCGCAGTCCCGGCAGCAGCCCTCGCGCTTCTTGCGGGACCAGGGGCCCTCGTACTCCTTGGCGCAGCAGATCTGGCAGGTGCAGAAGAGCCAGGTGAACATGGCGCAGCCGGCGAGGAAGCCGCGCGGCTTGGGCGCCTGGGGCGCACCGCCGCCGAACTGCGGCGGGAGGCCGCCGGGACCACCGGGACCCATCGGCCCGCCGCCGTAGGGGTTCCCGCCGCCGTAGGGGTTGTACGGGCCGGAGCCCCCGCCCGCGTACGGGTTCCCCGGCACCGGACCCTGGCCCGGCCCCGGCGCCCCGTGCGCGCAGCTCGTCGTGCCGAAGGCGCGGTCGACCGAGCTGCGCAGCTCGTGGGCGAGGAGGACGTGGGCGAGCTTGCCGTCGGCGAACTCGGCGTCCTTGAGGGCGAGGCGGATGCCGTGGAGGGCGTCGTCGGCGAGCCGGCGGGCCTCCTCGCGGGAGGTGCCGGTGGCCGTGAGCGGGTTCCACGCGCCGGTCTCGGCGTCGGCGGCCTGGTCCTCGACGGCGTCGAGGAGGTGGGCGAGGCGGCCGAAGAGGCGGCCCGCCTCGGCGAGCGGCGCGGCGTTGCCCGGCCGGCCGGCGAGGACGGCGGTGTGCGCGAACGCGGCCGCCGTCGCCGTCTCGGTCGGCTCGGTGACGGTGAGCAGGGGGGTGCCGGGTCCCGCGAGGGCCTCGATGCCGGTCTGGCGGTCGACGGCGTCGACGAGGACGGCGGTGTCGAAGCCGAGGGCGCGGCCGGTTCTGGCCCCGGCCTTGTCCCAGGAGCGGGCGACCCGGCGGGCCGCGACGGCGACGGGCCGACGGGCCAACAGGCCGTCCCGGTCGGCGACGTGGTCCCGTACCTTCGCCGAGGCGAGGACGAGGGAGACGGCGGCGGCGAGCCTGGCGCCCTCGCCGCGGGCGACGGGGGCGGTCCGCATGGCGCGCAGCGCGCAGGGCCCGGCCGTGCGGCGGCTCGCCCCGGTCACGCCGGTCTGAGCCTCCGTCAGGACGGAGACGATGAGCCCGTCGTAGTTGGTGACGACACGGGCGAACTGTCCGTGGTCGGCGCGGAGCGCCAGACAGAGGCCGCAGAGGTGGGCCATCCACTCGGTCCTGAGGCCGTCGGTGAGCCGATGCGTGCAGGGTCTGACGATTCCGAACAAGGACTCCCCCGTGAGTCGTGGGCCGTGGCGGGCGGAGGTCCGCCGAGCGGCCCCGCGGCATCGTAGCGAGCGGGGGCGTTCACCCGTACGCGCCCATCGTCACCCTTGTGGCATGACTTTCATATTTTCAGCTGCATGGCCCTCCGTCAGGCCCCGCATACCGCAAGTTTCCTGACGAATCGCCAGGAAACGGCCCTCACGTTCTGCACCAGTACCGTCACGAATCCCCTGCGCGGCGCCTATCCACTTGGCGCGCGATCCGCATCATGGACGACGATAGGGATTGCGGAACCACAAGTGACCGCGCTGAAAGGAGGCGTCCATGGGATCGGTGCGCAAGGCAAGTGCCTGGCTGGGACTCGTCGAGGACAACGACGAGCGTTACTACGACGACGAGTACGCCGACGGTGCCGAGGGCGGCGACGCCTGGGTGACGGACCCCCGGGTCCGGGTGGCCACGGACACCGCCGAGGAGCGGGGCCGCCGGATCGCCACCGTCTCCCCCGACGGTTTCCGGGACGCCCGGGGCATCGGCGAGCTCTTCCGGGACGGGGTTCCGGTGATCGTGAACCTGACCGCGATGGAGGGGAACGACGCCAAGCGCGTGGTCGACTTCGCCGCGGGTCTCGCCTTCGGTCTGCGCGGCTCGATCGAGCGGGTGGCGACGCGGGTCTTCCTGCTGACCCCCCACGACACCCAGATCGTCAGCGGCGAGACGGGCCGGCGTCAGCAGGACGGTTTCTTCAACCAGAGCTGAGCGAGTCCGCCGGCCCGGCCGGGCGCCTCCCGACGGGATCGGGTCAGTGCGCCGGACGCCCCGAGCCGGCGGGCTCGATCGCTTCCCGCGTCGCGGGCACGCGCGGCGACGCGGACCGCTCGGACGGAGCGGGTGCACTCTCCGCCGCCCCGACCGTCCCCGCCGTGGCCCGGGTCTCCGCATCCCGGTCCAGGCCCTCCGGGGCCGCCGTCGAGCCCTCGCGCTCCAGCGCGTCGAAGGCCTCCTCCGGGTCCACCGGGCATTCCATGACCCGGGGCAGCCGCCGGGCCATCAGCGCGCCGACGAGCAGCAGCGCGGCGCTCACACAGAGCGTGACGTGCAGACCGGTCACGAAGGAGTGCCGGGCGGCCTGGTGCAGGGCGTCACCGGCCGTACCGCCGAGCTGATCGGCGACCTTGTAGGCCTCGCCGAGCGAGTTCGCCGCGGCCCGGCTCGCCTCCGCGGGCACCCCGGGGACCGAGGCCAGACCGGGGGCGTACGCCGCGTTCATCACACTGCCGAGCAGCGCGATGCCCATGCCCGCGCCGAGCTGGTACGAGGTCTCCCCGATCGCCGCCGCGCCGCCCGCGCTGCGCTGCGGCGCCTCGCTGAGCATCGACTCGTACGCCGAGAAGAGCGTGGTCTGCAGGCCGAAGCCGAGCAGCACGAAGCCCACCGTGAGCAGCAGCGGCCGGTCGTGCTGCCCCATGAGCGTGAGCAGCAGCACCGCCGCGGCGGTGAGCAGGAAGCCCCAGCCGACCATCCGGCGCGGACCGATCCGGCGCAGGGTGTACGAGCCGGTGGCGCCGGCGGCCATGGCGGCGAAGGTCAGCGGGAGGAGCCGGAGCCCGGTCTCCAGGGGGCTGAGGCCGAGGACCAGCTGGAGGTACTGGACGGCGATGAGCTCCAGGCCGACCAGGGCCAGCATGCCGATGACGATGCAGCCGACCGAGGTGGTGAAGGCGGCCCGGGAGAAGAGCCGTATGTCGATCAGCGGGTGCGGGCGCCGCTTCTGCCGCCGTACGAAGAGGACGAGGAGCGCGGCACCGAGCAGCAGCGGTCCGGCACTCGGCAGGGCGAGCGGCGAGGCGCCGGCCCCGATGTGCTTCACGCCGAGGACGCAGCCGAGCACCCCGGCCGCGGCCATGAGCGCGCCGAGCACGTCCCAGGGGCCGTCGGTGGCGCCCCGGGACTCGGGGAGGAGGCGCCGACCGAGCGGCAGGATCAGCGCCATCAGCGGGATGTTGATGAGGAAGACGGAGCCCCACCAGTAGTTCTCGACGAGGAAGCCGCCGAGCACGGGTCCGGTCGCGGCGCCGATCGCCGCCGTCGCGGTCCAGATGCCGATCGCGGTGGCCCGCTCCCGCCGGTCGGGGAAGACCGTCCGGAGGATGGAGAGCGTGGCGGGCATGATCATGGCGCCGCCGACGCCGAGCAGCGCACGGGCCCCGATGAGGACCGAGGGCTCGGTGGCGAGCGCGGCGACCGCCGAGGCGACGCCGAAGAGCCCGTAGCCGAGGAGGAGGATCCTGCGTCTGCCGACCCGGTCGCCGAGGGTGCCGAAGAGGATCAGCAGCGACGCGCAGACCAGGGGGTAGGCATCGACGATCCAGAGCAGCGCGGTGGAGCTGGGGCGCAGGTCCTCGGTGAGCGAGGGGACGGCGACGTGGAGGATGGTCGCGTCGAGGGCGACCAGGAGAAGGCTGACGCAGAGGACGACGAGGACGACCCAGCGGTTGGCGCCGGCGCCGACGGTGGCACGCGGTGGTCCTTGGGCCGTGTTCGTCCGCTGCATGTACGTACCTCCCAGTGAAGCTCTCGCGCTCGGTGGGCTGTGACCAGGGCGTATGCCCCTGGGGCGGCCCGGCATCGACGGGCGAGTGAGCCGTCAGCGTACGCGAGTTCAAGGCCCGAGCGCGTGGTGCAGCTCTCACCCCGGCGGGGCTCGCGGTGTGGCGTACGCCACTCGGCGCGGGCCGCGCGTCGCATGGAATTCCGCACGGACGTCTGTTTGAGGAAATTCCCGGGCGTTCAAACAAGCATCCGGAAACACCCCTCGCGGCAAAAGGGCCGAAGGTCATCGGATTTCCCGACGGACACCTGGAATAGACCACCCGGTGAGACCCACTCCACATCACACGATCATCACGAAGGGAGCGGAACGACCGGGTCTGCTTCTCACTCCCTGTAACGTCGATTGGGTGCGTACCGACATCTTTGCCCGGCTGGACCGGGAGCCGGAACCGCCGAAGATAGAGGTCCCGCGGATGACCCGCACGCGTCTCGCCCTCTTCGGCGGGACGTCGGCGTTCTATCTCGCCATCGTCGTGGCCGTCCTGCTGTCGACATGGCTGGTGACCCTCGACTGGAAGATCATGCTCTTCCGGCCGTACCAGCAGTGGCCCGAGATCCACGGTTTCCTCGACTACTACGTCGTCCTCGGCCAGCGCGGCCCCACGGCCGTCATGGTGGCCGCCTGGCTGGGCTGGCGCTCCTGGCGCCAGCACACCCTGCGCCCCCTGCTCTGCCTCGGCGCAGCCCTCCTGCTGCTCAACGTCTCGGTGGGCGCGGTCAAGCTCGGGCTCGGCCGCCTCGGCCCCCACTACGCGACCCAGATCGGCTCCCCCGAGCTGTTCGCGGGCGGCGACATATTTCCCTCCGGGCACACCGCCAACGCGGTCGTGACCTGGGGCATCCTCGCCTACCTGGCGACCACCCCGAGGGCCCGGCGCTATCTGTCGGCGCTCTCCGCCGTGGTCGCCCTCGGCGTCGGCCTCACCACCGTCTACCTGGGCACGCACTGGCTGAGCGACGTGCTGCTCGGCTGGGCCGCCGGACTCCTCGTCCTGCTCGCGCTGCCCTGGTGCGAGCCGGTCCTCGCGGTGGCGGAGGCCTGGATCCTCGCCGCGCGCGACCGGGTACGGGAGCGGCTGCGGGACCGCCGCCGGCTGGTGCCCTCGCTGCCCGTGGCCTCCGGAGGACCGCGCCCCGGGTTCTTCCCGCCGCGCCCGCCCGCGTCCGACGAGCCGGTCCGGGAGCCGGTCCGGGAGCCCGTGGGGGTGGCGGGCGCCCGGCGCGCACCGGTGACGCGCGGCTGATCCGCACCCCGCCCCGCGCGCGGAAGCACGTACGAGAGCACGTACGGAAGCACGTACGGGAGCACCTACGGGAGCACCTACGGAAGGGCCCCGGCCAAGTCGGCCGGGGCCCTTCCGCGTGCCGTCCCGCCGGCTCCTCAGCCGAGCCAGCAGCGGGTGACGGTGCCGTCCTCGACCTCGAAGTTGATGCGCCCGGAGAGGTACTCCATGGTGATGATCGAGCCCGGCGGCAGGGACCGGACGACGCTCCAGCCGCGGGTCCTGGCGAGCCGCTCGGCCCCTCCGGCGTCGAGGCCCACATAGGACTCGGGAGCGTCGCGTGGCGGTTCGGGAGTGCGCGAAGTGGGTGACATGAACCTCACGTTAGTCCCTCGGCGGTCACGCTTGTGTCACAAGTTCTCGACATATGTCTGCCCGGTCCGACACCCCTCCCGAGGCCTGTTTCCGGCCGTTTCTCCAGTAATTCCGAAGGGCCCCCATCAGTTCGCACGAAGGGTTCGGAAGCACGGGTAAGGCGCCTCCAATTCCCCTCTTCCGCAAGCTCGTCCCGAATTGCCTCGGCGACGCGCACCCGAGGCGCACACTCTTCCCTTACACAATGCTTACGCTGGCCGGACGCCCGGAGACGCGGAGCCGGGACCACGGCGAGGCGGAGGCAGGGATGGGCAACGGGACAGCGGCCGCGACCGTCGAATCGGGCCGGCAACGGCACGGACGCATCCTGATCGACTGGCTCACCACGACCGACCACAAGAAGATCGGCCACCTCTATCTGGTCACCTCGTTCGTCTTCTTCCTGATCGCCGGGCTCATGGCGATGCTGATGCGGGCCGAGCTGGCCCGCCCCGGACTCCAGTTCGTCTCGAACCAGGAGTTCAACCAGGCCTTCACCCTGCACGGCACGATCATGCTGCTGCTCTTCGCCACGCCCACCTTCGCCGGCTTCGCGAACGAGCTGGTGCCGCTGCAGATCGGATCGCCCGACGTCGCCTTCCCGCGGCTGAACATGTTCTCGTACTGGCTGTTCCTCTTCGGCGGCCTGTTGGTCCTCGGCTCGCTCTTCACCCCGACCGGGCCACCGGCCTTCGGCTGGACCGCCTACGCCCCGCTGAACAGCCTGGAGCGGATGCCGGGCGTCGGTGCCGACCTGTGGATCATGGGACTCGCGCTCTCCGGCTTCGGCACGATCCTGACCTCGGTCAACTTCCTCGCCACCATCATCGGGATGCGGGCGCCGGGCATGACCATGTTCCGGATGCCGATCTTCACCTGGAACATCCTGTTCACCGCGGTCCTGGTGATCATCGCCTTCCCCGTCCTCGCGGCGGCGCTGCTCGTCCTGGAGGCCGACCGGCGCCTCGGCGCCGTGGTCTTCCAGCCCCAGAACGGCGGGGCGCTGCTCTGGCAGCACCTCTTCTGGTTCTTCGGCCACCCCGAGGTCTACATCATCGCGCTGCCGTTCTTCGGGATCATCAGCGAGATCATCCCGGTCTTCTCCCGGAAGCCGATCTTCGGGTACGCGACGCTGGTCGGCGCCACCATGGCGATCACCGGGCTCTCCGTGGTGGTCTGGGCCCACCACATGTTCGTCACCGGCGCGGTGCTGCTGCCGTTCTTCTCGATGCTCTCGTTCCTCATCGCCGTGCCCACCGGGGTGAAGTTCTTCAACTGGACCGGGACGATGCTCCACGGCTCGCTCTCCTTCGAGACCCCGATGCTCTGGTCCGTCGGCTTCCTCGTGTCCTTCCTCTTCGGCGGGCTCACCGGCGTCATCCTCGCCTCGCCGCCGATGGACTTCCAGGTCACCGACTCGTACTTCGTCGTCGCCCACTTCCACTACACGGTCTTCGGCACGGTCGCCTTCGCGACCTTCGCCGGCTTCTACTTCTGGTGGCCCAAGTTCACCGGCCGGATGCTCGACGAGCGGCTCGGGAAGATCCACTTCTGGACCCTCTTCGTCGGCTTCCACACCACCTTCCTGGTGCAGCACTGGCTCGGCGCGGAAGGCATGCCCCGCCGGTACGCCGACTACCTGGCGGCCGACGGCTTCACCGCGCTCAACACCGTCTCCACCATCGGCGCCTTCCTGCTCGGCACGTCCACGCTGCCGTTCCTCTACAACGTCTGGCGGACCTGGCGGTACGCGGAGAAGGTCGACGTCGACGACCCCTGGGGCTTCGGGCGCTCCCTGGAATGGGCGACCTCCTGCCCGCCGCCCCGGCACAACTTCGAGTCCGTGCCCCGGATCCGCTCCGAGGCGCCCGCCTTCGACCTCCACCACCCGGAGTTCGCCGCGTACGAGCGGATGCGGATCAGCTCTCCGCCCGCTCCGCCCGTTCGACGGCGCGGGACAGGCGGTCCCTGAGCGCCCGCACCGACTCGGCGAGCTCGGGCGGCTCGACCACCTCGAAGTCGAAGCCCAGGAACGCCACGTGGAACACCATGACGTCGAGGCTGCGCGCCCCCGTCCGCAGCAGACAGGCGTCCTCGCCGTCCGCCGTCAGGACCCCGTCCAGCGCGCGGACGGCGGCGGCCGCCTCTTCGAGCGGGACGAAGAGCCGGACGACCGCCTGCTCCGCGTAGGCGGAGCCGGACAGCCCCTTCGCCACGTATGCGGCCAGATCCTCGGCGGGCGGCTCGCGGGGCGGGAAACGGGGACCGTGCGGCGGGGTCGGCTCGATCCGGTCCGCCCGGAACGTACGCCAGTCGCCCCGGTCCAGATCCCAGGCGACCAGGTACCAACGGCGCTCGGTGCAGACCAGACGGTGCGGCTCGACGGTCCTGCGGGTGGCCGTGCCGCCGTGGTCACGGTAGGCGAAGCGGAGCCGCTCGCCGTCCCGGCAGGCGTTGGCCAGCTCGGTGAGGACGGCCGGGTCGACGCGCTCGCCGGGGGTACGGAGCAGGGGGACCGTGAAGGCGTTGAGCGCCCCGATCCGCCGCCGGAGCCGGCCCGGCAGGACCTGCTCCAGCTTCGCCAGGGCGCGTACGGAGCTCTCCCCGATCCCCTCGACGCCCTGCCCGGCGGCGGACCGCAGCCCGACCGCGACCGCGACGGCCTCCTCGTCGTCGAGGAGCAGCGGCGGCAGCTCGGCCCCGGCCCCGAGCTGGTAGCCACCGCCCGTGCCGGGACTGGCGTGCACGGGATAACCGAGCTCCCGCAGCCGCTCGACGTCCCGCCGCACGGTACGCGCCGTCACTCCGAGCCGCTGAGCGAGATCGGCCCCGGACCACTCGCGATGAGCCTGAAGCAAGGACAGCAGCCGCAACAGCCGCGCGGAGGTCTCCAACATGCCCCAAGTCTCCCAGCGCCTCGTGGGCACCCCCTCCACCGGGGCGCCGCCCACCCCCCGTTGTGGGCAATCGTTCCGCAAGGGGCGGCGCCCACCCCGTTGTGGGCAGGCGTTCCGCAAGGGGCGGCGCCCACCCCGTTGTGGGCAATCGTTCCGCAAGGGGCGGCGCCCACCCCGTTGTGGGCAATCGTTCCGCAGGGCGGAACGGGTGGGCACAACGGACGGCGCCCCTGGCCGGGCCTAGGCTTCCGCGCCCTGACCCGCACCGCAGGCGGCGGCGCACTCGTGGTGCGGGTCCAGGCCCGGAACGCGGAGGCGCCGCTGAAGGGCGCCGTCCCGTGTGCCCACCCGTCCCGCCCCAGCGGGACGATTGCCCACACGGGGGTGGGCGGGGGCACCGCCCAGCCGGGCGCGGGACCACACAGGGGTGGGCGGGGGCGCCGCCCGGTCGGGCGCGGGACCGCACGGGGTGGCCGGGGCACCGCCCCGCAGGCGTGCGGCTCCGGGGCGCCGCCCCGCAGGTGTGCGGGCGCACCGGTGGGGCGGGGCCGTCAGCGGAGGCGGCGGATCAGGCGGCCCACTCTCGCCTTCTGGGCGTACACCCCGTCGATCACCCGCCCCACCGCCAGATGAGCCCGCGCACGCCCCGCAGAGTGCACCCGACGCCCCGCACCCCGCGCCACCAGCTCCCCCCACAGCGCCTCGTGCCGCGCGGCGACCCGCGACGGGTCGAAGCGTTCGGACGCGGCGAGCGCCGCCCGTCCCGCCTCGGCCCGCAGTGCGTCGTCCGAGACGAACTGCCGCAGCGCCGCCGCGACGGCGGCCACGTCGCCGACCGGCACGAGCCGCCCGTCGACCCCGTCCTCGATGATCTCGCGCGGCCCGTGGGGGCAGTCGGTGGAGACCACGGGCAGCCCGCACCGCATCGCCTCGACGATCGTCATGCCGAAGGACTCCCGTTCGGAGGTCACGGCGGCGACGGAGCCCTTGGCCCATTCCGGTTCCATGGGGGTGACGGAGCCCATGAGGAAGGCCTTCCCTTCCAGGCCCCGGTCCTTGATCTGCCGGGACAGCGGGGCCTTCAGGTCCTGGACCGCGTCGCCGGAGCCGTAGATCCGCAGCTTCCAGTCGGGGTGGTCCGCGGCCACCTCGGCGAAGGCGTCGATCAGCACGTCGTACCGCTTGACCCCGGTCAGCCGGCCCGCCGCGACGACGGTCCGCGCCGTGAGGTCGGCGGGCGGCACGGAGGGCGCGGGCACGCTGTTGGGGACGGCCTCGATGCGGACGCCGGGCAGGGCGAGCCGCCGGTAGGCGCGGGCGTCGGCCTCGGTGACGGTGGTGACGGCGTCGAGGAGCGCGTACTCGTGGCCGATGTCCCGGCGCAGCCGGTAGCTGTGGCCGTCCAGTATCAGGTGCTCCTGGCCGACGAGGACGGGCCCCCGGCGGGCCTGCCGGGCGAGGTGCACGTTGAGCCCGGGGCGGGTGGCGACGAGGACGTCGGCCTCCACGCCGCGCAGGTGTTCGCCGATGCGGGTGTCGGTGAGCGCGCTGTACTGCTTCCAGCGGCCGTCGCCGCGCGGGAAGACCTGGGCGGGGCGGTGGAAGTCGGGGTGGTCGCCGTCGTATCCGGGGCTGTCCCGGCGCAGGTCGACGAGGTGGCGCAGGGTCACCCCCGACGGGAGGCCGAGGTGCGGCCGATCCCGGTGCCGGAACACCGAGACGATCTCGACCTCGTGACGTTCCGCCAGTTCCTCGGCGAGCGTGAACGTGGTCCGGATCGTGCCGCCGTAGTGGTAGCCGTTGTGAAGCAGAAAGGAGATACGCATCGCGCTGCCGGTTCCCCCCGGTCAGTCAGTGTTCATTGTTTCGGTCGGTGCCCGACTGTACTGCCGGTGCGGGTGGCGTCTTCACGGGCGGTAGCCGAGCTGGGGGACGGTCGCGCAGTTCTTCGTCATGTCGCCTTGGCTCACCCAGCCCCGGCCGTCCTGCCAACGGGCCACGGACAGGCAGGTGTTCCGGGTGGCGGGCGGCCGGGCCAGGCGCTCGAACCGTACGGGGAGCAGCAGTCCGCGCGCGGTGTACGGCTCCGGACGGTTCATGAACTCCTCGACGCAGCCCCGGGTGAGCGTGCCCCGGTCGAGGCAGGAGCGGGCGGCGTCGGTGAACCACATCGCCGCCGCCCAACCCTCCAGCTGCCACTGCGACAGCGGCCGGTTCCCCATCGCCGTCCGGAACTCACGGACCGCCGGCTGCCCGGTGTCCTCGTAGTTCCGGCTGGAGCCCGTGACCCACAGCGAGGCCCGGCAGCCGGGCGCCCGTGCGTAGTCGCGGGGGACGGCCGAGGACCAGTTCTGCACGTTCGTCACCTTTGCGGCGACCCGGACGCCGAGTGACTCCATCGCCTCGCACAGGCGCACGTTGCCGTGGGTGTCCATCGCGTCGAAGAGGAGGTCGACGTGCTCGGCCCGCAGATCGGCGGCGACGGCGCGGAAGTTGGGCAGCGCGAAGTCGACCTGTTCCTCGACGACCCGGTAGCCCTCGGCCCGGAGGCCGCGTGCGACGAGCCGGGCGTAGGCGGCGGAGGCGGCCTGGTTGTAGGAGACGACGGCGGCGGTCCGGGCGCCGAGTTCCTCGCGGAACCAGTGGTAGACCTCGGTGCCGCCGTACAGCGTGCCGCCCCAGCCGGGCGCCCGGCCGGTGCGCGGGGCGGAGCTGCCGTAGATGCCGTAGAGGTGCGGATAGGTGTCGTAGGCGGGGGTGAGGGGCTGGCCGCCGATGTCGGGGACGCCGGCCCGGGCGACGAGGGGCGCGCCCGCGTAGTTCAGGGCGGTGGTGGCGACGAGGGCGAAGACGCCGCGCTCGTCGAGGAGCCGGTGCACGCACGCGTTGTTGCCGACGCCGCTGCCGCCGTCGTCGCAGGTCTCGACCTCGATCCGGCGTCCGTCGAGGCCACCGCGCGCGTTGAGGGCGTCGAACCAGGCGCGGGCTCCGTCGCGCGGGCCGGTGAAGGTCTCGCCTCCGACCGGGCTGGTGGTGCTGGTGATGATGCCGACGCGGAGCGGCTCACCGCCGGAGGGGTTGACGGTGGGCCGCGTCTCGAAGGCGCGCTCCGGGAGCCGGCTGCCGCATCCCGCGAGGAGGGCGAGCAGGACGGCCAGGAGCAGCGCCGCGACCGCCTCAGCAGCCCGGGACGGTGACACCGCTCAGCTCGACCAGGCCGCACAGGGTCTTCACGGAGACCTTCCAGGTGTCGTTCTGGAGGACGGAGGTGCCCTGGGAGCCGGGCAGGGCGGGGGCTCCGCCGACCAGCAGGTCGTAGGTGACGTTCGCGCCGGTGGCGGAGGTGAACTCGATGCCGGTGACCTTCGCGGAGGTCATGGCCGCGTTCTTGTCGCCGGCGAAGGCGCGGAGCACCGGCTGCATCTGCTCCCCGTTCTCCAGGAGCTTCACCTTCTCGGCGACGGGGGTCCTGGGGTCGAAGAACGCCGTCCAGTTCTTGGTGATCTCGGCCTTGGCGGCCACGGGATCGGCGGGACCCGCGGTCGGTGGGGAGGACGATGCCGTGCCGCCCGTCTTCCCGCCGTTGTCGTCGGAGCAGCTCGCGAGGGCGGGCGCCACGGCGAGGACGGCGACGGCCCCGAGGACCGCGAGACGGGAGCGTCCACCGCGTCGTACGACATCCATCTGGCTCACCACCGGGTGTCCCGCCAGTCCGGAGCGGCTGGTGTTACCAGGGTGAGCCGGTTCGGGGCATAGTGCAAGGAAAGGGATACCGAGGGAGAGCGGGGACAGAGCAGGGGGCGGAGACGAGGGAGGCCCCGGTGCCGACATCCCGGATCCTGCTGTGGAGCGGTCTCGCGGCGGCCGCCGGGGGCGCGGTGCTCTGCGCGCTCGGCTGGTACGGGATCTCGGGCGAGCGCTTCGCGGAGCGCCAGCTGCCCTATCTGGCCTCCTGCACGGTGCCGGGAGCGGCGCTCCTGGTGGCGGGCGCGGTCCTCGTGGGGGCGGCCGCGCTGCTTCCCGTACGCCCTCCGGAGCCGCGTCCCCCGCCACCGGAGGAGACTCCCCCGCCGTCCTCGGACGGCCCCCTGCTGCGGGTCCCCGAGGGGACGCTCGCGCACCGCCCGGACTGCCCGTTGGTGGCGGGCAAGGCGGAGGCCGTGCCGGTGGGGGACGCGGAACTCGCCCCCTGCCCGGTGTGTGAGCCGTGGCCTCCCTGACGTACGAGCTGACGCTCGCCGGCCTCGCGGTCGGCAGCGCCGCCGCGCTCACCGGCATCGGCCTCGTCGTCACCTACCGGGCGACGGGGGTGCTGAACCTGGCGCACGGCGCCGTCGCCATGGTCTGCGCGTACGTGCTCCGCCAGCTGGTGGTCGGCTGGGGCTGGCCCCTGCCCCTGGGCACCCTGGTCACCCTCCTGGTCGTGGCTCCCGCGATCGGTCTGGCCCTCGACCGCGGCGTCTTCCGTCCCCTGGCGCTCCGCGGCTCGAACCCGGCGCAGACCCTGGTGGCGACGATCGGCGTCTTCGTCCTCCTGGTGGGCGGGGCGGTGCTGCTGTGGGGCCCGGGGGCCCGGGACGACGCACCGGTGCTGCTCGGCGACGACCCCTGGGCGCAGCTCGCGGCGGTGGTGGCGCTGGCCTGCCTGGTGGGGGCGGTGACCCGGTGGACCCGGTTCGGCCGGGAGCTGCGGGCGGTGGTGGACAACCGGCCGCTCGCCGTCCTGGCGGGGATCGACGCGGACCGGGTCGCGGCGGCGGGCTGGGCGTTCGGCTCGTTCACGGCCGGGCTCACGGGCGTCCTGCTCGCCCCGTACGTACGGCTCGACCCGTACGGGCTGCCGCTGCTCGTCGTCGAGGTGATCGCGGTCGCCGTGATCGCCCGGATGCGGTCGCTGCCGGTCGCGGTGGGGGCTGCGCTCGCGATCGGGGTGGCCCAGGCACAGCTGACCCGGCTGCACCCGGAGGGCTGGGCGGGACCGCTGCTCCAGGCCGTCGGGGCGAACCTGTTCGTGGTGGCGCTCCTGGTGGCGGCGCTCGTCCTGCCGGGCGTCGGCGGCAAGGGGCGGGACGCGCTCCCGCCGCCGGCGCCCGCCACACGCGTGCCGACGGCCCTGTGGCTCGTGGTGGGCGTCCTGCTCCTCCTCCCCCTGGGCCTCGCGGGCTCGGACCTGCACACGGCGATCCAGGTCCCGGCGCTCGCCGTGATCCTGCTGTCGCTGGTCGTGGTGGCGGGCCGGGGCGGCCAGATCGCGCTGGGCCAGGCGGCGTACGCGGGCCTCGGCGCCCTGTTCACGGCCCTTCTGGCGGCGGCGGGGGTCCCCACGCTCCTGGCCCTGGTCCTCGCGGTGCCGATGGTGGCGGTCACGGGCCTGGTGACGGGCCGGCCGGCGATCCGGCGGCACGGCCTGGCGCTCGCCCTGGCGACCCTGGCCGTGGGGGTGGCGGTGAGCCGCTTCGTCCTCACCCAGCCGTACGCGACGGCGGGCGTGGCCCTCGGCCGCCCGGCGGGCTTCTCCGACGACCGCGCCTACTACGCCCTGGAGCTGGTCGTCCTGGCCGGCTGTCTGGCCCTGGTGGCGGCCCTGCGCCGGGGCCGTACGGGCCGTGCGCTCGCCGCCCTGCGGGACCACGAACCGGGCGCCGAGGCGGCGGGCGTGCCGGTGCCCCGCCTCAAGCTCCTCGCCTTCGTCCTGGGCGCGGCGCTGGCGGCTCTGGGCGGCGGGCTCCTGGGCATGGGCCTGCGGGCCTTCGACCCGGAGCAGTACGACCCGGTACGCGGCCTGCTCTGGTTCGCGGCGGTCCTGGTCCTGGGCGCGGACAGCCTCCTGACCCCGCTGGCCGCGGCGGCCCTCCTGATCACACTGGACGCGGGCCCCCAGGCGGGCACGGCGGCGGCCCTGATCGGCCTCCTGGCGATGTTGACGGGCCGCCTGCCACCCCTGATGAACCTGTTGCCGACCCACCGGCCCGCCACCCACGGCCCACCGGCCGAGGGCCGGAAGCACGTCCACGGCCCGCAGGGCACCGTCGGCGCGGAACCCGGTCCGGCCGGGGGCCGGACGCACACCCAAGGCCGGGCGGCCGCCGACGGCGCGCAACCCCCCACGGGAAGACCCCCACCTCTGTCGACCATCCGCACGGCCGGTGCGGCCGGGAACCCCGGTCCGGCCGAAGTCCGGACGCACCCCCACGGCCCGCCGCCCGCCGACGGCGCGCAACCCCCCACGGGAAGACCCGCACCCGCCGCCCGCCAAGGGCTCCGCGTCCACGACCTCACGCTCACCTACCCCGGAGGGGTCACCGCCCTCTCCCACGTCAGCCTCGACCTCTCCCCCGCCCGCGTCACCGCCCTCGTCGGCCCCAACGGCGCCGGCAAGAGCACCCTCTTCGACTGCCTCGCCGGGACCCTCCGGCCCCGCCGCGGCCAGGGCCGGATCACGCTCGACGGCACCGACATCACCGCCCGGCCCGCGCACGCCCGGACCCGCCTCGGCATCGCCCGCAGCTTCCAGCGGCTCGCCGTCTTCCCGTCGCTCACCGTCGAGGAGAACGTCCGCCTCGGCCAGGAGCAGAGCGGGAGAGACGCGGACCCGGCCGCCGTGGAGCGGAGCCTGCGGCTGTTCGGGCTCGCCGGACCCGTACGGCACCGGGCGGCGGCGGACCTGCCGACCGGGACCCTGCGCCGGGTGGAGCTGGCCCGCGCCCTGGCCGGGCGGCCGCACACGCTCCTCCTCGACGAACCGGCCGCGGGCCTCGACGCCGCCGAGACCGCCGCGCTGGCCCGGATCCTGGCGGCCCTCGCGGCGGACGGCCTGACGGTCCTGGTGGTGGAGCACGACCCGGACCTGGTCGCCGGGATCGCGGACACGGTGCACACCATGGAGGGAGGCCGGATCCTGTCGTGAGCGTCGAGATGGCCCTGCGCGCCGCCCGGGTCCGCTACGGCCCCCTGGAGGTCCTGCACGGCCTCGACCTGCCCGTGCCCGCCGGGACGGTCACCGTCCTCCTGGGCCGCAACGGCGCGGGCCGGACGACCGCCCTGCGCGCCCTCGCGGGGACGGTGGCTCTCACGGCGGGCCGGGTGGAGTGGCGCGGGACGGACGTGACCCGCCTGTCGCCGCACGCACGCGCGCGCCGCGGCCTGTGCTTCGTACCGGATCTGCGGGCGGTGTACGCGGGCCTGACCGTCGCCGAGAACCTCGCGCTCGCCGCCCCCGGGGTCCCCGCGCCCGACGCCACCGCCCCGTACCCCGAGCTCGTCCCGCTGCTGCCCAGGACCGCCGGGACCCTCTCCGGCGGGGAGCGCCGGATGCTGGCGCTCTCCCGCGCGCTGCTCGCACACGCGCGCGTGGTGCTGGTCGACGAGCCGTCGCTCGGCATGGCCCCGCCGGTCGCGGCCCGTACGTACCGGATGCTCGCCGCGCTCGCCGTGGAGCACGGGGCGGCCGTGGTCCTGGCCGAGCAGCGCGTGCCGGACGGGCTGCCGCCGGGCTCGCTCGTGCACGAGCTGCGGCGCGGCTCCCGCACGTCGAGCGGGGAGCCGGCCGAGTACGGGTGACGGCCTCAGAGCGGGGCGATCCGCAGCATGGCGCCGACGACGATCCGGTTCGGATCGGCTCCGATCACGCTCCGGTTCGCCGTGTACAGCGCCTTCCAGCCGCCCTTGATCGCGAAGCGGCGGGCGATCGAGGCGAGGGTGTCGCCGGGCTGGACGGTGTGGACCCGGCCGGACAGGCCGTACCGCTTGGAGCAGACGGGCCAGGCCCCCCACCCCTGGGTGCGCAGCACCCCCTCGGCGACGGTGATCTGCTGCTGCCGGGTGGCCAGGTCGGCGCGCCGGGCGTACTTCAGTCCGCCGTGCTCGACCCAGGTGGGGTGCCAGAACTGGAGCCCGCCGTAGAAGCCGTTGCCGGTGTTGATGTGCCAGTTCCCGCTGCTCTCGCACTCGGCGACACAGCCCCACGGCCACTGGTCCCCCGCACAGGCGTACGAGGGCACGGAGGCGGCCTCCCGGAGCGTGTCCGACACGCCCTGGAGCGCGTCGGACACCTCCTCCCGGGCGGCCACCACAGCAGGCAGGTCCCCGGGCTCGGGGGACATCTCCCGGGCCTGGGCCGCCGGGGCCAGGGTGAGGAGCGCGGCCGCGGACGCCGCCACGAGGGAACCGGCCGTCCAAAATCGGATCTTCGACATCGGGGAAGGCTAGGCAGCCCCCCGGCACCCCCGGCCCGTGCCGCGCGGAACACTGTTCACACCCCACCCGGTCGGAGTCACGCGCCCCCTCGCACACGCCACTGGCAAGTTGCCTCGCTTCCGCGCGTGACCCCGGCCGAGGCTGACCCGTTGAACTCGTCATGAGACGCCCGGGAACGGCCCGGCGTCCCCCCGTACCGAGTCCAGGGAGCCCCCCGTGCCGCGCATGCTCGACGTCAGCGAGGACGTACGCGCCGAGATCGGCGACGAAGAAGCGGACCGGCTGCTCGCCGGCGACAACGCCCCGGGCAGCTACGACTGCACGTCCTGCCGCACTCCGGGGGACTCCGAGCAGGAGCGCACCAGCACGGTGCTGTTCGTCGGCGAGGAGACCGCGGTCCTCGCGTTCGCCCACGCCAGCTGCATCCCCTCGCAGGTCGTCCGGGTCGCCGAGGAGCAGCTCCAGGGCGCCGTCGCCTCCATCACGGCCTCCGACGCCGCCGACGCGCTCTCCGCCGCCCACCCCGAGCAGGCCGTGCTCGGGGTCACCAGCGGTCTCGTCCTGATCGAGGGCGAGCTGCACCCGGCGCTCGTCGTGGAGCCGACCGCGCCGGTGGCCCGTCCGGGTTCGGACGGCCTCACCGACGAGTTCCTGCCGCTCCTGGCCGAGCAGGGCTTCCAGCCGGTCATGAACCTGGGCGAGAGGCCGGCGGTGCTGCCGGGCTGGTCGGTCCTGGTCGCCATGGGCCAGCTGCACTCCGTGCTCCAGCCGGGTCCCGGCGGTGCCGGTCAGGCCGCCTGGTGGCAGGCGCACCAGCCGCTCCAGGTCACCGAGGGCTGGCGGGCGGCGGCCAACAAGTCGCACACGGTCCTGGTCTTCGCCGCCCCGGTGGGCTCGATCGGCCAGCAGCCGCGCGAGGACCTGCTGCGCGACGCCCTGGAGAAGGCCGCCGCGAACGGCCGCCTGGTCGCCGCCGCGATGCCGCTGGCCGGCACCTGATGGAAGACGGCCGGCCCGGCATAGGGCGGGCGCGGCTCCCCGGGACGGGGGCGGGACCGGGTGTGCCGACCGTGCCGCGTCCCCGGAGCGCTCCCCTTTCGGAGAGCCGCCCGCATCCGACGGGCGGCGGTGTCGTTGGCACCTATGTGCACCCATACGACCCGTTCCTGCAGCCGTATCCGAGCCCGATCCCTGCGATGCGCCCCGCGCAGGACGTCACGGCGGGCCCTTCGCCCACGCCGATCTACGACGCCCTGTACTCGGAGTACCGCAGGTCGTTCCGTACGCTGCCGGGCGACCGCAGCGGCGAGGAGGAGCTGGGCTTCCGGGCCTTCGGCACGGTGCTGAGCACCGCCGTCTACGGGCAGGTCCACCGGCACGCGGCGGCGTATCCGACGGCGTGGTCGGCGCAGCAGCATCCGCCCGCCCAGGCGGCGCTGCCACCGGGCCCGCGCAGGGGCCTCTAGGCCGGACGAAGACATGCCGGAGGGCCGGGACTCTGTCGAGTCCCGGCCCTCCGGCATGTCGTGAAAAGAATTCAGCTCGTTGCCGCGCGGGCTACTTCTTGCGGCCGCGCTTCTCGCGGACCCGGACCGAGAGGTGGATCGGGGTGCCCTCGAAGCCGAACTCCTCGCGCAGCCGGCGCTCGATGAAGCGGCGGTAGCCGGCCTCCAGGAAGCCGGAGGCGAAGAGCACGAAGCGCGGCGGCTTGGTGCCGGCCTGCGTGCCGAAGAGGATGCGGGGCTGCTTGCCGCCGCGGACCGGGTGCGGGTGGGCGGCGACGATCTCGCCCAGGAAGGCGTTGAGCCGGCCGGTGGGGACGCGGGTCTCCCAGCCGGCGAGGGCGGTCTCGATGGCCGGGACCAGCTTCTCCATGTGGCGGCCGGTCAGGGCGGAGACGTTGACGCGGGGCGCCCAGGCGACCTGCTGCATCTCGGTCTCGATCTCGCGCTCGAGGTAGTAGCGGCGCTCCTCGTCGAGCTCGTCCCACTTGTTGTAGGCGATGACGATGGCGCGGCCCGACTCGACCGCCATCGTGATGATGCGCTGGTCCTGGACCGAGATGTTGTCGGTGGTGTCGATGAGGATGACGGCCACCTCCGCCTTCTCGACGGCGGCCGCGGTCCGCAGGGAGGCGTAGTAGTCCGCGCCCGCCTGGAGGTGGACCTTCTTGCGGATGCCGGCGGTGTCGACGAACTTCCACGTCACGCCGCCGAGCTCGATGAGCTCGTCGACCGGGTCGCGGGTGGTGCCGGCCAGCTCGTTGACGACGACCCGGTCCTCGCCCGCCACCTTGTTGAGGAGGGAGGACTTGCCGACGTTCGGGCGGCCGATGAGGGCGATGCGGCGGGGGCCGCCCACCGCGTTGCCGAAGCGCTGCGCGGGGGCCTCGGGCAGCTTCTTCAGGACCTCGTCGAGGAGGTCGCCGGTGCCGCGGCCGTGCAGCGAGGAGACGGGGAACGGCTCGCCGAGGCCCAGGGACCAGAGCATGGCCGCGTCGGCCTCGCCGGACTGGCCGTCGACCTTGTTGGCGGCGAGGACGACGGGCTTCCCGGCGCGGCGGAGCAGCTTGACGACGGCCTCGTCGGTGTCGGTGGCGCCGACGGTGGCGTCCACGACGAAGAGACAGGCGTCGGCGGCCTCGATGGCGTACTCGGCCTGAGCGGCGACGGAGGCGTCGATGCCGAGGACGTCCTGCTCCCAGCCGCCGGTGTCGACGACCTTGAAGCGGCGGCCGGCCCACTCGGCCTCGTACGTGACGCGGTCGCGGGTGACGCCCGGCTTGTCCTCGACGACGGCCTCGCGGCGGCCGATGATGCGGTTCACCAGGGTCGACTTGCCGACGTTCGGGCGGCCGACGACGGCGAGTACGGGGAGCGGGCCGTGGCCGGCCTCCTCGATCGCGCCCTCGACGTCCTCGACGTCGAAGCCCTCTTCCGCGGCGAGCTCCATGAACTCCGCGTACTCGGCGTCGCCAAGTGCCCCGTGGTCGTGCTGGTCGTTCATGAAGTCCGTTCCTTGATCATTCGTGGTCGGTGGGTCCCCGGTCACCGGGGCCCACTACTGAAAGTCTCGCTCAGCGCCCGGTGAGACGCCTGGCGTTTTCCAGGTGGCCGGTGAGCCGCTCCTGGATCCGTACGGTGGCCTCGTCGAGCGCCTTGCGGGTGCGGCGGCCGGAGCCGTCCCCCGCGTCGAAGGCGTCACCGAAGACGACGTCGACGCGGCCGCGCAGCGGAGGCAGTGCCTTGACCAACCGCCCGCGGCGCTCCGTGCTTCCCAGGACGGCGACCGGGACGATCGGCGCGCCGCTGCGGACGGCGAAGTACGCCAGGCCCGCGCGCAGCGAGGCGAAGTCGCCGTCGCCCCGGGTGCCCTCGGGGAAGATCCCGAGGACGCCGCCCTGCTCCAGGACGCCGAGGGCGTTCGCTATCGCGGTCCGGTCGGTGGAGTCCCGGTCGACCTTGAGCTGCCCGATGCCCTCCAGGAAGCTGCCGAGCGGTCCGACGAACGCCTCCTTCTTGATGAGGAAGTGCACGGGACGCGGGGCGGTGCCCATGAGCATGGGGCCGTCGATGTTGTGCGCGTGGTTGACGGCGAGGATGGCGGGACCGGAGGCCGGCACCCGCCAGGCGCCGAGGACGCGCGGCTTCCAGAAGCCGTACATCAGGCCGATGCCGATACGGCGGCCGACCGCGGCGCCCCTCTCGGAGGGCAGGGTCACTTGGCGGCCGCCCGCTTCTCGTCCACCAGGGTGACGACGCACTCGATGACCTGGTCCAGGGTGAGGTCCGTCGTGTCGACCTCGACGGCGTCGTCGGCCTTGGCGAGCGGTGAGGTCTTGCGGCTGGAGTCGGCCGCGTCCCGCTTGATGAGGGCTTCCTTCGTCGCGTGCACATCGACGCCCTTGAGCTCGCCGGAGCGGCGGGCGGCACGGGCCTCGGGCGAGGCGGTGAGGAAGATCTTCAGGTCGGCGTCGGGCAGGACGGTGGTGCCGATGTCCCGGCCCTCGACGACGATGCCGACCTCGGCGCCCTTGGCGATGGACCGCTGGAGCTCCGTGATCAGGCTCCGCACCTCGGGGACGGCGCTGACGGCGCTGACCTTCGAGGTGACCTCCTCGGTACGGATCGGGCCGGAGGCGTCGGCGCCGTCGACGGTGATCGTGGGGCGGGCCGGGTCGGTGCCGGAGACGATGACCGGCTTGGACGCGGCGTTGGCGACGGCCTCGGCGTCGGTGACGTCGACGCCGTTGCTGATCATCCACCACGTGATCGCCCGGTACTGGGCACCGGTGTCGAGGTAGCTCAGCCCCAGCTTGGCGGCGACCGCCTTCGAGGTGCTGGACTTGCCCGTGCCGGAGGGCCCGTCGATGGCGACGATCACGGATTCCACGGTGGGAGCACCTTCCTGGGGTGAGCGGTAGGCCCGGCGGGATGCGAGGGACCCCCACAAGGTTACCGAGTCCCCAGCACCCATTCGGCCCCGCCCGCACGGCACCCAAGCCCACGGCCGCCCTCACCCCCCACTGGACGGCGCCCCGCGCTCGCGCGGACCCGCCCGTGCGAGCCCGCACCCGTACTGGACGGCGCCCCGCGCCCGCGCGGACCCGCCCGTGTGGGTCGGCGCCCCTGCTGGACGGCGCCCCGCGCTCGCGCGGACCCGCCCGTGTGAGCCCGCGCCCGCATGGGCCCGCGCCCGGCTGGGGCGGCGCCCCCGCCCACCCGCCGTGTGGGCAATCGTCCCGCTGGGGCGATGGGGGTCCCCCCTGCTCGAGCGAAGCCGAGAGCTTGGGGGAGGGTGGGCACACGGGACGGCGCCCTCAGCGGCGCCTCCGCCTTCCGCGCCTGAGCCCGCACCACGACCGCGCTGCACCCGGGGGTGCGGGTCAGGGCACGGAAGCCTCTGGCGCCGGCAGGGCGCGGGTCCGTTGTGCCCACCCGTTCCGCCCCTTGCGGAACGCCTGCCCACAACGGGGGCGGGTGGGTGGGCACCGCCCCGGCGGAACGCATGCCCACAACGGGGGCGGGTGGGTGGGCACCGCCCCGCGGGACCAGCGCCCACAACGGGGGCGGCGGGTGGGCACCGCCCCGGCGGAACGCATGCCCACAACGGGGGCGGCGGGTGGGCACCGCCCCGCGGGACCAGCGCCCACAACGGGGTGGGCGCCGTACCGGTGGGGCGCGGGGTCACGAGTTTCGGCGGTGGTCAGCTCGTGCGGAGGGACCAGCCCCGTTCCTGCAGCGCCGTGCCCAGCGGACCCGCCGCCGACGGCTCGACCATCAGCTGGACCAGGCCCGCCTGCTGCCCCGTCGCGTGTTCGATGCGGACGTCCTCGATGTTGACCCCCGCACGCCCCGCGTCGGCGAAGATGCGGGCCAGCTCGCCCGGCTTGTCGCTGATGAGGACGGCGACGGTCTCGTAGGCCGCGGGGGCGGCACCGTGCTTGCCGGGAACGCGCGCCCGCCCCGCGTTCCCGCGCCGCAGCACGTCCTCGACGCCCGTCGCGCCGTCGCGGCGCTCGTCCGCGGAGGCGGACTGGAGGGACCGCAGCGCGCGCACGGTCTCGTCGAGGTCGGCGGCGACGCCGGAGAGGACGTCGGCGACGGGCCCGGGGTTGGCGGAGAGGATCTCGACCCACATGCGCGGGTCGGAGGCCGCGATCCGGGTGACGTCGCGGATGCCCTGCCCACAGAGCCGTACGGCGGTCTCGTCGGCCTCCTCCAGGCGCGCGGCGACCATCGAGGACACCAGCTGCGGGGTGTGGGAGACCAGGGCCACGGCCCGGTCGTGGGCGTCGGCGTCCATGACGACGGGGACGGCCCGGCAGAGGGCGACGAGCTCCAGGGCGAGGTTGAGGACCTCGGTGTCGGTGTCCCGGGTCGGGGTGAGGACCCAGGGCCGGCCCTCGAAGAGGTCGGCGGTGGCGGCGAGCGGCCCCGAGCGCTCCTTGCCGGACATGGGGTGTGTGCCGATGTACGCGGTGAGGTCGAGGCCCAGCGCCTCCAGCTCACGCTTCGGTCCGCCCTTGACGCTCGCCACGTCCAGGTAGCCGCGGGCCAGCCCGGCCGTCATGGCCTCGGCGAGGGTGGCGGCCACGTGCGCCGGCGGTACGGCGACGACGGCGAGGTCCACGGGGCCTTCGGGCGTCTCGTCGGTGCCCGCGCCGAGCGCGGCGGCGGTGCGGGCGCTCGCCGGGTCGTGGTCGCGGAGGTGGACGGTGACGCCCCGGCCCGCGAGGGCGAGGGCGGCGGAGGTACCGATGAGACCGGTACCGATGACGAGCGCTGTTCTCACTGGGCGATGTCCTTGCGCAGGGCGGCCGCGGCACCGAGGTAGACGTGCGCGATCGACGACTTGGGCAGTTCGGTCTCGACGTGGGCGAGGAGACGGACGACCCTCGGCATCGCACCCTCGATGTCGAGTTCCTGTGCGCAGATCAGGGGGACGTCGACGATCCCGATGTGCCGGGCCGCGGCGGCGGGAAAGTCGCTGTGCAGATCGGGCGTGGCCGTGAACCAGATGCTGATGAGGTCGTCGGTGGTGAGCCCGTTGCGTTCGAGGACGGCGGTGAGCAGCTCCTCGACCTGCTCGCGCATGTGTCCGGCCTCGTCCCGCTCCAGCTGGACGGCTCCTCGGACCGCTCGTACCGCCACGTCGTGCTCCTTCGCCTGCGTCAGTGCTCCGTTCAGCCTAGTCAGCGGCGGGGGCGGCGCGCCGCGCCGCCCGCCCTCCGAGACGGAGGGCGGGCGTCCGGGCGTGGTCAGAGTTGCTGCTGGCGGATGATCTCCTCCAGGGAGGCGCCCTGGGGCAGCGAGCCGTTCGGGGTCAGCCTGTCGACGGCCTGCGGCAGCGTGTGCGCGATCTCGTCGGCGGCCTGCTGCGGGGTGAGGCCGGCTTCCGCGGCGACCTTGCGGAGGGCGTCGTCGGGGAGGGCCTCGGCGATCTGGGCGCCGCTGACGGGCTGGTTCTCGCCGGTGCCGACCCAGGACTGCGTCTGGTCGGTGAGGCCGGACCTGGTGAGCATGTCGAGAAGGCCGCCGAGCGGGTTCGAGCCGTTGCCGCCGCTGCCGCCCTGCCCGCCGCCCAGGAGGGCCCCCATGAGGGAACCGAGGATGTTGCCGCCGCCCTGCCCGGCACTGCCGCCGCCGCCGCCGAGGAGGCTCCCGAGGAGACCGCCGAGGTCGTTACCCGCCATGGTCCTGCCTTTCGTCCGGTGCGGAACAGGCCCAATGTCACCCGAACCGGGGTGCTCCGCCACTCGGAGTAGGCGGCGGGCACGGGCAGGCGTGTTGCGGGCCCAGGGGGCGTCGCGCGACGAAGCTGGCGGCATGACTTCACGCTCCACGCCACGCCGTACCGTCCTGTTCGCCGCGGCGGCCCTGACGACGGGCTGCGGCTCGGACGGCGGCGGCGGCGACGGCGGTACGAACACGAGCGCGCCGACCCCGAGCGAACCGGCCGCGAGCGAACCGGCGGCAAGCGAACCGGCCCCGAGCGGCACGGCCACCGCGACCGGCACGGCCACCCCGACCGGGACAACCGCCCCGAGCGGTTCCGCGCCCCTCGCCAGGACCTCCGATATCCCGGTCGGCGGCGGCACGGTCTTCGCGAAGCAGAAGGTGGTCGTGACGCAGCCGGCGGCGGGCGAGTTCAAGGCGTTCTCGGCGATCTGCACCCACCAGGGCTGCACGGTGAACAAGGTCGCGGACGGCACGATCGACTGCCCCTGCCACGGCTCCAAGTACCGCATCGCCGACGGCTCGGTGGCGGCGGGACCGGCTCCCCGCCCTCTCCCGGCGGAACAGATTATTGTCTCGGGGGAAACGATCACCCTCGCGTAATCTGCCGGGCATGACTCCGGACGAGCTGGTGCGCGAGCACACGATCTACTCCTGCGTGATGGGCTCGCGCGCCTTCGGTCTGGCGACCGAGGGCAGCGACACGGACGTACGGGGTGTCTATGTCGCCCCGACGCCGCTCTTCTGGCACTTCGACAAGCCCCCCGCCCATGTGGAGGGCCCGGGCGAGGATCAGTTCAGCTGGGAGCTGGAACGCTTCTGCGAGCTCGCCCTGCGCAACAACCCGAACGTCCTGGAGTGCCTCCACTCCCCCGTCGTCGAGCACGTCGACGACTGGGGCCGCGAGCTGCTCTCGCTGCGCGAGGCCTTCCTGTCCCGCCGGGCCCACCGGACCTTCGTGCGGTACGCGATCGGCCAGCGCCGCAAGCTCGACGCGGACGTCCGCCAGTACGGGCATCCCCGCTGGAAGCACGCCATGCACCTGCTGCGGCTGCTGACCAGCTGCCGCGACCTGCTGCGCACGGGCGAGCTCCGCATCGACGTCGGCGAGGACCGCGACCGCCTCCTCGCGGTGAAGCGCGGCGAGGTGTCCTGGCCGGAGGTCGAGTCCTGGATGAACCGCGTCCAGGAGGAGGCGGACCGTGCCCACGACACGACCCCGCTCCCCGACGCCCCGGACGAACCCCGCGTCCAGGACTTCCTGATCCGCGCCCGCCGCGCCTCGGCCCTGAAGGAGCTCTAGGAGGCCGCTACGCGTCCCAGAGTGCGCCGAAGGTCAGCAGGTCGCTGTGGTACTCGACGCGCTCCGCCCACTCCTTCGGCCAGGCGTCCGCGCCGAGGTGGGCGCCGGCGAAGGCTCCCGCGAGGGCGGCGATCGAGTCGGAGTCACCGCGGGTGCAGGCGGCGCGGCGAAGGGCGGTGAGCGGCTCCTCGGGGAAGAGCAGGAAGCAGAGGAGGCCGGTCGCGAGGGCCTCCTCGGCGATCCAGCCGTCGCCGGTGTACTCGCAGGGATCGAGCTCCGGGTCGGCGGTGCGCTGGACGGCGTCGAGGCGCTCCAGGACGGCGAGGCACTCGTCCCAGCCGCGCTGGACGAAGTGCAGGGCGCTGGGGTCCTGCGAGCGGGTCCACAGGTCGCCGAGCCAGTGCTCGTGGTACCGGGAGCGGTTCTCGTACGCGTACGAGCGCAGCTGTCCGACGAGCCCGGCCGGGTCCACGCCCTGCGCGAGCAGGTACACGGCGCGGGCGGTGAGGTCGGAGGCGGCGAGCGCGGTGGGGTGACCGTGGGTCAGGCCCGACTGGAGCTGCGCGGCACCGGCCCGCTGCTCCTCGCTCAGCCCGGGGACGAGCCCGATGGGCGCGACCCGCATGTTGGCGCCGCAGCCCTTGGAGTGGATCTGGCTGGCGTCCTGCCAGAGCCGGTCGCCGTCGAGGAGCATGCAGGCGCGCAGGCAGGTGTTGCCGGGGGCGCGGTTGTTCTCCGGGGAGTGGTACCAGTCGACGAACTCGTCACGGACGGGCCGGGCGAGCCGCAGCGGGGCGAGCACGCCCCGGTCCATGGCGGTACGGATGCCGCGGGCGAAGGCGAGCGTCATCTGGGTGTCGTCGGTGACGTATGCCTTGCCGTTCCTGACGGGCAGTGCCATCTCCCGCCAGGGTCCGCACTTCGAGAGGATCGACGGGACATCGTTGAACTCGGTCGGGAATCCCAGCGCGTCCCCGAGCGCGAGCCCGATCAGGGACCCGGTCGCGGCCTGCTTGGTGGCGGGGCGGGTGAGGTTCATGCGGGGCGTCCTTCCGGTCGCAGGAGGGGCGGGTGGAGGGTCGTGGCCCCGCCCGCCCGGTAGAGAGCGGCCGGTTTCCCCCGTCCGCCGGTGAGGCGCGGCGGTCCTTCCACGGCCTGCACGAAGCCGGGCGTGGTGAGGACCTTGCGCCGGAAGTTGGGGCGGTCGAGATCGACGCCCCAGACCGTCTCGTAGACCTGCCGCAGCTCGCCGAGGGTGAACTCGGGCGGGCAGAAGGCGGTCGCGAGGCAGGTGTACTCCAGCTTGGCGCCGACCCGTTCGTGGGCGTCGGCGAGGATCCGGTCGTGGTCGAAGGCGAGACCGCCGTGCGTCCCGTACGGGATCCACCGGGCCTGTGCCGCGTCGCCGCCGCCGCGCGGTTCGGGCGGGTCCGGTACGAGCGCGGTGAACGCGACGGACACGACCCGCATCCTCGGGTCGCGGTCCGGTTCGGTGTAGGTGCGGAGCTGTTCGAGGTGGAGGCCGGCGATGGTGGCCCCGGAGAGCCCGGTCTCCTCGGCGAGTTCGCGGCGGGCGGCCTGTTCGGCGGATTCGCGCGGCAGCACGAAGCCGCCGGGCAGGGCCCAGGATCCGGCGTACGGCTCCTGGCCGCGCTCGACGAGCAGGACGTGCAGGCGCTCCTCGCGGATCGTCAGGACGGCGAGGTCGACGGTGACGGCGAACGGCACGAAGGCGTACGGGTCGTAGCCCTCGGGGGCCCGGTGGGCGGTCATCGGCGCTCCGGCAGGGGGTCGGTGAGGTGCAGGTCCTCGGCCAGCAGCGCGTCGACGGCGGCGACGGCCGCGGCGAGCCGCTCCTCGTGGGGGCCGGTGAGGACGGCGGTGCGGCGGCCGGTGTGGGCGAGCTGGGTGAGGAGGCGCGCGGTCATCCAGGGCCGCAGGTGCTCCCCGTCGCGCAGTCCGTCGGCCGCGAAGTCGACGCCCCGGTGGTCGGTGAGCAGCCAGAGGTGCTGCCGGCCGAGGGCGGCGATCTCGCCGGTGGCGCGGCTGGTGGTGCCCATGTACCGCTCGTGCCAGATGGTGGTGGCGAAGGCGTCGGTGTCGCAGAAGAGGACGGGTGAGCCGTCCCGGGCGGCCTCCTCCTCCAGCTCGGCCTGGCGCTGGGCGATGACGGGGAAGTCGGAGGAGCGAAAGGCGAGCTCGGACCGGGCGGCGCCGGGGTGTTCGGCGCGGAGTTCGGCGAGCCTGAGTTCGGCGTACTCGCGCCCGTACTCCGGTACGTAGCGCGTGCGGGCCCAGACGCCGCCGCGCCGCCGGTAGTGGTCGACGAGGGCGCGGGCCATGGTGGTGGTGCCGGTGGACTCGGCGCCGAGGACGACGACCCGGCGGGTGAGGGCGGCCCGTACCGGCGGTTCCAGGTGGTCCCAGTAGCGGGCGGGGTCGGCGCCGACGGCGGTGTCGGTGAGGTGTGCGGGCTCCGGGTCGACGAGGACGGTCCGCGCGTGGAAGTGGCGACCGAGCGCGTCCTCGTACGGCTCCCTCTCCCCGTGCGACTCCTCCCCCTCCGCCGAGGCGAAGACCGCGTCGACGCGCTCGGGGACGGCGGCGTCCCGGGCGTCGTCGACGGCGCCGACGACCAGCACGTCGGGGTGGATCTCACGCATCCAGGAGACCCGGTCCTCCAGGGGGAGGGTGTCCGCCGAGGAGCCTCGGACGAGCACGGTGAGCCGCTCGCAGCGGTCGCGCGCGGTGCGGACGAGGTGGTGGTGGCCGGCGTGCGGCGGGTGGAACCTGCCGGGGACGAGGCCGTGGCCGTAGCGCTTCACGCCGCCACCACCGTCGACTCAGGGGTCCCCATCACCCCCGCCGGGAGGCCGTCGAAGCCTGGTCCACCCCCGTGGGTCCAGGTCCGCCGGCCGTACACGGCGAGGGCGATGAAGAGGTCTGCGAGGCTCATACCCGCCTCCTTAAGAGTCATCCTGACTATAAAGCGTTCCGGTCGTCCCCCACAAGGCCCGTCCCGGAAACGCGGAGAAGCCCGTGACCGCCGGGCGGTCACGGGCTTCTCGGGTACGGCGGGGCCTTACATGCCGACTTCCTTCATCAGCATGCCGACCTCCGTGTTGGTCAGGCGGCGCAGCCAGCCCGACTTCTGGTCACCGAGGGCGATCGGGCCGAAGGCGGTGCGCACCAGCTTCTCGACCGGGAAGCCCGCCTCGGCGAGCATCCGGCGCACGATGTGCTTGCGGCCCTCGTGGAGGGTCACCTCGACCAGGTAGTTCTTGCCGGTCTGCTCGACGACGCGGAAGTGGTCGGCGCGCGCGTAGCCGTCCTCCAGCTGGATGCCGTCCTTGAGGCGCCGGCCGACCTCGCGGGGCAGCGGGCCGGTGATGGCGGCCAGGTAGGTCTTCTTGACGCCGTACTTCGGGTGCGTGAGGCGGTGGGCCAGCTCACCGTGGTTGGTCAGCAGGATGATGCCCTCGGTCTCCGTGTCGAGACGGCCGACGTGGAACAGCCGGGTCTCGCGGTTGGTGACGTAGTCGCCGAGGCACTGGCGGCCGTCGGGGTCCTCCATGGTGGAGACGACGCCGGACGGCTTGTTCAGCGCGAAGAACAGGTACGACTGGGTGGCGACGGTCAGGCCGTCCACCTTGATCTCGTCCTTCTCCGGGTCGACGCGCATGCCCTGCTCCAGGACGATCTCGCCGTTGACCTCGACGCGGGCCTGCTCGATGAGCTCCTCGCAGGCGCGGCGCGAGCCCATGCCGGCGCGGGCGAGGACCTTCTGCAGGCGCTCGCCCTCCTGCTCGGCGCCGGGGAAGGTCTTGGGGGTCTTGATCTCGGGCTTGCCGGCGTACCGCTCCCGGTTGCGCTCCTCGGTACGGGCGTCGTACTCGCGCGAGCGGGCGGGCGCCGTACGGCCGCCGCCGCGCTGCGGCGACTGCCGGGGGCCGCCCTTGGCGCCGCCGCGCGCGGCCGTGCCACGCCCGCGCTTGGGGCCGTCCGAGGAGGGGCTGTACCGCTCGTCGTAGGTGCGCTCCTCCGGGCGCGCCTTGCGCGGGCTGGAGGAGCCGCTCGGCCGGCCGCCGCCGCCCTGGCCCGGACGCCCGCCGCCCTGGCCGGGACGTCCGCCGCCCTGGCCCTGGCGGTCGTCGCGGCCGTTGCCGGCGCCGCGGTAGTTCCCGCGCCCGCCGCCACCGCCGCTGTTGCCGCGGCCGCCGCCGCTGCCGCCGCGGCCGCCGCTGTTGCCACCACGGCTCCCGCCGTTGTTTCCGCTGCTGTTCCTGCCGCTGCTGCTTCGCATCAAAGTTCCGTCTTGTCGTCTACGTCTGCGTCCGGGTCGAACGACGGGACGCCTTCCAGGGAGTCCGGCTCGACCGCCTCGGCCTCGGGGAGGAAGGGGGCGAGTTCGGGGAGTTCGTCCAGGCCGCGCAGGCCCATCCGCTCCAGGAAGTAGTTCGTCGTCCTGTACAGGATCGCACCTGTTTCGGGTTCCGCGCCCGCCTCCTCCACCAGACCCCTCTGGAGGAGGGTGCGCATGACCCCGTCACAGTTCACTCCGCGCACCGCGGAGACCCGCGAACGGCTGACCGGCTGCCGGTACGCGACGACCGCGAGGGTCTCCAGGGCCGCCTGGGTGAGCCGCGCCTGCTGCCCCTCCAGGACGAAGGCCTCGACGGCCGGGGCGAAGGCGGCGCGGGTGTAGTAGCGCCAGCCCCCGGCCACCCGCCGCAGCTCGAAGCCGCGGCCCTGGGAGGTGTACTCGTCGGCCAGCTCGTGCAGGGCGTCGGCCACCTCGCGCGGGGTGCGCTCCAGGACCTTGGCGAGGTGGGCCTCGGTGGCGGGCTCGTCGACGACCATGAGGACGGCTTCGAGGGCGGGCTTGAGGTCGCTCATGCGGTGGCCTCCTGGTCGAATTCGTCGGTCACGGCCCCGGAGGGGTCCGTCTCGCCGCCGGTCCAGGAGACCGTGAGGTCGCCGAGGGCGGTCTCCTGGTCGAGGGCGACGGCCTTTTCCCGGTAGAGCTCCAGGAGGGCGAGGAAGCGGGCGACGACGGTGAGGGTGTCGCCGGCGTCCTCGATCAGCTCCCGGAAGACGGCCGTCCCGCGCTCGCGGAGCAGCGCGACGACCACGGCGGCCTGGTCCCGGACGCTGACGAGCGGGGCGTGGATGTGGTCGACGTACACCTGGGGTTCGGCCTTGGGTTGCATGGCCTTGACGGCCAGCTTGGCGAAGCCCTCGGCGCCGATGGAGATGACGACCTCGGGGAGGAGCTCGGCGTGGTGCGGCTCGAGTCCGACGGTACGGGGGTGGCGGCGGCCCTCGGCCTCCCAGCGCTCCTCGAAGATCTCGGCGATCCGCTTGTACGCGCGGTACTGGAGGAGCCGGGCGAAGAGCAGGTCGCGGGCCTCCAGGAGGGCGAGGTCGGCCTCGTCCTCCACCTCGGCGGCGGGGAGGAGCCGGGCGGCCTTGAGGTCGAGCAGGGTGGCGGCGACGACGAGGAACTCGGTGGTCTGGTCGAGGTCCCCGTCGGGCCCGAGGGCCCGCAGGTGCGCCATGAACTCGTCGGTGACCTGGGAGAGGGCGACCTCGGTGACGTCGAGCTTGTGCTTGGTGATCAGCTGGAGGAGCAGATCGAAGGGCCCCTCGAAGTTCGAGAGCCGCACGGTGAACCGCCCGTCCCGCCCCTCGGGCGCGTCGGGCACGTCCATGGGCCCGGAAACCTCCGGAACCTCGGGCGGCTCCGCGGGCCCGGAAACTTCCGGGACCTCGGGCGCCTTCGCAGGCCCGGAAACCTCCGGGACCTCGGGCGCCTTCGCAGGCCCGGAAACCTCCGGGACCTCGGGCGCCTTCGCAGGCCCGGAAACCTCCGGAACCTCGGGCGCCTTCGCAGGCCCGGAAACCTCCGGAACCTCGGGCGGCTCCGCGGGCCCGGAAACCTCCGGGACCTCGGGCGCCTCGGACGGCTCGGGCGTCCCCACCGGCCCGGAAGCCTCCGGGTGCTCGGCCGCGGCGGCGGGTGCGGGCTGTGGGACCGGCACCGGCACCCCCGCCGTCGCGCCCGGGCCGCGGCCCAGGAGGCGGCGGCGTGGGCGGGACGTTTCGTCAGGGGTGTGGTGCACAGGGGGTCCAGGGGGAACGAGGAGAACGGCAGCCCGCAGGCTACCGTCAGCGGCCGCGCAGGCGGCGGACGAGGATGCTCGCGTCGCCGCGGGACTCCAGGTCCGCCAGGACCACGGCGACCGCCTCACGGACGATCCGGCCGCGGTCGACCGCCAGGCCGTGCTCGCCGCGCAGGACGAGCCGGGCGTGCTCCAGGTCCATCAGCTCCTCGGCGGAGACGTAGACCGTGATCTTCTCGTCGTGGCGCTCGCGGCCGCTGGGCCGCCGGTTCGCGGTGCGGGCGCCGCGCCGCCGGGCAGCCGCCGCGGGGGCGGGCACCGAGGCGGTGGGCGCGGCCTTGGCGGCCGGCGCCTCGGGCTCGGCCGTCCGGGCACGGGGCTCCGTGGCCTCGGAGTCCGCCGGGGCGTGCTCGGCGGAGCCCTCGGACGCCGCCGTGTCGCTCTCGGCCGCCGGTGCCGGGACCGCCCGGCGGGGTGCGGACGCCTGGAGCGCCGTCCCCCCTGTCGTACGGAAGAGTTCGTCGGCTCCGGGCAGACTCACTCGGCGTGACACCGGGCGAGCACCTCCCTGGCGAGCTGGCGGTAGGCGGCGGCGCCCACGGAGTTGGAGGCGTACGTGGTGATGGGCTCGCCGGCGACCGTGGTCTCCGGGAAGCGGACCGTGCGGCCGATGACCGTGTGGTAGACGTGGTCGTCGAAGGCCTCGACGACGCGCGCCAGGACCTCACGGCTGTGCACGGTCCGGGAGTCGTACATCGTGGCGAGGATGCCGTCGAGCTCCAGCTCGGGGTTGAGCCGCTCCTGGACCTTCTCGATGGTCTCGGTGAGCAGCGCGACACCGCGCAGCGCGAAGAACTCGCATTCCAGCGGCACGATGACCTTGTGAGCGGCCGTCAGGGCGTTCACGGTCAGCAGGCCGAGCGAGGGCTGACAGTCGATCACGATGTAGTCGTAGTCGTTCATCAGCGGCTTCAGGGCGCGCTGGAGCGTGGACTCGCGCGCGACCTCGCTGACCAACTGGACTTCGGCGGCCGAGAGGTCGATGTTGCTCGGCAGCAGGTCCATGTTGGGCACCGCGGTCTTGAGGAGCACCTCGTCCGCCGACATGCCCCGCTCCATGAGCAGGTTGTAGACGGTGAGGTCGAGCTCCATCGGGTTCACGCCGAGGCCGACCGACAGGGCTCCCTGCGGGTCGAAGTCGACGAGCAGCACCCGTCGTCCGTACTCGGCGAGCGCGGCACCCAGGTTGATGGTCGACGTGGTCTTGCCGACGCCGCCCTTCTGGTTGCACATCGCGATGATCTTCGCGGGTCCGTGGTCGGTCAGGGGACCCGGGATCGGGAAGTACGGCAGGGGCCGTCCGGTGGGGCCGATCCGCTCGCGGCGCTGGCGGGCAGCGTCGGGTGCGAGGGTGGCCGCGTACTCCGGGTCGGGCTCGTACTCGGCGTCGGGGTCGTAGAAGTGCCCCTCGGGCACCTCGTCGTAGGCGGCGAAGTGGGTGGACTCTCGGCCCATCTCGTTGCCGGCCGTGGCGTTCACGTGTAGGCCGTCCATCGTCTTCATCGTGTGGGCACTCGTCATGGGCTGGTGCGTCGCGAAGGTCCGCACCGCGACGGAGCCGATCGGGGCACCTGGCGCACCGCTCCCGGGAGTAAATGTCGACTCATTCACAAGTCGTCTTACCTCCTTGGATGTGACCAGGAACATTTATCGATAGGTCAGCGTGGCACCATGCCGACGGTTGGCGACTCTATGGCGTGTCACCGCTCCGCAGCAACACAATCCGCCGGACCCGGCCCGATGTGTCGGCAACCGAACACGTCTCTGTCAAGGGTGCGCAGGCATGCATCCACACGTTTCAGGGGTGTGCGAAACGGTTAAAGGGTTACGTTCGAGGCGAGTTGCCCGAACGTTTCGGCGGGCCCGAGACGCACCCGGCCGGACCTTGTCGAACAAGGCCCGGCCGGGTGCGTGATATTGACGGCACGCGTTGACGGGGACGGCGTCAACGGGCCTTCGGGGGTCAGGCCAGGAGGCTGGCGATCTCGACGTGCTCGAGGCCGTGCGCCTCGGCGACCTCCTTGTAAACCACCTTGCCGTCATGGGTGTTGAGGCCCAGGGCGAGGGCGGCGTCGCGGCGCAGCGCCTCGACCCAGCCGTTGTTCGCCAGCGACACGATGTAGGGCAGCGTGGCGTTGGTGAGGGCGTAGGTGGAGGTGTTCGGAACCGCGCCCGGCATGTTCGCGACGCAGTAGAAGACCGAGTTGTGGACCTGGAAGGTCGGCTCGGCGTGGGTCGTCGGGTGGGAGTCCTCGAAGCAGCCGCCCTGGTCGATCGCAATGTCGACAAGGACACTTCCGGGCTTCATCTTGGCGACGAGCTCGTTGGTGACCAGCTTCGGGGCCTTGGCGCCCGGGATGAGGACGGCACCGATGACGAGGTCGGCCTCGACGACGGCCTTCTCCAGCTCGAAGGCGTTGGAGACGATCGTCTTGACCTTCGTGCCGAAGATCTTGTCGGCCTCGCGGAGCTTGTTGATGTCGCGGTCGAGCAGGGTCACGTGGAAGCCCATGCCGATGGCGATCTGCACGGCGTTCCAGCCGGAGACGCCGCCGCCGATGACGACGCACTCGCCGGCGTGGGTGCCGGGGACACCGCCGGGGAGGACGCCACGGCCGCCGGCCGAGCGCATCAGGTGGTAGGCGCCGACCTGCGGGGCCAGGCGGCCCGCGACCTCGGACATCGGGGCGAGCAGCGGGAGCGCGCGGTTCGCGGTCTCGACCGTCTCGTAGGCGATGGCGGTGGTGCCGGACTCCAGGAGCGCGTCGGTGCACTCCTTGGAGGCGGCGAGGTGCAGGTAGGTGAAGAGCGTCTGGTCCTTGCGGAGGCGGTGGTACTCCTCCGCGATGGGCTCCTTGACCTTGAGCAGCAGGTCGGCCGTGGCCCAGACCTCGTCGGCGGTGGCGAGGATCTCGGCACCGGCGGCGACGTACTCCGCGTCCGTGATCGAGGAGCCGACACCGGCGTTCTGCTCGATGAAGACCTGGTGGCCGTTGCGGACGAGCTCGTGGACACCGGCAGGGGTGATGGCCACACGGAACTCGTTGTTCTTGACCTCGCGGGGGATGCCGACCTTCATCGTCGATCACGGTCCTTGAATCAGGGGGATAACTGGGGCACTGCGATACATACCCGGATGCACTGCGGCGCACCGGGGCAGACCACGTTCGAACGCGGCGCACCCAGTCTAATGAAGGAGTTCCCGCTGTCTAGCCTTTCAAAGTACTAATCTTCGCCGGAGCCACTGCGGATTTCGTAGGCTGTCGGTTCCGTTTCCAGGAGTCTCTCGGCCGCCGCCCTGTGCAGCCCGGCCGCCGCGGGGTCGCCGAGCCGGTCGAGGGTGTCGGCCAGCCGCAGCTGGAGCGCGGCCTGGAGCCGCGTGTCCTGGGCCCGGCGGGCCCACTCCACCGCTTCCTCACAGGTCCGCAGGGACTCCTCGGGCCGTCCGGCGTACTCCTGGACCCGGGCCGCCTCGCTCAACGCCCGTGCGTAGCCCGGGAGATCGGAGAGCCTCCGGTAGCCGGCCGCGGCGGCGCGCCAGCTCCGCAGCGCCTCCCCGTACCGCCCCGCATAGGTCTGTACGGCTCCGAGGCGGGCGTACAGCCGGGCCTGGTCCGCGCGCTCGTCCCGGGCCAGGCGCTGGGCGAGCGCCCGCCCGTACCAGTCGCCGGCCCGCTGCCAGTCCCCCAGCTCCTGATACGAGCCACCTACGGATTCCATTGCGCGGCCGGTCGCATACGGGTCATTTGCTTTGCGTCCGGCCTCCAAAGCCGACCGATATCGCAGCAGAGCGTCCTTCGTCCTGCCGGTCCTGGCATCGAGATCGGCCAGGTTCAGCAGCGCCGCGGCCCGCTCGCGGTGCAGCCCGCGCCGCTCGGCCACGTCCAGGACGAGCCGGTGGAGGCCGTACAGCTCGGGGGCGGCGGCCTCGGCGCCCCGGTGCGCCGCGAGCGCCCTGACGAGCGAGGCGACCAGCCGACGGGCGAGGGTGTCGAGCTCTCCGTCGGCGACGGCCAGCCGGGCGGAGGCCAGGAGTACGGCCTGCCGGGAGTCCAGCCAGGCGGCGCCGGCGGCCGCGCTCGGGAAGCGCAGGGCGCGCGGCAGGCCCGCCAGCTTGCGGCGGGAGGGCGAGCCCTCGGGTTCGGTGACCGCACGGCAGGACTGGAGGAGCCGTACGGTCCGCTCCAGCATCCGGGCCCGGGCGAGCTGCACCTCGGCGGGCCGGTCGCGCTCCTCCAGCTGAGCGCGAAGGAGGGGGACGAGATGCGCACGCACCTCGTACTGTCCGTCCTCGCCGACCGAGACGAGCCCCAGGGCGGCGAAATCGGCGAGGGTGGTCGCGGCCGCGGAGACCGAGCAGCCGGCCAGCGCGGAGGCGGTGTGGGCGTCGGCCCGGCCCAGCGGGGCCAGGGCGAGGAATCGCAGTATCCGGGCGGCGGTGGCGGGCAGCGCCTCGTGCGCGAGGAGGAAGGTCCGGGTGAGGGGATCGCCGCTGAGCCCACGCAGCCGCTTGGCGAGATCGGCGACCGAGGCCTTGGGCCGGGTCGACAGCCAGCCACCGGCCAGAACGACGGCGGCGGGCAGCCCCCCGCACTCCTCGACGAGGGTCTCGGCGGCCTGCGGGTCGACCGTGATGCGGACGGAGCCGGTGAAGGCGGTCAGCAGCTCGATCGCCGACTTCGGGTCGAGCCCGCCGAGGGTGCAGGGCCGGACGTCGGGGATGCCGGTGAGGGGACCCCGGGCGACCCCGACGACCAGGGCGTCGGGGTTGTCGGGGATGAGGGGGTCGGCCTGCTCGGCATCGACGGCGTCGTCGAGGACGAGGACGGCCCGACGGTCGGCGAGCGCGCCCCTGACGAGCTCGGTCAACTCGTCCTCCCCGGCCCCGGGCGGTTCGGCGACCCCGAGCGCGGCGAGGAGTTCCTGGGCGACGCGCGCGGTGGGGACGGGATCACCGCCGGGCTCGGTGAGCCGGGCGCGGAAGACGCCGTCGGGGTAGCGGTCGGCGAGCCCGGCGGCCAGCTCCTCGGCGAGGGCGGTCCGACCGGAGCCGGGCTTGCCGGCGATGAGCAGGACCCGGGCGCGGGGCGCCTTGCGGCCGGTGAGGGTGTCGAGGCCGGTTCGCTCGATGTCGGCGCGCAGGGCCTTCAACTCCCGCTGCCGACCGAAGAACTGCCGGCTGCCGGCCGCCGCCACAGCCTGATCCGTCACGGGCCACGCTCCCGTCCACCTGCGCACGAGCCGATCCCGCGGGGGGCTCCGCACGGGCGATCCCGAGCGTAGTTCAGGGCGGAAGGCGGACCTGGCGGAGCAGGGCGGACAGTTCCCCCAATCGGATCAGCAGATCGTCACACCACCGGCGTTGCGCGCAACCGCTCCGCCCACACGGGCGGGTGGGCGGGGTGCGGGACGATTGCCCACACGGGCGGGTGGGTGGGGTGCGGGGCGGTTGCCCACACGGGGGTGGGTGGGGTGCGGGGCGGTTGCCCACACGGGGGTGGGCGGGGTACGGGGCGACCGCCCACACGCGGGGTGCGCGCCGTCCCGGCGGGTGGGCGCCGCCCAGCGGGACGATGGCCCGCACGGCCGTGGGGCCCCCGCTACGCCGTGAACGGTCGCGCCGGCCAAGGCGCGGACGCCTCGCGAAGCCCCTCCAGGCCGCCGACCTCCGCCCGCGCCGCCACCACCGCCAGCACCCCCGCCACCAGGCAGCTGTTGTGCAGCTCTCCCGCCAGCGCCCCCCGCACCAGCTCTCCCAGCGGCACCCGCGCCAGCTCCATGTCGGCCTCCTCGTCGGAGACCTCGTACCGCTCGCCCTCCGCCTCCGCGAGGTCCCGCGCCAGGAAGATCCGTACGGCCTCGTCGGAGCCGCCGGGCGAGGTGTAGAGGTCGGTCAGGACCCGCCAGTCCCCCGCCTTGACGTGCGCCTCCTCGTACAGCTCGCGCTGGGCGCCGTGCAGCGGGTTCTCGCCGGGCACGTCGAGGAGCCCGGCCGGGATCTCCCAGAGCTTCTGCCGCACGGGGTGCCGGTACTGCCGGAGGACGACCACGCGGTCCTGTTCGTCGAGGGCGAGGACGGCGACGGAGCCGGGGTGGACCTGGTAGTCGCGGCGGGCGACGGAGTCGTCCGGCATGACCACGTCGTCCGTGCGGACACTCGTCTTCTTGCCCGTGAAGGGGGTGGTGGTGGCGACGACCCGCCACTCCTCCGGGGTGTCCTGCACCTGCATCAATTGCCTCCCACAGACGAAAACCGGGGTGCCGGTCCCCCAGAGGGACCCGCACCCCGGCAACGTTACGCCGTACTACTTCGCCGTCTTGCGCTCCACGGCAGCCTTGACCAGGCCCGCGAAGAGCGGGTGCGGGCGGGTCGGGCGGGACTTCAGCTCCGGGTGCGCCTGGGTGGCGACCAGGTAGGGGTGGACGTCCTTCGGGTACTCGACGAACTCGACGAGCTTGTTGTCCGGGGAGGTGCCGGAGAAGACCAGGCCGGCCTTCTTCTCCAGCTCCGCGCGGTAGGTGTTGTTCACCTCGTAGCGGTGACGGTGGCGCTCCTCGACGTACGGCTCGTCGGCGTAGGTCTCGCGGACGATCGAGCCCTCGGCGAGCTTCGCCGGGTAGAGGCCCAGGCGCATCGTTCCGCCCAGGTCGCCGGCGCCCTCGACGTACGCCAGCTGCTCCTCCATCGTGGAGACGACGGGGTGCGCGGTGGCCGGGTCGAACTCGGTGGAGTTGGCGTCCGGGATGCCCGCCAGGTTCCGCGCGGCCTCGATGACGATGCACTGCAGGCCGAGGCAGATGCCGAGCAGCGGCACCTTGTTCTCACGGGCGTACTGGATCGCGCCGATCTTGCCGTTCACACCGCGGTCGCCGAAGCCGCCGGGGATCAGGATCGCGTCGACGTCGCCGAGCTGCTTCTCGGCACCGGCCTGCGTCTTGCAGTCGTCGGAGGTGACCCACTTGACCTTGACGCGGGCCTTGTTGGCGAAGCCGCCGGCGCGCATGGCCTCGGTGATCGAGAGGTAGGCGTCGGGCAGGTCGATGTACTTGCCGACGAGCGCGACCGTGACCTCGTGCTCCGGGTTGTGGACGCGGTCCAGGAGGTCCTCCCAGACGGTCCAGTCCACGTCGCGGAAGGGCAGGTCGAGCTTGCGGACGACGTAGGCGTCCAGGCCCTCGGTGTGCAGGACCTTCGGGATGTCGTAGATCGACGGGGCGTCGATGGCCGCGACGACCGCGGCCTCGTCGACGTCGCACATCAGCGAGATCTTGCGCTTGATGGCGGTCGGGACCTCGCGGTCGGCGCGCAGCACGATCGCGTCGGGCTGGATGCCGATGTTGCGCAGGGCCGCGACGGAGTGCTGGGTCGGCTTGGTCTTCAGCTCGCCGGAGGGGCCGATGTAGGGCAGCAGCGAGATGTGCACGACGAAGACGTTGTCGCGGCCGACCTCGTGGCGGACCTGGCGGACGGTCTCCAGGAAGGGCAGCGACTCGATGTCGCCGACCGTGCCGCCGACCTCGGTGATGACGACGTCGACGTCGTCGGTCGCCATGCGGCGGATGCGGCCCTTGATCTCGTTGGTGATGTGCGGGATGACCTGCACGGTGTCGCCGAGGTACTCGCCGCGCCGCTCCTTGGCGATGACCTGCGAGTAGACCTGGCCGGTGGTGACGTTGGCCGAGCCGTCGAGGTCGACGTCGAGGAAGCGCTCGTAGTGGCCGATGTCCAGGTCGGTCTCGGCGCCGTCGTTGGTGACGAACACCTCACCGTGCTGGAAGGGGTTCATCGTGCCCGGGTCGACGTTCAGGTACGGGTCGAGCTTCTGCATCGTGACCCGCAGTCCGCGGGCCTTGAGGAGCGCACCCAGGCTGGAGGCGGTCAGGCCCTTGCCGAGGGAGGAGGCGACACCCCCGGTGACGAAGATGTGCTTGGTCGTCGTGGTGTTGGGCGGCATCGCCAAGAGGGGGCTCCCGTGGTCGCGTTCTGGAGGTGCGTACCGGCGTCCCCTCCGGAAGAATCGGGGGGTGCCGTCGCTGCGGTTTCGGGGTCCTCGGCTGTCGCCGTTTCCCACCGGTCCACGGGGTACCAGGGTATCAGCGACATCGGGAGACCGCTTCCGGCCACACGCGGCAGTCGGGTGTTCACGGACGGCGACGCGGCCGTCCGGGCCGGGGGAAGGCGCAGCTCACCCGGGTGGAGCAGCGGGCGGCCCGTGTGATCACTGCGGTCGCCGGGGTGGCACGTATTCTGCTCGGACACCGTCCGCCGAGGAGGCCGGCGTCGCCCGCCGCTCAGGCAGGCCCTTCCCGTCGAGCAGACCCGCTCGTCATGTCGAGCAGACCCGCTCGAAACGTCGGGCAGACCCGCTCGAAACGTCGGGCCGGCCCGTTCGACCCGCCGAACAGACCGGTTCGTCCCGCACACTGGCCTTGCCGACATCGCACAGACATCACGCACATCAGCAGCAAGCGCCCCCTCGGGGGCGGACGTGGCCGTACGACTGGAGTGAAGCACGTGGCCGGGCGCATCGAGGATTACGCACTCATCGGAGACATGCAGACCGCCGCCCTGGTCTGCCGGGACGGCAGTGTCGACTGGCTGTGTCTCCCCCGCTTCGACTCGCACGCGGTCTTCGCCGGGCTGCTCGGCACGGAGGAGCACGGATTCTGGCGGGTGGGCCCGGCTGGTCCGGCGGACGCGGAGGCGGCCCCGGCCGACCGGCGCCGCTACGTGGGCGACTCGCTGGTCCTGGAGTCCGAGTGGGACACCCCGCGCGGCACGGTCCGGGTGATCGATTTCATGCCGCCGCGCGACGGCGCGCCGCAGCTGATCCGGATCGTCGAGGGCGTCTCGGGCCGGGTGCGGATGCGTTCCTCGCTGCGGATGCGGTTCAGTTACGGCCGGATCGTGCCGTGGGTGCACAAGGTCGGGGAGCGTACGGTCGCGGTCGCCGGGCCCGACTCGGTGTGGCTGGACACCGATGTGGAGACGCACGGCAAGGACCTGACGACGTACTCCGAGTTCACGGTCACGCCCGGGGAGCGGATCGCCTTCACGCTCTCCTGGCAGCCCTCGCACAAGGAGCCGCCGGCGCTGCCGGACCCGGAGGGTTCGTTGGCGGCGACCACCGATTTCTGGCGCGAGTGGGTCGAGCACTGCACGTACCACGGCCCGTACCGGGAGGCAGTGGTCCGTTCGCTGATCACCCTGAAGGCGCTGACGTACGCGCCGACGGGCGGGATCGTCGCGGCCCCGACGACCTCGCTGCCGGAGGAGATCGGCGGCGTACGGAACTGGGACTACCGCTACACCTGGCTGCGGGACGCGGCGATCACCCTGTCCTCGATGCTCCGCACCGGCTACCGCGAGGAGGCCCGCGCCTGGCGGGACTGGCTGCTGCGCGCGGTGGCGGGGGACCCGGAGAACCTGCAGATCATGTACGGGATCGCGGGTGAGCGGGAGCTCGGCGAGGCGGAGCTCGACTGGCTCCCCGGGTATGAGAACTCGGGTCCGGTCCGGGTCGGCAACGGCGCGGCGAACCAGCTCCAGCTGGACGTGTACGGCGAGGTCACGGAGGCCCTCCACCTCGCGCACATGACGGGCCTGTCCCGGAACGACTACGCCTCGCTGCTCCAGATCAAGCTGATCAACTACCTGGAGAAGCACTGGGACCAGCCCGACGAGGGCATCTGGGAGGTCCGCGGCCCGCGCCGCCACTTCGTGCACTCCAAGGTGATGGCCTGGGTGGCCGTGGACCGCACGATCAAGCTGATCGAGTCCGGGGACGCCGACGGCCCGCTGGAGCGCTGGCACGAGCTGCGCGACGAGATCCACCGGGACGTCTGCGAGAAGGGTTACGACAAGGAGCGGAACACCTTCACGCAGTCGTACGGCTCCCAGGAGCTGGACGCCTCGCTGCTGCTGATCCCGCAGATGGGCTTCCTGCCCCCGGACGACAAGCGGGTCATCGGCACGATCGAGGCGATCCAGCGCGAGCTGTCCACGGAGGACGGCTTCGTGCTGCGCTATCCGACGGCCGGCGAGGAGGCCGGAGTGGACGGCCTGGAGGGCGACGAGGGCGCGTTCCTCGCCTGTTCCTTCTGGCTGGCGGACGACCTGGCGATGATCGGCCGGGTCGACGAGGCGCGCACCCTCTTCGAGAAGCTGCTCGCGCTCCGCAACGACCTCGGGCTGCTCGCCGAGGAGTGGGACCCGCGGCTGCAGCGGCAGGTGGGCAACTTCCCGCAGGCCTTCAGCCACGTTCCGCTGATCGACACGGCGCTGCGGCTGACGGCGAGCGGGGCGTACGGCGGCTGAGGGGCGCCCCCAGGGGGCCGGACCTACGATGAGAAGGTCCTTGTCCCCCCGTACGAAAGGGGGGCTCCCATGGCTCCCCACGTCTCCGAGAGCGCCCTGGCCGGACTGGTCGAGGACCTGGCCGGTGAGGTGATCACGCCCGGTGATCCGGTCTACGACGAGGCTCGTGCCCTGCACAACGGCATGATCGACCGGCGCCCGTCGGTGATCGCCCAGTGCGCCACGCAGGCCGACGTGTCCAACGCGATCCTGTTCGGCCGCGAGGCCGAGCTGCCGATCGCGGTCCGCGGCGGCGGGCACAGCGTCGCCGGAACCTCCATGATCGACGGCGCGCTGATCGTCGACCTGCGCCGGATGCACGGCGTCGTGGTGGATCCGGAGGACATGACGGTCCGGATCGAGGGCGGGGCCACGATGGCCCATCTGGACCACGCCTGCCAGCCGTTCCACGTGGCGACCACCGGCGGCCGGGTGTCCACCACCGGCGTCGGCGGTTTCACGCTGGGCGGCGGGTCCGGCTGGCTGGAGCGGAAGTTCGGTCTCGCCAGCGACAATCTGCTGGCCGCCGACCTGGTCACCGCCGAGGGCAAGCACGTCCACACGGACGCGGAGGAGAACCCGGAGCTGTTCTGGGCGCTGCACGGCGGCGGCGGCAACTTCGGGGTGGCGACCTCGCTGACGATGCGCCTGCACGCGCTGCCGCGGATGAGCGTCTCGATGCTGCTGTTCCTGCCGGACAACGCGCCCGAGGTGGTGCGCACCTTCCGTGATCTCGGGGCCGTGGCGCCCGACGAGATGGGCGGCGGCGCCATCTACATGCCCGCACCGCCGGAGCCGTTCATCCCCGAGGACCTGGTCGGCAAGCTGGTCTGCGGGGCGCTGTTCACGTACACCGGGCCGGTCGAGGAGCTCCGCGAGTTCGCGGCGCCGCTGTTCGCGCTGAAGCCGGTGGTGGAGATCGTCACGGACATCCCGTACGTGGACCTGCAGTCGATGATGGACGACCCGCCGGGGCTGCGGAACTACTGGTCGGCCGAGTACCTGCGGGAGTTCTCCGACGAGGCCGTGGACGTCTTCTGCGCCCGTGGCGCGGGGATCCCGGCGGGGACCGCCACCCAGCAGGTGCTGTTCCTGATGGGCGGGGCCGTGGCCGCGGGGCCCTCCGGGTTTCCGCAGCCGTGGCGCACCGCTCCGTGGGCGGTGCACCCGTTCGCGACCTGGGAGGACCCCGCGCTGGACGAGCCGGCGACGCAGTGGGTGCGCGATGTGCGGGCGGATGTGCGGCCGTGGGCGCTCGACGCGACGTATCTGAACTTCGTCGGCGCCGAGGGCGAGCAGCGGATCGTGAACTCCTTCGGTGAGGAGAACTACCGCCGGCTCGCCTCCGTGAAGGCCACGTACGACCCGGACAACGTGTTCCGCTTCAACCAGAACATCGTGCCGGCCGGCTGAGCAGGCTCATCGCAGCACGTCGATCACCTCCCGGGCGGCGCGCTCGCCCTCGGTCGCGCCGCCTTCCATGAAGCCCTGGAAGTCGTAGGAACAGTGCTCGCCACCGATGTGGATGTTGCCCTGGGCGGTGCCCTCGTACTTCGCGTACCGGTGGAGGTAGCCGACGGGCCAGCAGGAGTACGCGCCGAGGGAGTACGGGTTCTTGTGCCAGGCCGAGAGCTGGGCGCGGCCGGTGTACGCCCGGGAGGTGCCGGGGAAGAACGCGTCGATGCCGGACAGGTAGCGGGTGACCAGGTTCCGTACGTACGGGTCGGACTCGGTGGAGAACGGCCCGGCCGGGTTCAGGTTCCGGGCCAGGCTGCCGCCGCCGTACTGGAGGAGGATGCCGCCGGTGCCGCCCTGGACCTTGGTGGTGTCCCAGGTCTGCTGGACCTCGGTGTCGGTGAAGCAGTCGCCTGCGGAGACGCCGGGCCAGGCTCCGGTGCCGCGCCACGGCCGGGTGCCGAACTGCATGTTGAGCTTGGTGCAGTAGCCCATGCGCGCGTCCCGCAGGAGGCCCCGCATGAGCGGGTCGAACCCGGCCTGGGAGGTGTCGAGTTGCTGGAGGATCGGCAGCGGGACGCACAGGATGGTGTGGTCGGCGGTGACGGTCCTGGTGGCGCCCGCCTCGGTGAAGGTGAGCGTCTGGGTGCCGTCGGCGTTGGCCCGTACGGCGGTCAGCGACCAGCCCGTGCGGAGGGTGCCGGGGGCGAGCGCCCCGGCGACGGCGTTCGGGAGCCGGTCGTTGCCGCCGACGATGTGGTACCGCTCGTTGGAGAGGCCCCAGATGTTGAAGTTGCCCGGATTGGTCTGGTAGCCCATGAGCAGGACGAGGGCGAGCGAGGACTGTTCGGTGGTGTCCGCGCCGTACTCGACGTTGTAGGCGACGTCGATGAACTTCCCGAGCGGTGAGGAGTGTCCGCCCGGGACCCGGGTCTCGATCCACTCGTACAGCGACATGTTGTCGAGGGCGGTGCCGGTGGGTGTGGTCTGGTTCCAGGTGACCTCGCCCGCCTCGGAGAGGTCGCGGCGCAGTGACTGGTAGACGGCGTTGAAGTCCTCGTCGGCCTGGGCGCGCGGGTAGTAGGTGCCGCCGAACCAGAGGACTTCCTCGGCGCCGTTGGGTCCGCCGCCGAGGAAGTCCTCGGTGGCGAGGTCGAAGCGGCGGCAGAGCTCCAGGATCTTCTTGTGGCTGGTGTCGATCAGCTCGCCGCCGATCTCGGAGGTCTGGCCGTACGCCCAGTGGTCGCGCTGGGTGTACATGCGGCCGCCGACCCGGGACGGGTTCGCCTCGTAGAGCACCGGGCTCAGTCCGGCGTCCTGGAGGGTGAGGGCGGCGGTGAGGCCGGAGATCCCGGCGCCGACGACGGCGATCCGGGCGGTGCTCTTCACCGGCGGGGCGGGTGTGGTGGCGGCCGCGGCGGGCACGGCCGATCCGACGCCGACGGCGATGCCGGCGGCGGTGGCGTACTTGAGGAGGGACCGGCGTCCGAGGGCGTCGGCTCTCAGGCCGCGGAGCTCGTCGACGGGGATGGCGAGCCGGCGGGCGGCGGCGTGCTCGGCGGCGAGGTTCTTCAGGAGGTGCATCGGGTTGGTGCGTGCCATGGGGCGCTCCTGGAGGGTGAGGGGATTCAGCTCTGGGGTACGGAGGCGGGTTCGGGGGCTTCTTCGTCGGTGCGCTCGGTGGCGTCCTCCAGGACGATCCGGCCGATGATCTCGTAGCGTTCGGGCCGCTTGGCCTTGAGGTAGAAGCCGAGGCCGAGGCCGCCGAAGAAGACGGCGCCGACGATCCAGGGGATCGCCTTGAAGAAGAGGGAGTCGGCCGCGAGACCGGCCGCTGTCTCCATGTTCATGACCAGCAGGACGACGACGGCGATCATGCCGATGCCGCCGAGGAGCGGGGCCGTGAGGGTCCTGAACCAGTGCCGGTCCTCGGGGTGGTTCTTGCGGAAGTAGCCGATGACGGCGAAGGAGCAGAGCGTCTGGACGATGAGGATCGCCATCGTGCCGAGGATCGCGAGCAGCGTGTAGAGGTGGATGTAGGGGTCCTGGCCGGTGAGCCAGAAGGCGGCGACGAGGGCGACGGCGATCGCGCTCTGCACGTACGAGGCGATGTACGGCGAGCCGTGCTTCACGTGCGTCCGGCCGAGCGCCGGGTGGAGGAAGCCCTCTCGGCCGATGGCGTAGAGGTAGCGCGAGGCGCACTGGTGGAAGGCCATGCCGCAGGCGAAGGAGCCGGTGAGCAGCAGCCACTGGAAGGCGTCGACGGCCCAGGCGCCGATGAAGGTCTGGGTGGGCGCGAAGAACAGGTCGAGGGGGCTCGCGGACGCGGACAGCTTCACGGAACCGGCGAGGCCGTTCCCGGCGATCGTCATCCACGAGACGTAGATGTAGAAGAGGCCGACGCCGACGACGGAGATCAGGGTGGCCTTGGGGATGACCCGCTTGGGGTCGCGGGACTCCTCGCCGTACATCGCGGTCGACTCGAAGCCGACCCAGGACCAGAAGGCGAAGAAGAGGCCGAGTCCGGCGGAGGTGCCGGTGAAGGCGTTCTTCGGGTTGATCGGCTCGACGGGGATGCCGTCGGGGCCGCCGCCGGCGATCAGGACGGCGGTGGCGACCGCGAAGAGGACGGCGATCTCCGCGACCAGCATCACGCCCAGCGCCTTGGCGGTCAGGTTGATGTCGAAGTACGACAGGACGGCGGTGACGGCCAGCATGACCGCCGCGTACAGGATCCACGGCAGGTCCACGCCGAGCTGGTCGGCGACGGTCGTCTTGGCGAAGTAGGAGAAGACGCCGACGATCGAGGCCTCGAAGACGATGTACGCGAGGACGGCGAGCATGCCGGAGGCCATGCCGGCGATCCGGCCCAGGCCGTGCGAGATGTAGCCGTAGAAGGCACCGGCGGCCGTGATCCGCTTGGCCATGGCGACGTAGCCGACCGAGAAGACGGTCAGGACGAGCGTCGCGAAGAGATATCCGGCGGGGGCGCCGGTACCGTTGCCGAAGCCGACGGCGATGGGGAGGTTTCCGGTCATCGCCGTGATCGGGGCGGCGGTGGCGACGGCCATGAAGACGACGCCGACGAGTCCGACCGAGTTCGCCTTGAGCCGGTGGACCTCTGGGGTGGGATTCTCTGCCATGGGCCGAGAGGATCCTCGCGAGTGACGTAGGCCACAATCGACATGCGGTCGCACAATTCCCGCCACGGGGCGACGAGTTGTCGCCCTGGTGTACGAACTGTCCGGTCCCGTAACCGTCAGGTGATGTCGCCGGAACACGGACGCGGGTAGCGTCCGGCCCCATGGACAATCAGGGCGGGATCACCGTGCAGCGGGCGCTCGAACTCCCCGGACTGCGCGGCGGGCTCCCGGAGGTGGTGGCCGGCGCGGACCGGCTGCACCGCACGGTGCGCTGGGTGCACGCGGGCGAGGTGCCGAACATCGCTTCGCTGCTCAAGGGCGGCGAGCTACTCCTCACGACGGGCCTCGGCCTGGGCACCCGCCCGGCCGAGCAGCGGGCCTTCGTCCGCCGGCTCGCCGACCGGGGCATCGCGGCGCTCGTCGTCGAACTCGGCCCGCGCTTCGCCCGCCTGCCGGCGACGATAGTGGAGACCGCGCGGGCGGCCGGCCTGCCGCTCGTCCAGCTCCACCGCGAGGTCCCCTTCGTCGCCGTCACGGAGGAGATCCACACCGAGATCGTCAACGGCCACTACGCCCTCCAGCGGCAGGCCGAGGAGGTCCACCGGCAGTGCACGGAGGCGCTGCTCGGCGGCGGCGGAGTGCCGCAGGTCCTCCGCATCCTCTCCGACTTCGCCGCCAACCCGGTCTTCCTGGAGACCGCCGACGGACAGCTGCTGTACGCGGCGGGCACCGAGTCCGCGCCGGCCGACCCGCTCCAGGTGTGGGACGGGCTGCGCGGCCAGCGGGCGGCCCGCGAGTCCGGCCCGCCCACCGGCACGGTCCTCGTCGACGTCCCCGGCGGCGGCCCCGGTACGGGCTCGGTGCGGGCCCGCCTGGTCCTCCTCGCGGTCTCCGGCGCCCTCTCCCCCGTCCACCGGATGGCGGCCGAGCGGGCGGCGGGGCTCCTCGCGGTCGTCCTCATGCAGGCCCGCCAGGAGGAGGAGCTGGCGGCACGCGGCCGGGGCGACTTCCTGACGGACCTGGCGGAGGGCCGCATCTCGGCGGAGGACGCGCCGGCACAGGCGAGGGTCCTGGGCTTCAAACCGGGCGACGGCCCCCTGCTCCCGGTGGTCATGCGCCTGGCCTCGGAGCTCTCCCCCTCGGGCAACTGGGCGCTGCTGGCCCGGGCGGTCCTGGAGGAACTGTCCTCGGTGGGCGTCCCGGCCCTCCTGGGCGTCCGCCCCGTGGAGGGGCGCGTCCCGCTGCTCCTGGGCCTGCGCTCGGAATCGGAACGCACGGCGGTCGCGGACCGGGTCGCGGCGGCGCTCCGCGCGGGCGTGGAGCGGGCCGGCCTGGAACGCGCCGGAGTGCACCCGCCGGTCGTCGTGGTCGGCGTGGCGGGTGGCTGGGCGGCGGCGTCGGCAGGGCTGCGGCACGCGGCGGAGACGGCGACGGCGGCGCAGGGCCTCTCGGACCTCCCCTGGTACGACGCCCGGCGCCTGGACATCGACCTGCTGCTCTGGCGCCTGCGCGACCACCCGGACCTGGCGGCCTTCGTGGACCGGGCGATCGGCCCGCTGCGGGACCACGACAAGGCGTCCCGTCCCCCGCTCCTCCCCACGCTGGAGACCTATCTGGCGCACGCGGGCCGCAAGGCGGAGACGGCGCGCGAGCTGCACCTCAACCGCCAGACCCTCTACAACCGCCTGGCCCGCATCTCCGAACTCCTGGGCACGGACCTGGACGACCCCCAGACGGTCCTGGCCCTCTCCCTGGCCCTCAGAGCCCGCCGCCACACGCCGTAGGCGCCGACCCGTTGTGGGCATGCGTTCCGCCAGGGCGATGGGGGTCCCCCCTGCTCGAGCGAAGCCGAGAGCTTGGGGGAGGGTGGGCACAACGGACCCGCGCCCTGCCGGCGCCAGAGGCTTCTGTGCCTGGACCCGCACCACGTTGTGCGCCGCCGCTTGTGGTGCGGGTCCAGGCCCGGAACGCGGAGGCGCCGCCAGGGGCGCCGTCCCGTGTGCCCACCCGTCCCGCCCTGCGGGACGATGGCCCACACGGGCGCGGGGCGCGGCCCATGACGGAAACGGACGTCACCGTCCCGACAACTCGTCGTACACCGACAGCACGTGGGCGATCGTCTCGTCCTCCGTGGGCCAGGACCCCGCCTGCACCCGCCCCGCCGCCGCCAGGTCCATCCGCCGGTCCGCGTCCTCCAACAGCCCCCGTACCGCCCCCGCCAGGGCCCCCGCGTCCCCGTACGGCACCAGCTCGGCCGCGTCCCCGACGAGTTCCGGTACGCCGCCGACGGCCGTCGCGACGAGCGGCACCCCGAGCCGGAGCGCCTCCTGCGCGAGCAGGGAGCGGGCCTCCCACCGCGAGGGCAGGACGGCGACGTCGGCGGCCGCGAGCAGCTCGGCGACGTCGTCCCGCCGGCCGATGAGCCGCACGGCGAGCCGTTCCTCGACGATCCGCCGTTGCAGGAAGGCCCGTTCGGGTCCCTCCCCCGCGATCACGAGCAGCGGTTCCGGATCGAGTCCCCGCCACAGCCGTGCCGCGTCGAGCAGCGTCCGGTACCCCCGGCCGCGTTCCAGCGCTCCGACGGCCATGAGCAGGGGCCGGTCGACGGCGCCGAGTTCGGCGCGGGCCTTGCCGTCGTGGAGGCAGACGGGCCCGCGCGCGGCGGGCACGGTGACGGGGGCGAGACGGGCGTCCCTGGCGCCGCGCCGCCTGGCCCGGTCGACGAGTTCGGAGGAGGTGCCGAGGACGACGGTCGCGGCGCGCGCGGTCTTCCGTTCGAGGAGCCGCAGCACCCCGCCCCGCGCCCCGTCGACGTGGTTCCGGCTGTGCCAGGTGCTCACCAGAGGGGCCCGGCCGCCGCCACCGGCGAGCGCGAGCGCGGCCCGTACGGAGGCCTGGAGGCCGTGCGCGTGGACCACGTCGGCGCCGATGCAGGCGTTGCGGAGCGCGGTGATGGTCGCGGGGTCGCCGAGCCGGGGCAGCGGCACGAAGTGCGCGCCGGCGCCCAAGTAGTCGTATGCGTGGTCGAGTTCGGCCGGGGCGCACACGGTCACCCGCACGCCCCTCGCCACCAGCCCCGAGGCAAGTGATCGGACGTGCGCGCTACTGCCCGCGCCGCCGCCGCCCAGCACTTGGACCGTACGGAGCTGTGTCACGCGCCCAAGGATGCCAGCCCGTGCCCCCGACCGTACGCACGTTCCGGCACCGAAGTGGCGTCGTTCCCCTGTGCGGAAGGAGTACGGGGCGGCCACACATCCCACGGGTTCACCCACAAGGGTGAGCGCCCCGGTACGCGGCCCGCTCTCCCCGCACCACGCGCGCGCCCCTCAGCCGGAGCCCGCGCGCTCCCCCCACACGGCGGCGGCGACCAGACCGCCCGCGTGCGCGGCGAGCCCGAGCCGCCCGTTGGAGGCGGCGACGGCACTGCCGACGGCGGCACCGAGCGCGTGCGCGCCCAGGTCGCCGAGCATGGTCTCCTCGCCGAGGTCCTCGCCGAGGAGCGCCGCCGCGGCCCCCATCGGCGCGGCCGCGAGCGACCCCCGCAGCAGCCCCGGCGCGCCGAGCCCCAGCACGAGCAGGCTCGCGCGCCCGGGCCGTACGTCCACGAGGTTCACCAGGTGCGCGGTGCCGGCGATGACGACGCCGGCGAGGAGCTTGTCGAGGGGCTTCTCCTTGAGGAGGGCCCCGGCGACGAGCGAGGCGGCACCGATCCCGAACAGCTTCACGGCCCCGCTGGTCACCTCACCGCCCCGAAGCGCTCCCAGTTGCGCCCGGAACCCGCGCCGGTGGTCGCCCCGCAGGTCGTCGTACCGCCCGCACACGGCCGCCGCGGCGACGGCGAGGGAGGCGGCGGGCGCGGCGGGCAGGACGGCGGCGGCCGAGCCGAACGCGACGGCCGGACCGGCCAGCAGGGAGACCGGCCGGCCCCCGTAGTTGGTCCGGTCCCAGCTCTTCGGGTTCCCCGGCGGCCGCCGCCTCAGCCGCCCGTACGCGAGCCGGCACGCGCCGAAGGCCGCGGCGAAGGTCCCGATCCGCCCGGGACCCCCGCGCCCCGCGCGGGTCCCGGGGGCCGGGGTCACGCGTCCGCCCGGGCCGTGGCGAGCAGCTCCTCCGCGTGGGCCCTGGCCGTCTCGGAGTCCTCCTGGCCGGCGAGCATCCGGGACAGCTCCCGGACCCGCTCCTCGCCCTCCAGGACGGTGACGCCGGAGCGGGTCACGGAGCCGTCGTTGGTCTTCTCGACGAGCAGCTGCCGGTCGGCGAAGGCCGCGACCTGCGGGAGGTGGGTGACGACGACGACCTGCGCGGACTTGGCGAGCTTGGCGAGCCGGCGGCCGATCTCGACCGCCGCCTTGCCGCCGACGCCCGCGTCGACTTCGTCGAAGAGGTACGTCGGCACCGGGTCGACCCCGGCGAAGACGACCTCCACGGCGAGCATCACGCGGGACAGCTCACCACCGGAGGCGCCCTTGGCGATGGGCCGGGGCGGGGCACCGGGATGCGGGGCGAGCAGCAGCTCCACCTCGTCGGCCCCGGACGGGCCGTAGGCCACCCGGCGACCGCCGACCTCCACGCCCTCCTCGTCCTCGGTCTGCGCGATGGCGAAGGACACGCGCGCGTGCGGCATGGCCAGCGAGGCGAGCTCGGCGGTGACCGCGTCGGCGAACCGCGCGGCCGTCTCCGTGCGCGCGTCGGTCAGCGCCTGCGCGAGCACCGAGAGCTCGTCGCGGAGCCGGTCCCGCTCGGCGGTGAGCTCCTCGATCCGGTCGTCGTCGCCGTCGAGCTCACCGAGCCGCCCGGCGCTCTCCTCCGCCCAGGCCAGGACGGCGGCGATGTCCTCGCCGTACTTCCTGGTCAGCTGGGTGAGGGCCGCCCGCCGCTCCTCGACGGCGGCGAGCCGCAGCGGGTCGGCGTCCAGGTCGTCGGCGTAACCGGCCAGTTCCTGCGCCACGTCCGACAGCAGGATGGAGATCTCGCCCATCCGGTCGGCGAGCCCGGCGAGCGCCGGATCGTGCGACCGTACGGCCTCCAGGGCCCGGCCCGCACCCGCGACCAGGGTGGTCGCGTCGACGGCCTCGGGGTCCTCGGGGTTGCCCGCGAGCGCGCCGTGCGCGAGCGCGGCGGCGGAGGCGAGGGCCTCGGCGTGCCCGAGCCGCTCGGCCTCGGCGGCCAGTTCGGCGTCCTCCCCGGGCAGCGGGGCGACGGCCTCGATCTCGCCGAGCCCGAAGCGCAGCAGATCGGCCTCCTGGGCGCGTTCCCTGGCCCGGGTGGTGATCTCGTCCAGCTCGGCGGTGACGGCGCGCAGCCGCCGGTACGCCTCGCCGTAGGCGGCGAGCGGCACGGAGACGGCCTCGCCCGCGTACCGGTCGAGCGCGCCGCGCTGCCGGGCGGGCTTGAGCAGGCCCTGCTGGTCGGTCTGGCCGTGGACGGCGACGAGTTCGTCGGCGAGTTCGGCGAGCAGCCCGACGGGCACGGAGCGCCCGCCGAGGTGGGCGCGCGAGCGTCCCTCGGCCGAGACGGTACGGCTGACGAGGAGCACGCCCTCGTCGAGCTCGGCACCGGCCTCCTCGGCGCGTACGGCGGCGGGCGCGCCCGCGGGCACGCTGATCCGCCCCTCGACGACGGCCGACGCCGCGCCGATCCGCACCAGGGCCGGGTCGGCACGTCCGCCGAGCAGCAGCCCCAGGCTGGTCACGACCATCGTCTTGCCCGCACCGGTCTCACCGGTCACGGCGGTGAAGCCCGGTGACAGCTCGACCACCGCGTCGTCGATGACCCCGAGCGACCGTATCCGCATCTCCTCCAGCACGCCCCAGACCATACGAGGTTTCCCGGGTCGGATGCGACATCGCCCCCGTGCGTAACCCCCGGGAGCACCACTCGTTACGGAGCGGGCCGGGGGGTACTGCGCGGGACTTTCCGGACACCCCCGGGGATCAGTGCGGTGCGCCCCGCCATCCCGAGACGGGCAGGGCGAACTTGGCGACGAGCCGGTCGGTGAAGGAGGCGTGGTGCAGCCGGGCGAGCCGCACGGGCACGGCGCCCCGCCGCACCTCGACGCGCGCGCCCGCCGGGAGTTCCACGGTCCGCCGCCCGTCGCACCACAGCACCCCGTGCGGGGTGTGCGGCTCGACCTCGACGGCGAGCACCGACTGGGGGGTGGTGATCAGCGGCTTGGCGAACAGGGCGTGGGCCCCGATCGGAACCATGAGCAGCGCCTCGACCTCGGGCCAGACGACCGGGCCGCCCGCCGAGAAGGCGTACGCGGTGGAGCCGGTGGGTGTCGCGCAGATCACCCCGTCGCAGCCGAAGCCGGTCACCGGGCGCCCGTCGATCGCCAGGACGACCTCCAGCATCCGCTCGGGCGAGACCTTCTGCACGGCGGCCTCGTTGAGCGCCCAGTCGCGGTGCAGGACGTCGCCGTTCTCGTACACGGTGACGTCGAGGGTCATCCGCTCCTCGACCTCGTACGCCTTGGTGACGACCCGGTCGACGACCTTGTCGAGGTCGTCGCGCTCGGCCTCCGCGAGGAAGCCGACGCGCCCCAGGTTGACGCCGAGCATGGGCACGCCGGAGGCGCGGGAGAACTCGGCGCCCCGCAGCAGGGTGCCGTCGCCGCCGAGGACGACGAGGAGTTCACAGCCGTCGAGCGCGTCGGAGCAGGCCTCCGGCACCTTCTCGACGGACGGCGGCAGCGGCAGGTCCGCGGCTTCGGCCTCCAGGACGCGGACGCCGATGCCGCTGCGCAGCAGCCCCAGGACGACCAGTTCGGCGCTGCGCACGGCGGCCGGCCGGCCGGTGTGCGCGAGCAGGAAGACGGTGCGTGTTGTTCCCGATGGTGCTGCTGCCGTTGAGCTCAACGAGGTCCCTCCGCCACGGCGCGGTCGACGTCCGCCGGATCCAGCGCGGGCGCGCCTGCCCGCAGCCACAGAAAGTACTCGACGTTGCCGGAGGGCCCGGGCAGCGGGCTCGCGGTGACGCCGAGGACACCGAGGCCGAGCTCGCCGGCCTGCCGGGCCACGTTCTTCACGGCGTCCGCGCGGAGCTCGGTGGACCGTACGACCCCGCCCGTCCCGAGCCGCTCCTTGCCCACCTCGAACTGCGGCTTGACCATGAGGACGAGGTCGGCGCCGGGCGCCGTGCAGGCGGCGAGGGCGGGCAGGACGAGACCGAGCGGGATGAAGGAGAGGTCGCCGACGACGAGGTCGACCGGGATCCCGTCGATGGCGTCGAGCGTCAACTCGCGTACGTTCGTGCGGTCCTTCACGGTGACGCGCTCGTCGCTCTGCAGCGACCAGGCGAGCTGTCCGTAACCGACGTCGACGGCGACGACATGGGCGGCGCCCGCGCGCAGCAGGACATCCGTGAAGCCGCCGGTGGAGGCTCCGGCGTCCAGGGCCCGCCGGCCCTCGACCTTCAGCCCCCGGGGCACGAAGGCGGCGAAGGCCCCGGCGAGCTTGTGGCCGCCGCGCGAGACGTAGTCGGGATCGGAGTCGTCCTGGACGACGACGATGGCCGCGGCGGTCTCGACCTGGGTGGCGGGCTTGGTGGCGACGGTCTTGCCGACGGTCACCCGGCCCGCGGCGATCAGCTGGCTGGCGTGCTCGCGCGAGCGCGCGAGCTTGCGCCGGACCAGCTCGGCGTCGAGACGGCGGCGTGCCACTCCTGCCACGTTCGGTTCAGCTCCTGTTGTCGTACGGACGGGGGGCGGGGTGCGTGTCGAGCGAGGTCAGCTCGGCGCGCAGTCCACCGTGTACATCCTCGTACACCTCCAGGTGTCCGTCCGCCGGGAGGTGGTCCACCTCGGCGAGACGCGCGAGGCCGGCGTCGACGGCGGGATGGCCGGTGAGCTCGATGGCGACACCGAGCGGCGCGGGCCCGGCGGGCTCGTACGTCTCGGCAGGGTCCTGCTCCCGCGGGGCTTCGGGGGTGGCGACGCTCATGCCCCGACGCTACCGCGAAGCCCTGGGGTACCGTCGACGGCGATGGCGACGATCACGGAGTGCCGCGGCGCACTGGACAGACTTTCGGACAATCTCGCGCGGGCCGACGAGGGCGTGCGCGGTGCGGCCGCGCTCGACCGCAGCCTGAGCTGCCACATCACGGACCTCGACACGACGTTCACGGGCCGTCTCGCGGACGGCCGGATCCGGGTCGAAGGGACGGTGGACGGCCCGCCGACGACGAAGGCGCAGATCCGGCTGTCGATGACCGGCGACGACCTGGTGGCGATGGTGGCGGGCGAGCTGAACTTCGCGAAGGCCTGGGCCGCGGGCCGGGTCAGACTGGAGGCCGGCTTCCGCGACCTCCTGAAACTGCGGTCACTTCTGTAGCACGGGCTGCTGCGCCTGCGGTCGCCCCCGCAGCGCGGGGCCCCTGCCGCACGGGGCTTCACTTCTGCAGCACGGGCTGCTGCGCGGCGGGCTCCTCGGACTGCGCCGGCACGGCCACCCGGCCCCGCGCCCTCCGCCCCGCCGGTACGACCAGCGGCGTCCCCGTCTCGGGGTCGTCGATGACCTGGCAGCGCAGCCCGAAGACCCGCTCGACCAGCTCGGCGGTCACGATCTCCGACGGCGGGCCCTCGGCGACGACCCCGCCGTCGCGGACGGCGATCAGATGGGTCGCGTACCGGGCCGCGTGGTTCAGGTCGTGGAGGACGGCGACCAGCGTCCGCCCCCGCGTCTCGTGCAGCTCGGCGCACAGGTCGAGGACGTCGATCTGGTGCTGGATGTCGAGGTACGTGGTGGGCTCGTCGAGCAGCAGCAGCGGCGTCTGCTGGGCGAGCGCCATCGCGATCCAGACGCGCTGGCGCTGCCCGCCCGAGAGCTCGTCCACGTACCGCCCGGCGAGCTCGGCGACACCGGTCGACTCCATCGACTCCCGGACGATCCGCTCGTCCTCCGGAGACCACTGGCGCAGCAGCCCCTGGTGCGGGTAGCGGCCGCGCGCGACGAGGTCGGCGACGGTGATGCCGTCGGGGGCCACGGAGGTCTGGGGCAGCAGCCCCAGGGTCTTGGCGACCTTCTTGGCGGGCATCGCGTGGATGGACTGCCCGTCGAGCAGGACGCGGCCCTCGCTGGGCTTCAGCATCCGGGAGAGGGCGCGCAGCAGGGTGGACTTGCCGCAGGCGTTGGGCCCGACGATGACGGTGAACGAGTTGTCGGGGATCGCGACGGACAGCTCGCGGGCGATGACCCGCTGCTCGTACGCCAGGGTGACCGATTCCGCGCTCAGGCGCTGCTGCTGCCGACCGTCCATACCCGCACTCCCGCTTCTCGTCCGTGGTCATGCCGGCGGTGACGACCACGACCCACGCGAAGTTAGGTTAGCCTACCCAACTTCACACTCTGCCCGGGGTGCCGGGATCTCACACCCCGAGCAGCGCCAGCGCCTTCCCCGCGTCCGGCACGCCGCCGCCCGGCCGGTCCGCCTCCGACCAGGCCGCCCCGCACAGCGCCCGCACGGCGTCCAGTACGTCCGCCCCCTCGCCCCGCGCGGCGTCCAGTACGTCCGCCCCCTCGCCCCGCGCGCCGTCGAGGACGAGCTCACCGCCGCTCACGGAGGCCCGCCACCCCCCGCACACGAAGCCCCCGTCCCCGTCGGCGACGACCTCGGGCTGCCCCACGAGCAGCCCCCGCAGATCGGCCGCCACATACGTGGGCCGGTGCTCGGGCACGGCCGCGAGCAGCTGCGCCACGTCCGTCACCCCGGTCAGCACGAGCAGCGAGTCGACCCCGCCGTTGAACGCGCCCTCGATGTCCGTGTCCAGCCGGTCCCCCACCACCAGCGGCCGCTCCGCCCCCGTCCGCAGCACCGTCTCCCGGTGCATCGGCGGCAGCGGCTTCCCCGCGACCTTCGGCTCCACCCGGTGCCCGGTGGCGATCCGTACGACCTCCACCGCGGCCCCGTTCCCCGGCCCGATCCCCCGCGTCCCGGGAATCGTCAGGTCCGTGTTCGAGGCGTACCACGGCACACCCCGCCCCACCGCGTAGGCCGCCTCCGCGAACCGCGCCCAGGGCATCCCCGGCCCGCCGTACCCCTGCACGACCGCCACCGGGTCGTCGTCGGCCGACTCCACCGGTACGAGTCCCCGCTCGCGCAGCGCGACCCGCAGCCCCTCGCCGCCGACGACGAGCACCCGGGACCCCGCCGGCACCTCGTCCGCGATCATCCGGGCCACCGCCTGCGCCGAGGTGATCACGTCCCCGGCCTCCGACGGCACTCCGAGCTCCGTCAGGTGCTCCGCCACCTCACCGGGCGTCCGCAGCGCGTTGTTGGTGACGTACGCCAGGTGCATCCCGCCGGCCCGCGCCGCCCCCAGTGCCTCCACCGCGTACGGGATCGCCGCCCCGCCCGCGAAGTACACGACACCGTCCAGGTCCAGGAGCGCCGTGTCGTACGCCTCGCTCAGCGCGACCGCGCTGCCACCGGGGTGCTTCCTGCCGCCTTCGCGCCGTCCCTGGCCGTTCCGCACCGTCACCGCACACTCCTCAGATCACCGGGTGAATTCCCCCACTCTTCCGATCATCGCTCATGCCCGCCCACATACGATGACAGGATGAACACCTCAGGTCACGCGGCCGACGACGTCCGCGACGACGCCACAGGCCTGCGCCTGGCCCCGTTCCGCGGACTCCGCTATGTCCCCGAGCGGGTCGGCAGCCTCGCCGCCGTGACGTCCCCGCCCTACGACGTCGTCGTACGACCTGACGGACTGCTCCATCTGGAGTCCGCGGATCCGCACAACATCGTCCGGCTGATCCTCCCTCAGGCGATCACCGCCGGCACCCGCCACCGCAAGGCCGCCGTCACCCTCGACCGCTGGCTCGCGGACGGCGTCCTCGCCCCGGACCCGGAGCCCGCGCTCTACGTGTACGAGCAGTACGGCGACGGCATCCTCCAGCGCGGCATCATCGGCGCCCTGGAGCTCTCCACCCCGGCCGAGGGCATCGTCCTCCCCCACGAGGACGTCATGCCGCACGTCGTCGAGGACCGCGCCGCCCTCATGCGGACCACGGCCGCCAACCTGGAGCCCCTGCTCCTCACATACGTCGGAGCGGACGAGGGCGGCGCCGACGCCGTCATCGAGCGCGCCGTCCGGCGCGAACCGCTGCTCTCCACCACCACGGAGGACGGCTTCCAGCACCGCCTCTGGTCGGTCACGGATCCCGCCGAACTCGCCGCGGTCGCGGACGAACTGGCGGGCCATCAGGCCCTCATCGCCGACGGCCACCACCGCTGGGCGACATACCTGCGTCTTCGCGAGGAACACGCGGCACCCGGCCCCTGGAACTACGGCCTGGTCCTCCTCATCGACACCGCCCGCTACCCGCTGCGGGTCCGCGCCATCCACCGTCTCCTCAACCGTCTGCCGGTCGCCGACGCCCTCGCGGCCCTCGGCGACTCCTTCCGGGTGCGCCGCATCGACCGGCCGCTGCCGGTGGCCCTGGAGGCCCTGGAGGCGGCCACGGCCGAGGGCAACGCGTTCCTCCTCGCGGGCGACGGCACCTTCCACCTGCTCGACCGCCCGGACCCCGCCCTCCTGGACCGCACGATCCGCACGGACCGCCCCCAGGCCTGGCGGACCCTGGACGCGACGGTCCTGCACTCCACCCTCCTGGAGCACGTCTGGCACATCCCGGACGCCCCCGAGGACATCGCCTACATCCACGACACGGAGGCGGCGGTCGCCCAGGCGGAACGCCGGGGCGGTACGGCGGTCCTCATGCACCCGGTACGGGAGGAGGTCGTCCGCGACCTCGCCCGCCAGGGCGTCACGATGCCCCGCAAGTCGACCTCGTTCGGCCCGAAGCCGGCGACGGGCCTGGTCCTGAGAAGCCTGGCGCTGGACTGACCGCAGGCAAAGGAACGCACACAAACGAAGAAGGGCGGCACCCGACGGGTGCCGCCCTTCTCACTACCGGCCCGGATCAGCCCTTGTCGCCGTCCCGGTCGTCCTCGTCCTCGTCGTCCTCGTCCTCGTCCTCGATGTCGAGCTCGATGTCGACAACATCCGAGTCGTTCGACTCATCGGACTCGTCGGACTCGTCGTCGGACTCGTCGAACGCGTCGACGAACTCGACGCCGTCCATCTCGGCGAGGCGGTCGGAGGCGTCCGTGGCGCCGTCCTTGTCGGCCTCCAGGGCCTTGGCGAACCACTCGCGGGCCTCGCGCTCACGGCCGGCGGCGAGCAGCGCGTCGGCGTACGCGTACCGCAGGCGCGCGGTCCACGGGTGCACGGCGCTGGAGGCGAGCTCGGGGCTCTGCAGCGTCACGATGGCCGCGTCCAGCTGCCCCAGGTCCCGGCGGGCGCCGGCGGCGACGAGCCGCATCTCGACCTGCCCGGCCTTGTCCAGCTTCTGCACCTCGGGCTCACCGGCCATGGCGAGGGCACGCTCGGGCCGGCCGAGGCCGCGCTCGCAGTCGGCCATGACGGGCCACAGCTCGACACCGCCGCTCATCCGGCGCGCGGCACGGAACTCGGCAAGCGCCTCGGAGTACTTCTGCGTGGCGTACGCGGCGAAGCCGGCGGCCTCGCGGACGGCCGCGACACGGGAGGCGAGCCGCAGGGCGACACGGGAGTACCCGTACGCCTTCTCCGGGTCCTCGTCGATGAGCTGGGCGACCATGACGAGGTTGCGCGAGACGTCCTCGGCGAGCCCCTTGGGCAGGCTCATCAGCTCCTGGCGCACATCCGGGTCGATCTCCTCACCGGTGACCTCCGGCGGGATCGGCAGACGCTTGATGGGAGCGCGGTCGCCACGGTCCCGGTCGTCACGGCGCCCGAAGCCACCCCGGTCGTCACGACCGCGGTAACCGCCACGCTCGCCGCCCCGGTCGTCACGGCCACGGAACCCACCGCGGTCGCCACCGCGGTCGTCGCGACGGAAGCCGCCGCCACGGCTGTCGCCGCCCCGGTCGTCACGGCGGAACCCGCCACCACGGCTGTCGTCCCGACGGAACGACGAGGGACGCTCGTCACGACGGTCGTCACGGCGGAAGCCACCGCCGCCACGGCTGTCGTCACGCGAGGGGTACGACGGACGGTCGTCCCGACGGAACGACGAAGGACGCTCGTCACGACGGTCGTCACGACGGAAGCCGCCACCGCGGTTGTCACCGCCACGGTCGTCACGGCGGAAGCCACCGCCACGGCTGTCACCACCGCGGCTGTCACCACCGCGGTCGTCACGACGGAAGCCACCGCGGTTGTCGCCACCACGGTCGTCACGGCGGAAGCCACCGCCGCCACGGCTGTCGTCACGCGAGGGGTACGACGGACGGTCGTCCCGACGGAACGACGAAGGACGCTCGTCACGACGGTCGTCACGGCGGAAGCCGCCACCGCGGTTGTCGTCACGGCGGTCGTCACGCTGTCCGTAGGAGGGACGGTCGTCCCGACGGAACGACGGACGCTCG
>NZ_JBIBST010000005.1:0-775 GCF_043077765.1 Streptomyces sp. NPDC015661 | reverse complement strand
GTCACGACGGTCATCGCGACGGAAGCCGCCACCGCGGTTGTCACCGCCACGGTCATCGCGACGGTAACCGCCACCGCGGTTGTCACCACCACGGTCGTCACGGCGGAAGCCACCGCCGCGGTTGTCGTCACGGCGGTCGTCACGCTGTCCGTAGGAGGGACGGTCGTCCCGACGGAACGACGGACGCTCGTCACGACGGTCATCGCGACGGAAGCCGCCACCGCGGTTGTCACCGCCACGGTCATCGCGACGGTAACCGCCACCGCGGTTGTCACCACCACGGTCATCGCGGCGGAAGCCACCACCGCGGTTGTCGCCACCGCGGTTGTCGCCACCGCGGCTGTCACCACCACGGCTGTCACCACCGCGGTCGTCACGACGGTAACCGCCACCGCGGTTGTCACCACCACGGTCATCGCGACGGAAGCCACCACCGCCACGGTTGTCGTCACGGCGCGGCCCGCGGAAGCCGCCCCGGTCGCCACCGCCACCGTCCCTGCGACGAGGCTCGCGCTCCGGACGGTCGTCGGGAGAGTTGGTGGACATCTTGGTGACTCCTGTCTTCGGGTACTGCAGTCATTCTCGCGCAGCCGGCACTCAGCCGCGCATCGGAAAAGTCAAGCAAAAAACAAAAGGACCCCTGGTCCCAGCGTGAACGCTGGGACCAGGGGTCCTGAAGAATTGTTCGGCGGCGTCCTACTCTCCCACAGGGTCCCCCCTGCAGTACCATCGGCGCTGAAAGGCTTAGCTTCCGGGTTCGGAATGTAACCGGGCG